>JAMPFE010000030.1 GCA_023664705.1 Lachnospiraceae bacterium | reverse complement strand
CCCTCTCCCACTCCCCCTTTTCCGCATTTTTCGGTTGCCGAGGGCAAAAACGCGCATTGCCAAACCAAAGCCGCAAACGCAGTGGCTTTCCGCTCCTCTCAAAATGCGGACTTAAATTGCGCTGTCGACGCTTGGGTAAGGGAGCTGCGTTAAATTTTGATTTCTGCAACTAACTGTCAACTGTACATTGTCAACTTTCAACTGTCTCCGTGTCGGTGACGACCACTATGTCCCCTTTGAGTATCGTGGTCGCGCCCGAGGGGATTATGCTCTCCTCGCCGCGCTTTATCATCACGATAAGCAGACGCTTGGGGAGCTTGAGCTCGCGTATCTGCGAGTTCCGCCAGATGTGATGCGAGTTTATCGGTATCTCGCGAAGCTTCAGGCTCTTATCGATGCGGTCGCTCTTGTAGGGCGGCACGGACAGTATAACGCTGTCGTTCGCCTCGATGACCGTGTCGCCGCGCGGGATAAGCGTTTCCTTGCCGCGGCGTATCATTACCGCGAGCGAGCCCGTCGGCAGGGTTATTTCGCTGAGCTTTTTGCCCTGCCAGCTGTGGTTTTCGGGAATAAACATGCGCATCATCGTCATAAGGTCGTCCTCGCGGTAGTCGTTGAACGTTTTGAGAACGTCGCTCTCGTCGTCGATGAGGTTCAGCTTTTTCGCCGCCGCGGGCAGCAGAGTGCCCTGCACGAGCATTGAAAGCAGACAGATGCAGAAAACGATGTTGAAAATGTTGTGCTCGGTGGGAGCGCCGCTTACTATCGCGAGGATAGCGAAAACGATGGACGATGCGCCGCGCAGCCCCGCAAGCGAGACGAACAGCCTGTCGGGGAGGGGGGACTTTCCGCCGAAGATCGCGACGGCGGCGGGTCTGGAGACGAGCGTAAGGCAGAGATATATCGGTACGGCGAGCAGAATGCTCTCGCCGAACTGCGAGGGCGTGGAGAGCAAGCCCAAGAGGAAGAATACCGCTATCTGGCAGATGCCCGTGACGCCGTTGAGGAAAACGACCGCCTCGGGGGGAGCGATGCCCTTGCCGCTGTTGTTGAGGGTGATGCCCATGGCGTTGTTGAGGAGCTTTTTAATGGGGGATCTGCCTTTGTATTCGTTTTTGGGGGTCTTGGCGTTGCCAATGATAACGCCCGCTATGTATACGCTCAGGTAGCCGTTGCCGCCGAGCATTGACGACAAGCCGTAGGCGAAAAGCGCGAACGCGAGGAACAATATGCACTCGAAGCCCTCCGTCTGGGCTTTGTAGCGCTTGGAGACGAACGCGCCGAGTATCCCGACGAGCCCGCCGAAAATAATGCCGAAAGCGAGCTGCCCGAGGATCAGGAGGGGAATGGGCGTTTCGGTTTTATTCGTGAGGAGGGAAAGCGAGATGACCGTGAGCATATAGGAGAATGGGTCGTTGCTGCCGCTTTCCGCTTCGAGGAGCGGCGCGAGCCCGTTTTTCAGGTTCAGCTTTTTGGAGCGGAGCACGGAGAAAACCGACGCCGCGTCCGTGGAGCTTACGACCGAGCCGAGCAGGAGGCTCTCGGCGAAGCCGAATTGCAGGACAAAATGACAGAACAGGCACGTCACGAGGGCGGTTACGGCGACGCCGAGCGTTGACAGCAGCCCTGCCTTGACGATCACGGGCTTGGCGGACTTCCAGTTCATGGAGAAGCCGCCCGTGAACATTATGACGATAAGCGCCGTGTCGCAGACGTAGGAGGCGAACTCGTAGTTCTCGAAGGGTATCTTTATCGGTCCGTCGCAGCCGAAGAAGATGCCGACGCCGATAAAAATAAGCAGGGCGGGCACGCCGATCTTGCCCGAGAGGCGGTCGGAGAACACGCACATTATAAGTACTACCGCTACCAAAAGTATAAAGCCCGTCACATGCCCACCGCCTTTCGTTTTGTATATTTATTTTAACATATTACCGCTTGTATTGTCAAGGGGATTGCCGAAAATTGGAAAATGTTTTTGTACGTGAAATATTGTGTGACGTTTTGACGGCTCGGGGGGGGGGGGAGCGATTTTATTTGTGCAAGGGAACGAAATAGCGCGATTTCGCTTGACATCGGGGGGATTTGGGGATATAATTATTTTCGGAATATCGAGAGACGTTCCAAGGGAAAAAATTATATTTTATGGAGGGATTTTTTTATGAAAAATAGGAAGATACTTAGCGGCGTGCTCGCCGCGACGGTGCTGCTCGGCGCGAACGCCGCGCCCGTGGCTGATATAGTTGGGTCGGGGATTGTTGCGTTTGCGGCGGCAGTTACAGAATATACAGATGGAACGGTTAATGTAGAGGCTGTGGATAGCAGCGATGTTACAGGGGTTTCGGCAGCTTTTGATGAAACGACTAAAACTACCGTAAATGTTTCTGTTTCCAAGGGTTATACAGGTAAGGTAAAGGTAACTGTTTCGGCTAAATTCGCATCTCTTGAAAATGCAAAGAGCGGCAGTGCAACGCTTGACATTTCTAACGGTTCGGCTACTGACGGATCAATCGAATTGAGCGATGAAGAGAGTGAAGCGAGCACCATAACATTTACTGTTAAGGTAGTTGAGAAAGAGGCGGAGGTAAATCCTCCTGCGAAGACCGAGTATGCTTTGAGCTGGAACGACGTAGATGCGGCAGACGGAACTGTTGCGGTTAGCGTTGACGGTACGGCGATTACAAAAGGCGGCAACGTAGTAGCGGGCAAGACCGTTACGGTTGCTGTTACGGTTAAAGAGGACTCCGAAAAGACAGTTGTTTTGGTGGAGGGTACTACCGTTAAAGAGAGTGAGACAAAGAATACATTTACATTTAAAATGCCCGAAAAGGCTGTAACTCTTAGCATAAGCTTCAGCAAGCCGAACACTCCCGGCGGAGATCCTTCTTCGAGCGACAGCGACAGTGACAGCGGAACTACTCCTCCTACGAGCAGCGACGACACAAGCAGCGATGACGAGGGCGGCAACGATAACAGCGGTTCTACGGACAGCGGAAACAGCTCTACGAGCACCGAGACGAGCTCTTCCACTCCTACGACTTCTTCTACGCCCACGACTTCTTCCACTACTTCCACCTCTACTCCGTCGACCTCTTCTACCACAAGCAGCACCACTTCGAGCACTTCTTCCGACACGACTTCCAAGACCGAGGAAGTGAAGCCCGATGTGACCATTAAGGAGCTGCCCGGCGCGGATAAGCCCGCGGAGGTTAAGGTCGAGGCGGCGACCGTTGAGGCTATCGTCGGCAAGGACGAGGCGGCTGTAAAGGCGTTTACCGAGAAAACCTTTACCGCGGAGGAGATCGCCGCGGCGGGCGCGGACGCTAAGGTTGAGGTCGCAGTTCAGGTAAGCAGCGCTCCCGAGACCGAGGAGGTTAAGGCGGCTGTTAAGACCATTACCGACGCTTTCAGCAGCGAATATGAGATAGGCGAGGCTGTGGAGATAAACCTTGTGGCTATTCTCGGCGAGGCGAAGAAGAACCTGACCGAGACGGGCGCGGAGGTTACTATTACGCTTCCCGTTCCCGCTTCGATGCAGGGCAAGAACGTTGCTCTTGCGCGCGAGCACGACGGCAAGGCGGAAATCCTTGAGGATAAGGACGACGATCCCGCGACTATCACGATAAGCTCCGATAAGTTCTCGACTTACGCTTTCGTGACCAAGAAGGCGGAGAGCGGCGCGCAGACGAACGTTGCTACGGGTATCGCGCTGGGCATTACTCCCGTTGTTCTTGCGGGCGCGGCTGTGACCGTTGCGGTTCTTAAGAGAAAGAGCAAGTAATTTCGGGACTGCCGAATAGATAAAAATGAGGGAGAGCCTTTCGGGCTCTCCCTTTTATGTTTCGTCGGGGTTTTCCGCGCGGCGGCCCGCGAGGTAGTCTATCGTGACGTTGTAAAAATCGGACAGCTTGATGTAGACGCGTATCGGGATATCGCGCTTGCCGTTTTCGTAATCGGAGTAGTACTGCTGGGTGGTTTCCAGGACGTCGGCTATCTGCTTTTGCGTGTAGCCTCTGTCCTCGCGTATTACGCGGAGGTTTTCGTAGTAGGTCATTTTATCACTTCCCTTATGGTTATTATAACGGAAGTTTGTACAAATCCACCGTATACGCGATATTTCATTTAGTTGAAGTAACAAAAATTTAACAATTTTCTTGTATTGGGGATTTTTTGTCTTGACATATCGTGCAAAATGTCATATAATAGAAACAGTGGGCTGTTGTGCCCTGAATAAAAATGGTAATTTTTTACAGGAGGAGACAAAATGAGAGTTTACAATTTCAGCGCGGGACCCGCTGTCCTGCCCGAGGAAGTATTGAAAGAGGCTGCCGACGAGATGCTCGACTACAACGGCACGGGTATGTCCGTTATGGAGATGTCGCATCGCTCGAAGGCGTATGACGATATTATCAAGACCGCCGAAAAGGATATTCGCGAGCTGATGAATATCCCCGATAACTATAAGGTGCTGTTTTTGCAGGGCGGCGCTTCGCAGCAGTTTGCGGCTGTGCCGATGAATTTGATGAAGAACAAGAAAGCTGCCTACATCGTTACGGGGCAGTGGGCGAAGAAGGCGTTCCAGGAGGCGAAGCTCTACGGGGAGGCTGTTAAGGTCGCTTCCTCCGAGGACAAGACCTTTTCGTATATCCCCGACTGTTCAAACCTCGATATTCCCGAGGACGCGGATTATGTTTACATCTGCGAGAACAATACTATCTACGGTACGAAGTTCAAGACGCTGCCGAACACCAAGGGCAAGATACTCGTTGCGGACGTTTCCTCCTGCTTTTTGAGCGAGCCCGTGGACGTTACCAAGTACGGCGTTATCTACGGCGGCGTTCAGAAGAACGTGGGTCCCGCGGGCGTTGTTATCTCGATTATCCGCGAGGACTTGATTACCGACGACGTGCTGCCCGGGACTCCCACCATGCTTAAGTGGAAAACTCAGGCGGACAACGATTCGCTGTACAACACTCCCCCTTGCTACGGCATCTATATCTGCGGCAAGGTGTTCAAGTGGATAAAGAAAATGGGCGGCTTGGAGGCTATGAAGGCTCACAACGAGAAGAAAGCCAAGATTTTGTATGATTTCCTCGATCAGTCCAAGCTGTTCAAGGGCACGGTTCGCCCCGAGGACCGTTCGATGATGAACGTGCCGTTCGTTACGGGCAGCGAGGAGCTGGACGCGAAGTTCGTCAAGGAGTCCAAGGCGGCGGGCTTTGAGAACCTCAAGGGTCATCGTACCGTCGGCGGCATGAGAGCCTCTATCTACAACGCTATGCCTATCGAGGGCGTGGAGAAGCTCGTGGAGTTTATGAAGAAGTTCGAGCGGGAGAACGGATGACGGCTTGACAAGTTTAAGTGCGCGTGATATAATGGAGTTAGAAGATCTCCCCGTGAACATTCCGCCCGAGAAGTTCACGGAATACGCGCTCGACCCGGTAAAGCAGCCGGACAAGGCGCGGGCTTTCCGTGAGGCTCTCGGATACACAAAGGAAAATTATTCGGAGCTTATCTCCAACATTCGTCAAAACCTTGACGTAGGGGCGTTGAAATATAAGAAAACCGTTTGTGACGGAGACTTGTATGAATATGTAATGGAGATTATCGGGGCTAACGGAAGAAAAGCAAATGTTCTGACGGCTTGGATAAACGACAAGGTCAAGGGCGAGCTGCGGCTGACGACCGCGCATATCGATTGAAAGGGTGAGCAAAAAATGGTAGGGCTTAAACTGTTTGACAAAATTTTGCTGAAAACAGGCGAAACAGCCTATATTGTCGACGTGCTGACGCGCGGCTATATTTGCGACATCGAAAAAGCAAACGGCACGGATACGGATTTTGTAGCTCCCGATGATATTGAAAAATTACTGTGATGAGATGTCAAAGGGCTGATTTTTAGGAGGCGGCAATGGCTGACAAGACAAGATTTAAAATAGTTTACACGCAGGGCTCGACGGAGTTGTGTGAGATATTGGTCGATATGGAGACGGGCGTGAATTACGTGTTTCACGCGTCGGGATACGCGGGCGGTCTTACCGTGCTGCTCGACAAGGACGGAAAGCCCGTTGTTACCCCGATAGAAAAGTAAGGAGAGAATTATGTACAATATACAGACGCTTAACAAGATAGCCGCTTGCGGCACGGACCTGCTCGACAAGAGCAAATACGCTTTCGGCGACGACGTGAAGAACCCCGACGCGATTTTGGTGCGCTCGGCGGCTATGCACGATATGGAGCTCGGCTCCAACCTGCTCGCTATCGCGAGGGCGGGCGCGGGCGTGAACAATATCCCGATTGACAAGTGCTCCGAGAGGGGCGTTGTGGTGTTCAACACCCCGGGGGCTAACGCCAACGCCGTTAAGGAGCTGGTTATCTGCGGACTGCTGCTGAGCTCCCGCAAGGTGCCCGCGTCCATGAACTGGATACAGACCCTCAAGGGCAAGGGCGACGAGGTCGGAAAGCTCGTTGAAAAAGGCAAGAGCCAGTTCGTGGGCCCCGAGATTATGGGCAAGAAGCTCGGCGTTATCGGGCTGGGGGCTATCGGCGTGCTCGTGGCGAACGCGGCGGCGGCTCTCGGCATGGAGGTCTACGGCGCGGATCCGTTCCTTAACGTTGACAACGCGCTGAAGCTTTCGGGCAAGGTGCACTACGTGAAGTCCAACAAGGAGATTTTCGAGCAGTGCGATTATATCACGCTCCACGTTCCCGCGACCGCGGAGACCAAGGGCATGATAAACGCGGAGGCTATCTCGCAGATGAAGAAGAGCGTGCGCCTGCTGAACTTCTCGCGCGACGCGCTTGTCGACGAGAACGCGGTTATAAACGCGCTCGACAACGGCGGCATGGCTTGCTATGTCACCGACTTCGCGACCGACGCGCTTATCGGGCACGAGGGCGTTATCGCTTTGCCGCACCTCGGCGCGTCCACTCCCGAGAGCGAGGACAACTGCGCGGTTATGGCGGTTCAAGAGGTTGTCGATTACATCGAAAACGGCAACATCAAGAACTCCGTAAACCTGCCGAATATGAGCATGCCGATAACCGGCGACGCGAAAATTTGCGTTATCCACAAGAACGCGGTGGGCGTTATCAACGCCGTTACCGAGCCTATTTCGGCGGCGGGTCTGAACATCGAGAACTCCCAGAACAAGTCCAAGAAGGACTACGCGTATACCTGCTTCGACGTTTCGGGCAACACCGACGGCATTGCCGAAAAGCTTAAGGCTGTCGAGAACGTTGTCGGGGTCCGCGTTATCAAGTGATTTGCGGTTGTTATCATCTCCCCCTTTTAACGGGGGAGATTTTTGCGAATTTTTTTCAAAAACCCCTTGACAAACCATATCAAATTGTTTATACTGTATATATAGGATATAAACACCTATAAACACGGTATTGAAAGGAAGTTATTATGAAAAAGAAAATTTTGACTATTCTTGTGTGCGCGTCGGTAATGCTCACCGCCGCGTGCGACAACAGCGGCGTGAGCTCCACGTCCACGGGCAGCTCCAACGAGAGCTCGTCAACGTCGTCCACGTCGTCGACAAAGAGCAGCTCGTCAACCTCGTCCGAGAGCAGCAGCTCTTCGGAAAGCTCGACCGAAAGCTCAACGAGCACGGAGAGCGAAAGCTCCTCCGCTCCCGAGAGCAGCACGCCCGAGGTAAGCGGCGCGTTCACTCACGGTGTGTGGGACGGAAACACCTACACCTCCCCGCTTATCGGGCTTAAGGCGGAGTTTACGGACGAATGGACGCCGGTGGAAGAGAGCGTTCTCGCGGCGCAGTACAACGGCATTTCCGATATGTCCGACGCAAACGCGAACGCGGCGCTGGAGACGAACGCCATTCTCTACGAGCTGATGGCGAACACGGAAAAGGCGCTGAATATGAATATCGTTGTCGAGAACCTTAACGTTACAAACAACGGAAATTCCCTGACTGCCGACGAATATATCGACCTTTCCATTGAGGGGCTCAGGTCGAGCTTCACGGCGCAGGGCATTGAAAAGGTCGAGGTGGAAAAGACGACCGTAAGCTTTATCGGCGGCAGCGCGCCGTGCGTGAGCTCAAGGCTCGAAAGCAACGGGCAGGTGCTGTATCAGAAGCTTATCCCGCTGAGCAGGGACACATATATGTGCTCCGTGACCTTTACGGCTTCGACCGAGGAGGAAATAATCTCCGCGATGAGTATGTTCACGGCGATTTAAACAAAAGAAAAGAGCCCGTTAAACGGGCTCTTATTTTTTGTTATTTCAAGAGCGTTTTCAGTCTCTCCATAGCTTCTTTTGTCGCCTCGTGAGTGCCGAAGGCGGTGAGCCTGAACCAGCCGTCGCCGTTCTTTCCGAAGCCCGCGCCCGGGGTGCCGACGACCTGAATTTTCGTCAGCAGCATATCGAAGAAATCCCACGAGCCCATGCCGTTCGGGCATTTCAGCCAGATGTACGGGGAGTTCACGCCGCCCGTGTATTTGACGCCGAGCTCGTCGCAGGTCGCGGCGATAACGCGCGCGTTTTCCTGATAATACGCGATGTTCTCTTTGCACTGCTTCTGCCCCTCGGGCGTGAACACAGCCTCCGCGCCGCGCTGAACGGGATAGGAAACGCCGTTGAACTTGCTGCCCTGTCGGCGCGCCCATATCTCGGCGAGCTTAACGTCATTGCCGGAGCTGTCCTTTTGGATAAGCTCGTTCGGGACTACCGTGTAGCCGCAGCGGGTTCCCGTGAAGCCCGCGGTCTTGGAGAGCGAGCATATCTCGATGGCGCACTTTTTCGCGCCCTCGACGCAGTAGATAGAGCGCGGGATATTGTCCTCGGTGATGAACGCTTCGTATGCCGCGTCGTAGATGATAACGGCGTTGTTGGCGAGAGCGTAGTCCACCCACTCCTTGAGCTGCGCCGTGTTGTAAACGGAGCCCGTGGGGTTGTTCGGGGAGCAGAGGTAGATGAGGTCGGCTTTGACGCTCTTGTCGGGCATTGCCGCGAAGCCGTTCTCCTCGGTGGAGTCCGCGAAAATAACGTCGTTTCCGTTCATGATGTTGGAGTCGACGTAAACGGGATAAGCGGGGTCGGCGACGAGGACGACATTGCCGCTGCCGAAGACGTCGATAATGTTGCCGCAGTCGGATTTAGCGCCGTCGGAAATGCGTATCTCGTCGGCGGAAACGTCCGCGCCGAAGCTCTTGTAGTAGTTCGAGACAGCCTCGCGCAGGAAATCGTAGCCTGCGCCCGAGTCCTCGTAGCCGCGGAACGTCTCGCGGACGCCCATTTCATCGGCAGCCTTTTTCATAGCCTCGACGACAACGGGCGCGAGCGGGCGGGTAACGTCGCCGATGCCCATTCTGATAAGGCGCTTGGCTTCCTCGGGGTGCTCCTCGGAGTACGCTTTGATGCGCTTTGCTATCTCGATGAAGAGGTAGTTTTTCTTCAGCTTAAAGAAATTTTCGTTTAATTTTGCCATTTTCGGATTTTCCTTTCAAAAAATATCGTACAATATAATTAAATCACAATTTTCTCCGTTTGTCAAGGTTAAAAACGGATTTTCGGCTAATAATATCTTAGGAGAGAGCCCGCCTTTGCCATATATCGGAAAAATTATTATACTTTATAAGCGTTTTTTAGTTAAATATCACAAAAAAATCAAAAGAACGGCTTTTTTTCGATTTTGGGCTTTAAAATCGGGGGAAAGTATGCTATAATATAAAAGTGTGAGTGTACTCACCTTGTATGATTGAACAGCAATACTTTTATAGTTTGATACATATATAAATTTGAATGAAGTGTCTTACGGAGGAAAAAGCTCCGCGGTTTTCGCGCGTTTGTCTTTCCGCAGAGACAGGGGGAAGTGTTTTTTTGGAGAAATATGTGATCAAGGGCGGCGAGAGGCTCTCGGGCGAGGTCGTTGTCAGCGGCGCGAAAAACGCCGTTGTCGCGATAATCCCCGCGACTATCCTCTCCGACGAGCCCTGCGTTATTGAGAATATACCGAATATCAGCGACGTTACCATTACCTTACAGATAATGCAGGAAATGGGCGCGAAAATACGTATGCTTAACAAAACGACGGTGGAGATAGACCCCCGTCCGCTGATGAATATGTCTATCCCGTATGAGAAGGCGAAGCTCATGCGCGCGACGACCTATTTCCTCGGCACGCTGCTCGGAAGATTTCATTCCGCGCACGTTTCCATGCCAGGCGGCTGCAATCTTGGCGACCGTCCCATTGACCAGCACCTCAAGTGCTTTTCGGCTTTGGGAGCGCAGTGCGAGATAGACGGCGGCATGATTAACCTCCGCGCGGAGCGGCTTATGGGCAACCAGATATTCTTCGACAAGAACTCCGTGGGAGCTACCATAAACGGCATTATGGCGGCGGTCAAGGCGGAGGGGCTTACCATTATCGAGAACGCCGCCAAGGAGCCGCACGTTGTCGACTTGGCGAACTGCCTTAACTCCATGGGCGCGGATATTATCGGCGCGGGCACGGACGTTATCAAGATACGCGGAGTGCGCGAGCTCCACGGAACGACCTACAGCGTTATCCCCGACCAGATAGAGGCGGGAACGTTTATGGCTGCCGCGGCGGCAACCCGCAGCAATATACTGATAAAGAACGTTATCCCCAAGCACCTCGAGCCTATCACCAACAAGCTGCTGAAGATAGGCGTTCAGGTGGAGCAGTACGACGACGCGGTTCGTGTGATAGGCGGCGAAAATTACGTCGGCACGACAATCAAAACGCAGCCGCACCCTGGGTTCCCGACGGATATGCAGCCGCAGATGTCCGCCGTGCT
The DNA here is from genome assembly GCA_023664705.1 of Lachnospiraceae bacterium. GTDB lineage: Bacteria > Bacillota > Clostridia > Oscillospirales > Ruminococcaceae > CAG-115. Next base: position 14,941 of record JAMPFE010000030.1, on the reverse strand, counting down.
GACCTGCGCGAAGGGCGCTTCCATGGTGACGGAGAGCATTTTCGACAACCGCTTCCGCTATGTCGACGAGCTCCGCAGAATGGGCGCGAATATCTCCGTCGAGGGGAGGGTCGCCGTTATAGAGGGCGTGGAGCGCTTGAAGGGCGCGCCCGTAAAGACCACCGACCTGAGAGCGGGCGCGGCGCTGATAATCGCGGCGCTCAGCGCGGAGGGCACCTCCGAGATATACGATATATTCCACGTTGAACGCGGATATGAAAATATGGAGATCAAGCTGCGCGGTCTCGGCGCGAATATCCGCAAGGTTGACGAGCCCGACCCCGTATCCGATCCCGCTGTGAAAAAGGCGATCTGAATGGCAAGAATTTACCCCATCTGCTCCTCGAGCGAGGGAAACTCAACATTTATCGGAACCCGCGGTCACGGTATTCTCGTGGACGCGGGCTGTTCATTCCGCGCGCTCAACAACTCCCTCGGGCTTATCGACACGGATATGAGCGGCATTGAGGCAGTCTTTATCACTCACGAGCATATCGACCATATAAAGGGTCTCGAGCAGATAATCAAGCACACGGGCGTTCCCGTTTTCGCGACGCCCGCGACTGCCGACGCTCTGCGGGAAAGCCGCAAGGTGCCCGAGAACGCGGTCATATACGACGCTTACGGCGGCTATCAAAGCGCCTCGTTCGAGGTGAGCTGCTTTAAGACCTCGCACGACGCCGCGGACAGCGTGGGCTATAAGATACGCTGCAACGGCGAATTTTACGGCGTCTGCACAGATACCGGGGTCGTCACCGAGGAGACGGAGCGGGCGCTTAGGGGCTGCCTTGCTGTGCTGCTCGAGAGCAACTACGAAGAGGCTATGCTGCGGAGAAACCCGAATTATCCGCCGCTTTTAAAGGCGCGCATACTCGGCGATACGGGGCATTTATCCAACGCGCTCTGCGCCGAGTTCGCGGAAAGGCTCGTCCGCGGAGGGACGCGGCATCTTATCCTCGGGCATCTGTCCCGCGAGAACAACACTCCGCAGACCGCGAAAACGCACACCAAGCGGTTTCTTGAGGAGCGCGGGCTGCTGGAGGAGCGCGATTTTACGCTGAACGTCGCTCCCGTGCAGACGGCGGGAGAGTACATAGCGATTTAAGGCGGTGATAACTTGAAAAAATCAATAGCTCCGTCGCGGCTCAACGGGCTTAAATTCCTGTTTCTGGCGCTGTATTTCGTTATTCTGACGACGGAAAGGATTATCAGCGTCATCGTGTGCTTCGCGTCGGATATGTCAAAGCTGGATACGCTGGATTATTATATGATAGCGCTGACGATATTCGCGATTTTCGGGGCTTATATAATGGCGGTAATGAAGTGCACGGACGCGGCGAAGCGGCAGGACGACGAGGATTTTGAGGTCAACGGGGACGTTTTCGGAAACCTCGCTATCGCCGCGGGCATTCTCCTGTTGGGGGGAATGGTCCATACGAACGGCTCCATTCCCGTTATGCAGTTTATTTCTTACGGTATGATACTCGTTTCCATGGCGATACACATTGTGCAGAACATAAGGCTGCACAAGAGCGCGGACAAAAAGTGGCTGTCGTTTGCGTATATTGTGGCGTATTCCATGTCGATACCCGTCGTGTACCACACGAGCATCGAGCTTGCGTGGCTGTTCATACCCGTTGAGGCGGTCATCTCCGCGGGGATGGTCGCGCTGTTTACGATAATGCTGTCGCGCTTTTACGACGGCAGCGGCGAAAGCGACTTCTCGCTTATGCCGTTTCTGGTGGCGATTTTCGGGGACTTTGCCGTGCTGATGCTGCGCTGGCACGAGGAGGTCAACACGTTCCTGCTGATATTCATCTGCGTTACTTCGGTGCTTTGGTTTGCGGGGAATATACTTTGCATAAAAAGGAAATAAGGCTCCCGAACGGGAGCCTTTTGACGTGACTTTATCGGTAAGCCGAGTTCTGTCGTGTATGATCATCTATCTAGCCCCGCCGTCGCCGACGGGGTCAAGCCACCTTTCAACGGGGCGCGCCGAGCAGACGCGTTATCCCCCGCACCAATCGGTGTTGCATCGGATAGGGTTTACATGGCAGCGCGCTCTCGCGCGCTCCGGTGAGCTCTTACCTCGCCTTTCCACCCTTGCCGTTTGCCCGAAAGGGCAAACATGCGGTATATTTCTGTTGCACTTGCCCTAAGGTCGCCCTCGGCTGACGTTATCAGCTATCCTGCTCTGTGATGCTCGGACTTTCCTCATTGCGCTCTCGCGCACCGCGATCATATAATAAAGTCACGATTAGATTATAGCACATTTTTCCGCTGTTGTCAAGTTCGAGGCAGACCGTCCTTGGAAATTATTTCCGTAATGTAGTTAAGCTTTATGCGCACTCTGTACGTCTTACCGACGGAGAGCTCGCCGATAAGCCCGTCATTGCAGAATTTGGTGTGCAGCATTTTTTTGCCCTTGACGCGGTAATCCACGCTTTGCATGCGCATTTCGACATAGGAGCTTTCGCTGCCCGAATGGTCGGGGTCGAAAAGGTCGCGGACGGTCTCGCGCTTTTTGACGATAACTATCTCGCGCACAACGCCCTTATAAAGGCACATGGCTGCTGTCGAGGCGATCATCAGCACAACTAAGCCGAGAAATACCCATCCTATCCAGTTGCCGTCGGCGGTGAATGTTCCGAAGCCCGTACAGGTCATGGCGCTCCTCCTTATCTCATCATCTCGAACTTTTTCTTGTAGAACCACGCGCCGAAGCCGAGCCCCGAAACGCCGCCGCAGATGTGCCCGAAATGCGAGACGTTGTCGTTTACGGTGATGCCCGAATATATCTCCTGACCGAGGTAGATGACCGCTATCAGTATCAGCGTGAGCGGTATCTCGCCCTTTTTCATATTCGTGAACGCGCTGAGGATTATCAGCATAAACACGATGCCCGAAGCGCCGAGAATGCCCGTGCTGAAGAACAGCATATTCAATATGCCGCCCGCGAGCGCCGTAACGCCCATCATTATGCACAGGTTCCAGCTGCCGTAGCGCTCCTCGACGATGGGTCCGACGAGCAGCAGCATGGTCATATTCCCGGCGAAGTGCGAGAAGTTGGCGTGTCCGAAAACGTAGCTGAACGCGCGCAGATAGGTAAGCGGGTCGAGCAGGCTGGCGTGACCGTAGCAGACGAACAGCAGGCGGTTCGTGAAGCCCTTTGTTATCCAATCGAGTATCAGCGTGACAAGGCACGCCGCCGCGAATGTTAAAATAACGGGGGAATTGTAGCTGAGCTTAAGTTTTTTGTTGTTCATGGTTTGTCCTTTCTTATGTGAAGTTAATGTTGTACATATTATACAACTTTTTGCACTCAAAGTCAAGAGAAACAAAAACGAAGCCCATATAAAAACGGACTCCGTTGACATGTTATTTTTTGTCGTTTTCGGCGTGCTCGAAATCGCTGCGGCGGATCTCCGTGCGGCGTATCTTGCCGCTGACGGTTTTCGGCAGCTCGTCGACGAACTCCACGATACGCGGATATTTGTACGGCGCGGTGTTGCGCTTTACGTGATCCTGTATCTCCCGTTTGAGCTCCTCGCTCGGCTCGTAGCCCTTTGCGAGCACGATAGTCGCCTTTACGACCTCGCCGCGTATCGGGTGCGGCGCGCCCGTTACGGCACATTCGAGCACGGCGGGGTGCGTTACGACGACGCTTTCGACCTCGAACGGACCTATGCGGTAGCCGCTGGACTTGATGACGTCGTCGTTGCGCCCGACGTACCAGTAGTAGCCGTCCTCGTCGCGCTTGGCGGTGTCGCCCGTGTGGTAATAGCCGTCATACCATACCCTGTCGGTGAGCTCGGGGCTCTTGTAATAGCCGCGGAAGAGTCCCGGGGTATGGCAGTATTCGCCTTTGATGACTATCTCCCCGACGACCCCGGGCGGCACGGAGTTGCCCTCGCTGTCAACGAGGTCGACCTCGTACAGCGGCGTGGGCTTGCCCATGGAGCCGGGCTTCGGTTCCATTCCGAGGAGGTTGCCGATAATGCAGGTGGACTCGGATTGCCCGAAGCCCTCCATAAGCTTCAGACCCGTTGCCTCGTACCACTTGTTGAACACCTCGCCCGAGAGCGCCTCTCCCGCGATATTGCAGTATTTCAGGCTTGACAGGTCGTATTTTTCAAGACCCTCGGCGATGAAGAAACGGAACATCGTGGGAGGCGCGCAGAGCGTGGTTATCTTGTATTTTTCGATGATGCGGAGCATATTGTCGGGAATAAACTTGTCGAAATCGTACACGAAAACGCAGGTACCCATGGCTATCTGACCGTAGATCTTGCCCCAAGCCGCCTTTGCCCAGCCCGTGTCGGAGATAGTGAGGTGGATGCCGTTCGGGTCGACCTTCTGCCAGTGCTTGGCGTTCTGGATATGCGCGAGCGCCATGGCGTGGTCGTGCACCGCCATTTTAGGGTAGCCCGTCGTTCCCGAGGTGAAGTACATGAGGAAAAGCTCGTCCGCCTTGGTGTCCTGCCGCGCCATGGTATCGGGGTATTTTTCGATTTCTTTGTCGAAGTCTATCCAGCCCTCGCGCGTGCCGTTCACCATAAAATTGACGTCGATGGGGTGGTCGGAAAGCTTTTCGCCCTCCTCGATATACTGCCCGACCTTGCCCGCGTGGGTGGCGACGACCGCCTTTACGTTCGCGGCGTTAAAGCGGTAGGTGAAGTCCTTTGGGGTGAGCAGGTGCGTCGCGGGAATGGCTATCGCGCCTATCTTGATGAGCGCGTAAAGCGCGTACCAGAACTGATAATGCCGTTTGAGAACGAGCATTACGCAGTCGCCCTTTTTTATGCCCATATCGAGGAACATATTCGCGGCTTTATTCGACAGCCGCGACAGGTCGCCGAACGTGAGCAGCTTTTCGTTGCCCTCGAGGTCGACCCACATGAGCGCGCGGCGGTCGGGCTCGAGCTCGCCGAACTTGTCGATTATGTCGTAGCCGAAGTTGAAATTCTCGGGGTATTTCAGCGCGAATTTTTTCAGCAAGCCGTCCTCGCCGTATTCCTCGGTCACGAAATTAAGGTGGTAGCTTTCTACATCCATTTACATTTTCTCCCTTTCGCTGTATAATATATTTAATGCACAAAATGTGCCGTATTTGGTTATATTTTCCGCTTAAAAGCGCTAAATATTGCCTTTGTACAAATACAATTATATAACAACGGCATTTTTTTGTCAAGAGAAAACGTGTGAATTTTTTGTGTAATTTAACAAATTTCCCGCAGCGTTTTTTCTTTTTTGTCGTATATACGTGTGAGAGGGCAAAAAACGAACGCCGCGCGGCACTTCGCTTGGAGGACTTTATATGCATACAAAGGAAACACGGCTTGCCGTAAAGCTGAAAAAGGGCGATACGGCGGCTTTAAAGGAGACGATCGACCGCTATACGGGCTACGTCCGCACGGTCATCCGCAATTTCTCGCGCGGGGCGTTTTCCGAGCAGGACATCGACGAGCTGTGCGCGGACGTGTTCTTCGCGCTCTGGCAGCACAGGGAGGCTCTCGACGAGAGCGTCGGCTTCCGCTCGTACCTTTCCGCGTCGGCGAGGAACGCCGTTAAGGACCGCTTTAAATCGGCAAAGCCGCCCTGCGAGGACATATCGGAGCTGGAGCTGCCGAGCGGCTTTTCGGTCGAGGATACGGCGCTGCTGAACGAAACGCTGCGCTGCCTCGACGAGGGGCTTTCGACGCTGTCCGCCGAGGAGAGCGAGGTCTTTGCGAGGTACTATTTCTACGGCGAAAGCACGCCCGAGATAGCGCGGAAAATGAACGTCTCCGAGGGCACGGTCCGTTCTAGGCTCTCCCGAACACGAAGCAAGCTTAAGGAATATCTGACAGAAAGGGGTTTTGATCATGCTTGAAGAGCTGCTGAAAAAATGCCACGGCGAGGAAAACGGCGCCGACAAAAGCGCCGAGAACGTCAAGACCGCCGTTTTGTCGCGAATTGAGGAGGAAAGACACATGAAACATTTTTCGATAAAGCCTTTGATAATCGCTGCGGCGATAACAGCCGCGGGCGCGCTGTCGCTTGTTACCGCGAACGCCGCGACCGACGGAGCCGTTGCGGAGGGCATTGCAAAGACGTTCAGCTTTATCTGGAACGGGCAGGAGGTCGAGGGAACCGTTACCGAGTACGAGGTCGGCGACGACAGCGAGGCGTTCGTCGTCGGATTGGACATACCCGACGAGGCTGCCGAGAGCGGAATGACGATAATCGTCGAGAGCGACGACGGCGGCATGAAGATACTCGATGAGAACAATTCGGTTATTTACAGCGACGGCGAATAAAAGCTTATCCCCCGAGGCGTGCCGCCTTTGGCAATCCCAACAAAATGCCCCCGATTATTCGGGGGCAAATTTCTGTCGGGCTATAATGTCCATTAAAGATATAACACTAAACCTCGGGGGATATTTTGTGTTACTTTTTGCGGCGCGTTACCGCGAAAAGCGCCGTGCCGACCGCTATAAACGGTACGGCGAGCGCGACGCCCGTTGCGGGGTTCGGCTCGTGATTTTCGGGCGGGGCGCTTTCGGGCTCGCTGCTTTCGGGAGTTTCGGCGCTCTCAACGCTCTCGGCGCTCTCGGTGGGCTCGCTTATATCGCCTGCGCTGTCCGTGCTGTCGGGTATGGTTGTGACGGGCTGCGGAAGGGCGCTTTCGGGGGCTTCGCTTTCCTCGGGGGTTTCGGGAGCCTCGGGCTCGCCGTCTTCCGTGAGCTTTTCGCTCGATATTACATACGGGCTGAAGCCGCTTGCGCCGAATGTTATGCAGCCGTTGCCGAGCGAGGAATTAACGAGAACGTACCTGCCGTTTTGGACGTGATAGACGTACAGATCTGAGCAGCCCGAAAGCCGAGCGGGAACGGGGACGCTGACGTTTACGGCGCGCGTCGGCTGGCAGACGCTGCCGCCGCAGACGAACGACAGGTCGCAGGTGTAGCGCGTCGAGGTGCAGCCGCTTTCGACGGGCTCGGCTCTGAGCGTCGTGCCGACGGGGAACGTTCCCGGCTCGGCGGTTATCGATATGCCCGTTTCGTCGTCGGAGTATTCCTTGCTTTCGGGCTCGTAGGTCAATTCCTCCGTATCGTCGGGAGCGCTTGTTTCGGCATCGGGGCTCTCGCCGTCCGCGAATACGCTGTCGTCGCCGTTGAGACCGAAGAAGCTGACGTTATACGAAACAGGGGACTTCAAGCCCGTTATCTCGACGGAATACACGTCCCCGTGGCTGAATTTTTCCACGCCGTCGGGGCGGAAGATTATGCAGCCCGTCTGACCGTAGCTTTCGTTGTTTACGTTGAAATAGCCGTCGGCGCTCTCGTTGGAGAACGTCCAGACCTCGCCGTCGGACTGCCTTGTGAGAGTGACCTCGACGTCCGCGGCGCTTACCGTATAGCCCATTGAGATGCTCCACGCGGTGTCGGCGGGGAAGTACTCCACGGGCATATTCTGCGCGGGCCAGCATACGCCGTAGTTGTCCGCGCTTTTTATCTGCGCGTCGGTCGCGTACATCGCGCTGTAGCCGTTGACATGACCGAAGCCCGAAAGATACATCGGCGGATTTAAGCACCAGCGCCTGTGACCGAGCGCGGAGATGTTCTTTTCGTTTGTATCGTAAAGATAGCCGAGCACTATCGAGTGCGCGGAGTTGTTGAAGCCGCTTGCGACGTTGGAGTTCTGCGCGCCTATTTTCGCGTAAGCCCATGTGGTCGCGTCGATTTTCTGCACGTAGGTCGGGTTGTGCGACAGCGACTTGTTTACGCAGTTTACAAGCGCGGCGGCCTGCGCGTACTGCGTGGAATACGGGCAGAGAACGACGTCCTGCACGCCGACGCCCGCGATGTAGCGCATGGAATTCAGCGCGTTGAGAGCCTCCTTGAGGTCGGTGTCGCTGAGCTTGCCCGCGCGGTAGGGATACCACGGGGCGGGGCTTTGCGCGTATTCCGCCTGCCTGTCCATATCGAACGGGTGCTTCGCTATGTAGGAGCGTATCTCGTCGCGCGTGTGATACGCGACGTTTATGCCCTCGGAGCGCGGAACGTCCGCTGCCGAAGCGCCGAAGGTCCCCAGAGAGCCGATAACGACAGCCGTCCCCGTGACAGCCGCTAATGCCTGTCTCAGTTTCATATAATATTCCCCCTTTGAATTTGCCTTGACTTTTATGGGCGTATTGCCCTTTTTATATTCTGATATATCCCCACCTTATTTTACCATATGTAATACGGCTCGGTCAATTGACATTTTAGACCAAATTTCGCGCGCCGAATAGGACGGTTTACACAACGCGTCCGTGAAAATCGTGTAAAAATTTTCAAAAAGTACTTAACAAGCGCCCGAAAGTATGTTATAATATACAGTGTATGTTTATTTCGGGACAAAGAGGTGTCGTTCGATGACCAAGGAGAAGATAAAGAGCGCGTTTCTGAAGTGCCTGCCGATGCTGATTGTGTTGGTATCGACGGGGGTGTTTATGCTCGCGATAAAGCTCGTTATAGGATTTTTCTACGAGCCGAAGGACACGGTTTACGCAAAAGAATACGGCGGGGAGAGGTTTACCGTGATACAGTGCTATCAGACCCCTGCGAGCCATTATTATCTGCTTTCGGGAGACTTCGTTTATGACGAGAGCAGGTACAAGAACGCCGCCTCGGAGCACGACCGCGCGCATATGAGGGACGAGCCGCTTGCCATTTTCACGCTGAACGAAACGCCGCTGAATATGGACAACACCGTCGTGAAAACGCTCTTTTCGGGGAACGGGCTGAACGCTTATCAGTTCGGGGAGTTCGTGATATACCGTCTGGAGGGGGAGTACGGCGTGTTCGCGCCGCTGCGCGAGTACAAGGAGAGCGCCACAAAGCGCAAGAACGACCTGTACGTCGTGCGGCAGATGATGAAGAACGAGCGCTGGAAGGCGTTTGATTTGCCGACGTGGGAGACCGAGGAGGAGTTTTTCGGCAGGCTGGAAAAGATAGAGTGGTATCTTGACGCGGAATATGAGGATTGACGGGAGGAAATATGATAAACAGTACGGGTTTTGTGGGGGAGTGCGCGCCCGCGGTAGGAGCAAGGACGGGCGCGGCTGCCGACGAGGATAACGCCGCGGTTTTCGCGGAGGTTATGGAGCATATGCTGAAAGCGGTCGCTTCCATGGGGGAGGGCTCCGAGAGCATTTGGGAGATAGTGCTGCGGCTTGAAAAGCACGCCGACGCGGAGCTTTCGGGCGGCGGGGTTTCGTACCGCTCGGGCTTGGACGGCGTTGACTATAACGCGGCTTCGGAGCTGGCGGCTATCGAGCTGAAAAGGAAAAAGCGGAAGAGCGCGTGAGGAGGGTTTTATGGACGATAAGGTCATTCTTGCGGCGGCGGTCTCGGGCGGGCTGATGCTTATAGTGTTTATCGGCGTGATAATTTTTGTCTGCACCTATCACACGGGCATTTACAAAGGCTTTAAAAAGCCCGTGAAAACAATGGGGCTCATCGACGAGGCGCAGTATATCCGCGATTCGAACGACGGCGAGGGCTACTATCTCATAACCTATTCCTATACCGATAACGTCGGGCTGCGGCACACGGGCACGTTCAAGTGGCTGCAAAACGCGGGCAGGACGGGCGACAAGATAGCCGTTCACTACGACAGCCAAAACCCCGAAAAAAGCATCGCGGACTGTCAGTTGAAATACGGCAAAAGCCTTTGGTGGAAGGTGCTTATCGCTCTTGCGGTGATAATAGTTCCCGCTGTGGTCGTCGTGATGTTATTCGGGGAAAAGTGAGGGAAATAAATGGAATATCTTGAAAAAATACGCAATTTCTGCATTATCGCGCATATCGACCACGGGAAATCCACGCTCGCGGACAGAATTCTGGAGCAGACCGAGACCGTGGCTAAGCGCGATATGGAGGAGCAGCTGCTCGACAATATGGACATCGAGCGCGAGCGCGGAATTACCATAAAGGCGCGCGCCGTGCGGCTGAAATACGCTGCCGACGACGGGGAGGAGTACATCTTTAACCTTATCGATACGCCCGGGCACGTCGATTTTAACTACGAGGTCTCGCGGTCGCTGGTGGCGTGCGAGGGGGCTATCCTCATCGTGGACGCTTCGCAGGGCATTGAGGCGCAGACGCTTGCCAACACCTATCTTGCCGTGGAGAACGACCTCGAGGTCGTGCCCGTCGTCAACAAGATAGACCTGCCCTCCGCGCACCCCGAGGAGGTCAAGGAGGAGATAGAGAACGTTATCGGTATCGAGGCTATGGACGCGCCCGAAATTTCCGCGAAAATGGGCATAAATATACGCGCGGTTATGGAGGAGATAGTTCACAAGATACCCGCGCCCAAGGGCGATACCGAGGCGCCGCTGAAGGCGCTTATCTTCGACAGCTACTACGATTCGTACAAGGGCGTTATCGTGTATGTGCGCGTGAAAGAGGGCTGCATTAAGGCGGGCGATAAGATACGAATGATGGCTTCGGGCGCGGAGTTCACGACCGTCGAGGTGGGCTATATGGGAGCCACCGAGTTGGTTCCGTGCGCGGAGCTGAAAGCGGGCGAGGTCGGCTATATCGCGGCTTCGATAAAGTCTATCGGCGACACCAAGGTCGGCGATACCGTGACGAACGCGGCAAAGCCTGCCGCAGAGCCGCTTGCGGGCTACCGAGACGTGAACCCCATGGTGTTCAGCGGCATTTACCCCGCCGACGGCGCGAAATATCCCGATTTGCGCGACGCGCTGGACAAGCTGCAATTGAACGACGCGTCGCTCTCGTTCGAGCCCGAGAGCTCCGTGGCGCTGGGGTTCGGGTTCCGCTGCGGATTTCTGGGGCTGCTGCATATGGACGTGGTGCAGGAGCGCATCGAGCGGGAATATAATCTCGATATAATCACGACCGCGCCGTCGGTCGTTTACAAGCTCGAAATGACGGACGGCACGGTCAAGATGATAGACAATCCCACCAACTTCCCCGATACGACGCTTATTTCACAGGCTATGGAGCCTATGGTGAACGCGCACGTTTACGCGCCCTCGGAGTATGTCGGGAACATTATGGAGCTTTGCCAAAATCGGCGCGGGGTGTTCAAGGATATGCAGTATATCGACGCGAAGCGCGTTGACCTGCACTATGAGCTGCCGCTGAATGAGATAGTCTACGATTTTTTCGACGCGCTGAAATCGCGCACGCGCGGCTATGCGAGTTATGACTACGAGCTTATGGGCTTCGCGCCGTCGAAGCTTGTGAAGCTCGATATTATGCTGAACGGGGAGGTCATTGACGCGCTGTCGTTTATCGTGCATGCGGACAAAGCTTACGAGCGCGCGCGGAAAATGGCGGAGAAGCTGAAAGAGCATATTCCGCGGCAGCTTTTCGAGATACCCATTCAGGCGTGCGTGGGGGGCAAGATAATCGCGCGGGAGACTATCAAGGCATTGCGCAAGGACGTTCTCGCGAAGTGCTACGGCGGCGACATCACGCGCAAAAAGAAGCTCCTCGAAAAGCAGAAGGAGGGCAAGAAGCGCATGCGGCAGTTCGGCACGGTGGAGGTGCCGCAGGAGGCGTTTATGGCGGTGCTCAAGCTGGACGATGAGTGACCTCGGCTTGTATGTTCACGTGCCGTTCTGCCGAAGGAAATGCCCGTACTGCGATTTTTATTCCGTGGGCTATCGAGAGGACTTGGCGGAGCGGTACGCGGACGCGGTCGTCCGAAATCTGCGGCATTATGATGAGCGGTACGATACCGTTTATTTCGGCGGGGGAACGCCGATTTTAATGGCTCGGGAGCTGCCGCGGATACTCGCGGAGTGCGATATTGCCGAAAACGCCGAGATAACCGTGGAGTGCAACCCGTGCGAAATGGACGCGGAGACGCTGCGGACGCTGTTTGAAGCGGGCGTGAACAGGCTTTCGGTGGGGGTGCAGTCGGCGGTTGATTGTGAACTTCGCGCTCTCGGGAGGGCGCACACCTTCGAGCGGGCGCGGCAGGGCATTCTGGCGGCGCATGAGGTCGGGTTTTGCGATATTTCGGCGGACATTATGCTGGGCGTTCCCGAGCAGGACTTGGCTTCGCTGACGTATACTATCAAGCGGCTGAGCGAGCTGCCCGTGACGCACGTTTCGGCGTATCTGCTGAAGATAGAGCCGAACACCGCTTTCGGGAAAAAGCCGCCCGTGCTCCCCGACGAGGACAAGGCTGCCGAGCTGTACCTCGCGGCGGCGCGTATGCTCGGGGAGGTCGGGTTCGCGCAGTATGAGATAAGCAATTTCGCGAAGGGCGGGTTGGCGAGCCGCCACAATCTCAAGTACTGGCGGCGCGGGGAGTATCTCGGGATAGGCGCGGCGGCACACTCGTTTTACGGGGGGAAGCGGTTTGCCGTGGCGCGGGATCTGCGCGGGTTCATTGACAGCCCTCGGCAAATTGAAGTTGTTACCGATGAAGCTCCCGATGAATTTGAGGAGAGAGTTATGCTCGGGCTGCGGCTCTCGGAGGGTATTCCGAGGGAGCTTTGGGAGCGCGTTCGGGGCGCTTTGCCGCTTATTCCCGAGCAATATTACAAAATCGAAAACGAACGCTTGGCGCTGACTGCGGAGGGCTTTCTCGTGTCGAACGGGATAATCTCGACGCTGCTGGCGCATTTGGAGGGAGCATGAGAACGCTTTGCGAGATGATAAAGGAGCAGGTCGGCGCGAATTTCCTCAATCTCGGGACCGCGATAAAGACCTACGACCGAAACGCGACCGTTTGCGGCGCGCCCGCGTGGAGATATGTCTACCACACTATCCACTCCGCGGACAAGTGGTTTTTCAACCCGTTTGCGTAAGCCCGCACACTGCCGACAGACTGAAAAACGGACTGTATGAAACATAAAGGAGACAGACTATGAGCTACGAAATACCCGAAAACAAGAGACTGATAACCGCGGACGACCCCGCCCTCGAATATATGGGCAGGATAGATTTCGACGACCCCTCGCGGCCCGTGCTGGTGTGGCCGGGAACGATGATAGACGTGAACTTTACGGGCACGTCCTGCGCGCTCGTTATCAGGAATATCAATCATCAGGAGCTGACGCATTTCGGCGCGCTGGTGGACGGCGTTATGCAAAAATTCTTCCTTAAGAACACGCGGGAGGACGAGCTGTACGTGCTCGCGGAGAACCTCGAAAACAAGACGCATACGCTGAAGCTCGTTAAGACGATGGCTTCCCATAACTATATAGAGTTCGTCGGCATTGTCATCGACGGGGACGGCGGGGTCTCCCGACCGAACCATAAGTACGATTTGAAGATCGAGGTCTACGGCGACAGCGTTTCCGCGGGGGAGGTCGTGGAGGATATTTACTACGAGGGGCAGTGCGATCCCGACGACCACCACTGCAACAACGCCGCCGACAACGCCTATTTCTCCTATCCGCTGATGCTCGCGAGACGGCTCAACGCGGAGGTTCACGACGTTGCGCAGGGCGGCATCGCGCTGCTGGACGGGACGGGCTACTTCACCTCCGACCACCTTTGGGGAATGACGAGGGTCTACGATAAGATACAGTACTCCCCGTATGACGAGCTGAAGCAGTGGGATTTTTCGCGGTATATCCCCGATTACGTTATCATCGCGCTGGGGCAGAACGACCACAATCCCGACCCCGAGGCGATTAAGCGCCCCGACTACCGACGCATGTGGAAGGACAAGTATATCGGAATGCTCCGCGACCTTATGTGCAAATATCCAGACGCGGCGTTTATCCTGCTGCTCACCGTGCTTAAGCACGACCCGACGTGGGAGGACGCGATACGCGAGGTTGCCGAAGAGGTAAACGAAAAGCGCGTCCGCTATTTCAGGTTTGTGCGCGGCGGAGCGGCTACCGACGGGCATCCGCGCGCTACCGAGCAAGCCGAAATGGCGACCGAGCTGTACGCTTATATAAAGGGAATTGAAGATGAAAAATAAAAAGGAACTGCTCCAAAGCCGCGAGGAGAAGCTCGCGAACCTCTTCGTTGAGATGAACGCCGAGCGGCGCCCCGACAACGGAAGGCTCATCGTCGAGACGGAGTGTACCATGGCGAGGATACGCGCCTACTCCGATTTTATGTACGCGCTGAAAATAAAGCCCCTCCAGACCGTGAGCTATTACGCGGCGGGCTTTTTCTTCCTGCTGACGGGCTCGGCGATATGGACGCGCGAGTGGCTGCTGACGGTCGTTTTCGGGGTCATTTTCCTCGTTCTGGCAACGCTCCCGCACAATATGAAGATTTGGTACTTCAACAAGAACGCCGACTCGCTGGAGCAGTCCTACGGCAAGATACAGAACGCCGAGTTCGCGGAGGACAGGCTGATACTGCGCGAGCTGCCGCCGAAGGATCCAGACAGCTCCGCGCCGCGCGAGGCGGAGAAGATAACGGAGTTCCCATACAAGTCGATAACGCTCGCGGTGGAGTGCGCGCACAGCTTTTATTTGTTTCCGGAGAAGGCCGAGACCGTCATCTGCGACAAGACGCTTTTCCTCGCGGGAACGCCCATGGCTCTGCGGGACTGCCTTGCGAGACGGCTTGGGAAGCGGTTTAAGATAAAGACCAAGATACGCTCTTAGGCGGCGCGGGGTGATATTCCCGTATCGAAAAATGAATTTTTTGCTGCTGGGAAATTGCAAAAATTTTTTAAAAAGGGACAAATCGACGCAGATCTGTCCCTTTTCTTGCAGTAAAATGCAGTCGGCGTGCAGTGAATTACAGTCGATTTGCAGTTTTTTGCGGTTATTTGCAGTTTTGCAATGTAAAAATCTGGAAGCACTGTAATTTTATGTAAAAATATGGAAATTGCCCGACGAGCGAAAAAGATTGCAGTAAATTGCACTATACTTCGTGCTATCGCACGAAGTATTCTGCGTTTTTGGCTTTGAATT
>JAMPFE010000002.1:200553-230553 GCA_023664705.1 Lachnospiraceae bacterium | reverse complement strand
ATGCCCGCGAAACGGTATTTCCGTGTCATCGAGGACATTGCATTGCTCGAAAATCTCATTAAGCAAGGTAACGAAGCGATACGCGAAATGAAGCCCGAAACCTGTTCCGACATTTCGGCGGAACAAGTACCGCCAAAATCACCGAACAAGTGCGGAGAAAACATCGGGACAAGTTCCGACGAAACGGCGGCGCATACTTATAAAACCAAAGAAAATAAATCTAAAGTTATCAATCCAAATCAATCAATCATTTCCGACGAGATTGATAGGATTGAAAATTCAGCAAAGATTTGTTCTTCAGAAGAACGCGCCAAGTATCTTCGATAAGGTTCACGAGCTTGGAACCGCAGCATTCGCACACTCCGTCGGTCGCCGTAATGAGCTTTACGGGGCTTTTTTCGCGAATTTCCGCGGTCCTCTTGACAACGGGATAACATTTCCGGAACACGGTCTCTGTCACCTTGCTGTCCCCGTCGAACGTCCAACCGCCGTATGCCGCATAAACGTGCGGGTCGACATACAGCTTTTTCCGCCACTCGCGCGGATTTTCTTCCAGCTCGCGGAAAGCTCTCAGAACAGCTTCGCCGCTTCTGTGCGCAAGGCAGACAAGCAGCTTATCCGCCTTTTTGCTGTCGGTTTCATCACTCAAAATCTCCTCTATCATCTCGGCAGTCACGTCATCGGTCACGTCTGCTGATACAACACCGCAGCCACCTTGCATTCGCGGCATATCTCGACGATTATGTTTCCCTCATAGCCGCAAACCTCATTGCCAAGCTGCGCGAGACACATCATCGGTTTCCCGCAGTCGGGGCAGTTCTTGATAACGCATTCGTCTGACCAAAACGGAAAACCGCCGACCGCAGAACCGCTGCCGTCATCAAACGGAAAGTATTCGGGCATGGGCTTTTCCGCCGGTGCAAACGTGTTTTCGGTATACTCCTCTACCCAAGCGGGGTCGTCAACTTCCTCGAAATCACTTACTTCGGGAACGAACTCGCTCCAACCGTTGAGGTCAAAACGCATGAAACAGTTTTCGTTGTACGGGATACAATTAAGGCAGCCCTTCAGCGCTATCTTCCCGTCAATTCCGAGGAATTTCAGCCGTTCGTCGTTTCCGTCGAGCTCGATAAGGTTCACGAGCTTGGAGCCGCAGCATTCGCACACTCCGTCAGCCGCCGTAATGAGCTTTACGGGGCTTTTTCCGCGAATTTCCGCGGTTCTCTTGACAACGGGATAACATTTTCGGAACACGGTCTCTGTCACCTTGCCGTCCCCGTCGAACGTCCAACCGCCGTATGCCGCGTAAACGTGCGGGTCGACATACAGCTTTTTCCGCCACTCGCGCGGATTTTCCTCCAGCTCGCGGAAAGCGTTCACAACGGCTTCGCCGCCCCTGTGCGCAAGGCAGACAAGCAGCTTATCCGCCTTTTTGCTGTCGGTTTCATCACTCAAAATCTCCTCTATCATCTCGGCGGTCACGTCGTCGGGCGCGTCCTTGTACACGGGAGCAAAGCCAAGCTCCCCGTTTTCCCAAGCCGCCCTCGCGAGCTTTTCGGTGTTTATCCCGCGCAGCCTTATCAGCAGCCTGCACCGTTCCTCGTCGAAGTCGTCCGCGAGCCTGTCGAGCTCCTCTTCAAGCTCCTCGGCGCTCATCCCGAGAACCGCCTTTTCCTCATTCTCTTTACGGCATTTCAGGCACAAGCCCTCAAACCGAATAGCCGCCCCGCACCGCGGACAATTGCTCATCGTAATATTTGTCATTTTTATTCCTTTCCGACAAGAGAAAGCGCACCCCAGCCATCTATCGAAACGGCGAACAAAGGCTCGCGGTTCATCGTCTTGTAAAGCTTCGGCAGCAGCTCCTCGGTAATATCCTCGATTATCCGCAGCCTGCACCGTTCCTCGCCATAGCCGCCCGCGAGCCTGTCGAGCTCCTCTTCAAGCTCCTCGTCGCTCATCTCGAGAACCGCCTTTTCCTCATTATATCCGCCCCGCACCGCGGACATTTGCTCATCGTAATATTTATTCCTTTCCGACAAGAGAAAGCGAATCCCCGTTTTCCCAAGCCGCCCTCGCGAGCTTCTCGGTATCGGCAGCCTGCACCGTTCCTCGTCGAAGTCGCCCGCGAGCCTGTCGATCTCCTCTTCAAGCTCCTCGGCACTCATCCCGAGAACCGCCTTTTCCTCATTATAGCCGCCCCGCACTGCGGACATTTGCTCATCGTAATGAAAGCGCTCCCCGTTCTCCCAAACCGCCCTAGCGAGCTTTTCGGTATCGGCAGCCTGCACCGATCTCCGTCATAGTCATCGGAGAAACTTTCAAGCTCCTCGGCGCTCATCTCGAGAACCGCCTTTTCCTCATTCTCTTTACGGCATTTCAGACACAAGCCCTCAAATCGAATAGCCGCCCCGCACTGCGGACAATTACTCATCATAAAATCCCCCTTAATCTTTACCGACAAGAGAAAGCTCGCCCCAGCCATCTATCGAAACGGCGAACAAAGGCTCGCGGTTCATCGTCTTGTAAAGCTTCGGCATCAACTCCTCGGTAATATCCTCAATGATCCGCAGCCCGAAGCGCTCGGCAACGGCTTTCGCCGCCTCGTCATACGGCGGAAGCTCGTTTCCGTAAACTTTCGCGAACTGTTCGCGCCCTTTCGATTCCCAAGCCGCGACCCCGCTCTTGTCAAGCGGCTTGTCGGTGTCGGTCAAATAATTCTGCCAGCAATACGCCGTGTTGAGCAAAATTTCGAGAAACTCGACCATATTTTCGGCGACCCTTCCGCACTCGTAATAATCGGCGTCCGCGCAGCCTATGCTGCCGTCCTCCAACAGAATATAAAAGCATCTGCCGTTTTCGGCGAACACCGCGCCGTCCTCGCTGAACGTAAAATCGCCGTCATATTCCTCGTCGTTGTACTCGGAAAGCGGCTTCGACTCCTCAAGAAAATTCGTGCCCATAACCGCGCCCGCAAGCTCGCAGAGCTCGTCCGAGACGATTTTTTTGATAAGCTCAAGACCCTCCATTGTAATTCCTCCTTAAAATCAAAGCAGCCAATCGTATTGCTCGATGCCCGCGAGCTTTCCCCGCGAAATCCCATGCAGCCGCCCGAACGGCATCGGCGCTATATTAAATACTTCTTTTTCGGACAACGGTTAGGGACAGAAACTATTTAAAATTTCCGAATTTTGTTAATTTCCAACAAATACATCCTGTTATCTTTATTTAAATTCCACAAACTTTTATCTTTGCACAGATTAAAGCCGTTCCGAACGAAATTTCACATTCCGCTCGGCTTCCGAACATATTATGGGTGCGGCAAAACAAGCCCCCGCTTCCTTCACGGCAACGGGGGTGTCTTTTCGGCGGCTTTAACTGCAAATCAATGCAAACTTTTGCGCGGTCAACTCAATTTCCAAATTTTGACTTTATTTTACAATATTTCCAAATATTTACATCACAAAACTGCAATTATCTGCAAATAACTGCAAATCAACTGCAAAAAGCTGCACGCCAACTGCAAAAGACTGCAAAATAATACACAGATTTTAACGATTTGTTACCAAAACTAAAAATTTTTGCAAGTTTCCGGCCGAAAAAATTCATAAATTTCCAAATAATGTATAATTCGCGCTTAGAACGACAGCCGACAAACGGCATAACAAAGCCATTTAATAACCCTCCGTCAACGCGCGCGATCCCCAAAAACGCTATAACAAAGCCGTTTACGCGACTTTTCAAACCATTTGCCACTGTTTGCAATCTATCAAAAATGCGATAACAAAGCCATTTATACAGCTTTTTAGACCGTTCGGTCAATGCCTGAAAATCCTTAAAAACGCGATAGCAAAACCGTTTACGCGGCTTTTTAGACCGTTTGGTCAATATTTGCAAGTTGCCAAAAACTCGATAACAAAGCCATTTACACAGCTTTTTAGACCGTTCGGTCAATGCCTGCAATTCGCTAAAAACGCGATAACAAAGCCGTTTGCGCGATTTTTTAGACCGTTTGGCAATGCTTGCAATTTCCGAAAACACGATAACAAAGCCATTCGCGCGGATTTTTAGACCATTCGGTCAATGCCTTCAATCCCCCAAAAACACGATAACAAAGCCGTTTATGCTGCTTTGGATACGAGCTCGACGAGCGCCGCCAGCGCCGAACGCTGCTCCCCCTCTGGGAGCGCGCCGCCGTTTCTGGTGCGGAATTTCGCGGAAACACGCCAGTCCTTCCCGTCGGGTTCAACGCGCACGGCGTAAGCCTCGCAGGTCTTTTCGGCGTCGTTGTGCAGATAGCTCAGCGTAAGCCTGTCCGACTTGCCCGAAATCAGCATAAGAGCGGCGGTTTGCGCCTCGTCGTAGTAGCCGTTCAGCATGCCGTTTTTCAGGCGTCGCGAGCCGTTCAGCACGGCGGTTTTGCCGTCCTCGGCAGAGGTCATGCCCCTGCCGTTTCGGGTCGGCGCGAGCCTCGGGAGGAGTGAGGCTCGCCCGCCCGCGCTGTCGGCGAGGAGGTCAAGCAGCGTGGTTTTCGGGGAAACGCCCATTTGGTGGGCGTTCTCGATGAGCGCCAGCGGCTTTTCCGCGGAGGTTATCCCCTCAGTGAACTGCATGTCGGTGAGAAATTCCGCGCTTTCGGCGCAGCATACGGGCATATTCAGGCTGCACCGCATATCGAAATACAGCGTCTCAAGAGCGTCCGCGGCGCTTATTTTTTCAAAGCCGCTGCCGAGCACGAGCAGCTTCGTTTCCGCCATGTACAGCTTCTTGCCGTCTATCAGCGATATGCTGTCAATGGCTTCGGCAAGCGTTTCGCCCTCCCCCGAGACCTTTATGACGTTCTCTTGGGAGGCGTCGATAGTGTCGCCGCCGCTGCCCCCGCCGCTGAAAAGCAGCGCGCTCACGCGGTAGTTTCCGTTGAAGTCGATAGCCGCAGCTTGGATAATGGCGCGGTTTCCGAGCTCCGTGGCGTCGGAGCAGCCCGTCAGCAGCAGGCTGCCGATAATTATCAATGCTAATTTTTTCATTGTGAACTCCTTTTGCGGATAAATGCGGTCACGAAGCCGTTTTATGGTAATTTTCTGCGGAGCGGACTGCCGCTGCAACTGCGCGCAAATGCGATTACGAAGCCGTTTTCTGGCAATTTGCTGCGGAGCGGATTGCCGCTGCGATTGTGCGCAAATGCGATTATGAAGCCGTTTTCGGACAATTTCGTGCGGAGCAGACTGCCACTGCAATTGCGCGTAAATGCGATTACGAAGCCGTTTGTGGGCGATTTTGCACGAAGCGGACTGCCGCTGCGGTTGCGCGTAAATGCGATTACGAAGCCGTTTGCGGGGCAGCGAGATGCCGAGAAACGCGCTCGTTTTGCAGCTAAATGCAGTCTTTTTCGGTCAATTTGCCGCGGAAAACGCCTATTCCGCGCTCCGCTCGACCCTCTTCGCGGCGTGCCCCGCGCGGTAGACCTCGGCTATCGCGCTGCCTGCGGCGAACAGCATAACGCCGCTCCTGAACGCTGCGCAGAGCGTCCAGACCGCTGCCGAAGCGCCGTCGAGCCGCTTGAAGAGCGCGACGTCCGACAGCGACGCCGCTGCGATGTGCGGATACTCGCACAAGCCGTACATGTCGCGCAGCACAAGGCAGCTCGTTACCGTTATCAGCAGACCGCCGAGCAGCGAAAATACCGCGAAAAGCATTGCCGTAAGCCCCGCCGAGGAGCTTTTCTTTTTGTTGACATACGGCAGCAGCGCCGCGAATATCAGATAATCGCCGCCGCGCAACACGCGCTCAATGATGTCGCCGAGCAGCGCCGAGAAATCGCCGCGAGCCGAAAGCCCGTCGGTGTGCATATACGGGATATCGGCGAGCATGACCGTGACCGTGACGAGCGCCGCGGCTATCAGGAATATCGCGCCCGACCGCGCGAGCGCCTCAACGCCCGTCAGCGCGGCGTATACCGCGAAAATCGCCGAAACGGCGAATATTATCCACATCGTGCCGCCGTTGAGCAGGTTTTTCACGGCGAACTGCGAGGAATTGAAAAGCGTCCGCAGCGCCGCGCCCGCCAGCAGCAGCGCCGCGAATACCGCGCCGCACCACCCGAGGAGCTTGTTCTTCTTGTAGACGGCGCTGTGAATATTGCTCCCCTTGAACGAATAGATGACGACGGGCAGCGCGAGCGCGAAGCGCAGCGTTTCCGCGATGATGAGCGCCAAGACCGCTTCGGCGGGCGTTCCCGAGACGGTGCGCGGGTAGATTATTTCCGCGCTCAGGCGGCACAGGAAAAGCAGACAGAACAGCTGCGAGGTGCTGATTGAACGTTCCTTGTACATAATTATCCTCCCGTTTCGGCTCCGTTAAGGCTCTGCACGGTAACGTCGCCCTTTGCCATTTTCTTCCAGCCCGAGCGCACGAGCATATCCCGCATCGCCTTTGGCGAAAACGGCGAGATCGGCGCCATATAGGGGATGCCGTAGGTGTTCAGCGAGCACATCTTTATCACGGCGGCGCCCGCGGCTATCAGCAGACCGTAAAGCCCGAAAACGCCGCCCGCGATTATATAGATGAAGCGCAGCACCACCGTTTTTTCGTACATGGTCGGCACTACGAAGCTGCATAGTCCCGAAAGCGCCACGACGAGCACCATGGGCGCGCCGACGAGCCCCGCGCTCACGGTGATGTCGCCGATGACGAGACCGCCGACAACGCCTATCGCGTGACCGATGGGACGCGGCAGACGTATGCCCGCCTCGCGGAGAATCTCGTACATGAAGTGTATGAAAAGGCACTCCACCATAAGCGAGAACGGCGCGGTCTGCTCGGCGGCGGCGAGGTTCAGTATCAGCGCCGACGGGAGCATTTCGGGGTTGTAGGAGGCTATCGCGACGTAGGCTCCCGGCAGAAAAAGCGTTATAAAGTACGCGAAAAGGCGCACGAAGCGTATGAAAAACGCGTAAAAGGGCTTCTGGGTGTAGTCGTCGAGGGTCTGGAAGCTCTCGATGAAGAGGTGGGGCACTATCAGCGCGAAGGGCGTGCCGTCCACGAGAATGCCGACGCGCCCCTCGTAGAGCTTCGCCGCGAAGGTGTCGGGGCGCTCGCAGGTGCCGCACTCCGAGAAGAACCAGCCGCCGCTGCCCTCGAAATACGGCTGAAGATAGCCGCTTTCGAGTATCGTGTTAAGATTGACCGATTTCAGGCGCTTTTTGACGTTTTCCAGCAGGGCGGGGGAGACCTTGTCCGAGATGTAGCAAAGGCACACGTCCGTGTTGGAGCGGTCGCCGAGCGTCGAAAGCTCGAACACGAGGGTCGGCGATTTTATGCGGCGGCGTATCATGGACATATTCGTGCGGATGACCTCGACAAAGCCCTCGCGCGAGCCGCGGACGTTGAGTTCGCTTGACGGCTCGTCGACGCCGCGCGATTTGTAGCCCTGTATGCCGATGCCGATGGCTCTCGTGCAGCCGTCCACGAGGATCACCGCGAAGCCCGACTGCATTTTCAGCACGAGGTCGCCGAGGTTCGTCAAATCAAGCTGCTCGGCTGCCATCATATACACCTCGAAAAAGCAGGACATCAGCGTTTCGGGCGGCATTATCTCGCGGTTCGCGAGGGAGTTCAGCTTGCCGTAGATAAGCTCGGCGAGGGTGTCCGTGCCCGTCATGCCCTCGCAGGTGAGCACCGCCAGCCTGTTCCCGCAGACCAAGCCCGTTTTGGTTATCACGTCCGACGAGCCGTCCGTGAACGTTTTGATGTTCTCGAGATTTTTGTCGAGTGAAATGTCTATCGGCAGGCTCGGGGATAATTTTGTGTTTACATTTTCTTCCATTGCGCTCTCCTTTTTGATTATTTTTCCGCGTGATATTGCAAAATATTCCCTTTTATCACAAAATTTTCCAGAGCGTGGGCGTCTGCATATCGCGGAACATCTCTATCTGCGCCTGGGCGCGGTCGCAGGCGGCGTAGAGCTCCTCGTTCTGCTCCTGCGCGAAGGAATAGACCTCGGCTATCGAGCTTGTTATCTCGAGGGCGTGACCGAGGTCGTTGACGAGTATCGCCGTATCGAGGAACCTGCTCCACTCGTTCTGCAGCTCCTCGGCGGCTTTGGAGGACTTTTCTTTGTCTTGCTCTTCGAAAGCCTTTTCGACCTCGTCTATCTTGGCGCAGAGCTTGTCCGTGAAATCGTTTACAACCCCCACGGAAGCGAAGCAGCACACCGACATGACGCAGAGTATCACGACGCTGATTATTATCCTGTTCACGCGCTCACCCCGCTTTTTTTACAATGGTATGGCTGCCGTTTTTGTCGGCGGTCATCAGGAACACGCCCTTTATGCTGACGCCGTTTTCGCGGAGTATCTTCGTGAGCCACTGCTCGCCGAGACCGAGCAGACGGAGCTGCTCCTTGTCGGCGATGCCGTCGCGGATAATTACCGAGGGAGGGTTTTCGGTGCTGCCGCCCGCCTTGACGTCTTGCTTTTCGGAGGGCTGATAGTCCTTTTTGAGGAGAAAGCTTATCTTGCCCGTGGTCTCGACGATGGCGTACTGGATCTGCGTGACGTCGAAGATCTGCTGCTCGCGCATGGCTTCCGTGAGGTCGTCGACGGTGTAGCGCAGGCGCTTCATCTCCTTCTGGAGGATGTCGCCCTCGGAGATGATTATCCGCGGGCTGCCTATCATCAGCTTGCGAACCTTCGCGGACTTCAGCATAATGCCCGACATTATGACGTCGAGGCAGACGAGCGTTAAAATAGGCACGATGCCCATTATCATCGGCATGGAGCTGTCCTCGACGGGGATAGCCGCGATATTCGAGATGAGTATCGTGACCACGAGCTCGGACGGCTGGAGCTCCCCGAGCTGCCGCTTGCCCATAAGACGGAGCGAAAACGTTATCACTATATACAAAATAACGGCTCTTATCAATACTATCGCCATAAAAAATCTCCTTGCTTTTTTTGGTTATTATTTGGCAAAAAGTTAAAAATATTCTTGATTTTTCGGGGGAATTATGTTATAATTTTAACAGAAGTTGTTTAATGCAGCGGGGGTCTTTTCATGAAAATAAATATCGGCGTTTCCACGGCTTCCTTGTATCCTCTGCACGTCGAGGACGCTTTCGCGGAGCTGGCGCGGCTCGGCGTGAAGTGCGCGGAGGTTTTCGCGAATTCCGTCCGCGAGGGCGGCGAGCCTTATATTTCGCAAATGTGCAAAATCCGCGACGAAAACGGAATGACCGTGACGTCGTTCCACCCGTTTTCGTCGCCCATGGAGAGCGTTTTCCTGTTCTCGACCTACGACAGGCGCGTCGAGGAGATGATAGAGCTGTACCGCGGCTTTTTCGGCAGCATGAACAGGCTCGGCGCTAAGGTTTTCGTGGTGCACGGGGCTATCAACAGCAGCAAATGCACGCCAAAGCATTATGTGGAGCAGTTTCGGCTGCTGAGCGGGGTCGGACGGGAATACGGCGTTGCCGTAGCGCAGGAGAACGTGCATTACTGCCTTTCGGGGCGGCTGGAGTTTCTGAAAATGATGAAGCGCGAACTCGGAGAGGACGCAAAATTCGTGTTGGACCTGAAGCAGGCGCGCCGCAGCGGCGAGGACCCCCTCGATTACGTGGAGGCGCTCGGGGAGAGCATAGTGCACTGTCACCTCTCGGACGGCGACGGAGACCGCGACTGCTTGCCCGTCGGGAGGGGGAATTTCGACTTCGGGCTGCTGGCGCGGAGACTGTTTTCGCACGGATATGCGGGGGCGTTTATCGTGGAGCTCTACCGCGACAACTACGGGGAATTTTCCGAGCTGAAAAGCTCCGTGGACGCGCTTTCCGAGATAGTCGACAAGCTCGGCTAGCCGCGGTTCTCTTCCGAAATTCGGAAGAGAATTTTTTTGCGGAAAATTTTCCGAATGCACTTGAAATATACGGCGATTTGTGTTATAATATATATTGTATATCTTTATGTTTCTTGGAGGACAAAAGTGAAGGGCGCTTTATTGTATTTATTTGACTACTTTGCGGGGAACTGCGAGCTGCTCACGGTCGTGATAATGTTTTTCTCCGTGTTCGTGATAATTTTTCTCTGCTTTCCGATACACGAGTGCGCGCACGCGCTGGCGGCGAAAATTCTCGGCGACGATACCGCGGAGCGGCAGGGGCGCATTACGCTGAACCCACTCGCGCATATCGACCCCATGGGCGCGATTTGCATGTGCATATGCTGCATAGGCTGGGCAAAGCCCACGCCCGTGGATTTGCGGAACTGCCGAAAGGTCTCGATGCGCGCCGCGAATGTGCTGGTGTCACTGGCGGGGCCGCTGTCGAACATCGTGCTGGCGCTTATCGTGATGATAATCTATAAGATAATGATAGCGGCGGGCGCCGTCACGAGCGAGACCGCCGTCTACATCATGCTCGGGCTTAATCAGATAATCCAAATAAACATCTTTCTCGGGATATTCAACCTTATCCCGATACCGCCGTTCGACGGTTATCATATTCTGGCGAGCTTTCTGCCCGCGAAGGCCGTGTATTTTATGGAAAGAAACGGGCAGATAATCAACTTTGTCGTGCTCCTGCTGCTGATATCCAACGTTCTGGACGCGCCGCTGATGTTCCTCGAGAACGGCGTGTGGAGCTTCCTCGACCTTATCACGAGGTTCATTTGCTGAGTATGACGGAGCTTAATTTTAAACTGGAGGTCTTTGAGGGACCGCTCGACCTGCTGCTTATGCTCATTCAAAAGCACAAGCTGAACATTCAGGACGTCGAGATAACCGTGCTGCTGGATCAGTTTCTGCTGTATCTGGAGCGCATGACAGAGGCGGATATGGAGGTCACGTCGGACTTCCTCGAAATGGCGGCGCGGCTCATTCTGATAAAGTCCGCGGCGCTGCTGCCGAAAGAGGAAGCCGAGCAGCTCAAGCGCGAGCTTCAGGGCGCGCTTATCGAGCTGGCGCTCTGCAAGACCATGGCGGAGCGGCTGAAACGGCGTTACCAAGGCGACACGATATTCGTGCGCGCGCCCGTGAAGATAGATATCGACAACGCTTATAGGCTTACTCATCAGCCCGAGGAGATACTGCTGGCTTACGGGGCTGTCTCGGAGCGCTCGCGGAAAAAGGCGGAGTTCAATATGCGCCCGCCCGCGCCCGTTGTCGAAAAGAGCTATGTAACGGTTTTCACTGGGGTGTTTTCGATACTGAAAAGCCTGCGGCTGAAGAAAACGGTCACGCTCGGGGAGCTGTACGAGGGGCAGCCGCGCTCGCGCAAGGTCGCGACGTTTCTGGCGGTGCTGGAGCTTTCAAAGGACGGCAGGATAATCATCTCGGAGGACGGGGAGAGCATAAGGCTCGCGACCGCCGAGGACAGAGCGAGGGCGCTTGCGGCGCTCGAAAATAACGTCAACGACGGGGAGAGCGGGGAGGTCGGCGAGTGAAATTCAGCGAGGGAATGGCGGCTGTGGAGGCGGTGCTTTTCGCGCACGGGGAGCCTATCGAGGCGGACAAGCTCGCGGCTGCCGCGGAGATAGAAAAGGAGACCGTGGAGCGCATTGTGGAGCGCCTTAACGACCGCTACTGCGAGCAGGGCAGCGCGCTTACGATAGGGAAGCTAGGAAACGGCTTTCAGATGATGACGAGACCCGAATTCGCGCGGTATATAAAGACGGCAATGGAGACGCGCAGGCAGGTTCCGCTGTCGCCCGCGGCGCTGGAGGTGCTGGCGATTGTCGCGTACAATCAGCCCGTGACGCGCGGGTTTATCGACCAAGTGCGCGGCGTGGACAGCTCGGGCGTGGTGCGCAGCCTTGTGGAGCGCGAGCTTCTCGAGGAGCACGGGCGGCTGAACGACGTGCCCGGGCGGCCTATCGCGTACAGGACTACCGATACGTTTTTAAGGTGCTTCGGGCTTAGCAGTCTCGAAGAACTGCCGCCGATACCGGGCAGCACCGACCAGATAGATTTCGACGAATACGAGGAAACGATGAATTACGGTGACGACGAGGGCGGCGAGGGCGATGAGACCGCTTCGGACGGCGAGGGAGAAACTCCCGATAGTTGAATATTGGGGGTGAGCTTTTGGGCTGGATAATAGCGGGTGCGGTGCTTGTCGTGATTTTGGTGCTGCTTTTGTGCAATGTGACGGTCATTTTCGATTACGGCGGCGAGGTTTATTTGAGGATAAGCTATCTGTTCTTCACGATAGTGAGGGTCCCCGCGAAAAGGAAAAAAACGCGCCGAAAGGACAGAAAGGCGAAGAAGGTCGTGAAGGCGGCTGCCGAGGACGGGGAGACCGCCCGAGCCGACGCTGCCGAAAAAGGCGATGCCGAGAAGGAAAAACCCGCCGAAAAGGGCGATAAAACGCCCGAAAAGTCTCCGAAATCCGAGAAGGACGACAAGGAGAAAAAGTCGCTGGGGGATATTTTCGAGGTGGTAAAGCTGGTGCTGGACAGTCTCGGGAAGCCGCTGAAAAAGCTGCTCAAGCGCACGAGGATATCGCATTTTTATCTCGACATCGTCTGCGGCGGCGAGGACGCGGCAAAGGCGGCGCTGACCTACGGCGGCGCGAATATCCTCGTCGGGAACGCGCTGGGCTGGATAGACGGATATTTTACGCTGAAGCCCGTTGACGGCTTGAATATCGGCGTGGATTTTCAGCGCGAGAGGACGACCGCCGAATGTCACGCCGAGGCGCGGCTAACATTGATCGCGGCGCTGGCTTTTGTGTTTACGCTGCTCGGCAGGGCGTTGAGGTTCTACCGCGCTCACGGCGAGGCAAAGTCGGCTGTTGATAAGTTTATTAAGAAGTAATATAATGCATATCAAAAGAGTATGCATTGCGTTTGCGAAAGGAGTTAATTATGGCACATCCTATCGAGGGAATTATGGGCGTTTCCATGGAGAAGATCCGCGAAATGGTGGACGTCAACACCATTATCGGCGAGCCGATAAGCTCGCCCGAGGGCACGACGATAATCCCCGTTTCAAAGGTCTCGTTCGGGTTCGCGTCGGGCGGCAGCGACCTGCCGACCGCCGTCGCGGAGAAGTTCGCGGGCGGCTCGGGCGCGGGCGTTACCGTAAAGCCCGTGGCGTTTATCGTCATCAAGTCCGACGGCGACGTGCAGCTTATGGAGCTGGGCGCGAAGAGCTCTCCCGTGGAGGGCGTTATCGACGCTATACCCGGGCTTATCGAGAAGCTTAAGGGCATGGCGGGCGGCAAAAAGGACAAAGCCGAGGAGAAGCTCGACGAAAGCAAGGAATAATTTTACAAAATCGGCGCATACTACCCGTTGAAAATATCTTTCAACGGGAGTGAGCTTATGAAAAAGGCTATCGTTTTTGCAGTCGCTTTGGCGGTTTTATTGCCGATATTCAACATCGGCGCTTCCGCGGTGAGCACCTCGGCGGTGAGCGCCGTGCTTATCGAGGCGGAGACGGGCACGGTGCTGTACGATAAAAACGCCGACGAGCAGCGCGCT
Source organism: Lachnospiraceae bacterium (assembly GCA_023664705.1). Lineage (GTDB taxonomy): Bacteria > Bacillota > Clostridia > Oscillospirales > Ruminococcaceae > CAG-115. The sequence goes on along the minus strand of JAMPFE010000002.1, from coordinate 217,081 downwards.
ATGGCTTCGACGACCAAGATAATGACCGCGATACTGACGATAGAGGCGGGCGACCTCGACCGCGAATTCACCGTGGACGACACGGCGATAATGGTCGAGGGCACGTCCATGGGGCTGAAACGGGGCGACCGCGTTTCGCGGCGGGATCTGCTGTACGGGATACTGCTTCCGTCGGGCAACGACGCGGCAAACGCCGCTGCGGTGTCCGTCTCGGGGAGCATTTCCGCGTTCGTGGAGCTGATGAACGCAAAAGCCGCCGAGCTGGGGCTCGCGAATACGCATTTCGCGACGCCGTCGGGGCTCGACGCGCAGGGGCATTATACCACCGCGCGGGAGCTCGCGGCGCTGACGGCTTACGCCATGCGCAATGAGACGTTCCGCGAAATAGTCTGCCGTCAATCCGCGGAGGTGGAGTTCGGCAATCCGCCGTACAAGCGCACGCTGTACAACTCCAACAAGATGCTGCGGCTGTACGGGGGCGCTGTCGGCGTGAAAACGGGCTTTACGGACAACGCGCGGCGCTGCCTCGTTTCGGCGGCCGAGCGGGACGGCGTTACGCTTATCGCTGTGACGCTGAACGCTCCCGACGACTGGAACGACCATACGAAGATGCTCGACTACGGCTTTACGCAGGTGAGCGCTTATCCGCTGGAGACGGGCTGCTCGGCGAGGGTCGCGGTCGCGGGGACGGGGCGCACCGTCGGCGTGTACGCGGACAGCGCGACGATGGCGCTTACCCCCGAGCAGCGGACAAGGCTCGAGCGGCGCGTGCTGCTGCCGAGAATGGTGTATAACGACGTGCTCAAGGGAGACGCGCTCGGCAGCATCGAGTTTCTGTTGGACGGGAAAATCATAAAGTCCGTGCCGCTGTACGCGGACACGAACGTTGCCGCGGAGAGCGGAAAGCTGAACGTCTGGCAGAAAATACTTTCGGTTTTCGGCATTTACGCATAGCCGTCGGAAAGGGTAAAATGGAAAAGGCAAGGATACAAAAAATCATCGCCGAGAGCGGATACTGCTCCCGGCGAAAGGCGGAGGAGCTTATTTCGCAGGGCGCCGTTACGGTCAACGGCAGACCCTGCTCGCTCGGCGACAAGGCGGACGCGGGGCGCGACGTTATCAGAATACACGGGGAGACCATCGGCGCCGTGCCCGCCGAAAAGCGCTACATAATGCTGAATAAGCCGCGCGGATACATCACCACGATGTCGGACGAGCAGGGGCGGCGGACCGCCGTGGAGCTGCTGGAGGGCGTGGAGGAGCGCGTCGTGCCCGTCGGGAGGCTCGACAGGAACTCCGAGGGGCTGCTGCTGTTTACAAACGACGGCGCGTTCGCGAACGAGATAACGCACCCGTCAAGGCATGTGAGCAAGACCTACCGCGTGACCGTCGACGGGCGCGTAAGCGAGGAGCAGGTCATGCGGCTGTCGGCTGGCGTGGTGCTCGACGACGGCGAAAAAACGCTGCCGTGTGCGGTGGACGTGCTTGTCGAGGAGCCCGAGCGCACGGTCCTGCGCATCGTCATCAAGCAGGGGCTGAACAGGCAGATACGCCGTATGTGCGCGGCGGTCGGTCTGAACGTCGGCAGACTGCGGCGCGTGGCGATCGGCGGCGTTAAGCTGGGAATGCTGAAGTCGGGAGAGTGGCGCGACCTCACAAAGGACGAGCTGCGCATACTCCGCGCGGCTGTCGGAAAATCGCGGAAAAGTCGGTGAGCTTATGATAGAGATTTTACAGAATAAGGAAAATTTGGATAAAATTGAGTTTTTCGCGCGGGACGGCGGGGAAAGCCTTGGTAGGATAGCGGGGTTCCTCGACGGGGAAACGTTCGTTGTCGACGAGCTGGAATGTGAGGAATTTTTCACGGACGGGCTGGTGCGCGCGATACTGAACCTTATGACGCTGCACGGAATCGACAGGGCGAGATTTGACCTGCCGGATATGTCGGAGCGGCTGAAAAAGCTCGGCTTTATCGGCGAAAAGCCCGTAATGGAGAGCATCGCGGCGTTTTTCGACAAGGGCCGCTGCGGTAAATAGAGCATACTTCCTCCGAATTTTTCGGAGGATTTTTTTGTGAAAAATCGCCAAAAAATTGGGATGATTTTATTGCAAAACGTAAAAATTTAAAATGCTCGAAAAATTCTCTTGTTATTTATTTCCCAAAGTAGTATAATTACTATGGATATTTTTTTGGCATTGAGTTGCCATACTTATAATAAATGGAGGATATACCATGGCAGTAAGAAAATCCTTGGCTGAAATGGAACGGAGCGTTCCCGACAGCGACGCGAGAAAAAGGCTCGCGGCATTTTTGGATGAGGACAGCTTTACGGAGCTGGACAAGTTTCTGTCCGCGGACGGCGGGCTGAGCTCGGTGGTCGCGGGCAGCGGGACCGTGGGCGGCGAGGAGGTCCTCGTGTTCGCGCAGGACGTTTCCGTAAAGGGCGGCGCGGTCAATACGGCGGCGGCGCTGAAGATAAAGCGCGTTTACGAGCTTGCGGCAAGGAATGGCATCCCCGTTGTCGGATTTTTCGACAGCAAGGGCGCGGATATCAACGAGGGAATGGCTGTGCTTTCGGCTTACGGCGACATTATGAAGGCTTCCGCGGCGGTCTCGGGCGTTGTTCCGCAGATAGCCGTCGTTACGGGCGTCTGCGCGGGCTGCGCGGCGATGCTCGCGGCTATGGCGGACGTCGTTATCGCGACGGAGAAGAGCGAGCTGTTCCTCACGGCGCCGTTCAACAACGCGGACGGAAAGCTCGCGGGCGCGGGGACTGCCGAGAATGCGGCTAAGGCGGGCATTTGCCAGATTTTGGCAAAGGACGGCGCGGAGGCGGTCGCAAAGGCGAAGAGCCTTGTTTCCATGCTGCCGCTCAATAATCTGGATATCGGTTTTGTCGAGGACGCTTCCGAGAACGACGCGGCCATTTCCTCGGCAATGAAGGGCGCGGAGCTCGCGGCTGCCGTCGCTCAGAAGGGCAGCGTTATCGAGCTGGGAGAGAAATTCGGAACGGCGGCGTACACCGCGCTCGGCGCGCTGAACGGCACAACGGCGGCTTTCGTGGCGACCGACGGGGCTGCGAAGCTCACCGCGGCGGATTGCGCGAAGATAGCGCGCTTCGTCCAGTTTGCGGACCTGTTCTCCATACCCGTTGTCACATTTGTGAACACCGAGGGCTTCGAGGGAAGCTCCGCCGCGGAGCTCGGCGGCTCCGTGCGCGACTGCGCTAAGCTGGCGCAGGTGTACGCCACCGCGACCACGCTCAAGGTGAACGTCGTTACGGGCAAGGCTTTCGGCGCGGCTTATGCGGCTTTCGACAGCGCGGACGTAAGCTTCGCGTGGGAGAGCGCGGAGATAGCTCCGATGAGCCCCGAGGCGGGAAAGGCGTTTATGGGCGAGGAGCTCACGACCGACCCGTTCGCGGCGGCGGCTCTCGGCATGGTCGACGGCGTTATAGCCGCCGAAGATACGCGCGAGGCGCTTTCCAAGACGCTCGGCTCGTTCGGCACAAAGCGCATGAATCCCGTGAGAAAGCGCGCGAACTATACTTTTTAAAAATATACAAAGTGAGGTATTGAAATATGAAAAATTATGTTATTACCGTAAACGGAAACGCTTATGATGTTACCGTGGAGGAGGCGGGCGGCGACGTTTCCGCGCCCGCAGCCCCCAAGGCTGCCGCTCCCAAGAAGGCTGCTCCCGCGCCCAAGGCTGCCGCCGCGGGCGGAACGCCCGTCAACGCGCCCATGCGCGGCACTATCGTCGATATTAAGGTAAAGGTCGGCGATAAGGTCACGAACGGCACCGTTGTCGCAGTCCTCGAGGCTATGAAAATGGAGAACGACATCGTTTCCGACAGGGACGGCACCGTTGCGGCTGTCTGCGTAAACAAGGGCGAGTCTGTCGAGACGGGCGCTCCCGTCGTTACTCTTAACTAAAGGAGAAGCGAAATGGCTAAATTGAATATTACCGAAACCGTTCTCCGCGACGCGCACCAGAGCCTGCTCGCCACGAGAATGTCCATGGACGATATGCGTCCGATTTTGTCGACAATGGATAAAATAGGCTTCTATTCGGCGGAGTGCTGGGGCGGCGCGACCTTCGACTCCTGCATACGCTTCCTCGACGAGGACCCGTGGGAGAGACTGCGCATTCTCCGCAAGGAAATGCCGAATACAAAGCTCCAGATGCTGTTCAGAGGGCAGAATATGCTCGGCTACCGCCACTACGCGGACGATTTGGTTGAGTATTTTGTTCAGAAGTCGATAGCTAATGGAATCGACATCATCAGAATTTTCGACGCGCTGAACGATATCCGCAACCTCGAGACCGCTATCAAGGCTGCCAAAAAGGAGAACGGACACGCGCAGGTCGCTATTTCGTACACGACGGGCGACGTGTTCACTCACGAGTATTACATGAACTACGCCAAGCAGATAGAGAGCGCGGGTGCGGATTCCATTTGCATCAAGGATATGGCGGCGCTGCTCACGCCCTACGAGGCGGAGGGGCTCGTCAAGGATCTGAAGTCCGTCGTTAAGGTGCCGATACAGCTCCACACGCACTACACCTCGGGTCTGGCTTCGATGTGCATCATCAAGGCAGTCGAGGCGGGCGTTGACGCGGTCGATACCGCTATGTCGCCGCTGGCGCTCGGCACCTCGCACGCGCCCACGGAGTCCATCGTGGCGACGTTTATGGGCACGGAGCACGACACGGGCATCGATCTGGCGGCCCTCGGCGAGGTTCGCGAGTACTTTATGGGCTTGCGCAAGAAGTACCTCGAAAGCGGGCTAATGGATCAATCCATGCTTGCCACCAACACAAAGGCGCTTATCTATCAGGTCCCGGGCGGCATGCTGTCGAACCTGCTGTCGCAGCTAAAGCAGGCGGGCAAGGCGGAGCAGCTCGACGAGGTGCTTGCCGAAGTCCCGAGAGTGCGCAAGGACAGCGGCTTCCCGCCGCTCGTTACGCCGACCTCGCAGATAGTCGGCACTCAGGCTGTGTTCAACATCATCATGGGCGAGCGCTACAAGACCGTCACCAAGGAGTTCAAGGGCTTGGTAAAGGGCGACTACGGCAAGACGCCCGTGCAGATCGACCCCGAGTTCCGGAAGAAGATACTCGGAGACGAGGAGCCCATCACCTGCCGCCCCGCGGATCAGCTTTCACCCGAGTTCGACAAGATGAAAGAGGAGACCAAGGCTTACGTGGACGACCCCACCGTCGAGGATATCCTCACCTACGCGATGTTCCCGAAGGTGGCACCGGGCTTCTTCGAGAAGCAGCGCGACAGAAAGGTCGGCGTGGACGCGGTTCACGCGGATAAGGCAAACAAGGTTCACCCCGTTTGATAACGATGAATTATCCCCGCTTTACAAAGGCGGGGATTTTTTGGCAAATTTTGGGTTTTGTTATCGTTTACAAATTGGTTGAATAAATTTTTGGCACTTTGCACAAATAAAAGTTACAAAAAGGTTACAATTTTTCAATTTTTTAAATATAAAAATAAAAAAATTTTTTTGAACTTGAATAAACGGCTTTGTTGTGCGAAAAAATGATAAAAGGTTTTCGATTTAAATTTTTTGCCCCTCGATTTATCGGGTCGGCATTTTAAACAAGCGTTTTCAAATGAAAACGTTTTCGGCAACGACTGTGAAAAAAAGTTTCAAAAAAGCACTTGAAAAATTTACGATTTTGTGATAAACTAACAATGAAGTCGGGAAACCGCATTTATCCCGACAAATAAATCTTAGGCTGTTCAATATGCGGAACGGCGTTCCGTAAAGAACAGAAACCATTTTTGGGAGGAATAAACCTATGAAGAAAAGAATTTTGGCAGCTCTGGTAGCTTCCGCAGCTGTTCTCTCTTTGGCAGGCTGTAACACCGACAACAACAACGGCTCTGGTGCGGGCAACAGCAACAGCAACAGCAACTCCAACAGCGGCAGCTCCAACGCGGGCGACAGCGGCAACTCCAACGCGGGTACCACGGCTGCTCCCGAGGAGGGCACCCTTACTATCCTTACTTGGAACGGTAACTCCGATACCAAGACGATGGTAGAGACCTTCCTTGAGGCTAAGGGCTATCCCGCGGATTCCGTTAAGTTCGTCGGCATCGGCGACAACGGCGAGGGCGCTCGCGACGGCTACAAGCAGTATATCAAGGGCGACGGCGACGCTGACCTGTTCATCATGGACGCGGGCTGGACGATGATGTACACCTACGACAACGAGGTTTCCGCAAGCTACGAGACTATCGGTCTTTCCAAGTCCGACTTCCCGGACGCTTTCCCCTACACTCTGTCCTACGGCTCCAACGGCGAGGGTCAGCTTATGGCTAACTCTTTCCAGGCTACTCCCGGCGGATTCATTTACAGATCCGACCTTGCAGAGCAGTATCTGGGCATAAAGAGCCCCGATGAGATGACCGCGCTTATCAGCGATTGGGATAAGTTCAAGGCAGCGGGCAAGACCCTCGCAGAGGCTTCCGGCGGCACTTGCGCTCTCCAGTCCACCGAGGGCGGTATGTGGGAAGTATTCCAGGCTAACAGATCTCAGCCTTGGGTAGTTGACGGCAAGCTCGTTTTGGGCGAGGCAGAGGCGTTCTATGATCTCGTTGTTGAGATGAAGAACGACAAGTCCCTCGGTCTGTTCCCGCAGTGGGAAACTCCGTGGTATCAGTCCGTTAAGGACGGCTCCGCGCTCGGCGATTTCGCTCCCACATGGGGTCTTACCACCAACGAGGGCTCGATCCTGTTCAACATGACCGACGGCTCCGAGGAGCTCGGCAAGAACATGGCGTTCTGTGAGGCTCCCTCCAGCTACTTCTGGGGCGGTTCCTACATCGGCGTTTCCAACAAGTGCAACAACCCCGTGCTCGCTAAGGAATTCATCGAGTACTTCTGCAAGGATGCCGATTCCATGAAGGCTTATGCAGAGAAGACCGGCGACTTCGTAAACAACAAGTCCGTAATGAGCAGCCTTACCACGAGCAACAAGCTCCTCAACGGTCAGAACCACTACACCACGCTTGTTAAGGTTATGGATAAGCTCGACCTCGAGGGCAAGCTCACCCAGTACGATTCGACCATCAAGGGCTGCTTCAACGACTCCGTAAACGCGCTTCTCGACGGCCTTGTAAGCACCAAGGAAGAGGCTATCGTTAAGTTCAAGCAGGACGTTAAGGCTGCGCTCCCCGATATCGACGTAGAGTAATTCGATTATTCAGTCGATAATAAAAAGTTAACCTGTTAACAATATTTGCTTATGGGAATTTTTCCCATAAGCATTTATTGTAATTGTTTAACAATAATTTTTTTGAAAGGGTGTGCAGTATGCAGGCGACCGGCAAAAGCCATAAAATGGTAAGCTACGCAAAATACGGCTATATTTTTATAGCGCCGTTTTTCATCACGTATGCTTTCTTTATGATCTATCCGCTGATAAATACGTTTGTACTGAGCTTTAAGGGCAACGGCGCAAACGCCGCGGATTGGGTAGGATTTCAGAATTTCCAGTTCCTGCTGGTTGGCGAGGCGGGCGAATTCAGCGCCGGACACGTTATCAATCAGGAGTTTATGAGATCCATTGGAAATACGCTTATTCTGTGGGCGGGCAACTTTATCGTCCAGATCGTGCTTTCGCTGCTTCTGGCGGTTTGGTTCTCCGACGTAAGAATTAAGATAAAGGGTACAGGCTTCTTTAAGGTCGTTATGTACCTTCCGAATATCATCACCGCCGCGTCCGTCGCGGGTATGTTCCTGATGCTGTTCGGAAACAGCAAATACGGCGCTGTAAACTCGCTTTTGCTGAAATGGGGCACGATCTCCGAGGCTGTACCGTTCATTAGGGGCGAGTGGTCGGCGCGCTTGATCGTAATGTTCGTTCAGTCGTGGATGTGGTTCGGAAACACAATGCTGCTTCTGATGTCCGGCATCTACGGTATCGACCCCTCTATCTACGAGGCAGCCGATATCGACGGCTCGAGCGGCGCCAACACTTTCTTCAGGATCACCATGCCTATCCTTAAGCCCATTTTCATTTACGTATTCATTACGTCTATGATAGGCGGCTTGCAGATGTTCGATATCCCGTATCTGCTCCACGAGGGCAGAACCATCAGCCCGTACCTCCAGACAGCCGCGGTGTTCATTTATAAGCACTTTAAGGCTGCGATCCCGAACTACGGGTATTCCGCCGCCGCTTCGGTCATCATGTTTATCGTGACCTGCGCGCTCGGACTGCTTGTTTACAAGTTCAATACAGACTCCACTGCGCCCGTTAAAAAGCGCAAGAAGTCTAAGTAAAGGAGGGGGACATTATGGCTGATTCTTATAACAGTTCGGATAAGGCGTACAGACGGAATATTATGATCCACTCTACGATAAGACTTATCGTGTGCATAATCATAACGATCATCGCCCTGCTTCCGATCTACATCATCGTCATCAACTCGACGAGATCTTCGGCTGATATTACCAGTAGCGGTGTTACCCTTATTCCGGGCGGATATCTTATTGAGAATATCAAGACGCTTAATAACCCCGAGATACAGAACGGCGCGTATACCGACGCGTTCAATATCTGGGTGGGTTACAGAAACAGTCTTATCATTGCGGGCTGCTCCACAATACTTACCGTATTTTTCTCGGCGCTTACCGCTTACGGTCTGACCGTTTATGACTTTAAGCTCAAGGGCTTTTGCACGACGTTTATCCTTGCGATAATGATGATCCCCATGCAGGTCGTATCTACGGGTTTCTTGGAGTTCATGGTCAATATAAAGCTCTACGATAACTACATTCCGCTTATTCTTCCCGCGATAGCGGCTCCGTCCACGGTGTTCTTCATGCTGCAGTATATGCAGTCGTCGTTCCCGTTGGATATCGTCGAGGCGGCTCGAATTGACGGCTGCGGAGAATTCAGGACCTTCCTGCAAATATCGCTGCCAATCTTCAAGCCCGCGTTCGCTGTTCAGGCTATCTTCGCGTTTGTGGCAAGCTGGAACAATTACTACACACCCTCCATGCTGCTGCTTTCGGGTAAGCTCTCGCAGAGAACGATGCCTATGATGGTCGCTGCTATTATGGGCAACGACAAGCTGACCGACTTCGGCGTAAACTATCTGGCGGTCATGCTTTCCGTCGTTCCCGTTATAATCATCTACCTGCTCCTCTCCAAGTTCATCGTTAAAGGCGTTGCGCTTGGCGCGGTCAAGGGCTGATCACTTGCATATCATTGTTCCCCCGTCTTTGGCGGGGGAATTTTTTCGCAAAATTTTGGAAATTGTGAACTATTTTGACAATTTGTATTGACAAGCAACAAAATATATGATATAATAAATTGTCGGCGGCAATGGGTTTGGCTGACGTATGAATTTTTTGGAGGAAGTTTTTATGAAAACAGCGGCAAAGGTTTTTATCATCATCGGTATCGTTGTGGGATTTATCACCATTATCGCTCCGATCGTCGGTTTCGTTGCGCTTAATCAGATGAAAACGCAGAAGCCCTCTACGGCGGTTTGCGTGCTGGTTCTGCTTTTCTGCAACCTCATCGGCGGCATTCTTCTGCTCTGCAGCGACGAGAGCGAATACGGCGTTTGACGTACATAGAATGTAAAAAAATCCCCCATGAACTTTTCATGGGGGATTGTCATATAATGCGTCGTGAGCCTTTACTTGAAGTACCTGTTCAGCAGCCCCTCAAACGCCTTTCCGTGGCGCGCCTCGTCCTTTGCCATTTCGTGAACCGTGTCGTGGATAGCGTCGAGATTGTTCTCCTTGGCGAGCTTCGCGAGGTCGAGCTTGCCCTGCGTAGCGCCGTGCTCCGCGGCAACACGCTTGGTGAGGTTGTCCTTGGTGGACGCGGAAACCACCTCGCCGAGCATCTCCGCGAACTTCGCCGCGTGCTCAGCCTCCTCCCAAGCCGCCTTCTCGTAATACAGACCGACCTCGGGATAGCCCTCGCGGTGAGCCGCCCTCGCCATTGCGAGATACATGCCGACCTCCGTGCACTCGCCCGTGAAGTTGGCGCGCAGACCCTCAACTATCTCGGCGGGAACGCCGTCGATAATGCCGATCTCGTGCTCGCAGGCGAAAACGAGCTTCTCGTCCTCTTCCATTACCTTGAACTTGCTTCCGGGAACGCCGCACTGAGGGCACTTTTCGGGAGCGGACTCGCCGACATGAACATAACCGCATACGGGACATACATACTTCATAACAAAATACCTCCAAAATAGTAATGATTATCGTTTTTAACGATAAAGTTATTATACCACATTATACGAAATTTGTCAATAGCTTTGGCGGATTTTTTGCCGAGTGATTTAATCGTATAAAATTTTTAACATAAAAGCGTTATTTTATTGTTTTTTGCCGTTGATTTTTTCGTAAATGTATGGTATAATATATCCGTGTAAATATGGAGTTATATCGGAAGAAATATGGGAAGGTTCCCATTATGATTGGAGATAGGCTTATGGAAAAGAAGAGACCGCTTTTAAAGCTGGAAGCGCGCTCCGGTTTTCATATTTTGTGTTATGCCGCGGGTTTTATGCATCTGACTTTCCTTATTACGTTTATGTTTTTCGGGCTGTACATGATGGTGTGCATAAATGTCGTCAGCGTGCTGCTTTACGTTATTTCGGGCACCTATACGATGAAGCATAATATCGAGGGTCACGCGCTTGGCTGGATAATCGCGATGTTTGCCGAAATTCTCATCCACGCGGTAATCGTCACGGTTATACAGGGCACGGAGGTCTTTTTCTTCCTCTACCCGCTCATGGCTTTCCCGCTTTACGGCTACTACCTTTGGGTCTACTGCAACAGGGATACATTCATCAAATCGGCTGTGGCGTTCGGCATGATAACGTTTTTTTCGCTTGTCATCGTGCTCGGCATGGTCGAGACTATCGGCTCGCTTTACGTCGTTCTGGATATGCACACGCTTTCGCACACCGAGATAATCATTCTGCGCTTCATCAACGTAACCTACACGCTCGTAATGGTCATCGCGTTCGTGCTGATATTCTTCCTCGAGGTCACCTCCCTTGTCGGAAAGCTCAAGGAAAGCAACGAGCAGCTCAATTACATCGCCACGCACGACGCGCTTACGGGGCTCAACAACCGCCACAGCCTCTGGGCGTTCTTCGACGAGCTGGAGAAAAGCGGCGAGCGCTATTGCGTCGTAATGGGCGACCTCGACGACTTCAAGAAGATAAACGACACCTACGGTCACGACTGCGGCGACGTCGTGCTGAAGTCCGTGGCGTCTATTATAATCGAGAACACGAACGACGGTGAAATGGCGTGCCGTTGGGGCGGCGAGGAAATGCTTATCGTAATGCGCGGCAGCCACGAGGATTGCTTCGCGCGCATAAGCGTCGTCAAGTCGGAGATAAGCTCGCTGGGCATAACGAGCGACGGAAAGCCCGTCAAGGTGACGATGACGTTCGGCTTCGCCGACAGCGAGGAAAAGAACGCCGCTCTGGCGCTGAGGGACCTCGCCGAAAACACCGTCGACAATTCCGCGCCGATAGCCTCCCCGCATCACCACCAAGGCATCGATTCCCTCATCTCTATGGTCGACAAGCGGCTGTATATCGGAAAGCGGAGCGGCAAAAACGTTATCGTTTCCACTATGTAGGGCAATAAAGCGCGTCGTCGGGACGTGCGGTATAAAAGAACTTCGGTGTCGAGCGAAAACGCTTGACACCGAACTTTTCTTTGAAACGAACAGCCAAAGGCGGCACGCCTTACTGCATTTCGTGCTTTACGCGGGCTTTTTCCTCGGCGCGCTTTGCGTTGTTAAAGCGGTCAAGCGTTCCCACGAGATAGCCCGTAATTCTCCTGATGCGCTGAAACGGCACGTCGGAGAAATGGTACTTCGCGTTCACAAAATCGCCGTCAAGCTCGAGGTCGATCGCGCGCAGGTGCTTGTCGGGGTACTTTTCCCGCGCGCAGTCGATATAGTAATCTATCTCGTCCTGCGGCAGCTTTCCGCCCGTAACATTAACGTCTATCATTTTAATCCCCCTCTGATTTTTTCGTGCACTTTTATTTTATCACAATATATTGTAGAAGTCAACCGTTATTTTGCACAATATTTTGAACAAAACTTTGTAAAGGCGCATTCTTATCAAAAAAAATAAAAATTTTTCCCAAAAAAGTGAAAGAAACGGATTTTTTTTGTGTGTATATAAGTGAACGGGCTTAACGCTCCGATTTGTCGACAAATAACCGCAAAGCGAGGTGAGACGATGACCGACCGTGAGATAGTCGGGCTGTTTCTGAAGCGCGACGAAAGCGCGATAAGGGCTGTCTCGGACAAGTATATGAGATATTGCGCGAGCATCGCCGCGAATATCCTCGGGTCTTACGACGAGGCGGAGGACTGCGTAAACGAGGCGCTTATGAACGCTTGGGAGAGCATACCGCCGCACGAGCCCGAAACGCTTTCAACGTACCTCGGAAGGCTTACGAGAAACGCCGCGATAAACAGACGGCGCAGCACGCTTGCGGGAAAGCGCGGCAGGGGAGAGGCGGAGCTCGTTTTCGAGGAGCTTTCGGAGCTCGTCGGGGGCGGCGAAAGCGCCGACGCTCTCCACGACGCAAACGCCCTCGCGCGCGAGATAAACGAGTTTCTGTACACGCTCCCCGAGCTTAAGCGGAACATCTTTGTCTGCCGCTACTGGTACTGCGACGGCATTTCCGAGATAGCCGCCGAGTTCTCTGTGAGCAAAAACAAGGTCTGCATCATATTGAGCCGCGTAAGAAAAAGTCTGCGCGAATATTTACGAAAGAGAGGCTATGAGCTATGAAAAACGAAGAATTGTTCGAGGCGCTGTCCGAGCTCGACGACGAGCTTATAACGGGCGCCAAGCATATCGATACCTACAATCAACAGACCCTTATGCCGCGGCGCACCCCCGCGTGGAAGATAGTCACGGGCTCCGTCGCCGCGGCGGCATGCGTCGGCGCGCTGGCTGTCGGGGGAGTTATGGGAGCAAAGTATATCAACGGCAAAAACGCCGTAACGCCGCCCGTTTCAAACGCGGCGGACTCGCCGAACGGGACTTTGACCACGACGAGCATAGGCATTTCGATCGCGCCGCCCGAATACCCAAAGGAGGCGCGGTACGTCTATACGGGCGATTACTCGGAGCTTACCGTAAATACGGGTATTTTTGAAGCGTCCTTGCCTTACGCGGTTTTCCCGACGCTGGAGGAGCTGGCGAGCAGCTCCGAGCTTATCGTCATCGGCGAGTTCGTCGACGACCCGCACCAGTGCGTTCCCCCCGACGGAAGCAGCGAGCTTCCTTTGCTCGACATCTTTGACTCGCAAAACAGCTACAATATGTTCAGAATTGACAAGGCAGTCAAGGGCTGCCGCGCCGAGGGCGAGGAAATAATGATACGCCAGAACGGTTACGTTTACGACGGCGAGTTCTGCCATTACTCCAACATGACCCCCATGCTCAAGGGCGACAAATGGGTGTATTTCCTTACGTCAAACGGCGACGGGAGCTATTCTGCGGTAAATCATCTTTCGGACGGGCGCTATCCCTTGTCCGATTATGAATTTGTCCTCAGCGACAACGTTTACGGCGTTTTCGACGCAAGCGGTTTCCGAGAGGAGATTTACGAGGACATCAAGAGCAGGCTGCCCGATTGGCACGTCGACAGCAGCGTTACCGTTATCCGCGAGAACGACGCGGAGTGGTGCACGTTTGAAATGGACGAGTTCCCGAACGTTGATTTTGAGGTTACGGGTTACTGCGTGACCGCATTGTATGAGGACGGCAACTGGGCTCACCTTTGCAGCAAGGGCATCGACGGAGACGTGCTGAGCATTTATCTTGCCGACCTCAACGGCGACGGAAACCGCGAGATAATCACGCAGCAGCTCATTGCCAACCATTTGTGCATACGCGTGAACGATTTCGCGAATAAACGGGACTACCTGCTCGAGGATTTCAACGAATATAACTACGAGCTGTCCCTTAAAAACGATACGCTTTATTTTGTCAAGACCGCCGCGAACGGAGAAATTACAGACAAGGACGTGCTTTCGCTCGATGTGATGGTGAAAGAGGACGTGCGTTCGCTCGGAGTTGTCGGAGATGGTCTGCAAAAGATAGACGTGCCCGACGGCTACGGCTTCGAGGTCGACTTTATGATGTCCGAGTTTGAGGGCTATTATTTCGACATTTCTCGCGCGGGCGGTCTCGAACCGTTCTATAACGTCGGAAAGAACCTCAAGACGGACGGTATGTACAAAGGCTGGGGCTTTTACCACGATAAGATCATTGCCGACCTGTATCTTTACGATATCAACGGCGACGGCTATCGCGAGCTTTGCTCGACGGGCATAAACGAGGCGACCGACGGCAGACGCGTTGTCTCGGTATACGTTTACGACGTTTACAACGATATCGAGTACACGTTTAATGAAGAAGACAAGGAATATTCGCTTTATTACGACGGCGGGGAGCTGCTGCTGTCCGTTAAGGATAAGGACGGCGATAACGCGGAGCTCGTTCCGCTGAACCTCGGGAACGCTGCCGAAACCGATCGGTACGCTCACCCCATATACGGCAGCAGATTTCTTCTCACGGATCTGTCAAACGAATACGGAAACGCGGATAAATACATCTTTGTTCACAAGTACGCCAACGCGTACGAGAAGGACAGCGTATACTCGACCGTAAAAGGCGAGGTCGTCGACGTCGGATATGACGCAAGCCTCGGAACTTATGTCGCGATCCTTGCCGAGGACGGGTATTACTACTATTACAGCGCGATGCGCTCGGACGACTACGCGTTTGTAAAGGTCGGCGACCAAATCACGCGCTGCGACCCGTTGGGTCTTGTCGGCAATTCGGGGAAGTGGCTCGAGGAGGACGGCTTGGGCGTAAGGGTCATTTGCAGCGACCATATGCTTGATCTCGGCGAATAAAATTCAAGGCGGCGTTTAACAGCGCCGCCTTTTTTCATTATCCTTTTAATCCTTTTGATTGCAAGGCAGTCGCGCATTAAAATAATCTAACCTTTTAAACCGCGCGACTGTCTGACCATGTCTTCGACCACTATATCGTAAATCTCCCCGAGCGAGCGGCAGTATTCCAGTATCTGCCAAGGCTCGTTGGTGTGGAAATGCAGCTTCGCGGTCATCACGCCGTTTTCGTCCTCGTCCGCGATAACCAGCAGCGAATCGCCCTTGAAGTGCGTGCGGATATACTCGTCGAGCTCGTCCTCAACGTCGTCCGACGGGTCGTCCACGTCAAGCAAAAGCTGCGTGTCGTATCTGAATTCAATTTCGTCCATAATTTAACCCCATTTCATTGAAATATCAAACGCCTGCACGGAATGTGTAAGCGCGCCGAGACTGATTATGTCAACGCCCGTTTCGGCGACCGCGCGGATATTTTCGAGCGTGATGTTGCCCGACGCCTCGGCTTTTGCTCTGCCGTTTATCAGTGCGCACGCCTCGGTCATCTGTTCAAGGCTCATATTGTCGAGCATTATCACGTTTACGCCGCACTTCAGAGCCTCCCGAACCTCTTCGAGATTACGCGTCTCCACCTCTATCTGCAGCATATGCCCCGCCCGTTCGCGGAGCGCGTTCACCGCCGCGGTAATGCCGCCGTAAGCGTCGATGTGGTTGTCCTTCAGCATTGCCGCGTCTGTGAGGTTGTAGCGGTGATTTCGCCCGCCGCCCGCCGTTACGGCGTATTTTTGCAGCGCCCTCAGCCCCGGGAGCGTTTTTCGCGTATCGGCAATGGTCGCCTTGGTGCCCTCGACAGCGTCCGCGCACCTGCGCGTATACGTCGCGATGCCGCTCATATGCTGGATAAGGTTCAGCGCGGTGCGCTCCGCCTTGAGCATTTCGCGCGTATGCCCGCCGATAGTCGCGATTTTCTGCCCGTTTGCAACGCGCTCGCCCTCTTTCGCGAGGAACCTCACGTCCGCCGACGGGTCGAGCATCGTGAACACCCGCGCCGCGACCTCCGTGCCGCAGACAACGCCGTCCGCCTTAGCCATAAAATACGCGTCCGAGCGGCTGTCCTCGGGGATAAGCAGGTCGGCGGTGCTGTCGATGTAGTTGATGTCCTCGGACAGCGCCGTCTTGATGATTCCGTCAACATAAAACGGTAAAAGCGTCATTTTTCGTCCTTCCTTTCAATGACTTCGCTGAGTATGATGTACGCGCAGGTCACAATGGACTTGGTCTCCACGAAATCCGCCGTGACCGCGTAATCTCCGCTTTCGAGCTCCTTTTTCAGCTCGGCAGCGGCTTGCCCTCGGGCGGGGGGAGGGGATATTCGAGCTCCTCCGCGTATGCCGTCAACATAAAAGCGTCATTCGTCCTTCCTTTCAATAACCTCGCCGAGTATGATATACGCGCAGGTCACAATGGACTTGGTTTCAACAAAATCCGCCGTGACCGCGTAATCTCCGTTTTCAAGCTCGTTTTTCAGCTCGGCAGCGCGTTTCAAGCCCTTTTCCGCCTCGGGATAGT
>JAMPFE010000002.1:90205-200453 GCA_023664705.1 Lachnospiraceae bacterium | reverse complement strand
ATGGACTTGGTTTCAACAAAATCCGCCGTGACCGCGTAACCGCCGCTTTCGAGCTCCTTTTTCAGCTCGGCAGCGCGTTTCAAGCCCTTTTCCGCCTCGGGGTAGTCGGGGTAGATGAAGTAGGCTCTCTGCATTATGCGGCGCACCTCGTCGCGTATGCCGCTCGGCAGCGGCTTGCCCTCGGGCGGGGGGAGGGGATATTCGAGCTCCTCCGCGTATGCCGTCAACATAAAAGCGTCATTCGTCCTTCCTTTCAATAACCTCGCCGAGTATGATATACGCGCAGGTCACAATGGACTTGGTTTCAACAAAATCCGCCGTGACCGCGTAACCGCCGCTTTCGAGCTCCTTTTTCAGCTCGGCAGCGCGTTTCAAGCCCTTTTCCGCCTCGGGGTAGTCGGGGTAGATGAAGTAGGACTTCTGCATTATGCGGCGCACCTCGTCGCGTATACCGTTCGGCAGCGGCTTGCCCTCGGGCGGGGGGAGGGGATATTCGAGATCCTCCGCGCCGCCGTGAGTTATCTTGGCATTGATGTCCTCGGCGATCAGCCGCGAGAACACCAGCGCCTCCAGCAGCGAATTGCTCGCCAGCCTGTTCGCCCCGTGAACGCCCGTATGCGAGCACTCCCCCGCCGCGTACAACCCCTCGATGTTGGTAGCGCCCTTGCCGTCGACGTTAATTCCGCCCATAAGGTAGTGCTGGCACGGATATATCGGGATAGGCTCCTTAGTCATATCATAGCCCTTTTCAAGCACTTTATTATAAATCATCGGAAAATGATTTTTGACAAATTCGGGGTCTTTATGCGAAATATCGAGCCAGAATTCGTCGCTGCCCGTCTTTTTCCGCTCCTCCATAATGCATTTCGACACCACGTCCCGCGGAGCGAGCTCCTTGCGCTCGGGCTCATAGCGCGGCATAAATCGCTCCCCGTTGCAGTTGAGCAGATAAGCGCCCTCGCCGCGCACAGCCTCGGAAATGAGAAAACATTCATGCACCTTATCGGCAAACGCCGTCGGGTGGAACTGCACGTAGCTCAAATTCTTTATCACCGCGCCGAGCTCATACGCCAGCCGAATACCGTCGCCCGTCGCTATCGCGGAGTTGGTGGTGTAGTCGTAAACGCGCCCTATGCCGCCCGTCGCCATAACGACGGCGCCCGCGCAGTAATATTCGTAGTCGCCGCTTTCTGTGATGACCTCGGCGAAAAAAACGCCGTTCTCGCGCTCCAGACGGCACAGCACGGAGTTGTTGATAACGGTGACGTTCGTGAGCTTCTGCACCTGCGCAATCAGATTTGTCTCTATCTCGAAGCCCGTGGTGTCCTTGTGGTGAGCGATGCGCCGCCGCGAGTGCCCGCCCTCGAGCGTCAGCGCCAGCGAGCCGTCCTCGTTGCGGTCGAAATCCACGCCGTACTTCTCGACAAGGTTCTCGACGTCGCGCGGACCCTGCTCGACGAGAATTTTCACGTTGTCGAGGTCGTTCTTGTACTGTCCAGCGACGAGCGTGTCCTTGATGTGCAGCTCGCTGTCGTCGTGAGCCTTGTCCATAACGGCAGCCACTCCGCCCTGCGCCAGCGCGGAGTTGCACAGCGTAAGCTCGCGCTTTGAGAGCATAAGCACGGACAGCGCGCCGTCGAGGTTCAGCGCCGCGTAAATGCCCGAAATGCCCGTGCCGACGATCAGCACGTCGAATTTTTTGAATTTCATAATTTCCACCTCATAATTTTTGACAATTAGGATTTGTAGGAACTCCCCTCACCCCAGCGAGCGTCGACAGGGCATTTATATTAGCATTTTGAGCTGTGCGGCAAACCACGTCGATTGCGCTTTTCGTTTTGAAACGTACCTTTCCGTTCTCGTCAACCGAAAAATGCGGAAAAGGGGGAGAGGGGGAGGGGAAGGAGATCGGAAGAGGAAACCCGTAGGGAGAGGGGGGAACTCCGCATTTTTGTCGGATTTTGTTGTTCCCCCCTCTCCCGAAGGGTGTCCTCTTGCACCGAGGTCTGCACTTCGGGAAGTGCAACGTAATTCGACCAAGAAGTCAGTATATCATTCTCAAAACTGCAATTCACTGCACAAATTTCCTGCGGCAAATCAATTTCCAAAATTTAACATAAAATAACAGTTTTTCCAAATATTCCCAACCCCCAACTGCAAATAAATGCAAAAAGCTGCAAAACGACTGCAAATCGCTGCACGCGAACTGCAAAAGACTGCAAGATAATAGACAGATTTCGGCAATTTGTCCATTATCGAAAAACCGATTGCAAGTTACCAAATGAAAAAATTCATTTTCAAAGAGAGCGCATCGCTGCGGAAGAACGCGGAGAAAAAGCGAAAAACGCTTGACAAACGGAAAAAAATCTGCTATAATAACAAAGTTACTCATTCTCCAACCTTCAACGAAAGGAGAATTTTATGCAGGAAAAACAAATCGAAAAAGCAATTCTGGTCTCCGCCGCCCTCAGCGAGTACGACTGCGACGTTTCCGTTGACGAGCTTTCGGAGCTTGCGAAAACCGCGGGTGCGGAGGAGCTTGCGCGCGTTATCCAGAAGCGCGGCGCTTACGATTCGGCGACCGTTATCGGCGAGGGCAAGCTCGCCGAGGTCGGGGAGCTTTGCCAAAATCTGGGAGCGACCCTGCTCATCTTCGACTGCGAGCTCACCGCGTCGCAGATACGCAACATCGAGGACGAGACGGGCGTGCGCGTTATCGACCGCACCATGCTCATTCTGGACATCTTCGCGGGGAGAGCCGTCTCGCGCGAGGGCAAGCTCCAAGTCGAGCTCGCGCAGCTCCGTTACAGGCTGCCGCGGCTAATGGGCTTGGGCACGAGCCTGTCCCGTCTCGGGGGCGGCATCGGCACGCGCGGTCCCGGTGAAACGCAGCTCGAGACCGACCGCCGCCACATCCGCCGCCGCATTGACAAGCTCGCCGAGGAGCTCAAGGAGCTCGAGGAGCGCCGCGGCTACTCGCGGGCGCGCCGCAAAAAGGACAACGTTCAGGTGGGGGCTATCGTCGGCTACACGAACGCGGGCAAATCCACGCTGCTGAACCTTTTGACTGGCGCGGGAGTGCTTGCCGAGGACAAGCTCTTCGCCACGCTTGACCCCACGTCGAGAGCCATTGAGCTGCCCGACGGGAGAAGCCTGCTGCTGGTGGACACGGTCGGGCTTATCAGACGGTTGCCGCATCACCTCGTCGAGGCGTTCAAATCGACGCTGGAGGAGGCGGCGTGCGCGGACATTATAATCCACGTCTGCGACGCGAGCGACCCCGAGGCTGTCGAAAAAGCCGACGTGACGCTGAAAACGCTCGCGGAGCTCGGCGCTGCCGAGATACCCGTCGTTACCGTGCTCAACAAGTGCGACAAAATCACCGAGAGCATACCCGTTGACGATAAGACCGCCAAGATAAGCGCTCTCAAAAACGAGGGCATCGACGAGCTTTTGCAGAAAATTGCGGTCAATTTGCCGCAGACCAGCCGCCGAATGAAGCTGCTGCTGCCGTATGACAAGGCGGGCTATGCCGCGCAGCTGCGCGAAAACGGCAAGGTGTTCTCGGAGGAATACACCGAAAACGGCATTGCCGTGGACGCGCTGGTGGACGTAATGCTCATCAAGCGGATGAGCGGATTTGAAATCAATTGACGGTTGACAGTGTACAGTTGACAGTTTCGGTGCGCCTTCGGCGCTATTTAAATTTGCCGCGAAACGGCTCCGTAACTGTCAACTATCAACTGTCAATTTTCAACTATATGCACCTCGGCGCCGCCTACGGGTCTTATCGTAAGTACATGGCAGGCGCCCACGCCGAATATTTTTTCCATGTTCATTTTGAACTGCTTTAAAGCATCAAACGGCACGAACGCCTGTATCGTTCCCGCGAAGCCGCCGCCGTGAACTCGGCACGCGCCCTTGCGGTGGAGCGAGCTTTCGGCGACGTTCAGCGCGATAGACAGGCACTGGCTGCGCACGTCGGAGCTCGGATATATGTTCTGGAGGTACTTGAAGGAGCTGTCGCCGCTCTCCTTTACTGCGCCGAGGAAGTCGTCGAAGCGCTCGTTTTTCAGCGCGTGGACGGCGCGCTCCACGCGGTCGTTCTCATGGAAGAAGTGGATGGCGCGGAGCACGGCTCTGTCGCCGAAATTCGCGCGCAGGTCGTTGATGTTCAGCATAACGTCCGCGAGCGCTATGGAGCGGAGCGTTTCGCAGTCGAAAAATCCCGCGACGGCTTTCATTTCGTGAGATATAGCCGCGTATTCTCCCGTGAGATCGGCGTGGTCGCCCTTCGCGTCGACAATGCAGAGGGCGTGCTCGTAGCTCGCGAAGTCGCACGGGACGCTCTCGATAATGGGCGTGTCGTTGTCCTTGAAGTCGATGGCGACAAAGCCGCCGACGGAGCATGCCATTTGATCCATAAGCCCCGAGGGCTTGCCGAAGTACTCGTTTTCGGCGAACTGCGATATCTGCGCGACCTTTACGGGCGATATCTGCCCGCCGTTGTACAGGTGCGACAGTATAGTGCCGACAAGCACCTCGAACGCCGCCGAGCTCGACAGCCCCGAGCCTTTCATTACCGTCGAGGCGGTGTAGGCGCGGAAGCCGCCTATCTTATGCCCGCTGCGGCGAAATCCCCTTGCTACGCCGCGGATAAGCGCCGCGGAGGTGTTTTTCTCGTCCTCCTTGATGTCGAGGTCGGAAAGGTCTATCTTGTCCTCGGGGAAGCCCTCGGATTTTATCGTGACGGTATTGTCGTCGGTCTGCTCGACAACGGCGATAAC
The DNA here is from genome assembly GCA_023664705.1 of Lachnospiraceae bacterium. GTDB lineage: Bacteria > Bacillota > Clostridia > Oscillospirales > Ruminococcaceae > CAG-115. Next base: position 195,666 of record JAMPFE010000002.1, on the reverse strand, counting down.
GTCCAAGTCCACGCTCGCCGCGAACACCTTGCCGTTGTTGTGGTCTGTGTGGTTGCCGCATATCTCCGTGCGCCCGGGCGCGGAGAAGAAACGGTGCTCTCCGAGGGAGCCGAAATGCTCCGCAAAGCCGACCTCCGCCTCCCGATAGCGCTTTATCTGGTGAACGTGCTGAGCCTCGGGATACAAGTCCTTTAAATTGCGTACAACAGGTTTCATAATTGACCTCCGAAAAAATTATTCCTCATAGAACATATGCTTTGCTTTTTCCTTGTGAGCGGAAACGCTCAGCACCAAGCCCATATAGGCGTGCATCATTATCATCGACGTGCCGCCCGTGCTTATAAACGGCAGGGGAATGCCGATTACGGGCACCACCGACAGCACCATTCCGATGTTGATTATGCAGTGGAACAGCACCAGCGCGAACACTCCCGAGCATATCAGCTTTCCGAGAGGGTCGGAGGCGCCCGACGCGTTGGACAAAAGCTTGAGGCAGAGCGCCGCCAGCGCTATCACCACAGCCATACAGCCGATAAACCCCATTGTCATGCCGATGAACGAGAACACGAAGTCGTTGTATATCTCGGGGATGTCGATGTGGTTCTCGGCTTGAAAATCGAAGCCTATGCCCGTGAGCTGTCCCATGCCCAAGCCTATCTTGCCTTGGTACTGCTGATAATACGTATTGAGTATCTCCTTTTGCTGGAGCTCCTCGTCGAACAGCAGCAAAAAGCGCATTCGGTGGTGGTCCTTCATGATGTAGTTCCACGCGACGTAGACGACGGGCGGGACGGCGGCTATCGCGACCGCGATATATTTCCACGAGATGCCGCCCATGAACAGCATCACGATGAAAATGAACAAAAACACCAGCGCCGAGCCCGCGTCGCCCTGCACGATTATGAGCGCCGTTGGGAACAGCCCGTGCGCGCACAAAAGCAGCAGGTGCGGTATGGAGTTCAGCTTGTCGCCGAGCTTGGAAATGTGCAGCGCCAGCGTGATTATGAACACGAATTTCAGTATCTCGGACGGCTGAATGGTGACGCCGTTTTTGCCGCCTATCTGTATCCACGCAACGTCGTCGTCGCGCTGCACGCCTATCGGCGACCACACCAGAAGCTGGAGTATCACCGCGACGGGCGCGTAGATATACCACACCTTGGCGATGAACTTGTAGTCGAAGAGGCTTATCACAAACGACGCTGCCACGCCGATTATCGCTGCCGCTATCTGCGTTATCAGCGCGGTTTTCTTGATATACCCCGTTTGGTACATCATATTTACCAGAAAAATGTCAAATGCCGTTATCGCTATGCAGATTATCGGCAGTATTTTGTCGACGCGTTTCAGATGTCCCGCAAAAAAATCAAGAATTTCTTTCATTTTACTCCCAGAATTTTCCAAATTATACAAAAAACAATTGACATACACACTCTATATTATATACCATTTTTCCCGTATTTTCAAGAGAATTTTCCCGAAAACTTCCTTAAACGGAAAATTCGCCGAAACATAAAAAAAGCCGAGGATTGTTGAAAAATCTTCGGCTTTTTATATAAATTCGTTATTTCACGGCGTTGTTGACGACCATTTTCTTGATGAACTCCGAGGAGCGCAGGGGTCTGCCGTTTACAATGCCCTGTATCATATCGGCGTCGAAGCCGCGGGCGGTCTCAAGCGCCGCGGGGCTGTCCACGCCCTTTACGCACACCGTTATGCCCTTTTCGTGAGCGCGCTCTATCACGGAGCGCACGAACGCCGCGGACACTGGGTCGCCGCTGAGCCGTCTGCTCCTCAGCTTTATGCATCTGACATAGGGGTTCTCGAGCGGCGCCGCCGTGAAGAAATTCCCGCCCTTGTCGTCGGCGATTATGTTCACGCCGCTGTTCGCCATTTGCCTGAGGAAATTGTTGCGCATACCGAGCGTTCCGTCGCTTTCGGAAACGGAAATGCTTATCGCCTCGGGCGGCAGGGAATACTCCAGCAGCCCCTTGCGCAGCACCATAACGCCCGTTTCGGAGTTGAGGATGTTTTCGGGGATGCTGAAGGACACGCGGAAATGCGAGAGCCCGCTTTCGCGCACGTTCGCGCAGAACTCGCATATCCTTTCAATGACGAAGGCGTATATCTCCTCCGCGAGTCCTATGCGCTCCACGACGGGCAGAAATCTGTCGCGGGAGACTATGATGTCGCCGTTGCTCCAGAAGAGGTGCGCCTCGCAGCACTGCAGCTCCTCGGTTTTCGCGTCGACAACGGGCGTATACAGGAAGTAAAAGCCCTTGAAATCGTTTTCGGCAGCCTCCATGACGAGCTTTTTCACGCGGAGGTTGTTGTCGAGCTTTTCCTCGAGACCGTCCGAATAGCTCAGTGCGTCGTGCAGGCGTCTGTCCTTCGCGAGGCGCAGCGTTCTCGTGGCGACGCGCACGCAGTCCGCGACGCTGTCCGCGTCGTTCGGGTAGACGCATATCCCCGCGTAGATGTCGAGCTGCTTTTCGCTGTCGTTAAGGAACCACGGCGAGCGGAACTTTGTAAGGATATTCTGCGCGATGACCAGCGCCTCCTCGCGCGAGGAGCCGTTCATCATAACGAACAGCGTATCGCTTGAGAACATATAGACCGTTTTGGGATTCTCGGAGGGTATCGCCGCGATGTATTCGGCGACGCCGCGCACAATGTCCTCGGAATAGCGCGTCGTGTAGGCTTCGGAGAGCTCCTTGAGGTTGGATATTTCCACGGAGATAACGGCGCCGCCTCCGCCCTCCGCTATCGACTTGCCGAAATCGCGCTCGAATGCGCTCCTGTTCGGTATTCCCGTTGTGGTGTTGTAGTACGCCAGACGGAGCAGGTGCTCCTGCGAGACGGCGAGCTCGTTTTCCGTAAACGAGCGGTAAATGACCGTCGAGATTATCTGCGTGACGTTGCGTATCATTTTTCTGTCGCGGTTCGTCCAGACGCGGTCGCCGTCGTGCGACATAAATACGATGAGCCCGCGCGGGCTGCCGTTTTCGTAGACCCTCGACATCGCCACGCTTCTGCCCTTGCTTTCCTCGCCGCGGAGCTCGTCCTCGGTCATGCATACCACGGAGTTGTTTTCAAGCTCCTTGTCGACCCTTTCGATAAACGGCGTGGTGGACACCGTCGGTATGATGTCGCCCGTCTCGCTCCAGCGGTAGACCTTTATGGGGCGGACGTTGTCCGTGCAGAAGAACATATCGTCCAGAGAGAAATAATCGCGTATCAGGGGGATTATGCTGCCGAAGGAGGCGGCGTTGCTGCGGCTCTGGAGTATCACCGAGTAGATGTTGTTGACGAGTATCTGGTCTTCGAAATTCTGCCCGAGCAGCTTGTTTGCCTTTTGCGAGTTTTCCATTTCCTCGCAGATGACCACGTAGGAATTCGCTATTTCCGAGACGGTCTGCACCATTGTTTCAAGCAGCGGAACGCAGTCGTTTATGTCCTCGGGGGATTCCCCGGCGATGACCCACGACGCTATGGCGCGGTGCTTTACGCGGATGCTCTTTTTGCGCTGATAGCTCATTTTGTTGAGGTTTATCTTCTTGTCCTGCGCCGCGGCGAGTATTTTTCCGTCCTCGCCGACTATCGCCGAATACATCCCTTTAATGCGCGAAAACGGGAGCTGTATCCTTTCCAGATAATCCTGCCCGAGGATATCGAGCAGCCGCGGCATATTGTCGCTCGAAGAGCCCATGGAGCCCGCCGCCTTGCTTTTGAAATGCCGCATTACCTCGTCGCTGCCCTCGCAGTCGAGATATTCCGTCACGTCGAACAGCATGCCCGACAGCACCCTGAGCGTGCCGTCCTCTCGGAACTCGGGCGCCGCCGCTATGTAGTACCACCTGTACGCGTCGCCGCATTTCAGGCGGACGTGCGCCTTTACGCCGCTCTGATGTCCGCTTATGACCTCGCCGATTATATCGCAGAACGGCTGATAGTCCTCGGGGCAGATGATCTCCCCGAGCAGCGCGGTTTTTTCGTTCGAGAAAGGATTATCCCCGAGCAGGAATTCGATCGGAAAATCGGGCTGATATTTCATCGCGAAAGCGAAGCTGCCGCTGTTGCTTACCGCCTGTTCCAATCCTGTCATTACGCTCACCTCTTGACTGAAATCGTTTACACGCCGCGGCGCGGATATCCGCACAAGGAACGCGGCAAGCTGTCTGCCGCGTCGGGCGCGCAAAACTATTATATAAAAATCCAAACGAATAAATTCCAAAAAATTCCGTTCGTTATTCTTCATTCTTACTGTATACATTATATCATAAAGTTTTCAACATTTCAAGTCCTTTTTTGTGATTTTCACAAATTTTTCATATAATTTTTTCGGGTAATTCTCATTATTGCCGCTAAATGTTGATTAAAACGAAAACGGAGCGTTCCGAACGCCCCGTTTTATGTGAAATTTCTTGAAAAATTTGTAATAAATTTACAAAAATTAGCAATATTTTAGTTCGCGTTTGTGAAAAATACATATTTTCCAATTGCGCGGTTTTCGCTGTCGAAGAGCAGGAGTTCGTCTCCGAAAAGCTCTATGAACATTATCCTGCCGTCGGGGGAGAGCGCCTTTATGCGTTCCGCGCTTTCGTCGGGTGAATTATCCTCGCTGCCGCCGTTGTCCGCGGCGCTGTCGACAACGGCGCGGAAAAGCCGCGTTTCGCCGTTGTATTCCAGCGTCAGGAGATCGTCGTCGAGCGTTACGAGCGCCGTATCGTCCCGCTCGCCGCCGCCGAACGAATCCGCGGGTCTTGCCGAGGCTATGCTCTGCTCGGGCTCGCCCGTTTTGTCATAGACGCTTTGCGCGAAATCAACGCTCTCCTCGCCTGCGTCGGCAAAGCCGCCGTGAACATTGTTTTGCCCGCCGCCGAACTCCTCCGCTATCGCGTTGTTCCCTGCGGGAGCGCTCTGCGCGCCGTCCGCGCCGCCCGCTATGTTGGCGCCCGTCGAGGGAGCGAGATTATCCGCCATGTTCATGCCGCCGCTGCCCGAGGAAAGGAACTGCCTGTCGCTCTTCGTGAGCGCTATTGCCGTCACGCCGATAACGAGACAAGCCGCTATCGAGCCGCCGACGACCGCTATCCTCCGCAGGGGCAGGGGCTTTTTCGCGGGCGCGTCCTCCGCAATGCGCTTCATAACGCCGTTTCTGATGCGCTCCGCGGTCTCCTCGTCGGGGGCGAGCATTGACATTTCGTTTTTGTATTCATCGCCGAATTTCATTAAAACTCAACCTCCCCCTTAAGAAGCTTTTTCAGCCTTTCGCGAGCCCTCGCGAGCCGGGTTTTTACCGTGGACTCCCGAGCGTCGACCGCCTCGCTTATCCGGGCTATCGACATATCCTCGAAGTAATACAGATGAACGACCGTTCGGTATTTCGGAGGGAGCTGCGCGACTGCGTTCAGCACGGCGCTTTTGCGCTCCGACCGCTCGGCGAGCTCCTCCGTGCCGCCTTCCGCGGGCAGCTCGGAGACCTCGTCGAGGCTCGCGCTCGCGGCTCTGCGGCGGTACTGCGCGGACGAGGCGCAGCTGTTAGTGCAGTTCACGGCGCAGCGTATCAGCCACGCCTTGCGGTGCTCCTCGCTCTCATATGTAAGGTCCGCCTTGAAGTACCGTACAAACACGTCCTGAGCGACGTCCTCCGCGTCCTCGGGGCTGCGCAGTCTCGCGTAGGCTATCCCGTAGACCGTGGGCGTATACAGCCGCATTACCGCGTCGAAGCTTTCGCGCGCGGTCAAAGATAATGCTTCCATAAAATTCTCCGCTTTCGTATATAATACCAGATGAATGTCAAGAAGGTTTCGCTTTTTTTGAAAATTTTTTTAAAAACTTAAATTTCACATTCGGCGTGGCGTGTGACGTGGCAGCCGATGTTTACCGCCACGGGCAGCCCCGCGATGTGAGTGGGAGCCTTTTCGATGTTGACGTACAGCGCCGTTACCGTGCCGCCGAAGCCCTGAGAGCCTATGCCGAGGCGATTTATCCCGTCGAGCATTTCGCGCTCCATTTGAGCGTACAGCGGCTCGGGGTGACGTCTATTCAAGTCGCGGCAGAGAGCTTTTTTCGCCAGCAATGCCGAGTACTCGAAATCGCCGCCGATACCCACTCCGACAACGATAGGCGGACAGGGATTGCTCCCCGCGAGCGACGCCGTTTCCACGACGAAATTTACAATATCTTCCTTTGCAGCCGACGGCGTGAACATCTTCAGACGGCTCATATTCTCGCTGCCAAAGCCCTTCGGCGCGACCGTGAGCCTTATCTTATCGCCCGGAACTATCCGCGTATGGATAACGGCTGGGGTGTTGTCGCCCGTATTTACGCGCTCCAGAGGGTCGCCGACTATGCTTAAGCGCAGCCGCCCGTTGACGTAGCCCTCGGCAACGCCCTTGTTCACCGCGTCCTCGAAGCTCCCGCCCGTGATGTGAACGTCCTGTCCGACCTCCGCGAACACCACCGCCATTCCCGTGTCTTGGCATATCGGCACGCCGAGCTTCGCGGCGCAGTCGATATTCGCGGCGATGTCGCCGAGAACGCTCCTGCAAAGCTCGCTCTCCTCGCATTTCGCGCTCTCCTCGATGCGCTCTTTCATGCCGCGCGGCAGCCGCAGGTTCGCGCTCACGCAGAGCTCCGCTGTCGCTTTTGTTATCTCGCTTGTGTTTATTTCGCGCATTTGGGTTATTCCTCCTCGTACCGCCTTTTGCCGAGTTTTTCATCGAGGTACTCATCGAGACTTTTTTCCATCTCGTTGTACTCGTCGATGTCCATTATAATGTACGCGCCTCTTCCGTTCCTCGTGAGGAAAACCGGATTTCCGTATGACACGTCTTTAAGAACGTCGCTGTAATTTCTTAGATCCGACACCGGTCTAATGGTTATGGGCTTGATAGCTGCCATTTTTACTCCACCTCAATTTTCGGTAAATTATGATGTATAATATTATAACATAATTCACTCGTAAAGTCAACAGCAAAACCCGGAAAACGTCATTTTTTCACCGCTATCTTCCCTCCGACGACCACAAGGCTCGGCAGGCTCATAATGTCCAGCGGCGATTTATCGCTGCCGAACAGCACGAAATCGGCGCTTTTCCCGACCTCGACGGAGCCGAGAATATCCCCGACGCCGAGAACCCTCGCGGCGTTTATCGTTATCGCCCGCAGCGCGTTCTCCTCGGACAGCCCGCCGCGCACTGCCAGCGCCGCCGTCATCGGCAGATACTGAATGGGCGTTTCGGGGTGATCCGTGCATATCGCACATTCCATGCCGTGTTCGTACAGGATACGCGGCGTTGTGATGTCGTGGTTGGAGAGCTCGGGTTTTCCTCTGTCGCCGAAAAGCGGACCCGTCACCGCGGCGGGGCTGTCCTCGGCGAGCTCGTCCGCGATAACGCCGCCGTCCGTGCAGTGTATCAGCACGTAATCCAGCTCAAATTCCTTGGCGATGCGCACCGCCGTGAAGATGTCGTCCGCGCGGTGGCAGTGGAAGTGCGCCTTGAGCTTGTTTTCCTTATTAAATAGGGGCAGCAGCGCCTCGCATTTCGCGTCGAAATCGGGCTTGGAGACCTCGTCGTCCGTGCCCTTCGTGCGCTTGTATTCGTCCATATCCTCCTTGTAGCGCAGCGCCTTTCGGAGCTGCTCGCGGATAATGGCGGCAGTCGCCATGCGCGTTACGGGAGTTTCGTCGCGCTCGCTGTAGGAGGATTTGGGGTTTTCTCCCAGCGCGAATTTTATCGCTATCGGGGACTTCACGACAAGCTTGTCCACGCGCTTGGAGCCGAACGTCCTTATCAGCGCGAACGAGCCGCCTATCGGGTTGGCGCTGCCGACGCCCGTGCAGACGCAGGTAACGCCCGCGTTCACCGCGTCGGAAAAGCACCTGTCCATGGCGTTTATGCTGTCTATGGCGCGCAGATGCGGCGTGGAGGGGTCGGTCATCTCGTTGCCGTCGTCGCCCTCGAGCTGCATGGAATAGCAGTCGCTCCACATTCCCAAATGGCAGTGCGCGTCGATAAAGCCGGGGTACAGCGTTTTTCCCGAGCCGTCTATCTCGTCCTCGTCCGTCGGGATATACGCGCTCATCTCGCCTATCTCGGTGATTATCTCCCCGAAGCGTACAAAGCCGTTTTCATAGTCCTTGTCGGACATTGTTTTTATTTTAACGTTTTTTATTACCATGATTTATTTCTCGTGAAACTTTACCAGCTTCACTATCTCCTCCGTAATAACGGTATCCCGCGTATTTCCGTTTACCATGCACACCGCGTTTTGCTTGTAGATTTCGGCGCGCTTGTTGTACAGCTCCCTCAGCTGCTCGGGAGTGTTGTTGACCACGAGAGGGCGGTTCGCGTCGCCCTTTATCCGCTTGTAGCATACCTCGAACGACGTGTTGATGTACACCGAAAGACCGCTCTCCCTCGCGAATTTCGCGGTCTCGGCGTTTATCAGAGCGCCGCCGCCCGTCGCGACAATGCTCCCGTCAGACAGCTCGCGGATGTATTTCGCCTCAAGCTGCCGAAAATGCGGCTCGCCGTATTTGTCGAATATCTCGGGAATAGTCATTCCCTCGGCGTTGACGATGTACCTGTCCAAATCGAGAAAGCGCCTGTTCAGCGCCGCCGCGAGCAGCCGCCCGATGTGGCTTTTTCCGCAGCCCATAAAGCCGCACAGATACACGCTTAACGGTGCGCTCATACCAAAGCCTCCATATCTGCGATAAGCTTGTCGACGTCCTCTTTTTTGTATTCCGCGCCGTCCCATATCTCGTGAGCGGCTGCGGCTTGAAGCACCAGCATCGCCATGCCCGTCATCGCCCTGCAGCCTTTTTCGCGGGCGGTTTTCGCGAGCAGCGTCTCCTTGGGATTGTAGATAGCGTCGAACACGAATTTCACGTTGTCGAGCACCTCGGGCAGACACGGCATTCTGTCGGTCTTCGGGAACATTCCCACGGGGCAGGCGTTTACCAGCAGATCGAATTTTTCATCGCCGAGAGCGGCATTTGAAAGCCCGTCCGCGGGTATCTTGACGGCCTTTACTTTGGCGGTCGGCTTCATCGCCTGTATCTCGCCGATAACGTTCGCGGCAAGGGGCAGGTCGTTTTCTAAAGCCGCTATCGTGAGCTCCCCGCCGCTCAGAGCCGTCTCGACGGCCATCATGCGCCCCACGCCGCCGCAGCCTATCAGCAGCACCTTGCTTCCGAGCGACGCGCCGAGCAGCTCTATCGATTTCGTGAACCCCGTGCAGTCCGTGTTGTATCCGACCTTTTTCGCGCCGTTCTTGACGCAGTTTACCGATTTATAGCGCTTCGCGCCGTCCGACAGCTCGTCGCAGTAATCTATTATCGCGACCTTATGCGGTATCGTGATGTTAAAGCCGTCGAACTCCGACAGGAACCCGTATTTGCTTTCAAGCTCCTCGGGAGCGATGTCCTCCAGCGTGTATTCCGCTTTTTCCCCCGACAGCTCGAACAGCCGCGCGTGTATCTGCGGCGACAGCGAGTGTCCCAGCGGGTGCCCTATCAAACAAAATTTTCTCATATATTTATCCTTTCAATGCCGAAAGCGCCTTTTCAAGCGTTTCGTTATTCTCGACGTTTACGTTGACGACGTCCTTAAGCGTTTTCTTTACCAAGCCCGTCAGCACCTTGTTCGGACCGAGCTCCACAAAAGCCTCGATGCCGTCGCTTTGCATTGCGTTGAGCTCGTCGGCGAATTTAACGGGCGAGCAGATATGCGCCGCGAGGTAGGACGGCATGTCCGAGAAATCCTCGAGCCTTTTGCCGTACAGGTTCGCGTAGAAAGCGCAGTTCGGCTCTCTGAACGCGAAGCCTTGCGCCGCTGCCTTGAACTCGTCCGCGGCGGGCTGCATGAGCTTGGTATGGAACGCCGCCGACACCGCGAGCTTAACGCCGCGCTTGCCGAGCTCGGCGAATTTCGCCATCGCCGCGTCGACGGCGCTTTCCTCGCCCGCGATAACGGTCTGGACGGGGGAGTTGTAGTTCGCGGGCGCGACAAAGCCCTCTACCGAGCCGCAGACCTCGTTTATCATATCGCTGTCCGCGCCGATTATCGCCGCCATAGCGCCCTTGGCGTTCCCGGCAGCCTTCGCCATAGCCTCGCTGCGGAGCTTGATAGCCTTGAACGCGTCCTCGAGGGAGAGCATTCCCGAGGCGTACATCGCCGCGTATTCGCCGAGGGAATGCCCCGCGACGGCGGCGTTCTCAACGCCGTTCTCGCGCACCGCGCAGAGCGCTATCAGCGACGCGGTGAATATCGCGGGCTGGGAAAGCCTTGTCTGCGCAAGCTCCTCGGCGGTGCTTCCGGTCAGCTTTTGCAGTAAATCGCAGCCCAGAACGTCCGAGCCGCACTCTAAGATCTCCTTTGCCGCGCCGTACCTCTCCGCGAGCTCCGCGCCCATGCCCGGGTATTGGGAGCCCTGCCCCGAAAATAAAAATGCCGTTTTCATAAAAAACCTCCGTGAAAATTTATTGACAGATACAAAAAAGGGTTGACAAATTCTTGAAAATAAGGTAAAATATAAAGTGGTATGTTTTGGTAAATCGTTTGCTGACTTTATTGTCAGCACGGGGAAATTTTTCCCTTGCGTATTATTATACAATATTTTGAAAATAAAATCAAGGAGTTTTTTTGATGAGCGGAATTGAGTTTCTGGGTACGGGCAGCTACGCTCCCGAATTTGTGGCGGACAACGACAAATTTTCGGAGATACTTGACACCTCCGACGAGTGGATTTTCCCGAGAACGGGCATCAAACAGCGGCATATCGCGACGGATAAGCCGAATTATTATATGGGAGCGCAGGCGGCGCTGAGGGCGCTCGAGAGCGCGAAAACGAGCGCGGAGGACGTGGAGCTTATAATCGTGTCGACGTGCACGCCCGATTTCTTTTACCCCGCGGCGTCCTGCCTTATCCAGAAGCGCATAGGCGCGAGGAACGCGGCTTGCTTCGACGTGAACAGCGCCTGCACGGGCTTTATCACGTCGCTCGACATCGCGCAGAAGTTCCTCGAGACCGAAAAATACAAAAACGTGCTGATAGTGTCGAGCGAGAAGCTCTCGAACCAGACCGACTACACCGACCGCGCGAGCAGCATCCTTTTCGGCGACGCGGCGGGCGCGGTGCTGCTGAAAAAGAGCGACAAGCGCTTCTGCTCGTTCCTCGGCGCGGAGGGCGACGAGTTCGAGGCGCTGTACTGCAAGGTGCACTACGAGAGCAACTGCCCGTGGTTCGGCGATATCGACGGGTTCTACGAGAACCGCTTCGATACGTTCTCAAAGCAGAATTTCCTCGTGCAGGACGGCAAGGCGGTGTACAAGTTCGCCGTGAACGCCATGGCGGACGCAGTGAAGAACGTCGCGGCGCAGGGCGGCTTTGACGTTTCGGAGCTCGACCTCGTGATACCTCATCAGGCCAATCTGCGCATAATCGAAAAGGCGACCGAGCTGCTGGGTATTCCGTCCGAAAAGGTCTACACGAACATCGAGCATATGGGCAACGTCTCCAGCGCGTGCATTCCCGTGGCGCTCGACGAGCTGTTCAAGGCGGGCAGGGTGCGCGCGGGCATGAAGATATGCTTCGTGGGCTTCGGCGCGGGGCTCACCTACGGCGCGGTCATCGCGGAGGTATAAAGCCGCGTATTTTTCCAAAAATAGGTAATGCGGGAGGTCTTTTTATGAATGGTATAAGCACAAATCCGATAACCGAAAGGTTTTATTCGGGAAAAAGCAGCGCGGTCTCTTCCGAGAACGACGGAGCTTTTTCGTCTTTGATATCGGGAGCGCAAAAATCGTCCGAAAACAATGAAAACGATTTCGATTTTTCGGATATGTATGTAAGAACTCACCAAACTTCGCTTGAAGATTTGGGAAAAGACGTTTATGCCGCATCGAGACCGTGGGCGAACCCGAAATATATGCAGGTTCCCGTTGCCGGAGATTTGAAAGAACTCATGGAGAGCATAGAGAAAGGAATCGCCGACGGCAAATCGCTCGGAGACATACTGCAGGACAGGATAGACGGATATGCCAAAGAGTGCGGCGAGGAAGGCGTTGCCGCGGTTGGCTCGGATACAGCCGATTTGATTTTGGTCGATCCCGATACGGGGAAAGTGGTCGATTCAATTCCGAAAGGACGCTGCATCGCTTTCTCGAAGAAAATTCAAAATACGGATTATTCAACGGTTAAATCCCAAGCGGACGACCTCGCGACGTTTTTAAGATACACGGTCTTTAAAAAAGAGACCGACGATCCCGAAAAGGTCGACGCTCTAATCACGGAGTTAAAGGAAAAGCAGTCGGATTATGACGCCGCTCGTTTTCTGCCGATTTTCTCCATGGCAGGGGAAGAGGGAGAAAAGAACGCGGCGTATTTGCTGAACCTGCTTGGGACGGATAGTGACAGTCTCGGCGGGGACGAGGTCGATGAGCTTATGAGAATTATAGCCGAACGCTGTTCCGCCGACAACGGCAAGGATGACGGCTTGCTTGACGAAATGGCGAAGATGAAGTCTGCAAGCGCCGCGGCGGCAAAAATCGAAAAGCGCGTTTTGGCGGAGCTTTGATGCGGCTTGCCAATTAAAATTAAGGAGAAAATTATGGGAAAAACGGCAATAATCACGGGCTCCGCGAGGGGCATAGGCGCGGCTATCGCGCTGAGGCTGGCGAAGGACGGCTTCGACATCGCGCTGAACGACATCAGCGAGAAGAGCTTCGAGAACAACGACATCATGGAGCGCATAACCGCGCTGGGCGTGCGCTGCGAGAGGTATATCGCGGACGTTTCCTCGCACTCGGAATGCGAGAGCTTCGTTAAAAAGGTCAAGGAGGACTTCGGCACGATAGACGCGCTCGTCAACAACGCGGGCATAACGCGCGACGGGCTGCTGTTGCGCATGGCGGAGGAGAACTACGACGACGTTATCCGCATAAACCAGAAGTCCGTGTTCAATATGACAAAGTTCGTCGGCGCGGTAATGCTGCGGCAGAAGAGCGGCAAAATCGTGAATTTGGCGTCGGTGGCGGGTCTGTACGGCAACCCCGGGCAGATGAACTACTCCGCTTCAAAGGGCGCTGTCATCGCGATGACGAAAACCGCCGCAAAGGAGCTCGGCTCGCGCGGGATAAACGTGAACGCCGTCGCGCCCGGGTTCATCAAGACCCCCATGACGGACAAGCTGACCGAGGAGCAGAGAAACGCAATGCTCGCGCAGATAGCCATGAAGCGCTACGGCGAGCCCGAGGAGGTTGCGGACGTCGTCGCATTTTTGTGCAGCGAGAACGCGGCTTACGTGACGGGACAGACTATCGAGATAAGCGGCGGCTTAAGTATGTAAAATTTTGGCAATTGCAAAAAATTGCCGATCGTTCGGAGGAAATAAATCAATGAGTAATGAAAGACGGGTAGCGATAACGGGGCTCGGGTGTCTGACGCCCTGCGGAAATTCTCCCGAGGAGCTTTGGGAGAGCCTTCTGGCGGGCAGACACGGCTTTGAGCTCGGCTGCTGGTTTCCCGAGGAGCCCGAGAGCAGGGGCGTCGTGGCGAAGGTCAAGAATTTCGACCCTTCCGCTGTCTTCGACAAAAAGGAGATTCGCCGCAACGACGTTATCGTTCAGTACGCGGTGTACTGCGCGGAGCAGGCGCTGAGGGACGCGGGCACGGACTTGAAAGACCTCGACCCCTACCGCGTGGGGTGCATTATCGGCAGCGGCATAGGCGGCTTGTGCACCACCGAGGAGGAGCTTATAAACTACCGCGACAAGGGCAGCAAGCGCGTTTCCGTGTTCACTATAACCAAGATGATAGGCAATATGGCGGCGGGCGAGGTCGCGATAAGGACGGGCTTCAAGGGAAGCAACTTCTGCGTGACGACCGCCTGCGCGAGCGGCACTCAGTCGATAGGCGAGGCGTTCCGCGCGATAAAGCACGGCTATCTCGACGCGGCGCTGGCGGGCGGCACGGAGCATTCCGATATTGGCTTCTGCTACGCGGCGTTCAACAATATGAAAGCTATCACGCGCTCGACGGACGTCGACAGGGCGTCGATACCGTTCGACGCGGAGCGGAGCGGTTTCGTTCTCGGAGACGGCTGCGGCATTCTCGTTCTCGAGGAGCTTGAGCACGCCAAGGCGCGCGGCGCAAGGATATACGCGGAGATATGCGGCTACGGCTCGACCTGCGACGCGTACCATGAGACCAGCCCCGACCCCGAGGGCAAGGGCGGCGCAATGGCAATGGAGCTCGCCGTCAGGGAGGCGGGCATCGACCCGTCCGAGGTAAATTACATCAACGCTCACGGAACGAGCACGCATATGAACGACGCGACGGAGACAATGGCGATAAAAGCCGCTTTCGGCGAGCACGCCAAGAGCATTGCCGTAAACTCCACGAAGTCGATGACGGGGCATCTTCTCGGCGCGGCGGGCGGCGTTGAGGCGGTCGTTACAGCGCTGTCCGTAAAGAACGGAAAGGTGCATAAAACGCTCGGCTACAAGGTTCCCGACCCCGAGTGCGACCTCGATTACGTCACAGAGGGCGCGCGCGAGCTTAAGATAAACTACGCGCTGTCAAACTCGCTGGGCTTCGGCGGACATAACGGCTGTCTGTGCTTTAGAAAGGCAGAGGGCTGAGAGGTAAGATAGAGTTTAGGAGATTTATGATGAATTTAAAGGATAAAGAGATACATCAGATAGAGGATACCGTGGAGTGCGTCGAGGCGCTCGCGCGGATAGTCCGCGAGAACGACCTCGGGCGGCTGAAGGTAAGCACCGAGGAGATAGATATCGTCATCGAGGGCAAGCGCTGTCCTCCGCTGCCCCCCATGGGTGGGATGATGCCGCCGCCCCCTATGGGCATGCCGCCCGTCGGCGCGCCCGCTCCGAGCGCGGCTCCCGCGGCGGAAAAGGCGGCTGTTTCGGGGAATATCATCACCTCGCCGATAATCGGCACGTTTTATTCCTCGCCCGCTCCCGAAAAGCCCTCGTTCGTAAAGCTCGGCGATAACGTAAACGTCGGCGACGTGGTGTGCATCATCGAGAGCATGAAGCTGATGAACGAGATAAACAGCGAGTTTTCGGGCAGGGTAGCGGAAATTTACGTCAACAACGGCGATACCGTGGAATACGGTCAGAAGCTGATGAGGATAGAGTGAGGTCGATATGGTTTTAAATCAGGAGCAGATAAAGGAAATTATCCCGCACAGAGACCCGTTTTTGCTGATAGACGAGGTGACGGAGCTGGAGCCGGGCGTTTCGGTGACGGCGAAAAAGTATCTCAAGCCCGACGAGTACTGGTACAAGGGGCATTTCCCCGGGCAGCCCGTAACTCCCGGGGTGCTGATGATAGAAATGCTCGCGCAGGCGGGCGCCGTGTGCGCGCTGGCGCTGCCCGAGAACAAGGGCAAGATAGCGTTCTTCGCGGGCATCGACAAGGCGCGGTTTCGGGGGCAGGTGCTCCCGGGAGATACGCTGGAGCTGAACGTCGTAATGACCGAGAAGAAGGGTCCCGTGGGCTTCGGAAAGGCGGTCGCCAAGGTGAACGGCAAGAAGGTCGTCACCGCGGAGATATCGTTCGCCGTTGCCGACCCCAAGGCAGAATAATTTTTTGGAGAGTTGAGAATGTTCAACAAGATACTTATCGCCAATCGCGGCGAGATCGCGATACGCATAATGCGCGCGTGCAGAGAGCTCGGGATAAAGACCGTCGCCGTGTATTCCACGGCGGACAAGTCCGCACTCCACGCGCAGATAGCGGACGAGGCTGTGTGCATAGGTCCCGCGCCCTCTAAGGACAGCTATCTGAACACAAAGGCGATAATCGCGGCGTGCGAGGCTACGGGCGCGAACGCGGTGCACCCGGGCTTCGGATTTCTGTCCGAGAACGCGGGTTTCGCGCGGCTGTGCGAGACGTGTGGGATAACGTTTATAGGTCCCGGTCCCGAGTGCATGGATGAAATGGGCGACAAGGCAAACGCGCGCAGGACCATGATAGGCGCGGGAGTGCCCGTTATACCGGGCTCGGACGGCGTCGTGCCGAATATTGACGAGGCGAAAAGGCTCTGCAATGAGATAGGCTATCCCGTCATGGTCAAGGCAACGGCGGGCGGCGGCGGGCGCGGCATACGTCTCGTCGAGGACGGGGAGCAGCTTGAAAAGCAGTTCTCCGAGGCGCAGGCGGAGGCGCTTTCGTGCTTCGGCAACGGCGATCTGTATATCGAGAAGTTTGTCGTAAACCCCCGCCACATCGAGTTTCAGCTGCTCGCGGACAATTTCGGGAACGTGGTGCACCTCGGCGAGCGCGACTGCTCGCTGCAAAGGCGCAATCAAAAGGTGCTCGAGGAGAGCCCCAGCCCGATAATGACCGAGGAGCTCCGCGAGAAAATGGGCGCGGCTGCGGTCAGCGCCGCCAAGGCTTGCGGCTACCGCAACGCGGGGACTATCGAGTTCCTTGTCGATAAGGACAGAAATTTCTATTTTATGGAAATGAACACGCGCATACAGGTCGAGCACCCCGTCACGGAGTTCGTCACGGGGATCGACCTCGTAAAGGCGCAGATACGCATCGCGGAGGGCGAAAAGCTCTGGTTCTCGCAGGACGACGTTAAGGTGACGGGTCACGCGATAGAGTGCCGAATAAACGCCGAGGATCCGCGGCACGGTTTTCGTCCGTGCCCGGGGCTGATACGCTCGGTGCACGTGCCGGGCGGCTTCAACGTGCGCATCGACAGCGCGGTGTACGCGGGCTACGAGATACCGCCGTACTACGACAGCATGATAGCCAAGCTGCTCGTCAAGGGCGTCGACAGGGAAGAGGCTATCAAGAAAATGCGCGTGGCGCTCGCGGAGTTCATAATCGACGGCGTGGAGACCAACATCGATTTCCAGCTGAGGCTGCTGAAGAACGAGAGCTTCGAGCGCGGCGAGTTTGACAACGGCTTTTTGAACCGCACGAACATAATGGAGGACTGAATAAATGGCTTCAATAGAGGATCTCTTTAAGGTCGTAAAGTCGCGCTTTACCGACGACGGTCACTCCGCGCCCGTTGAAAAGGACGTTTCCATTCCGCAGGATCTGCTGTTCAAGTGTCCGAGGTGCGGGGGGGTTGTCTACAACGAGGAGTTCGTCCGCGCGATGAAGGTCTGTCCGAAGTGCAACTATCACGCGCGCTTGACGTGGCAGGAGCGCTTGGAGCTTACCGCCGACACGGGCAGCTTCCGCGAGTTCGACGCGGATATGCGCTCGCTCAACCCCATAGGCTTCCCGCGCTACGAGGAGAAGGTCGCGAAGATGCAGGAGCTGTGCGGTACGCGCGAGGCTATCGTCACGGGAGAGTGCACGATACGCGGATACCGCTGCGTTATCGGCATAATGGACAGCCATTTTATGATGGCGAGCATGGGCAGCGTGGTCGGCGAGAAAATAGCCCGCGCGTTCGAGTACGCGACCGAAAAGGGCTTGCCGGTGGTGATGTTCACGAGCAGCGGCGGCGCGCGCATGCAGGAGGGCATAATTTCCCTGATGCAGATGGCGAAAACGAGCGGCGCGGTCAAGCTCCACAGCGACGGGGGCGGCTTGTACGTCGCGGTCATGACCGACCCGACGACGGGCGGCGTTACGGCGTCGTTCGCGAGCCTCGGCGACATCATCATCGCCGAGCCGAAGGTGCTGATAGGCTTCGCGGGGCGGCGCGTTATCCAAGATACGATACGCCAGCGCCTGCCCGACGACTTCCAGAGCGCGGAGTTCCAGCAGGACTGCGGCTTCGTGGATATGATTGTCGAGCGCGGGATGATGAGAAAGCGGCTGTCGAACATTCTCAAGCTGCACGGGTTCCCCAAGGAAACCACGGCGAGATAAGGGGGCGGTTTTATGAGCAATTTAACGGCATGGGAACGTATGGAAACGGTTCACAACAAAAACCGTCCGACGGTAAACGATTATATCCCCGCGTTGTTCACGCGGTTTATGGAGTTTCACGGCGACAGGTATTTCGGTGACGACGCGGCAATAATCGGCGGCATAGGCTGTCTCAGCGAAACGCCCGTCACGGTCATAGCGCAGGTCAAGGGGCGCAATCTCGAGGAGAACAAAAGGAGCAATTTCTCGATGCCGCACCCCGAGGGCTACCGAAAGGCATTGCGGCTGGCAAAGCAGGCGGAAAAGTTCCGCAGACCCGTGATATGTCTCGTCGACACTCCGGGCGCGTACTGCGGCATAGAAGCCGAAAAGCGCGGTCAGGGCGAGGCGATAGCGCGCAACCTGTACGAGTTTATGACGCTGAAAACGCCGATAATTTCAATAATCCTCGGCGAGGGCGGCAGCGGCGGAGCGCTGGCTTTGGCGGTCTGCGACGAGCTGGCGATGCTGGAAAACGCGCTGTACAGCGCTATCTCCCCGAGAGGGGCGGCGTCCATTTTGTGGAAGGACGGCTCCAAGGAAAGAGAGGCGTGCGAAATTTTAAAAATTACCGCGGAGGACTTGACAAGCTTCGGAGTTTGTGATAAAATCATAAAAGAGCCCGAGGGCGGAGCGCATAACGCTCCCGAGCAAGCCGCCGACAGCATCTACGAGTATCTTGTCGACGCGGTGTCACGTTATAAATCGGTCGGTATCGAAACGCTGCTGAAGAACCGCTACGCGAAATTTAGAAAAATTGGTATGTTTACCGAATAAATTTAGTAATTTTTACCTGTTTTTTTTGGGCGTTGGGTATTGATTATTTTTTTCATATGATTTATAATAGTACTTGACAATGCCGCGGGAACTATGCGGCAAATAAATTGGAGGTTTTTAGCATGGATATTTTGGAGAAGGTTAAGGACTTGATCGCGGATCAGCTCGACGTTGCGGATAAGGACAGCATTACGGAGGACTCCTCGATAACGGACGACCTCGGCGCGGACAGCTTGGACGTGGTCGATCTGGTCATGGCTCTCGAGGACGAGTTCGGTATCGAGATCCCCGAGGACGAGGTAGAGAACATCAAGACCGTTGGCGATATAATCAAGTATATCGAGGATAAACAGTAAACGATACAGTCCGCCGTTTTAGGGAGTGTGCGGTATAGAAACATTTCGGCGTCGAGCGAAAACGCTTGACGCCGATTTTCTATGAGACGAGCTGCAAAAGGCGGCACGCCTTGCGGATTTTTTGTTTATGCCACAAATTGTGACTTTTTGAGAAATTGTTGAAAATTTTCGTGCTTTTTAGATAAAATTTTTTATTTTTTTTTGAAAAAACTATTGAAATTTTGAAAACGCGGTGATATAATGTTATTAGATAAAGATAGGTGTATTTGGGGAAAGCTCGAAGGGAGTGCGTCTTAATGGAGACTGCCGTAATATTTTTCAGTGCGTTGTCCGTAGTGTTGACGGGCACACTGGCTTTTGCTGTTTACACCATCCGCAGGCTTAAGGATGCGGAAAAACGCAGCGTCGAGACCGACGAGATGAGCGGTCTGCCGAACCGCGACGGCTTTATGCATTCGGGAAGATTTGCGCTGGAGCGCGGCAGGGAGATGTCCCTGATAATCTTCGACGTGGAGAAGCTCGGGCTCATCAACACGCTTTTCGGCACAGAGCGCGGCGACGACGTTATACGCGCGTTTGCGGCGGCTATCTCCGCGGTAAAGAGAGCGGGCGACGTCGTGGGGCGCGTCAATACCGACGATTTCGCGCTGCTTACGGAGCTTGACCCGTTCGAGGCAGCTGAGCTTTTCGAGCGCGAGTTGCGGGCTGTCATCGTCGATAGGGAGCTGTCCGAGCAGGTGAATTACTTCGCGGGCATTTGCCGTTTCGACGGTCACGACGACATTTACACATTATATAATAAGGCAAATCTTTGTTTGCTCATGCACCCCGACGGCGCGCGGGTATCGGAGTTCACCCCCGATATGGAGAGCCGCATGGTCGAAAACGAGCTGCTGCGTTCGGAAATGCTGGACGCGCTGCGTCTCGGGCAGTTCGAGCTGTACTATCAGCCGAAGGTTTCGTTCAAGACGGGCGATATACTGGGCGTCGAGGCGCTTATCCGCTGGCATCACCCCGTAAAGGGCTTTATCCCGCCTTGCGATTTTATCCCGCTCGCGGAGCAGTTCGGAATAATCACGAAAATCGACGAGTGGGGTCTCGTCACCGCCTGCAAACAGTGCAAGCAATGGCAGGATATGGGCTTGCCGCCCGTGAAGGTCTCGGTCAATATGTCGCAGGCGCAGTTCGACAGAACGGACGTGTACGCGTCGGTAGTAAGGGCGCTTGAGGTCACGGGGCTCGAGCCGCGGTATCTCGAGATAGAGGTCACGGAGACAATGGCGATGACGGACGTGGAGCGCACGGTCAACGTGCTCGGGCGTATCCACGCGCTGGGGGTCTCCATTTCAATGGACGATTTCGGCACGGGCTATTCGTCGCTCGCGTCGCTTAAAACGATACCGTTCGACGTGCTGAAGATAGACCGCAGCCTCGTGTGCGACCTCAGCGAAAACGACGCCTCGCGCAGGATAACGGGCGCTATCGTCGCAATGGGCAAGGCGCTGAGAATGGTCGTGCTCGCGGAGGGCGTCGAAACCAACGAGCAGAGAAAATTCCTCGGCGAGATAGGCTGCGACCTCGCGCAGGGCTACTATTTCAGCAAGCCGCTGCCCGCCTCGGAGATAGAGACGATGCTTATCCTGCCCGTCGCGCGCAGGACGACAAAATAAAATCACAGCGGAGAATTTCGGTTCTCCGCTATGCTTTTTGAAAATATTTCTATATAAATCGTAAAAAATACTTGAAAAATTTCCCTAAATATTGTACAATATATAGTGTAGACGGTTTGAGTTTTGTGAAGTTTTCACAAAACTCGCCATACCGTGAAATATTTCATTTACGAAAGGAAATAATTACTATGGCTAAGCTCAACAAGAAGAATGTAGAGGACTTGAACGTCAAGGGCAAGCTCGTGCTTGTGCGCGTTGATTTCAACGTTCCGCTCAAGGACGGCAAGATAACCAACGACAACCGTATCACTGCGGCTCTGCCGACCATCAACAAGCTGACCGAGAACGGCGCCAAGGTCGTTCTCTGCTCGCACCTCGGCAAGCCCAAGAACGGTCCCGAGGCTAAGTTCTCCCTCAAGCCCGCCGCCGACAGGCTCGCGGAGCTCGTAAGCGCTAAGGTCACGTTCGCTCCCGACGACAACGTTGTCGGCGAAAACGCCAAGAAGGCTGTCGCGGCTATGAACGAGGGTGATATCGTCGTTCTCGAGAACACACGCTTCCGCGGCGAGGATGAGACCAAGAATAAGAGCGAGGGCTACGAGCCTTTCTCCAAGGAGCTTGCCGACCTCGTAAACAACGAGATTTTCGTTATGGATGCGTTCGGTTCTTCCCACAGAGCGCACGCCTCCACGGTCGGCGTAACCAAGTTCGTCAAGGAGACCGCCGTGGGCTATCTGATGAATAAGGAGATAGAGTTCCTCGGCAATGCCGTTGAGAGCCCCGTTCGTCCGTTCGTAGCTGTGCTCGGCGGCGCTAAGGTAGCCGATAAGCTCAACGTTATCTCCAACCTGCTCGACAAGTGCGACACGCTCATCATCGGCGGCGGCATGGCGTATACGTTCCTCAAGGCCAAGGGCTGCGAGGTCGGCACCTCTCTCGTAGACGATGAGAAGCTCGACTATTGCAAGGATATGCTCGCAAAAGCGGAGAAGAATGGCAAGAAGCTGCTCCTGCCTATCGACACCACTATCGTAAAGGCGTTCCCCGACCCGATCGACGCTCCCGTTGAGACTTCCGTTGTGGAGTCCTCCAAGATACCCGCCGATATGATGGGTCTGGATATCGGTCCTATGACCATGGAGCTCTTCGCGAACGAGGTCAAGTCCGCTAAGACCGTTGTTTGGAACGGCCCCATGGGCGTTTTCGAGAACCCCATTCTCGCAAAGGGCACCATCGCCGTGGCGAAGGGCATGGCTGAGGCGAACGCTACCACCATTATCGGCGGCGGTGATTCCACGGCGGCTGTCGTACAGCTTGGCTTCGCCGACAAGATGAGCCACATCTCCACGGGCGGCGGCGCTTCTCTGGAGTACCTCGAGGGCAAGGGTCTGCCCGGCATCGACGCAATTCAGGACAAGTAATTTATTGGTGAGTGAAAGGGGTTTTGTATGGCAATGACCGTTAAGCAGACAAAGAGCTTTATCAGGCTTGCTTTGAGCGATATTCTTGATGTCATCGGGGAACTTCCCGACGGCGATGAAAAGACCAAGCTGCAAAGCGCTGCCGACCTTTTACGGGAAACCGTTGACGACTGACCCGTTTTACAATTGATATCACGGTATGCCGCCGCGCAGCAGCGGCGGCATATTTTGTTGAAGAAAGGCACCGACTATGAATTTGATAAATGAAAAAATCGAGCGCATAACCGACTGCACCACAGACCGCATACCCGACAAGGAATACGCGGAGATAAAGAGCTCCAAATTCTGCGCCGTTGTTACGGAGTGCGATTTCGGGGGCTCGTCTTTTGAGCGTACCAATCTTTCGGGAAACAGCTTTGAAAGCTCCGATATGAGCGGAGCTCACTTCGGGGAGGTCAACCTTTCGGGCGCGCATCTGGAGGGCTGCGACCTTTCGGGCGCCGAGCTGACCGACTGCAAGCTCGACGGAATGACGATAGACGGATTTGACGCGCGGGAGCTTGTCGAATTCTACAAGGCAAACCGAAAAGAGGAATGATATGGATAAGCGCATTGCCGATATAATGCTCAAAATGAAAGGGCTTTCGGCTAAGCACCCGTTGGATACCTGCGGGGAGTTTCCGCCGAGGTGGGACGAGCCGCTTTCCGAGGAGCGGGTGGCGGCTTTCGAGAAGCAAAACGGGATAAAGCTCCCCGAGGACTATCGGCGCTTCATCACCACCGTTGTGGGGAGCGGCACACAGCCGTTTTACGGGCTGGTGAGCATTGCCGAGCGGCGGAGCGGCGACCTCAAAGCCGATCTGTCGAAAAAATTCCCGTTCACGCTTAAAAATCCGCTGAATATCGGGAATATTTCCGACGAGGAGTACCAAAAACTGTTCGGCGGTTTTAAAGTCCGCAGCGATGCCGAATCCGACGAGGAATACGTGGAGCCGCTTGACGGTTATCCCGATTTCGGCTTTATCGAGCTTTGCGAAGAGGGCTGCGGGATGTTCAATATTCTCATCGTGAACGCGCTCGACGAGGAGACCTGCGGCACGGTGTGGTTCTACGACCTCGCGGACGACGCGGGCATCTTTCCGCTCGCCGCTCCCGAAACAGGCAAGGCTATGCGCTTTTTGGACTGGCTGGAATACTACGTTGACCGCTCTCTCGCGCTGGACGACGAGGATTACTTCAGTTACGGAGAGCTGGCGGCGGAATCTATCTGAGAAAGGAAATTGTTATGAAGAAACAGTCAAGAAAAGCAATAATCGCGGGCAACTGGAAGATGAACAAGACCCGCCCGGAGGCTAAGGCGCTGCTCGAGGAGCTCAAGCCCCTCGTAGCGGACGTCAAGAGCGTGGAGATAGTGGCGTGCGTGCCGTTCACGAATCTCGAGACGGCTCTCGCGGCGACCGCGGGCACCAACATCAAGATAGGCGCGGAGAACTGCCATTTCGAGAAGAGCGGCGCGTTCACGGGCGAGATATCCGCGGATATGCTCGCGGAAATGGGCGTTGAGTACGTCGTTCTCGGGCACTCCGAGCGCCGTCAGTACTTCGCCGAGACCGACGAGACCGTCAACAAGCGCACCAAGGCGGCGCTCGCGGCGGGTCTGAAGCCCATAGTATGCGTCGGCGAGCTCCTCTGGGAGCGCGAGTGCAATATCACGGAGGAGGTCATCGCGCGCCAGATAAAGCTGGATTTCTTCGCGATATCCGCGGAGGACGTAAAGAAGTGCGTTATCGCGTATGAGCCCGTCTGGGCTATCGGCACGGGCAAGACCGCTACCGCCGAGCAGGCGGAGGAGGTCTGCGCGTTTATCCGCGCGCAGCTCGCCAAGCTGTACAGCGCCGACGTTGCCGAGGCTGTAACGATACAGTACGGCGGCTCCATGAACGCAAAGAACGCCGAGGAGCTCGTCTCCAAGACCAACGTGGACGGCGGTCTTATCGGCGGCGCGTCCCTCAAGGCGCAGGACTTCACCGTTATCATCAAGGCGGCGGAGAACGGATGAGTACGGAGGACAAGCGCTCGCGGATAATGCTTGATATATCGTCGTGGCTTATGACGGCATACTGCGTGTTGTTCCTCGGCTGCTATGACCTGCAGTATGTGCCGTGGAAAATGGGCTGGCTTGACGGCGTTATGGGTATAAGTTTCCCGACCGAGGTGTCACCCGTATATTCGCCCGCTATTATACTGTCAACGCTTGTTTTTTCGGCAGCGACAGCGGTATTGGATTATCTGCTGAAAAAGCGTTCGGGGAGCGGGATATGCATAGGTGCGGCGGCTTTCGCGGTGTGCGCGTTCGTAGCCGACAGGCTCGTCAAGGGTCTTGTGCCGACGCTCTATACGCGGATGATGATAGCCGAGGGTATACACGGCGTTGCTCTGGCGGGCTATCACGCTAACGCGGTACATTTTCTTGATATGCTGCTGCTCCCGTTGTTCGCGGTCTCTCTTGCGCTTATGGCGTGCGTTTGCTATAATAAGCGCGTAATATCAATTTGAAAGGAAAATTATAATGGTTAAACCTGTTTTATTGGTTGTAATGGACGGCGTGGGCTACTCCAAGACGGGGCTCGGCGACGCTGTTACCGAGGCGAACACCCCCACTCTGGACTGGCTGCTCGCCAACTGCCCGAACACGCGCCTTAAGGCGCACGGCGGCGCTGTGGGACTGCCGAGCGACGACGACATGGGCAACTCCGAGGTCGGGCATAATGCGCTCGGCTGCGGGCAGATATACTCGCAGGGCGCGAAGCTCGTCAACGAGAACATCGAGAGCGGCAAGATGTACGAATCCTCCGCTTGGAAGGAGATAGTTGCCAACGTCAAGGCTAAGGACAGCACGCTGCACTTTATCGGCTTGCTTTCCGACGGCAACGTTCACTCGAATATTTCACACCTGTTCAATATGCTGAAAATGGCTAAGGCGGAGGGCGTTAAGAAGGCACGCGTTCATGCGCTGCTGGACGGGCGCGACGTTCCGTCGGATTCCGCGCTGACCTATATCGGGCAGCTCGAGGACGTTCTCAAGGAGCTGAACGACGGCTCGTTCGACGGCAGAATAGCGAGCGGCGGCGGCCGTATGACGATAACAATGGACCGCTACCAAGCCGATTGGGCTATGGTGGAGCGCGGCTGGAATATCCACGTCAAGGGCGAGGGCAGGCAGTTCTCCTCCGCGACGGAGGCAGTGCAGACCTACCGCACCGAGCTCGGCAAGGCGGACGACCAGAACCTCCCGGGCTTTGTTATCGCCGAGAACGGCGTTCCCGTGGGCAAGATAGCCGACGGCGACAGCGTTGTACTGTACAACTTCCGCGGCGACCGCGCTATCGAGCTCTCCATGGCGTTCGATATGGACGATTTCACGCACTTTAACAGAGGCAAGAAGCCCGACGTTTGTTATGCCGGTATGCTGCAGTATGATGGGGATTTGCAACTTCCGGCGAGATTTCTTGTAAATCCGCCCGAGATACACGACACGCTTTCCGAGGTGCTGGTAAAGGCGG
The DNA here is from genome assembly GCA_023664705.1 of Lachnospiraceae bacterium. Lineage (GTDB taxonomy): Bacteria > Bacillota > Clostridia > Oscillospirales > Ruminococcaceae > CAG-115. Next base: position 169,961 of record JAMPFE010000002.1, on the reverse strand, counting down.
GTCTGCGGCAATACGCGGTCTCCGAGACGCAGAAGTACGGTCACGTTACCTACTTCTGGAACGGCAACCGTTCGGGAAAGTTCTCCGAGGAGCTGGAGACGTTTAAGGAGATACCCTCCGACAAGGTGAGCTTTGACGAGCGCCCGTGGATGAAGTCCGCGGACATCGTTGACGACCTGATAGAAGCGATAAAGTCCAAGAAGTACGACTTTTTGCGCTGCAACTTCCCGAACGGCGATATGGTCGGGCACACGGGCTCAATGGCGGCGACGATAATCGGCGTGGAGAGCGTCGACATCGGGCTTGCGAGACTGAAGAAGGTCTGCGACGAGGAGGGCGTTACGATGCTTGTTACCGCCGACCACGGCAATGCCGATGAGATGCTTGAGAAGAACAAGAAGGGCGAGATTCAGGTGCGCACGGCACACTCGCTCAACCCCGTTCCGTTCATTATTTACGACAAGGACGTGAAATACGACATCAAGGACGGCGAGTACGGCTTGTCAAACGTCGCGCCTACGGTCGTGAAGATGTTCGGTCTGACCGCTCCCGAGAGCTGGCAGCCGTCGATGATATGACGGCGCGGTCGGGGTGAAACGCCGCAAATTTGCAGGATTTTAACTGGAAACTTGCAAAATGTTACACGAAAAGGGACAAATTCCGCGAATTTGTCCCTTTTTGTGCAGTTATTTGCAGTTGGCTTGCAGCGATTTGCAGTCGATTTGCAGTTTTTTTCATTTATTTGCAGTTTTGCGCTGTAAAAATATGGAAAAATTGTAATATAAAGTAAAAATTTGGAAATTCGATCGCCGTCAAGCTTTTTTACTTGACGGTGCTTGTTTTAGTTAAAGTGGTAAAGCACTACCTCTTTCACTTCGCTTTCGCAGCCGGGGCAGACGCTGTCGACCCTGAACGCCCTTTGTCCGTTGTTCATCAGGTCGTAGGAGTAGGCGGTCATTCTGCCGTATTCATCGACGCCCGAAATAATGAACGAGCTGAACATTATCGCGTCCTCGGGGCAGTAGATAAAGCACGCGTCGCCCTCCTCGGCGAACTCGGGCAGGTAGACCGTCCTGTTTTGGTTTACGGGGAGGGTGTAGGCGGTGCCGAGGCGCGATTTCAGCAGCTGCATGAACATTGCCGACTGGAACGGATACCCGACCGAGACGCCGCCCTGCAGAAAACATTCCGTGAGGTGCCGCGCGCCGTATTCGCCGAGACCGTCCTCGGGATAGTATTTCGCGTAGTCGGCGGCGGCGCGGCGGTCGTAGCTCTCGTCGAACGTGTAGCCGCTTTCCTCGGACAGCAGCGCGTTTTGGTTATCCGCGGGGCGTTCATTTTCGCCGTAGAAGTGGAAATAAAACACGTCCCTGAGCGGCGTGGAGCAGTCGTAGCAGAGCCTGTCGGTGTGGAACGCGTAGGTGCCGCTGTTTTTGTAGTTGTGGCAGCAGACGCGCATATTGCCGTTTTCGTCGTTGCCGACGAATATCAGCGAATGGAGCATGAGACCTTCGTAGGGGCAGTAGGTCTGTATGACGTCGCCCTCGCTTGCGTAATCGGGAAGCGTGACGGTTTTGTCGGGGTTTATGGGTATGTACTGCCCGAAGCCGAGCCCCGAATTTATCAGCTTGAGGCAGAGCGACGTGGAGCTTTCGGAGCTTATCGAGAGCCCGCCCGCGCGCAGGCAGCGCGAGATGAACGGGGCGCAGAGGTCGAGGTCGTCGTCCCAGTGTGCCTTCGCGAACGCGACGGCGGCTGCGGGGTCGTATTTTTCGTCGAGAGGCGTTTTGTCGCCGTTTTTGTTGTACCAGAGGACGGCGGGCTCGTCGACGGGGACGAACTCGGAGAAGTAGCGCTCGTCGAAATCGTATGTACCGTCGCCGTTGTACAGGCGATTCCCGTCTGCCCATTCGTGAATGTCGGCGACGTATTCGTAATTGTCCTCGGGGAGGAGCTTGGGGGGAGCGCTCGACGATACGGGCGGCAGGAAATCGGAGTCCTCGGGCGGCGCAATTCCCGTATTGTCGGGGAGAGACAGCTCGTCGGAGGTCTCGACGGGCTCCTTTGAGGGGTTGGAGCTCGTCGGCACGGGCGGGAGAGACGTGCTTTCGCAGCCCGAAATTGCCGAAACGAGGGAAATTGCAATGAGTAATGCCGAGATTTTTTTCAAGACGTTTGCCTCTTTTCTTTTTAGTAATTGTCCTAGGGGAGGAGCTTGGGGGGCTCGCCCGCCGATACGGGCGTCGGGAAATCGGAGTCCTCGGGAGGGGCTGTCCCCGTGTTGTCGGGGAGAGAGGGCTCGGCGGAGGTTTCCTTTGAGGGGTTGGAGTTTGGGGGCATGGGCGGAAGAGACGTGCTTTCGCAGCCCGAAATTGCCGAAACGAGGGAAATTGCAATGAGTAATGCCGAGATTTTTTTCAAGACGTTTGCCTCTTTTCTTTTTAGTAATTGTCCTAGGGGAGGAGCTTGGGGGCTCGCTCGACGATACGGGCGGCGGGAAATCGGAGTCCTCGGTAGGGGCTGTCACCGTGTTGTCGGGGAGGGAGGTCTCCTTTGAGAGGTTGGAGCTCGGGGGCATGGGCGGAAGAGACGTGCTTTCGCAGCCCGCAAGCGTTAGTACAATGGAGATTGCCGTTAATAATGCTGAGTTTTTTTTCAAGACGTTAGCCTCTTTTCTTTTGTATTTAATTGTAGTGCATAATTATATTATAGTACGGGGATTTGCGGTTGTCAATAAAAATTACGAAACTGTAATCATTTGTTATTTTTTTGTAACCTTTTTTCCTTATATTTCCAGTTGGAGCTGCTCGGGCTCGGGAAAGGCGTTGAGGTACTCAAAAATCTCGTTTTGTTTCCGGATTATCCCATGGCGCTCACATTCGCTCACAAACGTCTCCCGGAGCGCTTTTCCGTTCGGGGAGGGTATTTCGTAGCTGTTGCCGAACTCGCGGATATAGCGGCGCTTTAAATCGGGAAAATGTCGGTCGAGCTGCGCGTAATAATACTCCCTGTCGCCGCCGCGGAGGGTCATTCCCATGCCGAACGAGAGAATGCCGAGCACGCCCGCGCGGGCGCTCATCTCGACGACGGCGCGGACGTTTTCGGCGGTATCGTTGATGTAGGGCAGCTGCGGCGTGAACCAGACGACCGTCGGTATGCCGCGCTTTTTCATTTCCGACAGCACCTCGAGCCGCCGCGCGGTCGTGCAGACGTTTGGCTCCACTATGCGGCAGAGCTCCTCGTCGGCGGTCGTGAGCGTCATCTGAACGACGGCTTTCGCGCTGTCGTTTATTTTTTCGAGCAGGTCGATATCGCGCATGATGAGGTCGGATTTGGTGAGCACAGCCGCGCCGAAGCCGTATTTGTAAATAATTTCCAGACAGCGGCGCGTTATTTCGAGCTCCCGCTCCGCGTGGAGATAGGGGTCGCACATCGCGCCCGTGCCTATCATGCAGCGCCGCCGCTTGGCTTTCAGAGCCTTTTCGAGCAGCTCGGGAGCGTTTTCTTTGACCTCGATGTCCTCGAAATCGTGCGTGAAATTGTAGCAGTCGCTGCGGGAGTCGCAGTAAATGCAGCCGTGAGTGCAGCCGCGGTAGACGTTCATTCCGTTTTTGGCGCTCAGAATTGCCTTTGCTTGTACTTTGTGCATAGTGTTCTCCGTTCATAAAATCGTTGATTGTGAATATTATAGCATACTTTTCCGAAAATGTCAACGGGAAAGGCGGGCGGCTCCGTATAAAGCGACATTTTTCGGCAAAAGTAGTAATATTGCACAATAAATTATTAAAAAGGTATGGCGAGTTTGTTATATTTTTTTCCAAAATCCCTTGACAAATCATTTCAAATGTGATAAATTATAATTAGCACTCGGGGAGTGAGAGTGCTAATCGGGTATCAAAGCTTGAGAGAAAAGGCGGTGTGTCGGGCGTGGATAAGAGGTCTGCGAAAATATTATCCGCGATCGTCGACGAGTACGTCAGGTCGGGCGAGCCGATAGGCTCAAAGGCGCTTGCCGAAAGGCTTGAGCTCGGGGTCTCCTCCGCGACCATACGGAACATTATGGCGGCTCTCGAGCAGGAGGGCTACCTCGACCACCCGCATACCAGCGCGGGGAGAGTGCCGACCTACAAGGGCTTTCGCTACTATATCGAGAACCTTATGTCACCCGAGCCCATAAATCCCGACAAGATAAGCGAGATAGACAGGCTGCTCGGCGACAGCGCCGTCACCGACGAGGCTATCATCGAGAACGCCTCCGCGGCGCTCGCGGAGATAACCAAATGCGCCGCTATCTCCACGAACCACGCCTCGAAGTTCTCCGTTATCACAAAGGTCGACGTGATACCGACGGGCAAGCGCATGTACGTGCTGCTGCTGATAGCGTCGAACGGGGCGATAAAAAACAAGGTCTGCCGAATGGAGTTCGATATGACCGACGAGCAGACCGCGGATTTTACGAGGTTTCTCAACGAGCATCTGAGCGGCGTTAATCTGGAGAATATGTCCGAGGAGTATATAAGCGGTCTTACGGCGGCGCTCGGCGGATATATGCTTTCGCTGGCGCCGCTGCTGCACGCGGTTTACGAGCTCTCCGAGGAGATGATGCGGGACAGCGTGGAGGTCAAGGGCGAGGAAAATCTGCTTGCCTGCACGGAGTTCCCGGCGCGGGACGTTATAAGGTTTATCGAGCGCAAAAGCGAGCTTTCAAACCTGCTGAACGACGCGCTTTCGGGCATTAACATAATGTTCGGCGAGGAAAACGGCACGTTTGCGATATCCAACGGCGCAATGGTGAGCGCGAGCTACTACAAGGACGGCAAGCCCGCGGGCTCGCTGGGCATTGTGGGTCCGATGAGACTGGACTACCGAAAGGTGATACCCTATATAGAATATCTGAGCCGGAAGGTGACGCGTATGCTTTCGGGAAGCTCTCAGGGCGAAGGCGTGCCGCAGATAGAAAGAGAGGTTGACGGCAATAATGATAAATGACAAAGAACTGGAGAAAGAGACAAACGAGGAGACTGCGGAGGAGCCCGCGGAGGTCGAGCTTGAAATTGCCGAGAGCGAAAATGAGGCGGATAAGGTCTCCGAGGAGCTCGCGGCGGTGAAGGACCGGCTGGTGAGGACTATGGCGGAATACGACAACTTCCGCAAGCGCTCGGCGCGCGAAAAGGACGCGCTGAGAGCCGAGATAATCACAAACGTGACCTCGAAGTTCCTGCCCGTTCTGGATAATCTCGAGCGCGCGCTTACGGCGGAATGCTCCGACGAGAACTACAAGAACGGCGTGAAGATGATATACGACAGCTTCTTGGAAACGCTGAAGGCTCTCGGGGTGGAGGAGATAGCGAGCGACGGAGCGCCGTTCGACCCCAACTATCATCAGGCTGTTCAGCGGGTGGAGAGCTCCGACGCGGAGAGCGGAACCGTGGTACAGACGTTCGCGAAGGGCTACAAGATAGGCGAAAAGGTCATACGCTTCGCAATGGTTGCCGTTGCAAACTAGTCCGATGTACAAAAGCGTCGGATTATAAATATAATAAGCTAAACAAACACGATACAGGAGGAATAGATTATGGCTAAAATCATTGGTATAGACTTGGGTACGACAAACAGCTGCGTATCCGTTATCGAGGGCGGCGAGCCCGTTGTTATCACAAATTCCGAGGGCAGCAGAACCACTCCGTCGGTCGTTGCGTTCACGAAGGACGGCGAGCGCCTTGTGGGGCAGCTCGCGAAGAACCAAGCCGTTCAGAACCCCGACAAGACCGTCATCTCTATCAAGAGACACATGGGCAGCGACCATAAGGTCGACATCGACGGCAAGAAGTACACGCCGCAGGAAATTTCCGCGATGATTTTGCAGAAGCTCAAGGGCGACGCGGAGGCTTATCTCGGGGAGAAAGTCACCGACGCGGTAATCACCGTTCCCGCGTATTTCACCGACAGCCAGCGTCAAGCGACAAAGGACGCGGGGCAGATAGCGGGCTTGAACGTTCAGCGCATCATCAACGAGCCGACGGCTGCCGCGCTGGCTTACGGCGTTGACAAGGAGGAGGACCAGAACATCGTTGTGTACGACCTCGGCGGCGGCACGTTCGACGTTTCCGTTATCAATATCGGCGACGGCGTTCAGGAGGTTCTCGCGACCGCGGGCAACAACCACCTCGGCGGCGACGATTTCGACCAGCGTATCATCGACTTTTTGAGAGATGAGTTCAAGAAGTCCGACGGTATTGACCTCATCAACGACAAATTCGCGATGCAGAGGCTTAAGGACGAGGCGGAAAAGGCGAAGATAGCGCTCTCCAACTCCACGACGGTAAATATTTCCATTCCGTATATCACGGCGGACGCGAACGGTCCGAAGCACCTTAACGTAGCGCTTTCGAGGGCGAAATTCAACGACCTTACCTCCGATCTGGTAGAGGCTACCATGGGTCCGCTGAAGCAGGCTATCTCCGATTCGGGTCTCGAGAAGAACGAGATACACAAGATACTGCTGGTGGGCGGCTCCACGAGAATACCCGCCGTTCAGGACGCGGTAAAGAGCTTCCTCGGCAAGGATCCGTTCAAGGGCATAAACCCCGACGAGTGCGTGGCTATAGGCGCTTCCATTCAGGGCGGCGTATTAAATAAGGAGGTCGGCGGCATAGTGCTGCTGGACGTAACTCCGCTGTCGCTCGGCATCGAGACGGCGGGCGGCGTATGCACGAAAATGATAGCGCGCAACACCACCATTCCGACCAAGGAGAGCAGAGTGTTCACGACCTACGCGGACAATCAGCCCTCCGTTGACGTAAACGTTTTGCAGGGCGAGCGCGATTTCGCGAAGGACAACAAGTCAATCGGCAACTTCCGTCTGGACGGCATCGCTCCCGCGCCGCGCGGCATACCGCAGATAGAGGTAACGTTCGACATCGACGCGAACGGCATTGTGAACGTATCCGCTAAGGACCTCGGCACGGGCAAGGAGCAGCATATCTCCATTACCGCCTCCACGAACATGAGCAAGGAGGATATCGACAAGGCGGTCAAGGAGGCGGAGGCGTTCGCTGCCGAGGACAAGAAGCGCAAGGAGGACGTTGACACGCGCAACGAGGCGGACTCCATGGTTTACCAGATGAAGAAGTCCATGGCGGATTTCGGCGACAAGGTGACTGCCGAGGACAAGGAGAAGGTCGAGCCGAAGATAGCGGCGCTTGAGGAGGCTCTTAAGGGCACGGATATCGAGGCGATAAAGAAAGCCAAGGAGGAGCTCCAGACCGCGTTCTACGAGGTCGCGAGCAAGGTTTATCAGGCGAACGGCGGCGACCCCAATGCCGCGGGCTCCGCGGGAGGCTCTTCCGACGACGACAACGGCGGCGACGGCGCTGTCGACGTGGAGTTCACAGAGAAGTGATCATTCGATTTTGGCTGTACACCGCGTGAAATCGCGCGGTGTATTTGCCGTATTGAGGTCATCAACATAGAATAGAGGATAGGTTATGGCAGAGAAAAGAGATTACTACGAGGTTCTGGGGCTCCAAAAGGGAGCTTCCGACGCCGAGATAAAAAAGGCGTACCGAAAGCTCGCCAAGCAGTATCACCCCGACCTGAATCCCGACGACCCCGAGGCGGAGGCGAAGTTCAAGGAGGTCAACGAGGCCAATCAGGTGCTCAGCGACCCCGAAAAGCGCGCGAAATACGACCAGTTCGGTCACGCGGGCGTCGACCCGAGCTACGGCGGCGGAGCAAACTTCACGGGCGGCTTCGAGGGCGTGGACCTGGGGGATATTTTCGCGGATATTTTCGGCGGCGGCATGGGCGGCTTCGGCGGCGCGCGCGCGTCAAATCCCAACGCTCCGCGGCGCGGCGCGGATATTGCCGTGCAGCTGGAGATAGGCTTTATGGAGGCTTGCAAGGGCGTTTCGCACGACATTACGATAAACCGCACCGAGGACTGCCCCGACTGCGGAGGAACGGGCGCAAAGGCGGGCACCGGCACAAAGACCTGCCCGGACTGCAAGGGCAGGGGATATGTTACCGTTCAGCAGCGCAGTATGTTCGGCATGATGCAGTCGCAGAGACCTTGCTCGAAGTGCGGCGGCAAGGGCAAGATAATCGAAAGCCCGTGCGCAAAGTGCGGCGGCAGCGGAAAGACGACGATGAAGAAAACCGTTTCCGTTAAGGTGCCCGCGGGTATCGACGACGGAATGACACTCAACGTCCGCGGACAGGGCAGCGTGGGCACGAACGGCGGCTCCCGCGGCGACCTTAAGGTGCGCATTTCCGTGCGCAAGGACCCCGTTTTCGAGCGCGAGGATTACAATATCTGGATAGATTTTCCGATTACTTACTCGCAGGCGGCGCTCGGCGCGGAGATAGAGGTGCCGACTATCGACGGCAAGGTGAGCTACAACGTCCCCGCGGGAACACAGCCGGGGACTGTGTTCAGGCTCCGCGGCAAGGGCGTTCAGAAGCTCCAGCGCTCCGAGGGCGACAGGGGAGACCAGATGGTCAAAATAAACGTCGAGGTGCCGAAAAACCTCAGCAAGAAGCAGAAGGAGGCGCTGCAGGCGTTCGAGGACACCCTCGAGGAAAAGAACTACGAAAAGCGCAAGTCGTTCTTTGACAAGATAAAGGATATGTTTGCGAAATAAGGCAATTTTTTGGGCAGAGCGCTTGACAAATCAAAATTCTTGTGATATAATATAAATGGAGATAAATTCAGCAGATTTAGCATCCATGGTAAAAAATGCCCCTGGGAGACCGTCAAATCTTACCCGGGGGACTTTTTTATGTACGCACGCGCGCACGGAACAGGCTTTGCTTACCGGTTGTTGCCGCCATCAAGCCATTCGCGGATAATCTCGACGATCAATCCCGCTTCGATGGAAATCAGCAGATTTAATAGATGCACCATGGTTTCACCTCCCCCGTTAAAGGCTCGGTGTAAGCCGGCAGTGATATTATACCACAATGCAGCAAATTTTGCAACGTTTGATTGAACTTTGTTTTTATGAAAGACGGTTGTTCGCAACTTGCAGAATTTGCCGATATTTTGCCGAAAACGCACTTAAAAAGAATTATTTCGGACAAGAGGTTGCAAATTGTTGTGCAAGGTGCATAAAATTGCCCGAAAATAATTTTGCGATTTGTGCAGGAAAGCAATAGACAAAAGGCGCGTTTTGAGCTATAATAATAACTGTAAGAAACAACGGCGTTTCGGGTACGGGATAACCGCGCTCAAACGCCGTTTATTTTTGTTTTTGGAGGAAAGGGACAATGGAAGAGAAATTTAACGTAGTCGACCAGTTCGGCATCGACGTGTTCAACGAGGAGACGATGAAGCAGCGCCTGCCGAAGAACGTTTTCAAGACGCTGAAAAAGACTATTGCCGAGGGCAAGGAGCTCGACAGCTCGATATCCGACGTGGTCGCCTCGGCAATGAAGGATTGGGCGATCGAGAAAGGCGCGACACATTACACGCACTGGTTTCAGCCGATGACGGGCATTACCGCCGAGAAGCACGACAGCTTCATCTCGCCGATGGGCGACGGCACGGTCATCATGGAGTTCTCGGGAAAGGAGCTCATCAAGGGCGAGCCCGACGCGTCGTCGTTCCCGTCGGGCGGTATTCGCGCGACGTTCGAGGCGCGCGGCTACACCGCTTGGGACCCGACGTCCTACGCGTTTGTAAAAGAGGGCTCGCTGTACATTCCGACCGCGTTTTATTCATATTCGGGCGAGGCTCTGGACAAGAAAACCCCGCTGCTGCGCTCCATGGACGCGGTTTCCGACGCGGCTGTGCGCATTCTCCGTATGTTCGGCGACACGACGACAAAGCGCGTTGTGGCTACCGTCGGCGCGGAGCAGGAGTATTTCCTTGTCGACAAGGAGACCTACGATAAGAGAAAAGACCTCATTTTTACGGGCAGAACGCTGTTCGGCGCGCCCGCTCCCAAGGGGCAGGAGCTTGAGGATCACTATTTCGGCTCGATAAAGGAGCGCGTTGCCGATTATATGAAGGACCTTGACGAGCATTTGTGGAGGCTGGGAATTACTTCCAAGACCAAGCACAACGAGGTCGCGCCCTCGCAGCACGAGAACGCGCCGATATTCGCGCCCGCGAACCTCGCGACCGACCAGAACCAGCTCACCATGGAGCTGATGAAGAAGATAGCTCTCGAGCACGGCTTGGTTTGCCTGCTGCACGAGAAGCCTTTTGCGGGCATCAACGGCTCGGGCAAGCACGACAACTGGAGCTTGTCCACCGACGACGGGCAGAACCTGCTCAATCCGGGGCGCTCGCCCATGCAGAACGCGCAGTTTTTGACGTTCCTTGCGGCGATAATCAAGGCGGTTGACGAGTATTCCGACCTGCTGAGAATGTCCGTGGCGAGCCCCGGCAACGACCACCGTCTCGGCGCGAACGAGGCGCCCCCCGCTATCATCTCGATATTCCTCGGCGAGGAGCTGCAGGCGGTCGTTGACGCTCTCGTGGAGGGCAAGGAGTACACGGGCGCGGGCAAGCAGATGTTCAACGTGGGCGTGTCGTCGCTGCCGGAGTTCCCGAAGGACAGCACCGACAGAAACAGGACCTCTCCGTTCGCGTTTACGGGCAACAAGTTCGAGTTCAGAATGGTCGGCTCCAACCTCAATATCGCGGGTCCGAACACGATTTTGAACACCATCGTCGCCAACTCCCTTACGGAATTTTACGAGGTGCTGAAGGACGTCGCTCCCGAGAAGTTCAACGAGACGCTCCACGACCTTATCGTAAATACCGTTAAGGAGCATAAGCGCGTTATCTTCAACGGCAACGGCTACGGCGACGAATGGCCCGCAGAGGCGGAAAAGCGCGGGCTGCTCAATTTGAAGTCCGCCGTGGACGCTTTCCCGTGCATTACCGCGCCGAAGAACGTCGAGCTGTTCAAGAAGTTCGGCGTATACAGCGAGGTCGAGCTGCACGCGAGACAGGAGATACTGTTCGAGAATTACTCCAAGGTCATCAATATCGAGGCGCTCACCGCCGCGGATATGGCAAAGACCGAGATACTGCCCGCCGTTATGCGGTTCGCGAAGGACGTCTGCGACATCGCCGCGAGCAAGAAGGCAATGGGCATAGAGCCGACCGTGGAGCTTGAGCTTGCCAAGAAGGTCAACGAGCTTACCGCGGCGCTCAACGCCAAGGCTCACGAGCTGTCCGACGCGATAGTAAAGGCTCAGGCTATCGGGGACGAGGAGGAAAAAGCGCGCTGCTATCACGACGAGGTTTTCGCGGATATGCAGAGCCTGCGCGCGGTTGCAGACGAGCTGGAGACTATCGTCGGCGAGGAGTACTGGCCGTACCCCACCTACGACGAGCTGCTGTTCAACGTATAAGACGGTCAAGGGGCGGCGGTTTGTCGGACTTTGACCGTGATATCCCGCTCCCTTTTCTTCGGGGCTGCCGTTTTCGGCAGCCCCTTTTTCGTGTTCAGTTGCAGACCTTTTCAAGCTCCTCGCGGAGCTGCTTTATAATGCGCTTTTCAAGCCGCGAGATGTAGCTCTGGGAGATGCCTATCTCGTCGGCGACCTCCTTTTGGGTCTTTTCCTTGCAGCCGTTCAGCCCGAAACGCATTTCCATTATCTTCTTCTCTCGCGCGCCGAGGCGGTTCACGGCGTCGTGGAGGAGCTGCTTTTCGACCTCCTCCTCGATGCGGGAATTTACGCAGTCGCTGTCCGTGCCGAGGACGTCCGAGAGCAGCAGCTCGTTGCCGTCCCAATCGACGTTCAGCGGCTCGTCGATAGAGATGTCGTAGCGGTACTGCGAGTATTTGCGCAGATACATCAGTATCTCGTTTTCTATGCAGCGCGAGGCGTAGGTCGCGAGCTTGATGTTTTTGCCCACGCTGAACGTGTTGACTGCCTTGATAAGCCCGACGGTGCCGATTGAGATCAGGTCCTCGAGCCATATCCCCGTGTTCTCGAACTTCTTGGCGATGTACACGACGAGCCGCAGATTGTGAACTATCAGCGTATCCCGCGCCTTGTCGAAATCGGTCTCCAGCAGCTTGAACGCCGCATCCTCTTCCTCCTTGGTAAGCGGCGCGGGGAGCTGCTCCGAGCCGTTTATGTAGTGGACGTAGTTCTCCGCCTTTTTTGCCAGCAGTTTGTCAAGGGCAAGCCCTATCCGACGTAAAAATTTTTTCAGCATAACCGTTCCTCCGTATTTATATCGATATTATTTTCGGGTCAAAAATGCAGTCAATTTCGCTTCCGAGCGGGTTTTTCGTCACTCCCACGAGCGCGTCCGCGGCCTTGCCGTCGACGGTTATCCCGTCAGCCTTAAAAATCGGCATGAGCGTCTCCGAGGCGACCGTTCTGCACGGGATAAGCCGCAGCCCGCCGCTCTCGTCAAGCGTGCCCTCGAGGAAATCCCGCGCGTTTTTCGGGGTTATTTCCGCGATTTTTTCGTATTTGCAGACGATAACGGGCTTTCCCGTGAATATGTCGCAGAGACCGTTGCCCGTGTCGCATAGCCCGCGCAGCTTAATTTCCGCGCCGTTCGCCGAGATAGTCACGGAGCATATCCTGCCGCACCGCAGCCGCCTGTCCGCGAAATACCGAACCAGCCTTACCGCGAAATAAGCCGCTGCCGTAAACGCCGCCACAGCCCCCAGCGGAATGTTGAAGTATGCCACGCCGTTGCCGAAAACCATCCCGTAGGGCGCGCAGAACGTCCAGAGCGCGGTCATAAGCCCCGCGTAGACGGCGCTCACCAACAGAAAAAACAGCGCGCACACCGCGAAATCCGAGGGCTTTTGCCTGCCGAACGCCGCGAACGTTATCAGCGCCCCGAGCGCGAATTTCTCCAACACGATAACGATAAACGGCAGCTCGGGCAGCAGTATCACGAGCGCTCCGAGCGCGCCTATGCCCGCCGCCAGCAGACACCGCCGCGCCGAAACGCTCCGCCGCATGACCAGCGCGCTCGACCTTATCAGAAGGTAATTTATGTACAGGTTCAGTATGACCAGAACGTCAATGTAAACAGTCACGGGCTCACCTCGCTTGTACTTTAATTATAATTCAAAAGGGACAAAAAATATGCCGAATTCGGTCGTCGGATTCGGCATTTTTTTATTGTATTCGGCAATTTTTCGGGGAACGCCGTCGGGATTTAGTCCCTGTTGAACTCGGCGAGCTCCAAGCCCTCATTTTTGTCGAGCGCCCACTTGATGTTCCACTCGCTCGTGAATATCAGCAGATAGTTGCCTTTGACGTCTTGAATGAGCTTGGTGTCGGACGTGAGTATCAGCTTGCGAAGAACGTCGATACCGCCCGAGAGGTGCTTTTCGCTCGTTATCCAGCGGATATATTCGTAGGACAGGTCCTCGCGGATAATGTCGACGTTGTATTCGTTTTTCAGGCGGTACTCCAGCACCTCGAACTGCAGCACTCCGACAACTCCCACGATGACCTCCTCGAAGCCGCTCTGCGGCTCGGAGAATATCTGTATCGCGCCCTCCTGAGCTATCTGCGTGGTGCCCTTGATGAACTGCTTTCTTTTCAGCGTGTCCTTCTGGCGTATACGCGCGAAATGCTCGGGAGCGAACGTCGGTATCCCCTCGAACATGACCTTGCTCTTGGGAGCGCAGACCGTGTCCCCGATAGAGAAAACTCCCGGGTCGAACACGCCCATAATGTCGCCCGCGTATGCCTCTTGGATGACCTCGCGGTCGTTCGCCATTATCTGCTGCGGCTGCGACAGGCGCATTACGCGGTTATTCTGCACGTGCAGGACCTCCATATCCTTGTCGAACCTGCCGCTTACGATGCGCATAAACGCTATTCTGTCGCGGTGTGCCTTGTTCATATTCGCCTGTATCTTGAAAATGAACGCCGAGAAGCTCTCGTCGAACGGGTCGACAACGCCGCCCTCGGTATTGCGCGGCAGCGGGGGAGTGGTCATCTTCAAAAAGTTCTCGAGGAACGGCTCCACGCCGAAGTTCGTGAGCGCCGACCCGAAGAACACGGGCGAGAGCTTTCCGCTGTTGACGAGCGCCGCGTCAAACTCCTCGGACGCGCCGTCCAGCAGCTCCACGTCGTCGCGGAGAGTGTTGTGGTTGGTCTGCCCGATAAGCTCCGCGAGATTCTCGTCGTTGAGGTCGACCTCGGTTTTCGCGACCTCGCGCGTGCCGTTGTTAGCCTCGAACGAGATTATGTGCCGCTTTTCGCGGTCGTAAACGCCCTTGAACTCCTTTCCCGAACCGATAGGCCAGTTTACGGGATAGGTCTTTATGCCGAGCTCGTTCTCGATCTCTTCCAGCAGGTCGAACGGATTGCGGCTTTCACGATCCATTTTGTTGATGAACGTGAAAATCGGGATATTCCGCAGCGTGCAGACCTTGAACAGCTTGCGCGTCTGGTTCTCGACGCCCTTGGCCGCGTCGATGACCATGACCGCCGAGTCCGCAGCCATAAGCGTGCGGTAGGTGTCCTCGGAGAAGTCCTGATGCCCCGGGGTGTCCAGAATGTTGATGCAGTAGCCCTCGTAGTTGAACTGCATGACCGACGAGGTAACGGAAATGCCGCGCTGCTTTTCTATCTCCATCCAGTCGGAGGTCGCGTGGCGGGCGTTTTTCTTGCCCTTGACCGCCCCCGCCAGCGTGATAGCCCCGCCGTACAGCAGAAACTTCTCCGTAAGCGTGGTCTTGCCAGCGTCGGGGTGGGAAATTATCGCGAAGGTCCTCCGCCTTTCGATTTCGTGCTTTAAATCAGCCATTTGTTATCTTCCTTTGTATTTATTCTTCATCGGTATCGTTTGCGGAAAGCCGCTCCATATTCACGTTATCGGGAGCCTCAATGCCTTTGTTCTTCAGCGTGAGCATAAAGCCCATACCGACCAGTATCGGCAGATAGAACGTAAAGATGCGCCACAGCATTGTCGAAACGCCCGTATACGCCCCGAAAATATCCTTGAAAAAGCCCGAGTAGCCCAGCTCCGCCGCGCCCATAGCTCCGGGCAGCGGAATGAACGACGAGATCATCAGCACATACGCCTGATAGGAGATTATTTTTAACAGGCTCTCGCCCTCCAGCCCGAAACCGCGGTACAGCACGTAGGAAATGCTGAGATACAGCGTGAGCTGAATAAACGTGAAAAAGCAGGCTTTTATCATCAGCCAAACGTTCTTTTTCAGGAATTTGAAGTTCTCGTGAAATTTATTGACCTCGCGCGTGAAATAAAGCCGCCAGTGCATGGGGTTTTTCACGATACGCATTTTCGTGAGCAGCGTTATCACCGCGTTCGCGGCTTTGACCGTGCCGTTCTTCCAGAGCGCGATGCTCAGCAAAAATACGATGACCGCCGTGTTGATGACGAACCCGATGAGCACGAACGGCATAAGCCCCTTTTTCGAGAGGTCGCCGCCGAATTGATTGAACCCCACGATGAGCGTAAACACGGAATATGCCGTAAGCACGAACTGATACACGATAAACCGCGACAGCAGCGCCGTAAGCCCCGCCCCCAGCGGCACTCCGAACTGCACAAAATAGTAAGCCTGCATGGGCTGCCCGCCCGAGGCGAACGGCGTTATGCAGTTGAAATACTGCCCGATGATGGTGTCCAGCCACGTGTGCCAAAAGCGGGCTTTCGGGTGCATAGATTTTAATATCACGTGAATGGTCGCGCTCTCGCACAGCCAGTAGCCCAGCATAAACAAAATACACACAATGAGAAAAATCGGGTTGATGTTCCGCAGCGCGTTCAGCACGTTTTCCAGCTTGTCCACAAACAGCAGATAAACTACCATTACGATAAACGCGACTCCGCATATGATGAGGTTTAATTTGCCGCTTTTTTTCTTCTTTTCAGGTTTATTCATACAAAAGTACCCCGTATTTTCCGCCACATACAATATCTATTATAATGAAAAACGCCGCCCTTGTCAAGGGATTTTTTCCCGTTTTTCCGCAATATCGGGCGAATTATCGAGAAAATTTGCAAAAAAAGCTCTCCTAAACTTGACAATTCGGCTTATAAGTGTTATAATAAATTGTTAATACAATATCAGCGGACAGTCAATATTGTCAAATATTGTATATTTTGTGAATATTTTGCAATAAATAACCGTAAAGGGTCAGTGAAAGGGTTGAATATTTTGTTCAGAGAAAATGAATACCGCACGCAGTACTGCAACGCGGTAAGCGAAAAGGACATCGGCAAAAGGGTCCGCGCGGCGGGCTGGGTGGAGAATATCCGCGACCACGGCGGCATTATGTTCGTGGATCTGCGCGACCACTACGGTCAGGTGCAGATAGTGTTCCACAACGAGTCGCTGCTCGAGGGCATACGCAAGGAGTGCGCGGTGTCGATAGCGGGCACGGTCTTAAAGCGCGACGAGAGCACCTACAACGACAAAATCGAAACGGGCACCGTCGAGATAGAGGCGGAGGAGGTACGCATCCTCGGCAGGGTCATTCCCGAGCAGCTCCCGTTCGACGTCGACGAATCGCGCAAGACCAAGGAGGATCTGCGCCTGAAATACCGCTACCTCGACCTGCGCAACAAAAAAATGCACGAAAACATCATCTTCCGCTCGAAGGTTATCTCGTTTTTGCGCAGCAAAATGACCGAAATGGGCTTTCTGGAGCTGCAAACGCCGATTTTGTCGACGTCCTCGCCCGAGGGCGCGCGCGACTACCTTATCCCCAGCCGCAAGCACCACGGAAAATTCTACGCGCTGCCGCAGGCTCCGCAGATATTCAAGCAGATATATATGGTCTCGGGATTTGACAAATATTTCCAGATAGCGCCCTGCTTCCGCGACGAGGACGCGCGCGCCGACCGCTCCCCGGGCGAGTTCTATCAGCTCGACTTCGAGATGTCGTTCGCGACGCAGGAGGACGTTTTCGCGGTCGCGGAGGAGGTCCTCTCGGAGACGTTCGCGAAGTTCTCCGACAAGCAGGTAAGCCCCGCGCCGTTCCGCAGAATACCCTTCGAGGAGGCAATGCTCACCTACGGCACGGATAAGCCCGACCTGCGCAATCCACTCGTCATCAAGGAGCTGTCCGATTTGTTCGTCGACAGCGATTTCAAGCCGTTCTGCAACAAGACCGTCCGCGGAATACGCGTTCCCGATATGGCGAAGCAGTCCAAGAGCTTCTTCAAGAATATGGAAGATTTTGCCACCAACGAGGTCGGCATGAAGGGCTTGGGCTACTTTAAGGTGGAACAGGGCGAGGACGGACGGAAGTTCAAGTACAACGGTCCCATCGACAAGTTCCTCAACGACGGGCAGCGCGACGAACTTGCAAGCCGCTGTGAGCTTGAGATAGGCGACGTGCTGTACTTCATCGCGGACAGCGCGAAGAACGCCCCCAAGTTCGCGGGGCAGATACGCACCGAGGTCGCCAAGCGCATGAACCTCATCGACGAGAGCCGCTTCGAGCTTTGCTTTATCGTCGATTTCCCGATGTACGAGCTCGACGAGGAGACGGGCAAGATAATTTTCACGCACAACCCGTTCTCGATGCCGCAGGGCGGACTTGATGCGCTGCTGAATAAGGACCCCTTGGATATTCTCGCGTATCAGTACGACATCGTCTGCAACGGCGTGGAGCTTTCCTCGGGCGCCGTCCGCAACCACGACCTCGACATTATGGTCAAGGCATTCGAGATAGCGGGCTACACCGAGGAGGACGTAGCAGGCAAGTTCGGGGCGCTGTACAGCGCGTTCAAATACGGAGCGCCGCCCCACGCGGGAATGGCTCCCGGCGTAGACCGCATGATAATGCTCCTCACGGGCGAGGAGAGCATCCGCGAGATAATCGCGTTCCCGCTCAACTCCAACGCGCAGGATCTGCTCCTCGGAGCGCCCACGGAGGTCACCGAGCAGCAGCTCCGCGAGGTCCATATCAAGGTTCGCAAGCAAATGTGACACAATACAAACGGGCAAGCCTCGACTTGCCCGTTTTTTTATTTCACAGCCATTGAATGAACCCCGTTTTTTCACCGCGCTTATAGCCCGCGTTCTCGTAGAATTTCAGCGTGCCCTCGTCCTTGGAGCCCGTCAGCAGCGCGATATTATAGCACCCCGCCGCCTTGGCGAGTTCCCGTGCGCGGTCGAGACAGGCGGTCGCGAGCCCCCGCCGCCGATAATCCGCGTGAGTGACAACGTTCTCGACGCGCGCGTAGGGGCGAACTCCGCGCGTTAAATTCGGCACAATAACGACTGTGCACGAGGAAACGAGCCTTCCGTCCTCCTCGGCGACGATAATGTGATAGCCCTCGTCCGCGAGTATGCGCTCCCAAGCCGCGGCAGCCGTTTCGTAATCGGGAACTTCCGTTTCGTGCAGGTGAAGATACAGCTCCATAAGCTGCCGATAATCCCCGCTGTTTATTTCACGTATCATAGCTCCTCCGTAAAGAATTGCTGCCCTTTATCGGGCAGCAAAGCGTTATTCTTCCGTATCCTCGGTCTCCTCGTCATCGTCGTACTCGACAGCCTGCGCCTTCAGCAGATCGCGTATCTCCGTGAGCAGCACGAGCTGGGGGTCGGGCGCGGGCGGCGCCGCGGGAGCCTCCTCCTTTTTCTTCTCCAGCTTTGATTTGATAGTGTTCATTACCTTAACGATAAGGAACACGCACACAGCCGTCAGCAGGAAAGTGATGATAGCCTGAAAAAAGCTGCCGAAAAGAATGGTAACGGGGGGATTGTCGCCGATATGCCACGGCAAGGTCACGGAAAGCGCCTTAAGGTTGATGCCCGCCATTATCATACCGATAAACGGCATAAGAATGTCGTTTACGAGCGAGTTTACGATAGCCGTGAACGCGCCGCCGATGATAACGCCGACCGCCATATCCAGAACGTTTCCTCTGGAAATAAAGGTCTGAAACTCCTTAAGTATTTTCGCAAAGCCGTTCGGCTTCTTCTGTTCGTCCGCCATAAAAAATCTTCCTTTCAAAAAAACGTTACAATACAGATTTTACCATATTTTTCGCGTTTTGTCAACCTGTTTTACAACATCTTTTTCAAATATTCGCCCGTATAGGATTTTTTGTTCCCGGCAATTTCCTCGGGAGTGCCCTTTGCGATAACCGTTCCGCCCTTGTCGCCGCCCTCGGGACCCATATCTATAATGTAGTCGGCGGTCTTGATAACGTCGAGGTTATGCTCGATAACAAGCACGGTGTTCCCCGAGCTCGTGAGCCGCTGCAATATCTCGATGAGTCTTTTCACGTCCGCGGAGTGCAGCCCCGTGGTCGGCTCGTCAAGAATGTATATCGTCTTGCCCGTGGAGCGCTTCGACAGCTCCGCCGCGAGCTTTATGCGCTGCGCCTCGCCGCCCGAAAGCGTCGTCGAGGACTGCCCGATCTTGATGTAACCCAGACCGACCTCTTCAAGCGTTTTCAGCTTGTTGTAAATTCTCGGCAAATTCGCGAAGAACTCCACGCCCTCGGAGACGGTCATCTCCAGCACGTCGTAGATGTTCTTGCCCTTGTACTTGACTTCCAGCGTCTCGCGGTTGTAGCGGTGTCCCTTGCAGACCTCGCACGGCACGAAGATGTCGGGCAAAAAGTGCATCTCGATTTTGAGTATGCCGTCGCCCTCGCAGGCCTCGCAGCGCCCGCCCTTGACGTTGAACGAGAACCGCCCCGACGTATAGCCGCGCGTTTTGGCGTCGTTGGTCTGCGCGAACAGGTCGCGTATATCCGTGAACACGCCCGTATAAGTCGCGGGATTGGAGCGCGGCGTTCTGCCGATAGGCGACTGGTCTATCATAATGACCTTGTCGAGGTGCTCCAAGCCTTTCATATCCTTGAACTTCCCCGCGCGGACGCGCCCCCTGTTGAGCTTTCCGAACAGGTGCTTGTACACAATCTCGTTGACGAGCGAGCTTTTGCCGCTGCCCGAAACGCCCGTAACGCAGGTGAACACGCCTATCGGTATATCGACGTTTATCTTTTTGAGGTTGTTCTCCTCCGCGCCGATGACCCTCAGCCACCTGCCGTCGGTCGGTCTGCGCTTTTCGGGCACGGGAATTTTCTTCTTGCCGCTGAGATATTGCCCCGTAATGGATTTTCGGCATTTCAGCAGCCCGCTCACCTCGCCGCTGTAAACGACGTTCCCGCCGTGCACGCCCGCCTCGGGACCTATGTCGACTATCCAGTCCGCGGCGCGCATGGTGTCCTCGTCGTGCTCGACGACAATCAGCGTGTTGCCGAGGTCGCGGAGATTTTTCAGCGTCGCGATGAGCTTGTCGTTGTCGCGCTGGTGCAGCCCGATAGACGGCTCGTCGAGAATGTACAGCACGCCCGTAAGCGCGCTTCCTATCTGCGTCGCCAAGCGTATGCGCTGGCTCTCGCCGCCCGAAAGCGTCCCCGAGGAGCGCGACAGCGTAAGGTATTCCAGACCCACGCTCCGCAGAAAGCCGAGCCGCGCCTTTATCTCTTTGAGTATCTGCCCCGCTATCATCTTATCGCGCGCCGAAAGCTCCAGATTTTCGATAAAATCCAGCGCCTTTACCACGGACATCTTGCAGAAATCGCTGATGTTCAAGCCGCCCACCGTAACCGCGAGAGCCGCGTCGTTAAGGCGCTCGCCGTGACATTTCGGGCAGACCGCGTCGCTCATGAAGTCCTCCAGCGCGTCGTGGGAGTACATCGCGGCGTTGCCCTCGTCGTAGCGGCGCTGCATATTGTTGGCAACGCCCTCGAAATCGGTGTAGTACTGCCCGCCGCCCTGCGCTCTCGGACGCCTTATGAGTATCTTTTCGCCTTTAGTGCCGTAAAGTATCTCGTCGACAGCCTTTTTCGGCAGCTCCGAAAGCGGCTGCTCCACGGAAAAGCCGTGCCGCTCGGCAAGCGCGTCGAAATACATCGCCGCGATAGTGCCCTCCTTGTAGGTCCAGCCGTAAGCCTTAATGCCGCCGTCCTTTATCGACAAGTCCGGGTTCGGCAGAATGAGGTCGGGGTCGATGCGCAGATAGCTGCCTATGCCCGTGCACTCGGGGCACGCCCCGAACGGGTTGTTGAACGAGAACATTCTCGGCACCAGCTCGTCCACGGAAACGCCGTGCTCGGGGCAGGAGTAGCTCTGCGAAAAGTGCAGTTCTTCACCGTCTATGACATCAATATAAATAAGCCCGCCCGTAAGCGCCCCCGCCGTCTCAACGCTCTCGGAAAGGCGCGTTTTCAGACCGTCCTTGATGACAAGGCGGTCGACGATTATCTCAATGGAGTGCTTTATGTTCTTCTCGAGCGAAATTTTCTCGGAGAGGTCGTAGGTTATCCCGTCGACGCGCACCCGCGAAAAGCCCGCCTTGCGCGCCGCCTCGAACTCCTTTTTGTGCTCGCCCTTGCGCCCGCGCACAACGGGCGCGAGCACCTGAAATTTCGTCTTTTCGGGCAACTCCAGCACTCGGTCGACTATCTCGTCGACGGTCTGCTGCCTTATCTCCCGCCCGCATACGGGGCAGTGCGGAATGCCTATCCGCGCGTACATCAATCGCAGATAGTCGTATATCTCCGTGACCGTCCCGACGGTGGAGCGCGGGTTCTTGGAGGTGGTTTTCTGGTCTATCGAGATAGCGGGGGAAAGCCCGTCGATGCTGTCCACGTCGGGCTTTTCCATCTGCCCGAGGAACATTCTCGCGTAGGACGAAAGGCTCTCCATATAGCGCCGCTGCCCGTCCGCGAAGATAGTGTCGAACGCCAGCGATGACTTCCCCGACCCCGAAACCCCAGTCAGCACGACAAGCTTGTCGCGCGGTATCGTCACGTCGATATTGTTGAGGTTGTGCTCCCTCGCGCCCTTGATGATGATTTTATCGTTTGCCATTTTATTCTCTCCCGTATTTTACACATAATTACCGTTTTCGGCAAATTCATTATACCACACCGAAATGAATTTGTCAAGCGCTATTTCAGTCCGCAAACCATTATATACTCATCCTCGTTCTCGCCGACCGTCTCAAACCCGAGCCTTTTGTACATCTTCACCGCGTAATTCGCTTTCTGCACCGCAAGTGAAACCTTTTCATAGCCCTCCGCGCGCAGCAGCTCCAACATTTTCCGCATAAGCTCCGTACCGACGCCGCGCCCCCTGTGCTCCTCGTACAGGGAGATCGCGAACGAGGGCGTGTCGTCGTCAACGTGACCGTAATCGTCCATGATGCGCACCCACACCGCGCCGACGATTTCTCCGCCGTATTCCGCCACAAGGCATCTGTCGTCTGGCATTTTCCCGAAATCCTTGACGTAGACTTGCAGCGCGGGCTCGTTTATTATCGATTTAGGCGGCCGTTCCGCTCCCTCGGGAATAAAAATCGCCTCGTACAGAAAATCGTCCAGCACGGGATATTCCTCGGCTTTTATCGCCCGTATCGCGTAATTCATTTTCGCTCCTTGTCCCTATATTCCGAAGCGAGCTGTTTCAGAGCGTAAACGTTCTTATCCCGTTCGGAAAGCTTGTCCGTTATCCGTTCGCAGGGAAATTCCCAACAAACGCCGCAGAAATACGCGCCGTGTTCCCCGCAGCATTTGAATATCGCGCACTCGCCGTCCCGCGTTTCGCGGCAGCCGGCGCAGCCGCCGTCGTGGAAGCAGCCGCACAGCTCGCAGTCGCCGCCGCAAGGAGTCACTTTTGAAAAGTCGGTTTTCTCGGTCATGGAGCTTCCTCCCCGCGCACATTATCCAAAATTTCTGCCCACCGACCGTTTTCCGCGAGGGCGGCGCAGCGCCGCTTCCAATCCTCCCACAGAGCGGGGTCGGCGCAGGTTCTCGGCTCAAACAGAAACGGGTTCATCTCGCTTAGTATCAGCGGCAGTCTGTAGGTGTTTTTTTCGTCGTAAAGACTGTCTAAGGCAGCGTATGCCGCCCACAGCGCCCGTTGATACGATAGTTCCATTTATCCCTGCAGCTCCTTTATCCTGTCGCGCAGATAAGCCGCGTGCTCGAAATCGAGCAGCTTCGCCGCCTTTTTCATCTCGACGGTGTACTGCGCGATAAGCTTTTCGCGTTCGCGCCTCGGCAGCTTCTGCAGGTCGGTCTTCTTGCCCTTGCGCTTCTTGGAGTCGTTCTTCTTGGTTATCTCCAGAACGTCCCGAACGTCCTTGATAATGGTTTTCGGGATAATGCCGTTCTCGGCATTGTAGCGCTGCTGTATCTCGCGGCGGCGCTGCGTCTCGGTGATAGCGAGCTCCATAGAACTCGTAACCTCGTCCGCGTACATTATAACTGTGCCCTCGGCGTTGCGGGCGGCGCGGCCTATCGTCTGCACGAGGGACGTTTCCGAGCGCAGAAAGCCCTCCTTGTCCGCGTCGAGGATAGCCACCAGCGACACCTCGGGTATATCCAGACCCTCTCGCAGCAGATTTATTCCGACCAACACGTCAAACTCTCCGGAGCGCAAATCGCGGATTATCTCCATGCGCTCGATAGTGTCTATGTCGTGGTGCATATACCGCACCTGAATACCCGCCTTGTCGAGGTATTCCGTCAGGTCCTCCGCCATTTTCTTGGTGAGCGTCGTAACGAGCACGCGCTGTTTTTTCTCAACGCGCGCGTTTATCTCGGAGATCAGATCTTCTATCTGCCCCTCGGTCGGCTTTACGATTATCTCCGGGTCGAGCAGACCCGTCGGACGTATTATCTGCTCGACTATCTGCGTGGAGCGTTCCTTTTCAAAATCGCCGGGAGTTGCCGAAACGAAAACAGCCTGCGGAATTTTCTTGTAAAACTCGTCAAAATTGAGCGGACGGTTATCGAAAGCGCACGGCAGCCTGAACCCGTAGTCCACGAGATTTTTCTTTCTGGCAACGTCGCCGCCGTACATTCCGCGCACCTGCGGCAGCGTGACGTGGCTCTCGTCCACCATAAGCAGAAAATCCTCGGGGAAGTGGTCTATAAGCGTTATCGGCGTGCTCCCCGGGGGTCTGCGCGCCAGCACGCGCGAGTAGTTCTCGACGCCCTTGCAGGTGCCTATCTCGCGCAGCATCTCCATATCGTAAAGCGTCCGCTGCTCGATGCGCTGCGCCTCCACGAGCTTGTTGTTATCCTTGAAGAACTTAATGCGCTCCTCAAGCTCGTCCGCAAGCTCCCCGAGAGCGTCCTCCATTTTCTCCCTGCCGATAATATAATGCGAAGCGGGGAATATCATCGCGTGCAGCAAGGTCGCGCGGGTGTTTCCCGTAACGACCTCAAATTCGCTTATGCGGTCTATCTCGTCTCCGAAGAACTCCACGCGCACGGCAGTCTCGTTGGTGCTGCCCGCGGGGAATATCTCCAGCGTATCGCCCTTTACGCGGAACTTGTTGCGTATAAAGTTCAGCTCGTTGCGCTCGTACTGCATCTCAACGAGCCTTTGAATGACCTCCTCGCGCGAAATTTCCTGTCCCTGCCGCAGCGAGAGCGTGTTCGAGCGGTAGTCCTCGGGGCTGCCGAGCGAATAGATACAGGAAACGGACGAGACTATAATAACGTCCCGCCGCTCGGCAAGAGCCGCCGTAGCCGAGTGGCGCAGGCGGTCTATCTCGTCGTTTATGGCGCTGTCCTTTTCGATGTACGCGTCGGTGGAGGGGATATACGCCTCGGGCTGGTAATAATCGTAATAGCTTACAAAAAATTCCACCGCGTTTTTCGGAAAGAACTCCCGAAACTCCGAGCAGAGCTGCGCGGCGAGCGTCTTGTTGTGCGCTAGGACGAGCGTCGGCTTGTTGACGTTGGCAATGATATTCGCCATAGTAAACGTCTTTCCCGAGCCCGTAACGCCCAGCAGCGTCTGCTCCCTGTCTCCGCGGAGCACCCCCTCGGACAGCATGGAAATAGCCTCGGGCTGGTCGCCCGTGGGCTTGTAATCGGAGTGAAGCTCAAAGCTTTCCACGCGTCAATATTCCACCTTTCTCATATTCATAAATATATTATACACGTGAACTTATCGTTTGTCAACGGGAAATTCAAAAATCAGCTCCATATATCCTTCAGAAGCTCCGCGGAGCGCAGCGACTGCCCCGTATCTCCGCAGACGATAATATGATCCGTCAGCGACAGATGTATCATGCGCAGCAGATTTGAAAACTCGCGCGTAAGGCTCACGTCCGCGCTTGAAATAAAACCGCCGCCCGACGGGTGGTTATGCGCGAGAACGACGCTCGAGCATCCGCAGGAAATCGCGTCGAGCACGGCGGTTTTCGTATCGAGCCCCGCGAAGTCCGTGCAACCTTTTCCGACAACAGACTGCGAAATGAGGTTGTATCCCTTGTCGAGGTAAAGCGCGTAAACCATCTCCCTCGACATCGGATAAGAATACAGCTCGCAGCAGTATTCGATGATTTTCCGCGCCGAGCCCAGCGGGATGCTCGGAAGCCTTTTCGTAAACATATCCCTGAAAAACTCGCTGAAAAAGTGCAGCCTTACCGCCGCCTGTTCTCCTACGTCGTCTATGGTCATAAGCTCGTTTACGCTCGCCCCGACGACCCTCTCCACGGAGCCGAAGGCAGCTATCAGCCTGTGGCTTATCTCGTTTGTATTGCACCTCGGATAGATCGAGTAAAGCAGCATCTCAAGCTTTTCGTGATCCTCAAAGTGTCCTATGCCGTTTTCGCAAAACCTTTTGAACATTCTCTGCCTGTGTCCCTTGTGAAGCTCTCCGTTTCCCAAACCGATCACCCCGTAAAGAAAAATTTAACGCCTTAAATCAAAAAACCTCTACAAACCGCATAATGATACGAATCGTAAAGGTAAAATCCGATAGTTGACCGCCGCGCCGTCAAAAGGCGCCGTTCCGAGCGGGTCAACCCGTTCAACAAGCTCCTCCTTGCGAAGCAGGGGGGAGCTTGTTGAATTGGTACGCCCGATGCGATTCGAACGCACGACACATAGCGTCGGAGGCTATTGCTCTATCCAACTGAGCTACGGGCGCATATTTTTGACCCGTTTATTATACCATAAATATTTAGTTTTGTCAAGGGCTGTTTTTGAATATATGACCGCAAAAAGTTTTGCCGTCAAATCCACTGCAAATCAATGCATATTTTTTTCCGCGCCGAACGCTTAGCACATCTAATTCCAAATTTTAACATTAAATTACAACTCTTCCAAATATTTACAGCCCAAAACCGCAATTAACCGCAAATAACTGCAAAACGGCTGCAAAAATCTGCACGCGCTCTGCAAAAAACCGCAAGAAAAGGGACAGATCCAAACGATGTGTTCCCACTGCAAATCAATGCATATTTTTTCCGCGCCGAACGCTTAGCACATCTAATCCCAATTTTTAACATTAAATTACAGCTTTTCTAAATATTTACAGTCCAAAACTGCAATTAACCGCAAATAACCGCAAAACGGCTGCAAAAATCTGCACGCGCTCTGCAAAAAACTGCAAAAAAAGGGACAGATCCAAACGATTTCTTCCCCTGCAAATCAATGCATATTTTTTCCGCGCCGAACGCTTAGCACACCTAATTCCAATTTTTAACATTAAATTACAACTCTTCCAAATATTTACAGCCAAAAACTGCAATTAACCGCAAATAACTGCAAAACGGCTGCAAATCACTGCACCCCGACTGCAAAAGGCTGCAAAATAATACACAAATTTCAACGATTAGTTACCAAAACTAAAATTTTCTGCAATTTCCCAGCCGAAAACTCGCAAAACCGTTACCGATTTAAAGCGCCGTTCCCCTAAATCGGAGAACCCCCTCGTCACGCTCCCCGAGAAGAGCCACCCTGCGCGGTTTTCGCGGTATTTTGCTTGGCAAAGCCAAGCAAAATCGAATCGCCTTTAGGGCGATTCGAGCGAAAACCGTGCCAGCAATGAGCGCTTGTCAAGCCGCATAGCGGCGCGGACGAGCGCCATTGCGTTAAACAAAATCCCCCTGCGTAGCAGGAGGATTTTGTTTAACTGGTGATCCACCCGGGAATCGAACCCGGGACACCCTGATTAAAAGTCAGGTGCTCTACCGCCTGAGCTAGTGGATCAATTGTGCAACGGTAATATTATACCAAAAACAAGTTATTTTGTCAAGGGCTTTTTGCAATTTTTTTGCGTTTTGGAGAAAAATTTGAAAAAATTGCGGTAAAATATTGAAAATTTTTTGGCAATGTGTTATACTATATTATGTATGATTTCGCGCGGAGGAGGCGGTATTAGTGGATATAAGAGTGGGCGATGTTCTGGTAATGAAAAAGAACCACCCGGGCTGCGGGAGCAGCCGCATGAAAGTGCTGCGCACGGGCGCGGATTTCAAGCTGATGTGCGAGGGGTGCGGGCACACGTTTATGACCGCGCGCTCGAAGTGCGAAAAGAAGATAAAGTCCGTTCTCCGCGATGTCGCGGAGTAAAAGGGCGGCGCTGCTTGCCTTTAGGGTTCATATTTTTACGGAGGCTGAAAATGTTTGATAAAATCGGCATGGCGTTGGCTTGCTAACGCGCTGATTTAAGCCGCTTATTGACGGGCACGGAGCGATTACAGGGACGCTGGGCTCGTTCTACGCGGCATTGCGGAGTAAAAGGGCGGCGCTGTTTGCCTTTAGGGTTCATATTTTTACGGAGGCTGAAAATGTTTGATAAGATCGGCATGGCGTTGGCTTGCTAACGCGCTGATTTAAGCCGCTTATTGAAGGGCACGGAGCGGTTGCGAGGACGCGGGGCTCGTTCTCCGCGATGTCGCGGAGTAAAGGGGCGGCGCTGCTTGCCTTTAGTGCTCATATTTTTACGGAGGCGGGAAATGTTTGATAAGATCGGCATGGCGTTGGCGCGCTATGATGAAATAAGCGCGAAGCTCTCCGACCCGAGGACGGTTTCGGACAACAAGCTGTACACCGAGCTTATGCGTGAATACAAGTCGCTCACGCCGCTTACTGATATGTATAAGCGGTATCTTAAGGCGCAGAGCGATTACGAGGACGCGAGATCGGCTCTGGAGGACAGCGGGCTCGACGCGGAATTCCGAGAAATGGCGGAGGGAGAGATGCTCTCCGCGAAAAACGAAACGGAAAAATGCAAGGAGGAGCTTAAAATCCTTCTTTTGCCGCGCGACCCCGACGATGACAAGAGCGTTATCGTGGAGATACGCGCGGGCGCGGGCGGCGAGGAGGCGGCGCTTTTCGCGGGCTCGATGTTCAGAATGTACTCGATGTTCGCGGCTCGGCAGGGTTGGAAAATCGACGTGATGAGCAGCAACCCGACGGAGCTCGGCGGCTACCGTGAGATAAGCTTCGGAGTCGAGGGCGAGGGAGTATATGCCAAGCTAAAGTACGAAAGCGGCGTTCACCGCGTGCAGCGCGTTCCCGAAACGGAGTCGCAGGGGCGCATACAGACCTCGACCGTGACGGTCGCCGTGCTGCCCGAGGTGGAGGAGGTCGACGTGAACATAAATCCCGCCGACCTGACGATACAGACGTTCCGCTCTAGCGGCGCGGGTGGGCAGCACATCAACAAGACCGAGTCGGCGGTGAGGATAATTCACAATCCGAGCGGTTTTGTGGTGGAATGCCAAGAGGAGCGCTCACAGATGAAAAACAAGGAAAAGGCGATGAAAATGCTGTACAGCAGGCTGTACGAGGCGGAAAAGACCGCCCGCGACAGCGCGATAGCCGAGGAGCGCCGCGTACAGGTCGGCACGGGCGACCGCTCCGAGCGCATACGCACCTATAATTTTCCGCAGTCGCGCGTTACGGATCACAGGATAGGGCTGACGCTGTACAAGCTCGACGATATGATGAACGGCGGGTGCGACGAGGTTTTCGAGGCGCTGCGCGTCGCGGACTATTCGGCAAGGCTGTTAAAACAGGAGTAATATGGACGGTTTTAAAACACGGGTGCTGCCCTTTAACAGCGACAGCGTCGACGAGGCGTTTTGGACGCTTCGGCACGGCGGCGTTGCGGCTATTCCGACCGAAACGGTGTACGGGCTTGCGGCAAACGCACTGGACGCGTCCGCCGTGCGTAGAATTTTCGCGGCTAAGGGCAGACCGCAGGACAATCCGCTGATAGTGCATATCGCGAGTATGAAGATGCTGCCGCCGCTGGTGCGTGAAATCCCCGATATTGCCGTGGATCTGGCGGAACGCTTTTGGGGCGGTCCGCTGACGATGATCTTCCCGAAGTCGGATAGGGTGCCGAGCGTCACGAGCGGCGATCTTGATACCGTGGCTGTGAGAATGCCCGCGAGCGCGGCGGCTTGCGAGATAATAAAAAAGTGCGGCTTTCCGCTGGCGGCGCCCTCGGCGAACCTCTCGGGCAAGCCGAGCCCGACGACCGCGCAGCACGTTTTCGAGGATATGAACGGCAGAATACCGCTGATAATTGACGGCGGCGAGTGCGAGGTCGGCGTGGAGAGCACCGTGGTGTGCTTTAAGGGTAGCAAAATTCACGTTCTGCGTCCGGGAGGAATTACCGCGGAGATGCTGTCGGAGTTCGGCGAGGTCGAGGTGGACAAGGCGGTCACGGCGCAGCCCGACAAGGACGAGCGGGTGCTCTCGCCGGGGATGAAGTACAGGCACTATTCGCCGAGGGCGGACGTTTTCATCGTGAACGCGCATGGCAAGGTTTTCGAGGAATATTGCACAAAGCGCTCGCGTTTTGAGAATGATTTGTTGGCGCTGGGTGCGGGGGTTTCCGAGGGCGGGATCTTTCTCGATTACGGGAAAACTCCCGAAATACAGGCGCGGAGGCTTTTCGCGCTGCTGCGGAGGGCCGATGAGCTCGGCGCGAAAACCGTTCTCGTGGAGGAGCCCGAGCGGAGCGGCGTGGGGCTGGCGGTTTATAATAGGTTGCTGCGCGCGGCGGGGTTCAGGAGCATTGACGTATGAGTTGGTTTACGGTTGAACGGATAGACGCCGATACTTTGGCGATAAGCGAGTATGGACACCCCGAGGAAACGCATTGTTATCTGCTTATAGGCGGGGAGCGCTGCTTGCTGATAGACACGGGGCTCGGGGTCGGGAACATTTCGGCAGAGATCGCGAGGCTCACGGACAAGCCGATCGCGGCTGTTGCGACGCATATCCACTGGGACCACATCGGCGGCCACAAGTACTTTCCGGAGTTTTACGCGCACGCCGAGGAGCTTGCTTGGCTGAACGGGGGCTTTCCGCTGCCCGTTGAGGCGGTGAGGAAAATGCTCTCCGAGGGGGAGCTGCCCGATGACTTCAAGCTTGATGAATACTCGATATTCCAAGGCGAGCCCTCAAGGCTGCTGAACGACGGCGACAGGATAGAGCTTGGCGGCAGGGCTGTGACGGTCTTGCATACGCCGGGGCACTCTCCGGGGCATATGTGCTTTTGGGAGGAGGACAGGGGCTGGCTGTTCACGGGGGACTTGGTTTACAAGGGCTTGCTTTACGCGAACTACCCCTCCACGGACCCCGAGGCGTTTCTGCGGTCGCTGAAAATGCTCGCGGAGCTGCCCGTTAAGCGGATATTTCCCGCGCACCATTCGCTTGACGTTCGGCCGTCGATAATTGCCGAGATGACGGACGAGCTGGAAAAGCTGAAGCTTGACGGCAGGCTGCGTCACGGCGGCGGGCGGTTCGATTTCGGGGAGTGGTCGATACTGCTTTGACTAGCGACTAATCTCTGTTAAACTGCCAACTATGAGGGTATAATAATGGTAAATTTGCCGAATATTATGATAATAGGCTTGACGGGGCAGAGCGGCGCGGGGAAGTCCACGGTGTGCGCGGCGTTCGCGGAGCGCGGCTTTACCGTGGTCGACTGCGACGGTATCGCGCGGAAAACCGCCGATAACGGGCGTTTTCTCGGCGAGATATCCGAGCGGTTTGACGAAAACCTGCTGAACGCGGACGGCACGCTGAACCGCGAAAAGACCGCGAAGCTTATCTTTACCGACGGCGAAAAGCGCGAAAAATATCAGCGGATAATTTTCCCGTATATTGTAAATTCGATAATGAGGGAGATAAGGGCGGCGGGCGGAAATGTTCTGCTGGACGCGCCGACGCTTTTCGAGGCAAAGCTCGATATGCTGTGCGGCAAGGTCGTGAGCGTGACCGCCGATACGGAGCTGTGCGAAAGGCGCATAACGGAGCGCGACGGGATAACTCCCGAGCGGGCGCGAGAGCGGCTTTCCGCTCAGCGCGGCGCGGATTTTTTCCGCGAACGCTCCGATTACACTATAGAGAACAACGGCACGCGGGAGGAGCTTATTCTCCGCGCCGCGGCGATAATTGACAAATTGAAAGGCGACGGAAAATGTACAGGCGCAGACAAAAAAGGAGCGCGGCTCCGGTAATAATCATTGTGATGCTTATCTTCGCGCTGATAATAGGCGCGGTCGGGTATTTCGGGTACCGATACTACCTCGAAAAGACCTATCCGCTGCGTTACAGCGACTATGTTGAAAGGTACTCGCGGGAAAACGGCATCGATAAGTATCTCGTGTACGCGGTCATCAAGACCGAGAGCGGCTTCCGAGCGGACGCGGTCTCGGACGTCGGGGCGAGAGGGCTTATGCAGATAATGGAGGACACGTTCGACTGGATAAAGTTCAAGTCGGACGACGACGAGACGGTCTACTATGAGATGTACGACCCGAAAACCAACATCGATTTCGGGTGCAGGCTGCTGGGGTATCTGTATGAGGAGTTCGGCAATGTCGAGGCGGTCGCGGCGGCGTATCACGCGGGGCGCGGCGGGGTCAACGAATGGCTTTCCGACAAGCGTTATTCCAAGGACGGCGTTCATCTCGACGTTATACCCATTCCCGATACCGCGCATTATGTCGACAAGATAACTAAAGCTATGGATATGTATATCAGGCTTTACGATAAATAATCAAACGAAAGGAAGATCTTACCATGGCAAAGAAGGAAATTTCGGCGAAGGAGCTTGAGGAGCGGCTTTTCCTGCAAAAAAAGAACGCGTATCTGCGTATGAGCGACGCGGAAATAAAGAAGTGCGACAAATTCTGCGAGGGCTACAAGGCGTTTCTCGACGCAGCTAAGACCGAGCGCGAGGCGGCGGGCTTTATCGAGCGGGAGGCTAAGGCGAAGGGCTTTGTGCCGTTCGACAAGGACAAGACCTACAAGGCGGGCGACAGAGTGTACTACGTGAACCGCGAAAAGTCGGTCATTCTCGCTGTGATAGGCAAGGAGCCTATCGAAAACGGCGTTAATCTCGTTGCGGCGCATATCGACAGCCCGCGCCTCGATATGAAACAGAACCCGCTTTACGAAAAGGACGAGGTGGGCTATTTCAAGACCCATTACTACGGCGGCATCAAGAAGTATCAGTGGCCGACCGTTCCGCTGTCTCTGCACGGCGTTATAATAAAGTCGGACGGCTCCAAGATAACCGTGTCGATAGGCGAGGACGAAAACGACCCCGTGTTCTGCGTTTCCGACCTGCTTCCGCACCTCGCGAACACGCAGTACAAGCGCCCTGCTACGGAGCTTATCCGCGGCGAGGAGCTGAACATCATAGTGGGCTCGCGCCCGTTTAAGGACGACGAGGCGAGCGAGAGGGTAAAGCTCAATCTGCTCCTGCTGCTGAACGAGAAATACGGCATAACGGAGGGAGATTTTCTCTCGGCGGAGCTTGAGGCGGTGCCCGCGTTTAAGGCGCGCGATATCGGCTTCGACAGGAGCCTTGTCGGCGGCTACGGGCAGGACGACAGGGTGTGCGCGTATACCGAGCTTATGGCGGTTCTGAACGCGAAGAGCGTCCGCAGAACGGCTGTCGCGATACTCACAGACAAGGAGGAGACGGGCTCCGACGGAAACACGGGTCTGCGCTCGGCGTATCTGAAGTACTTCATCGCGGACCTCGCGGCGACGTTCGGCGTTCGCGGCAGGGAGGTGCTCTCCAACTCGAGATGCCTGTCCGCCGACGTTAACGCGGCTTACGACCCGACCTTCCCCGACGTTTTCGAGAAAAACAACGCCTGCGTGCTGAACGGCGGCGTGTGCGTTACAAAATACACGGGCTCGCGCGGAAAGAGCGGCACCTCGGACGCGTCCGCGGAATTTGTCGGCGAGATAAGGCGTTTGCTCGACAGCAAGGGCGTTATCTGGCAGACGGGCGAGCTAGGAAAGGTCGATATCGGCGGCGGCGGAACGGTCGCGGCGTATATCGCGAACCTCAACGTCGACACCATTGACGTCGGCGTGCCCGTAATGAGCATGCACGCGCCGTTCGAGATAACCGCGAAAACGGACGTTTACGCGGCGTTTAAGGCGTTTGAAGCGTTTATAGGTCAATAAATCGAGCCATAATTCACCTTTTTCCCAAATAAACATAAAATAGGGGAAGGGGTGATTTGTAATGAGCAAAACGCGGAGATTTTTTCGGAAGCTCGGCTTGAAGCTGATAGCGCTGGCGCTGATACTGATAGGGACGTTCTTTATCGCGGACCTGAGCTTTCGTCCCATCGTCGAGACGGTGAACGCCTACGAGTGCCATGAAACGGTCTCGCAGATAATCAACAGCGCCGTGCTTGCCGAGATAGAGCGCGGCGGCGCGGAATATTCCTCGCTGGTCAATTTGTCGACAAACAGCGACGGCGAGGTAATTTCCGTTGAAAGCAACGTTATGAACATCAACCGGCTGAAAACCGAGGTCGCGGAGCGCGTGGAGCGCGAGCTCGAGCGGCTTTCGGCAATCAATATCAATATACCCGTCGGCACGCTTACGGGCGTTCAGCTGCTGCACGGGCGGGGCTTTAACGTGGGAATGAGCGTTCAGCCGCTGGGCTACGCGACGACCTCGATAATCAGCGAGTTCTCCGCGGCGGGCATAAATCAGACGCTCCACAGGATAGTTATCGAGATAAGCGCCGACGTTGACGCGATTATCCCGGGATTTTCCACGCGCGTTCCCGTTTCGACGACGATAGTCGCCGCCGAGACGGTCATTGTCGGGAGAGTTCCCGAGGCGTACACGCACGTTATCACGGAGTCTGGAGATCTCGCGGGGACGCTGAACGATTTCGGGGCTGTCGTTCCATAAAAATTACGGGAGAGATAAATTTGGATAAAAATGCTGCTGTAAAGCGCCTTGACGAGCTGAAAACGCTGCTCGAAAAGGCAAATCACGATTATTACGACCTCGACGCGCCGACCCTCGAGGACGACGAATACGACGCGCTGATGCGTGAACTGAGGGGCATTGAGGGGGAGTTTCCCGAGCTTTTGACGGAGGATTCCCCGTCGCAGCGCGTGGGCGGCACGGCGCAGAGCACGTTTGCCAAGGTGCGCCACGAGGTGCAGATGGGCTCGCTGCAGGACGTTTTCGGAGTTGACGAGGTGAGGGCTTTCGTGGAGCGCGTTCAAGCCGAGGGCGCGGACGAATTTACCGTAGAGCCGAAGATTGACGGGCTTTCGGTGTCGCTGGAGTATCGGGACGGCGTTTTAACGCTCGGCTCGACGCGCGGGGACGGCTTTGTCGGCGAGGACATCACCCCGAACCTGAAAACCATACGCGCGATACCGCTGAATATTCCCGAAAAGCTGCCGCTGTTTGAGGTGCGCGGAGAGGTGTATATGCCGCGGTCGAGCTTCGCGGAGCTGTGCGAATTACAGGAAAAGAACGGCGAGCCGCTGCCGAAAAACCCGAGAAACGCGGCGGCGGGCTCTCTGCGGCAAAAGGATAGCAGGGTAACGGCTGCGCGGAAGCTGGATATATTCTGCTTTAACATTCAGCGCGCGGAGGGAAAGGAGTTCAAGACCCATTCCGAGACGCTGGAATATATGGAAAAGCTCGGTTTTCACGTTATCCCCGACTACCGCGTCTGCCATACCGCCGACGAGATAGTAAACCGTATCGAGGAGATAGGGCGGATGAGAAATTCGCTGCCGTTCGATATAGACGGCGCGGTAGTGAAGGTGAACAACATAGCGCTCCGCGCGGAGATTGGCGCGACGGCGAAGGTGCCGAAGTGGGCTGTGGCGTTCAAATATCCGCCCGAGGAAAAGGAGACCACGCTGCGCGAGATTGAGATAAACGTCGGCAGAACGGGCGCGCTTACGCCCGTGGCTGTGTTCGACCCCGTTCAGCTTGCGGGAACGAGCGT
Source organism: Lachnospiraceae bacterium (assembly GCA_023664705.1). Classification (GTDB taxonomy): domain Bacteria; phylum Bacillota; class Clostridia; order Oscillospirales; family Ruminococcaceae; genus CAG-115. The sequence goes on along the minus strand of JAMPFE010000002.1, from coordinate 134,948 downwards.
CGCGAGGGCTGTTCTGCACAATCAGGACTTTATTGCCGAGCGCGATATCCGCATAGGCGACAGGATAATCGTCCGCAAGGCGGGCGACATAATCCCCGAGGTGGTGAGGTCGGCAGCGCACGCGGAGAGCTCCGAGCCGTTTTTCATACCGAATATCTGCCCGGTATGCGGAGCGTCCGCCGAAAGAGACGAGGACGAGGCTGTTATACGCTGCCGGAATATCGATTGCCCCGCGCAGCTTCTGCGCTCGATAGAGCATTTCGCCTCGCGCGGCGCAATGAACATCGACGGTCTCGGGGAGGCTATCGTCGAGCAGCTCGTGCAGGCGGATCTGGTGCATACGGTAGCCGACCTGTACACGCTGGAGCTGCAGGAGCTTACGGCTCTGGAGCGCTTCGGGCAGAAATCCGCGGAAAATCTCTTGGCTTCGATAGAAAAATCCAAGAAAAACGAGCTCGACAGGCTTATATTCGCGCTCGGGATACGGGGCATAGGACAGCGCGCGGCAGTGCTGCTCTGCCAAAAATTCGGCGATATGGACAGCATAATGAAAGCCGAGGCGGAGGACATCGCGGCGATAGACGGCTTCGGGGAGATACTCGCGCGGTCGGTTTACACGGCAATGCGCGAGCCGCACAGAACGGCGCTGATAAGCCGCCTTAAGGAGCTGGGGCTCAATATGAGCTACTCCGAGCAAAGGGTCTCGGACAAGCTTGCGGGTCTTACGTTCGTGCTTACGGGAACGCTCCCGACGCTCAAACGCGACCAAGCCAAGGAGATGATAGAAAAGCGCGGCGGCAAGTGCAGCGGCTCCGTTTCCAAAAAGACAAGCTACGTCGTGGCGGGCGAGGAGGCGGGCAGCAAGCTCGACAAGGCGAATGAGCTCGGCATACCCGTGCTCGACGAGGAACAGTTTTTGAAGATGCTGGAGGAGGACGGGCAGTGAGGATAAAGAGGTTGTTTTTCGCGCTGCTTTCGGCTGCAATTATCTGCATTTCGGGCTGCTCGGGAGGGCTGACGGCGGACAAGCTGACGATAACTCTCAACGGCGAGACCGTCTCAAAGCCGCTGACTGCCGAAAAGCTGGGCGAGGGCTATTCCGTCGGCAATTTTCTGCTGAAATACGACGGAGAGCCCGTCGCGGGGGTTACGTACACCGAAAAGACCGCCGACCGCGAGGAAAGCAAGCGGGAGCTGCGCTCGCTGGTGGTCGGCGCGAACAGCGGCGCGGAGGGCTGTACGCTGTCCGTGAACGGGATAACGCTCGGCTCGGCGTCGTCGGAGGCGCTGGAGGCTTTCGGAGAGCCCTCCGCGAAAGAGGACGGAATGTGGTTCTATCGGGAGAGGGGCAAGCCCGAGGGCGAGAGCTTCCTCGGAATGCGCTTTGACGACAGCGACACCGTAACATGGCTGTACGTGCGCGTTGATACATAGGGAGTGACGGTATGAAAAAGGTCTTATGCGCCGTTTTGGCGGCGGTATCTTTGGTTTGCGGACTTTGCGGGTGCGCGAAAGATGAAAGCACCGCGCCGACGTTCGAGATCGAGTTTATCGGACAATCCGTTTGTTTGCCCTGTAAGGTCAAGGATATTAACGGTATCGTGATTGACACGGAACACTCGTTTGGTTCATATGAACGCGACGACGGAAAATATATGAGCTTTGCGTTCTATTACTATGGCGATAAACGTGCGGGGCAGATTTATTTGGAGGGAGACTGTACGGGAACATCCGATCTCGGCGAGGAGAATGTAATAGGATTATCCGTTGCCGACAGCAGTGTGCCTATGTCTTATACGGGGCTTACGTTCGGCTCAAGTGAGAAGGACATAACGGATATGTTCGGAGAACAGGATTACGGTAAAGATACCGTTTTGACTTATTACATTGAACCGGAAGGGAGTGTTTCTTTCTTTTTGGATACCGGGCATAATGTCGAAGAATTTTTATTATTTGTTGATATTCGTTGATTAGGAGGATCATTATGGCTATTGATGTAAAGCATCTGGCGAAGCTTGCGCGTCTGCGCATCGAGGACGACAAGCTTGAAAAATTCGAGAGGGACATGGAGAGCATCGTCGCGATGGTGGAGCAGCTCCCCGAGGTCTCGGGAGACGCGTCGGGGCTCGACCCCGAGCACCCCATGAAGCTCCGCGAGGACGTTGAGGGCGCGGGAAATTCCCGCTCGGACAAGCTCTCGAGGAACGAGCTTTTGGCGAACGCCCCCAAAATGCAGGCGGGGTGCGTTGTCGTGCCGAAAACAGTAGAATAAAAGAAAGGACGGCAACCAAATGGAATTGTACGAATATTCGGCTCACGAGCTGTCCGCTATGCTGAGGGAGAAAAAATGCAGCAGCGAGGAGCTTACAAGATCCGTCCTCGAAAGGGCGGCGGCGACGGAGGAGAAGGTCGGCGCGTATCTCACGATATGTGAGGAAAGCGCGCTGAAAAAGGCGCGCGAGGTCGACGAAAGGCGCTCGAGGGAAGAGCTGCACCCGCTCGCGGGGATACCCGTCGGCATTAAGGACAACATCAGCACAAAGGGCTTGCTTACGACGTGCGCGTCGAAAATGCTGTATAACTACGTGCCGCCGTTCGACGCGTTCGTTATGAAGAAGGTCAACGCCGCGGATATGGTGGTGACGGGCAAGCTCAATATGGACGAATTTGCTATGGGCTCGTCCACGGAGAACTCCTATTTCAAGAAAACGCACAATCCGCATAACCTCGGCTGCGTTCCCGGGGGCTCCTCGGGAGGCTCGGCGGCGGCTGTCGCGGCGGGGTCGGCGGTCGTTTCGCTCGGCTCGGACACGGGCGGCTCTATCAGAATGCCCGCGGCGTACTGCGGCGTGGTCGGGCTGAAGCCCACCTACGGCAGCGTTTCGCGCTACGGCTTGGTTGCGTTCGCGAGCTCGCTTGACCAGATAGGCCCTCTCGCGAGGAACGTCACAGACGCGGCGATGCTGTACGGCGTTATCTGCGGTCACGACGGCATGGACGCGACCTCCGCCGACCGCGGGTATCCCGACTTTGCCGCGCTGCTGAACAGCGACGTAAAGGGACTTAAAATCGGCATTCCCGAGGAATATTACGGCGAGGGCGTTGACGAAAGCGTAAAGCAGACCGTTATGAGCGCTGTAAAGGAGCTTGAAAAGCAAGGCGCGGAGACAGTCAATATATCGCTGCCGAGCACAAAATACGCGCTGAACGCCTATTACATCATTTCCTCGGCGGAGGCGAGCTCGAACCTCGCGCGCTTTGATGGAGTAAAGTACGGCTACCGCGCCGAGAATTTCACCGACCTCACCGATATGTACGAGAAAACGCGCTCGGAGGGCTTCGGCGACGAGGTCAAGCGCCGCATTATGCTCGGGACGTTCGTGCTGTCGAGCGGCTTTTTCGACGCGTATTACAAGAAAGCGAAGCTTGTGGCGCTCGAGATAGTCAAGGAGTTCAACGCGGCGTTTGAAAAGTGCGACGTTATCGCGACGCCCGCGACCCCCGCGACGGCGTTCAAGCTCGGCGAGAATATCGGTGACCCCACCAAGATGTACGCCGCCGACATATGCACCGTTACGGTGAATATCGCGGGGCTGCCCGCCGTGAGCGTGCCGTGCGGCAAGGTGAACGGTATGCCCGTCGGCTTGCAGTTTATCGGCAGGAAATTCGACGAGCAGACGCTGCTCAACACGGCGCTTGCCGTCGAAAGGAACGTCGGCGAGGCTAAGACTGTGAACGTATGACGTATGAAATACGGCATGTCGCTCCCGACGAGGTCGACGCGGCGTTAAAGCTGGCTTTGGAGGTCTTTCTGGAGTTCGAGGCTTCCGATTACAAGCCCGAGGGCGTTGAGACGTTCAAGAGCTTTATCCGCGACGAGCGGCTGACGGAGGGCTTTAAGACGGGGCTTTGCCCGATGCTCGCGGCGTTCGGCAGCGGAGAGCCCGTGGGCGTTATCGGAATGAGAGCGACCAAAACGCACATAAACCTTATGTTCGTCAAGCGGGAATATCAGCGCCGCGGCATTGCGACCGCGCTGTTCCGCTCGCTGCTCGGGCATCTGACGGGGGAAAACCCCGCGCTGTCGGAGATAACGCTGAACTCCTCGCCTTACGGGCTGCCGTTTTATCTGCGGCTGGGCTTTGTGCCGACGTCCGCGGAGCGCGAGGAGGACGGGATACGATACACCCCGATGAAATTTTCGGTTAAAGGAGATAACAATGGAATATGAAACGATTGTCGGTCTTGAGGTCCACGCGGAGCTGAACACCAAGACCAAGATATACTGCAGCTGCAAAAACGCGTTCGGACTGGAGGTCAACACCCAGATATGCCCGATCTGCACGGGTATGCCCGGAACGCTCCCGACGCTGAACGAAAAGGTCGTCGAGTACGCGGTGAAAATGGGGCACGCGACCAACTGCACCATAAACAACGTCTGCAAGCAGGACAGGAAGAACTACTTTTACCCCGACCTGCCGAAGGCTTATCAGATATCGCAGGCGGATATCCCGCTGTGCGAGCACGGCTACGTCGACATCATGATGAACGGCGAGGAAAAGCGAATCGGCATCACGCGCATACACATCGAGGAGGACGCGGGCAAAATGCTCCACAATGAGGCGTTCCAAGGGTCGCTCGTCGACTTCAACCGCTGCGGAGTGCCGCTTATCGAGATAGTTTCCGAGCCCGATATGCGCTCCAGCGCCGAGGCTAAGGCTTATTTGGACACGCTGAAGTCTATTCTGCAGTACATCGACATCTCCGACTGCAAAATGCAGGAGGGCTCGATACGCTGCGACGTGAACGTTTCCGTGCGTCCCAAGGGAGCAAAAGAGTTCGGAAAGCGCGTGGAGATGAAGAACGTGAACTCGTTTTCGGGCGCGATGAGAGCTATCGACTACGAGGCTAACCGCCAGATAGAGGCTCTCGAGCGCGGCGAGGAGATTTTCCAAGAAACGCGCCGTTGGGACGACCAGAAGGGCGTGAATATCCTGCTGCGCTCCAAGGAGGACGCTCAGGATTACCGTTATTTCCCCGAGCCCGATCTCACGACTATCTACGTGCCTATGGAAAAGGTAGAGGAGCTGAAAAGCTCGCTGCCCGAGCTGCCGAACGCGAAGATAAAGCGCTACGTCAAGGAGCTTGGACTTCCGCAGGTCGACGCGGAGCTCATCGCCGAGAACCTGCCGCGCTGCCGTCTGTTCGACGAGTGCATAGCCTTGGGCGGCTGCACCGCGAAGAGCGTGTCTAACTGGGTGCTCGCGGACGTTTCCAAGTATATGAACGACACGGGCAAGGACATCGCCGAAAGCAACCTCACCGCGGAAAAGTTAGTGGAGATAATCAAGCTCATCGAAAGCGGCAAAATATCCAACAATTCGGGCAAGATCATCTTTGAGGAAATAATTCAAAACAACGCCGACATAAACAAGGTCATCGAGGAAAAGGGCTTGGCGCAGATATCCGACGACAGCGCTATCGAGAAGATAGTAAACGACGTTCTCGCGGCAAACCAAAAGTCGGTCGAGGACTACCGCGGCGGCAAGACAAACGCGCTCGGCTTTATTGTCGGGCAGTGCATGAAAGCTTCCAAGGGGCAGGCGAACCCCGCGAAGTGCAAGGAGCTTGTTCTGAAATATCTGGAGCAGTAAAAAAGCTCTTTACACGGCGGCGAAAAAGTGCTATAATAAAAGTGTATTTTATATTTGGAGGGAACGTTTATGGGAATGACTATGACGCAGAAAATTCTCGCGAAGCACGCGGGGCTGGAAAGCGTGACCGAGGGACAGCTTATCAGGGCGAAGCTGGATATGGTCCTCGGAAACGATATCACAAGCCCCGTCGCTATCAACGAGTTCAACAAAAACGGTTTTACGGGCGTGTTCGACAAGAGCAAGATTTCGCTTGTAATGGATCACTTCACGCCGAACAAGGACATCAAGGCGGCTATACAGTGCCAGCAGTGCCGCAATTTTGCGGATAAGTACGATATTGTGAATTTTTACGACGTCGGCAACGTCGGCATCGAGCACGCGCTCTTGCCCGAAAAGGGCTTGGTTGTGCCGAGCGACTGCGTTATCGGCGCGGACTCGCACACCTGCACTTACGGCGCTCTGGGAGCGTTCTCGACGGGCGTGGGCTCCACAGATATGGCGGCGGGAATGGCTACGGGAGAGGCGTGGTTCAAGGTTCCCGGGGCTATCAAGTTCAACCTCACGGGAAAGCTGAACAAGTGGGTGAGCGGTAAGGACGTAATTCTCCACATTATCGGAATGATAGGCGTTGACGGCGCTCTGTATCAGTCTATGGAGTTCACGGGCGAGGGCTTGAAGAGCCTCTCCATGGACGACAGGCTCTGCATGGCGAATATGGCTATCGAGGCGGGCGCGAAGAACGGCATTTTCGAGGTTGACGAGGTAACGCTCGACTACGTCAAGGGCAGAACCGACCGCGCGTTCGAGACGTTCAAGGCTGATCCCGACGCGCATTACAACCGCGTTATCGACATCGACCTGTCGGCGGTAAAGTCTACGGTGGCTTTCCCGCATCTTCCCGAGAACACAAAGACTATCGACGAGGTAGGCGAGATAAAGATAGACCAAGTGGTCATAGGCTCCTGCACGAACGGGCGCTACAGCGACCTCGAGACCGCCGCTGCCGTTGTCAAGGGCAAGAAGGTCGCCAAGGGCGTCCGCGCTATCGTTATCCCCGCGACACAGCAGATTTATCTCGACGCGCTGAAAAACGGCTTGCTGGAGATATTTGTCGAGGCGGGAATGGTGGTTTCCGCGCCGACCTGCGGGCCGTGTCTCGGAGGGCATATGGGCATACTCGCGCCGCATGAGAGAGCCGTTTCCACGACCAACAGAAACTTTGTCGGCAGAATGGGCGACACGACCTCCGAGGTGTATCTCGCAAGCCCCGCGATCGCGGCGGCAAGCGCGCTCACGGGCTATATTTCCAACGTACAGGAGGGTTAAAGAACTATGAAAGCACACGGAACAGTACATAAATACGGCGATAACGTTGACACGGACGTAATAATCCCCGCGCGTTATCTCAACACCTCCGACCACAAGGAGCTCGCCTCCCACTGCATGGAGGACATCGACAAGGATTTCGTCAAGAACGTCAAAGAGGGCGACATTATGGTCGCGAATATGAATTTCGGCTGCGGCAGCTCCCGCGAGCACGCGCCGATAGCGATAAAAGCGAGCGGCATAGGCTGCGTTATCGCGTCGACGTTCGCGAGGATATTCTACCGCAACGCGATAAATATCGGTCTGCCTATCCTCGAATGCGACGAGGCGGCAAAGGATATCGACGCGGGCAACGAGGTCGAGATAGACTTCGATACGGGCGTTATCACCAACATCACCAAAAACAAGACCTACAAGGCGCAGCCGTTCCCCGATTTTATCAAGGAGATAATCAACAAGGGCGGCTTGCTCAATTCGCTGAAAAAATGAGGATAGACATAAGAGCCGCCGCGGACGGATTTGTGCTGCTGTGCGACGGGGAAACCGCCGCGGAGTGCTCCGCGCGTATCTGCGGTCCCTTCGGCGAGTGCGCGGCAATAGAGCTCCGCGTTCTGCCCGAATGGCGGCGAAAGGGCATGGGCAAAAAGCTCCTCTCGCATACGCTGAGGAATATGCGCGCGAGGGGCTGCAAAAACGCGGTCGCGGAGCTCGCCGAGGACGATACCGCCGCGAGGCGTTTTTATGAGAAATTCGGCTTTACCGAGCGGAAAACCGCCGTCAGCCGAAATGACGCGGCAAGGGTAATTTACACGATCGATTTTTAACTATGAAAGATTTGAAGAAAACAAGCATTTTCATCAGCCTTATCCTGCGGCATAAGCCCGAGACTATCGGCATTTCGCTTGACGAACACGGCTGGGCGGACGTTGAGGAGCTTATCGGCGGGATAAACAAGACCAAGGACTATGCGCTGGATATGGAAACGCTGGAAGAAATTGTAAGAACCGACAACAAGCAGAGGTACAGCTTCAACGAGGATAAAACGCTTATCCGCGCCAATCAAGGTCATTCGGTAAATGTTGACGTTGAGCTGAAAGAGGCGGAGCCGCCCGAGCAGCTCTTCCACGGCACGGGCGAACGCTTTGCCGCCGCTATCCGCGCGGAGGGCTTGAAACCGATGTCGCGGCTTTACGTTCACCTGTCAAAGGACAGGGAGACTGCCGTAAAGGTCGGTTCGCGGCACGGAAAGCCGCATATCTTCTTCGTTCATTCGGGGAAGATGTACAGACAAGGGTATAAATTCTACATCTCCGAGAACGGAGTATGGCTTACGAAAAGCGTTCCTCCCGAATTTCTGGAGGAGCGATAACGAAAGGAAACGGTTATGGAAAAGAATATCGCGGTCATCAAGGGCGACGGTATAGGTCCCGAAATTGTCACCGAGGCAATGAAGGTGCTTGATAAGGTCGCCGAAAAATACGGTCACAAATTCAATTACGAGCAGCTCCTTATGGGCGGCTGCTCGATAGACGCGAACGGCGTGCCGCTCACGGAGGAGACTATCGCGCGCTGCAAGGCGTCCGACGCGGTGCTTATGGGCAGCATAGGCGGCGACACGACCACCTCGCCGTGGTACAAGCTCCCCGCGAACCTCCGCCCCGAGGCGGGTCTGCTGGGGCTGCGCAAGGCGCTGGGATTGTTCGCGAACCTGCGCCCGTGTCTGCTTTTCGGGCAGCTCGCGGACGCTTGCCCGCTGAAAAAGGAGATAAGCGCCAAGGGCTTTGATATGCTGATAATGCGCGAGCTCACGGGCGGTCTGTACTTCGGCAAACGCTTCACCGAGGAGCGTGACGGCGTTACGGTCGCGGTGGATACTCTCGAATACAGCGAGCCCGAGATACGCCGTATCGCTAAAAAGGCGTTCGAGGTGGCTATGCAGCGCCGCAAAAAGGTGACGAGCGTCGACAAGGCGAACGTTCTCGACAGCTCCAGATTGTGGCGCAGGGTGGTCGAGGACGTTGCCAAGGATTACCCCGAGGTAAAGCTCGAGCATATGCTGGTCGACAACAGCGCCATGCAGCTCGTTAAAGACCCCGCGCAGTTCGACGTTATGGTGACGGAGAATATGTTCGGCGACATTCTGTCGGACGAGGCTTCGATGATAACGGGCTCTATCGGGATGCTCGCGAGCGCGAGCATGAACGAGACGAGCTTCGGACTGTACGAGCCGAGCGGCGGCTCCGCGCCCGACATCGCGGGGCAGAATAAGGCGAACCCCATTGCGACTGTCCTCTCGGCGGCGATGATGCTGCGCTATTCGTTCAAGCTCGACAAGGAGGCGGACGCGGTGGAGAGCGCCGTAAACGGCGTTCTCGAGGCGGGCTTCCGCACGGGCGACATCATGAGCGAGGGCATGACCTTGGTCTCTTGCTCGGAAATGGGCACGAAAATCGCGGAGTTTATTTGATTGTTTTGCATAAAAGAAATCGGTGTTGAGCGAAAAGCTCGGCACCGATTTTTTTAAAAAATTGTTATTTTATACAAAAATCTCCCCTTTTCGGGAAAGATAATGTACAAAATATTTAATTTAAAAAAGTGCTTGAAAAAAAGCGTATTTTGCGGTATACTTATATTAAGTGACACTATATCTTGAAAGGAGATAATTATGTATAACGATTTGGTGGATACTATCGGATTTTTGGGCAATACCGACAAAGAGGTCGCGGACGCGATGAGCTTGGAGCTCGCGCGGCAGAAGCGCAATCTGGAGCTCATCGCGAGCGAGAATATCGTTTCTCCCGCGGTCATGGCGGCAATGGGCAGCGTGCTGACGAACAAGTACGCCGAGGGCTACCCGGGAAAGCGCTACTACGGCGGCTGCGAGAACGTCGACATCGTGGAGAATATCGCGATAGAGCGCGCTAAAAAGCTGTTCGGGGCGCAGTTCGCGAACGTTCAGGCGCACTCGGGCGCGCAGGCGAACACCGCGGTTTACGTGGCTTTGCTGCAGCCCGGCGACACCGTAATGGGCATGAGCCTCGCTCACGGCGGACATCTCACGCACGGCTCTCCTGTAAATATCTCGGGCAAGATATACAATTTCGTTCCCTACGGCACTGACGACGACGGCTTTATCGACTACGAGGAGCTGTACAAGCAGGCTAACAAGTGCAAGCCCAAGCTTATCGTCGCGGGCGCGTCGGCTTACCCGAGAGCTATCGATTTCGTCAAGCTCTCCGCTATCGCGAGAGCCGTAGGCGCGTATCTTATGGTGGATATGGCGCATATCGCGGGTCTGGTGGCGTCGGGTCAGCACCAGAGCCCCGTGCCTTACGCGGACATCGTTACCACGACAACTCACAAAACGCTCCGCGGACCGCGCGGCGGACTTATCCTCACCAACAACGAGTACCTTGCCAAGAAAATAAACTCCGCTATCTTCCCGGGAACGCAGGGAGGTCCTCTCATGCACGTTATCGCGGCTAAGGCGGTTTGCTTCGGTGAAGCGCTGAAGCCCGAGTTCAAGGCATACGGCGAGCAGATAGTGAAGAACGCCAAGGTCCTCGCGGACACCCTGCTCGAAAAGGGCTTCGACCTCGTTTCGGGCGGCACGGACAACCACCTTATGCTCGTCGACCTCCGTCCGTTCGGCATCACGGGCAAGGAGCTTGAAACTCACCTCGACGAGGTTTATATCACGGTCAACAAGAACGCTATCCCCAACGACCCGCAGAAGCCCGCGTTCACGAGCGGCGTGCGCATCGGCACTCCCGCGGTAACGACGCGCGGTCTGAAGGAGGACGATATGAAGATAATCGGCGAGTGCATTTACCTTACCGCCAAGGACTTCGAGAACAGCGCGGACAAGGTTCGCGGCATGGTCACGGAGCTTACGAAGAAGTATCCGCTCTACGAATAAGGAGGAGCGCAAATGAGCTTTAAACAGCGCTGCACCGCGGGCGTTATCGCGGGCGTCGTTCTGGAGGTCGCCGCGTTCACTCTGGGATTTTTCGCCACTATGAACACCGCCCTTGTCACGCCTGCGGTCATTCTCGCGGCGATAGGCGCGATTTTCGGGCGGCGCTCGATAAGAGGGCTTATCTGCATATCGGTGTTCGAGAAGGCAAAAGCCAAGGAGCTCGAAAAGCTGGAAGCGATATTCTCGGGCGGCGGCATTTCGCAGGAGGATTATTACTCCAAAAAAATCGCGCTGCTGAACACGGAATACGACGACAGCTAAAATACGGGTCGTCATTCGGGAGGGCTTATGATTGACAACGGAAAACCCTTTGACTGGGGCAGAACGTCCGAGGACTACGCGAAATTCCGCGACATCTATCCGCGCGAGTTCTATGAGAAGATAGTCTCGCGGGGCTTGTGCGTAAGCGGTCAGCGCGTTCTCGACATCGGCACGGGAACGGGCGTTCTCCCGAGAAATATGTACCGATACGGCGCGAAATGGACGGGCACGGACGTTTCCGAAAATCAGATAGCGCAGGCAAAACGGCTCTCCGAGGGCATGGATATCGACTATTACGCAATGCCCGCCGAGGAGCTTGATTTCCCCGACAGCGCGTTCGACGTGATAACCGCCTGTCAGTGCTTTTGGTACTTCGACCACGGGCGCGCTGCGCCGAACCTTGCCCGAATGTTGAAGCCGAACGGCAGATTTGTCGTGCTCGTAATGGAGTGGCTGCCGTTCGAGGACGGGATAGCGGCGGAGAGCGAGCGCCTTGTGCTGAAATACAGCCCCGAATGGAGCGGCGCGGGGGAGACCGTGCACCCGATAAATATCCCCGACTGCTATTTCGGCAGCTTCAAGCTCGCCTATCACGAGGAGTATCGGCTTGACGTGCCGTTTACGCGCGAGAGCTGGAACGGCAGAATGAAGGCTTGCAGGGGAGTGGGCGCGTCGCTTTCCGAAAGCGAGATCGAACAATGGGAGCGCGAGCATACGGCAATGCTGAACGGGCTCGCTCCCGAAAGGTTCGAGGTCAGGCACTACGCGGCTGTCGCGGAGCTTGAAAAAATGCAATAATGTAATTATGTGAAAATGAGAGGACATTATAATGGCAACTGTAAAGAATACGGAAGTTTTGTACAGGGAGTATAACGAGGTCGCTCCCATAGGCTTGATAGCGATGCGCGGCACGGAGGAGCTTGCCGCGCGGATAAACAACTATCTTATCCGCTGGGCTGACAGAAACGGCAGACCCCACGAGGAGTTCCTGATAGAAAACGAGTGCCCGCGCTTCGCCTCGGGCGACGCAAAGGGGCTCATCAAGAGCACCGTCCGCGGAAAAGACCTTTTTATCCTCATTGACGTGGGCAATTACAGCTGCTCCTACAAGTTTTTTGACAAGGAAAACCATATGTCTCCCGACGACCACTACGCCGATTTAAAGCGCATTATACAGGCGGCGAGCGGCAAGCCCCACCGCATCAACGTTATCATGCCGCTGCTCTACGGCGGCAGACAGCACCGTCGCTCCTACCGCGAGTCGCTCGATTGCGCGTTTATGCTGCAGGAGCTGCGCGATATGGGCGTTCAGAACGTTATCACGGTCGACGCTCACGACCCGCGCGTCTGCAACGCTATCCCGCTTATGGGCTTCGACAACGTTATCCCGTCCTATCAGGTGCTGAAATCGATGTTCGGGGCGTTCCCCGACCTCGTTATCGACAAGGATCACTTTATGGTGATAAGCCCCGACGAGGGCGCGCTCGCGAGGAATATGTTCTACGCGTCCGTTCTCGAGGTGGAAATGGGAATGTTCTACAAGCGCCGCGATTACGCAACGATAGTCAACGGCAGAAACCCGATAGTCGCGCACGAATACCTCGGCACGGACGTCAAGGGCAAGACCGTGTTCGTTGCCGACGACATCATCTCCTCGGGCGAATCCATGCTCGATATCGCAAGGGAGCTTAAAAAGCGCGAGGCTAAGCGCTTCTTCGCGTATGCGACCTACGGCATTTTCACGAACGGTCTCGAGGCGTTCGACAAGGCATACGACGAGGGCATGATAGACGCTGTGTTCAGCACCAACCTCACCTACCGCACGCCCGAGCTGCTCAAGCGCCCGTGGTACAAGGAGGTCGACGTTTCCAAGTACATCGCGTACTTCATCGCCTGCATCAATCACGACACCTCCATAAGCAACGTTATCGACCCGCACGAGAAGATAAAGGCGCTTCTCCGCGAGCACAGAGGGCTGTAATATGCCGTTAGCGGATAAAATACGCCCCGCCGCTCTGGACGACGTGGTAGGGCAGACCCACCTTATCGGAGCGGGCAAGCCCCTGCGCCGCGTTATCGAATCGGGCAAGATACCGAATATGATATTCTACGGTCCCTCGGGGGTCGGCAAGACCACCGTCGCGCGGATAATCGCGGAGTCCGCGAATATGCGGCTGCACAAGCTCAACGGCACGTCCGCCTCGACTGCCGACATAAAGAGCGTCGTCTCCGAGATAGACACCTTTCTCGGGTGCAGCGGTATCTTACTGTATCTCGACGAGATACAGTACCTCAACAAAAAGCAGCAGCAGAGCCTTCTCGAATACATCGAGGACGGCAGCATAACGCTTATCGCCTCTACCACGGAGAACCCGTATTTTTATGTATACAACGCCATTCTTTCGCGCAGCACGGTGTTTGAGTTCAAGCCCGTGTCGCCCGACGAAATGGAAAAAGCTGTGCGGCGCGGCTTTTCCGAGATAGGCAGGGAAAACGGCACGGAATACGAGGTCTCCGACGAGGCTGTGCGGTACATCTGTCACGGTGTGGGCGGGGACGTCCGCAAGTGCCTTAATACCGTGGAGCTCTGTGCGCTGTCCGCGAACAACGGAAAAATAGACGTTGACCTCGCTCGGGAGCTCACTCAGCGCAGCAATATGCGCTACGACCGCGACGGCGACCAGCATTACGACCTGCTGTCCGCGCTGCAGAAGTCGATACGCGGCTCGGACGAAAACGCGGCGCTCCATTACGCGGCGCGGCTAATGGACGCGGGGGACATCATCTCGCTGTCGAGACGGCTGCTCGTTATCGCGGCGGAGGACATAGGTCTCGCGTACCCGCAGGCTATCCCGATAGTAAAGGCGTGCGTTGACAGCGCGATGCAGCTCGGGCTGCCCGAGGCGCGTATCCCTCTTGCCGACGCGATAGTTTTGCTCGCGACCTCTCCGAAATCCAACAGCGCCTACTGCGCGATAAACGAGGCTCTCGCGGACGTTCGGAACGGCGCGGCGGGCGATTTTCCCCGTCATCTGCAGAACGTCCACTGCGACGGCGCGGACGCGGAAATCCGCGGACAGCACTACCTCTATCCGCACGACTATCCGAACCACTACGTCAAGCAGCAGTATCTCCCCGACGCTCTCAAGGACAAGGTTTATTATCATTTCGGCGACAACAAGCTTGAGCGCGCCGCAAAGGAATACCGCGACAAGATAAAGGGAGAATGATTTTAAATGCCGATAAAACGCCCCCGATTGCTCGGGGGCGTTTTGTTGGGATTAAAAAGATGCCGTTCCGTCAGAATCTGCGGCCTCCGCTCTCCAGATAGAAATCGTCTATCTCGCTGATGAAGTACCCGAGCCCCGAAACTCCGCTGAGGGTGTTGTCGGAAACGTAGCCTATCGGCTCGCCCGCCTCAACAACGTCGCCCGTTTTGAGGTGCGGAAGCTCGCCGTCGAGATGATAATATGTGCTTTCGATGTTGTTGTCGTGCAGTATTTTTATCATCATGCCGCAGGGGAAATAGTCGTCGCCCGCGTAGGTCACGGTTCCCGCGGAGACCGCGTACACCTTCGCTCCGTAAGGCGCGGGGGTTATTTTTTCGTTGCGGGAAACAACGCCGTCGATATTGTCGAACTCAAAATCGTCCCCGACGTTGTCAAGCGGCTTTACAAGACCGCTGTTGAGCCATTTTTCAAGGTTATCCGTCGTTCCTTGGACTTCATAATAAGATGTTATCGGGTCGGCGTGGTGAACGCCGTATACCATCCAATTATCATCCGTGTGGATTTTGTAACGCGCAATACCCACATATCCTATCACCTGTCCCGCCGTTACCTTGTCGCCTGCCTGCACGGGTACTCCGCAGTCGACGTCGAGAATTTCATAGCTTGTATACAGGTCGTCGCTGTGCTTTATGATAACGGAATAATCGTGAGTGTCCTGATACGGAATAATACCCGCAAACGTTACCTCTCCGTCGGCAACGGCGTACACGGCGTCGCCCCTCTTTGCGTCGAGCAATATGTTCATCCATCCCATGGACAGGTCGAGCCCGTTTGTGAACTGTTCTCCTTTGGCTTCAAGAACGTCGTTCGTGGGGTTTTTCACGGGGCACACGGGCAGCTCGCCCTCCCAGAACGTCGCGGGGTCCTTCTCGGGGAGCGCCAGCGGCTCGCAGGTGACGATACCGGGGCTTTCTATGTCGGGAAACTCGGGCTTTTCGTCAACGGCGAACGCGTTGTCGGTGCTTTCGTCGGTCTCCATAGAGCTTTCGTCGGCGGCGGGAGTGTTGTCGGAGCATTCGTCCGTGCTTTCATAGACCTCGGGAGCCTCGGCGGGACCGAAAGCAACGTCGTTGAGCCGTCCCTTGACAACGACAGCGCCCGCGAAAATCATCGCCGCGCAAGCCGCGCACGGCAGCGCGAATTTCATCACGTCCGCAAAGCCGCGCTTTTTTTCGACGTAAGTCTCGGTAAAGTCCTCGACCGCCTCCAGGATGAACTTGTCGTCCGCGTTGTTGAGAGAATCGAATAATTGCTTGTTGTTCATACGTCATAACCTCTTTTCTTCAGCAGTTCTTTGAGCTTTTTCCGCGTTCGGTTAAGGGTCACCGAAACGGTGTTCTCCGACGTTCCGAGACGGAGCGCTATCTCGCGCACGCTGTAACAGTACCAGTACCTCAGCATAAACATTCTTCGGTTGGTTTTCGTAAGCCCCGCCAGAAAGCGGTTTATCAGCTTTTCCAGCTCCCGTCGGTCAAACCGCTCCTCAACGCCGTCCTTTGCCGCGCATTCCGCGAGCTCGTCGAGCGCCAGAGCGGTCTCTCCGCCGCCGCGCTTTTGCGTGAGCCGCATTTTCAGCAGGTTTACGGCGCTGTTTTTCGTCAGCCGTCCCAGAAACGTCGCGAGGGAGTACGGGCTGTTCGGCGGGATAAGCTGCCACGCGGTGTGGAACGCCTCGTTTACGCAGTCCTCCGCCTCCTCGCGGTCGCCGAGAACGTTCATGGCTATCGCGGTGCAGTAGCGCGAATATTTTGTCTGCGCCTCGCTCAGCGCGCGTTCGTTCCGCTCGTTAAAGAGACGGATTATCTCGCTGTCGTCCATTCGCTCACCCCCTCTGTAAAACTACACAACTTTTTTGACGTTATCTTAACAATAATTATAGCATTTTTCCCCGAAAAACTCAAACAGTCACCAAATCCCGTCAAAACACATAAAATCTATCAGCGACGATACGTTGCGCAAATAATACAGAAAGGAAGATTTTATGGATATAATCAGATCTCCGAGGCGCGTCGGCTACGCGTATGTGCCCGTGCAGCGCATGGAAAAGGTGTATTCTCCGAACAAGGCGATGAAGGCGGGCACGATTTTCCCCGAGCTCAACATCACCCTTGACGAATACGAGAGGGGGCTGTTCAATGGCAAATAATATGAACCGCCGCCCCGTCAACAATATGCGCAGTCAAAATATGCAAGCTGCCGCGCAGGGCGCTTCCCGAAACAGCAATAACGCGGACGCAAGCTGCGAGGAGCTTATGCGCGCTATCATGGAGGCGGATTTCTTCGCTCAGGACCTCAAGCTTTACCTCGACACTCACCCCGACGACACCAGAGCCGTTGAGATGTTCCGCGAGGCTGTAAATCAGTACAAGGCGTGCAAGGCTGCCTTCGAGGACGCGTTCTATCCGCTTACCGCGTGCAGCGCGGGAATGAACGGCACATGGGATTGGCCCGAGGGCGTTTGGCCTCCGTTTAACTAAGGAATGAGGTGAAGTTATGTTTATATTTGAGAAAAGAACGCAGATACCCGTCTGCATAAAGAACAGAAATCCGCACCTCGCGGGCATAATTCTCAGCCAGTACGGCGGACCCGACGGCGAGTTGTCCGCTTCGCTGCGCTATCTGTCCCAGCGCTTTACGATGCCCGACAACAAGGGCAAGGCGCTTCTTACGGACATCGGCACGGAGGAACTCGCGCATCTTGAGATAGTCGGCAGCATCGTAGGGCAGCTCACCGACGGCGAGGGCGCAAGGAGCTTCGAGAAGTACGGAAAGGGCGATTACTACGTAGACCACGGCAACGGAGTATATGCCGCAAACGCCATGGGCGTGCCGTTTACGGCGGCGTATTTTCAGGTGAAGGGCGACCCGATAGCCGACCTCGTGGAGGATATGGCGGCGGAGCAGAAGGCGCGCGCCACTTACGACAATATCCTGCGCCTCAGCGACGACCCCGACGTAAACGAGGTCATCAAGTTCCTGCGCGAGCGCGAGGTAGTGCATTTCCAGCGCTTCGGCGAGCTTCTCAACCTCTATCAGGAGCAGATCGACGGCTGCGCGAAATAATCGCGTTTGCAGTAAATTGCAGTAAAAAAGCGGTCTCGGAAATTTCCGAGACCGCGATTTTTGTTGTTTCGGCAAGGCTCTCAGTTGTTCTCCGCCTTTTTTGCTCCGACGCGGAACAGCGCCTTAAATACCGTGCGGATAAGCGGCTGGATAAAGAACAGCTGCGACAGCACCGCAAACGGGAAGTTAAAGCACACCGGCTTCAGCCGGTCCGCGAGAAGTGTTATAAAGTTAAATCCCGCGTAATACGGATAATAAAGCCACGCCGCGATAAAGCTCATAGCGGGGCACATAATGCCCGCCGTAGCGCAGATAATCGCCGTCTCGAACAGCACGGGATTTGTCTTTTGCGGGTCGAATACCCTGCATGCGAGCCTGAACGACGCGGGGCTTCCCATAAAGACCTCCGGCGCGAACGCGAAAATAAACTCAACAAGCACCACAGCCCAGATAGGCAGGAACCTGCCGAACATATAAACGCCGCCCTGAGCGTTTATCGCGGACAAAACGCTGTCCGTGCCGTTTACGGTCATAAGCGTCCGGCCGTTGACGACGTAAAGACTGTAAAAGACATAAGCATGAACGGTGACGACCACCGTCAGAAACGCGAAAATAATTCGCTGAAAACGATTTTGAGGCATAATTGCACACTCCTTAGATAAAATGAAAAATAAAAAACACGCCCGCCGCGGGTACGCCGATACGACAATGATCGTGATCAGATTTACATACCCCCGGGTAAAACGTGTTTCGTCATTAACAAAAACAATTATAGCAGATTTTCAAATCATTTTCAAAGGGAATTTTAAACAAAAATTTATAATTTTAAAAAAATTATTTGCAATTTTGTGAAAAATATGCTACAATATATAGAAAGTATTCTTCGCTTCGGGGGGTTGTAAAATGAAGGATAATCAATTCCGCAGCGGCTTTATGTCCGCGGTGTTCCTTATTATTATGATAGCGGTCGTCGGCATGGCTGTCAAAAACGTTTTCCCGTCGACGGGGGAGGCTTTTGTGCTCGAAAGCGTTCCCGAGTACAGCGACGTTCCCGACGCTGCTTCCGTCGACGAAGCGCCGCCCGTCGTCTCTTCTTCGGCAGAGCAGAGCGCTGCCGTACAGCAGACCGAGCCGCTGCCGAGCGAGCCCGCCGAGTCCGCCGAAGAGCCCTCGTATGTCCCGTCGGCAGCCGAGCCGTTGCCGCAAAGCTCCGTATCATCGGCGGCGGCAGTCCAAAGCTCCGCGCCGCAGCCGCCCGTATCCTCCGCCGCTCCCCAGAGCAGCGCGCCGCAAAGCAGCGTGCCGCAAAGCGCTGCTCCCCAAAGCAGCGTTCAAAGCACTCAACGGGCGCAGACGAGCACAAAAACGCCCTCGGCGCAGAGCGTTCCCGAGCCCGTCGGGATAATCAATATCAACACCGCCACAAGCCACGAGCTCCAAAGGCTGAACGGCATAGGAGAGGTCAAGGCGCAGGCGATAATCGACTACCGAAATCAACACGGCGGCTTTTCGAGCGTCGACGAGCTTATCAACGTCAAGGGCATCGGCGAAAAGACTCTCGAAAAGATACGCGCGAATGTTACCGTATAAACTGTAAACGGGAGGATAACCATGAAGCTTAAACAAACGGCAATAATACTCTTCGCGGCGGCAATGCTTACCGCCTGCGGCACGGAAAAACCGTCCGAGGTATCCTCGGACATAAGCACAAGCACATCAACGGAGGAGACCGACGCTATGAACACCGAAACGGTATACAAGGCGACCGAGGAAAACGTAAAGCTGCTCGGGCGCACCTATTTTGAGGAGGACAGGCTTTACTGCGCGCTTTCGGGCACGGGCTTCGAGTTTACGTTCACGGGGACGAAATGCGAAATAACGGTGGTCGGCGACAGCAACAGCGCAAGCGCTGCGAGTGCCGATAATCACGCCAGAGTGGGCATATACGTAAACGGCGGGCGCGTTGTCGACGATATGGTCGACAACCGGCAGGAGGTTTACAGCGTTTTCGAGAGCGCCGAGCCTCGGGACGTTGCCGTGACGTTCGTAAAGCTCTCCGAGTCGCCCATGTCGACTATCGCGGTAACGGATATAAAAATAACGGGCACGCCGATAAAACCCGTGCCGAACAAGGAAAAGCTGATAGAGTTTGTCGGCGACTCGATAACCTGCGGCTACGGCGTTGACGACCCCGACAAGAGCCACAGCTTCTCCACCAAGACCGAGGACGTCACAAAGGCGTTCGCGTATAAGACCGCGCAGGCTCTCGACGCGGATTACAGCATGGTCTCGTTCAGCGGCTACGGCATCATTTCGGGCTACTCCGACGGCGAGAAAAAGGTCTCCGCGCAGACGCTCCCGAAATACTACACCAAGCTCGGCTACTCGTGGTCGCAAAACGGGTTATTTGTCCCGTCGGATATCGATTGGGATTTTTCCAAGCGGCAGCCCGACATAATTGTTATCAACCTCGGCACCAACGACGACAGCTACACCTTGACCCATAAGGAACGACAAGAGGAATACAGCGCGGCGTACACAGAGTTCCTGAAAAAGGTCCGCGAGAACAATCCCGACGCGAAGATAGTCTGCGCGTTCGGCGTTATGACCGACAGGCTCTTTGATTACGTTCAGCTCGCGGTCGACAATTACACAGCCGAAACGGGCGACGAAAACGTTTCCACGCTGAAATTCGACGTTCAGCAGGCGTCGGACGGCTATTCCGCCGACTGGCACCCGTCCGTGACCACTCACGACAAGACCGCCGCAAAGCTCACGGAGTATCTGAAAACGCTGCTCTGAAAAGGATAAGCGCCGTATTTAACGATACGGCGCTTTTGTTGTGCATAATCCACAATCTCTTCAACGTACAATTGTAAACAATTCACAAAATTCCAAGAAAACTTGGCAAACCTCTTGACAAGAAAACTTGGCAGTGCTATAATGAGATTACCAAGTAAACTTGGCAAAAACTTAGGAGGTCGTTATTATGAAAAAGGAAGAGATCTTGGCGAAAGCGCAGGCTGAGCGCGTCGACGAGCGCGAGACGTTTATAAGCGACAGGTCGATGCGGTGGACGTATCTTGTAATGGCGGTTACGGCGGGGATATTTATGATAGTGAGGAGCGTCCGCGATACGTATTCGAACGACTTGTGCTCCGTCGTCTGTCTTTCCGCGGCGGCGGGGGATATTTACCGCTTTATCAAGACAAAGGAGAAATGGGCGCTTGTCGCGGGCGTTGTCGGTGCGGCTGCGGGAGTTGTTTTGGCAGTGCTTTTCTTTATGGAGCGTTGAGGAGGTCAATGAGATGAAAAAGGAAGAAATTCTCGAAAAGGCGAAAGCCGAGAAGCAAGACGAAATGGAATACGCCGTCCGCGACAGGTCGGCGGTGTGGATGGTGATAGCGATGACGGTCGCGGCGGGCTTTTTCGTGTGTATGCGCGGCGAGGGCGCGCCGATATCCGATCTCGGCGCGACGGTCTGCTTCGCGACGGCGGTGTGCTGCTACTATCGCTTCTTTAAGCTGAAGCGGATACTCTATCTTGTCATGGCGCTGATGCTCACGGCGGCGACCGTTTTCATGACGATAAGGTTTTTCCAAGGACATTGAGGAGGTGCCGAGATGAAAAAGGAAGAAATTCTCGAAAAGGCGAAAGCCGAAAAGAACGACGAAATGGAGAGCTTTTTCGGAGACAAGTCGATGCTCTGGGTAATTGCGGCGATGTTTGCGTGTATGTGCGTGTTCTCGTTCACAAGGCTGGAGATCGGGCAGCCCGTCGAGGACCACTGCGCGACGCTCGGTATCGCGGTGGCTGTCGGTCATATCTACCGCTATATCAAAACGAAAAAGCGCGAAAGTCTTGTTATCGGCATTTGCTTCGGCGCGGCGGGGATAGTGTGGACGGTGCTCTATTTCCTTAAATACTTCGGGGTGGGATAATGGAAGATAAGCTGATATTGAAAAACAACCTTAAGCAGGCACGCGCCGAAAAGGGAATGTCACAGACGGAGCTTGCCGAGGCGGTGGGCGTTTCCCGCAACACGATAAGCTCCATAGAAACGGGGCAGTTCAACCCGACCGCCAAGCTCGCGCTTATCCTGTGCATAGCGCTCGACAAGAAGTTCGAGGAGCTGTTTTACTTTTAAATATCGTCGTCCAAGAACACGCGGGATGCCGTGGCGCCCGTCTGTCCCTGATATTTCCCGTTATACGGCGAAAGCGCGGGCGCGTCTGTTTTCGCGAAAACGAGCTGCCCCACTCTGCGCCCCGCCTTAAGCTCGATAACGCACCTGTTGGCGTTGTACAGCTCGAGGGTTATCTCTCCCTTGAAGCCGGGGTCGACCCAGCCCGCGTTCTGGATAAACAGCCCCATTCTGCCGAGAGAGCTGCGCCCCTCGACGAACGCCGTAAGGTCGTTCGGGAGCTCGAAGTACTCCACGGTGGTCGCGAGCACGAACTGCCCCGGAAGCAGCAGATACGTATCCGTTTTGAACGTCCTGCATTCCGCCGCGCGGTCAAGCGTGATTATCCCGCTCGGGGAATCCTCCGTAACGCAGAACGTGTTCCCGAGGCGTATGTCCACGCTCGCGGGCTGCACCTGAGAGCGCTCCAACGGCTTTATAACAAGCGTTCCGTTTTCTATCATATTAAGTATGGTCCCGTCCGATAATATCATGATAATTCTCCTTATATCTTTTTGTAATGTTATTATAAACTATTTTGCGCCGCTTGTCAACATTAAAACCGCATATTTTCCGTCCCGAGCCATATACATAGTACAAGCAGTATATGGAGGACGAAGCTATGACAAGATACGTAAAAAACACGGCGATACTCTTCGCGGCAATGGCGATAACGAAAATAGTCGGCGCGCTGTTCAAGATACCGCTCGCGAACCTGCTCGGCGGCACGGGAATGGGATATTTTTCCACGGCATACGGGCTGTATTCCCCTATATTCGCGCTCACGGCGGCGGGCGTTCCGACGGTGATAATGCGCACCACAGCCCGCTGCGCCGCCACGGGGAACAGACGGTACGCCGCCGCGGTGCGCCGCTGCGCGCTTATCCTGTTCACCGTTATCGGCGTATTCGGCACTCTCGCCGTCGCGTTTTTCGCCGTGCCGTTCGCGAGGCATATCGCCTGTTCGCCGCAGAGCACCCTCGCGATAATCTGCATTTCCCCCGCGGTAATGCTCTGCTGTACGGCGTCTGTGCTGCGCGGCTACCGCGAGGGCTTGTCGGACGTAATGCCCTCGGCTGCCGCGTCGATAGCCGAGGCGGTATCCAGAGCCGTTTTCGGGCTCGGGATATCCTACGCGGTCATATTTTACGCGAAAAGCGCGTTCTATAACGGCAGGAGCGTTTTCGGCACGGACGCTGTTACCGTCGAGCAGGCATACGCGGCGGCGCTGCCGTATGCCGCCGCGGGAGCTATCCTCGCCGTCAGCATAAGCGAGCTCTTCGGGCTGATAACGCTCGTCCTCAACGAGCGCAGAGCGCGAAATCACGAGGAGCTGCCGCCGCGCCGCGACTACCGCCGCCGCTCGATATGCTTCCGCCTGCTGAAGGAGACCGCCCCGATAGCCGCCTCCGCGCTCGTCATGAACTGCGTTTCGTTCGTCGACCTGCTCACGGTAACGCGCACGCTGTCCGTTTCGGCGGCGGGCGACCCCGAGTTTTTCAACGCGGCGTTCGGGGCGATATACGCCGACTGCGGAGGGCTCGCGGGTCTGCCGAATTTTATGTACGGCAGCTACACGGGCATCGCCATGTCGCTGTTTATGCTGATACCGTCCTTCGCGGGAATGACCGAAAAGACCGCCGCCCCCGAGATAGCCGCGGCGTGGGAGCGCGGCGACGGGGAAGCGCTGTCAGGCAAAATAGCCTTACAGCTCCGCGCGGGCGCGCTGATAGCCTGTCCCGCGTGCTTCGGCGCGGCGGCGCTCGCAAAGCCGATACTCTCCATGCTTTACAAGAGCCGCGCCGCGGAAATATCCGTCTGCCTTAACTCGTTCATCATCCTCTGCATGGGCGGGCTGTTTATGGTCATCTCCTCGGCAATGTTCGGCATTTTTCAGTCGATAAACAAGGCGCATATCCCGCTGCTGCTGATGATAGGCTCCGTGCTGATAAAGCTGCTGCTCAATCCGCTGCTCATCTCGGTGCCGCGGCTGAACATCGCGGGCGCGGCGTTGTCAAGCGTTATTGGCTATATTTTCATGACCGTCGGCGGAACGATAGCCCTGCGAAAGCACCTCCCGCGGAAAATCGGCATTTTCCGTGCGGTCGCGCCCCCGCTGTTCTGCGGAGCGGGCTGCGGATTTGCCGCCTTTATCGCTTACGAAATGCTTAGCGAAACGGTAGGCAATACCGCGAATG
Organism: Lachnospiraceae bacterium; assembly: GCA_023664705.1. Taxonomy (GTDB): domain Bacteria; phylum Bacillota; class Clostridia; order Oscillospirales; family Ruminococcaceae; genus CAG-115. The sequence goes on along the minus strand of JAMPFE010000002.1, from coordinate 110,991 downwards.
TAATATTTTCAACAATTACGGGCGCTGTCGTTTATGCAATTTTACTGATTTTGAGCGGCGTTTTTCGTACAAGTGGCATAATAAAGATGAAAAATGTAAAAAATTTCAAAAAACCCCTTGCAAAATAACGCAAAATAGGGTATTATAGTAGGGCAGACTGCATTTCGAGGGGGTTGAAAGGTTTTGGAGTTCGAGTTCAAAAGCCGATACACTATCGACGACCTCTTGGAGATAATGAAGATACTGCGCTCGGAGAACGGCTGCCCGTGGGATAAGGTGCAGACGCACGAAAGCATACGCACCGACCTCATTGAGGAGGCTTACGAGGTCTGCGAGGGCATCGACGCGAACAGCCCCGAAATGCTCCGCGAGGAGCTCGGCGACCTGCTTATGCAGGTGGTGTTCCATTCGCAGATAGAGACCGAGCGGGGCAGCTTCGATTTCGGCGACGTGTGCAACGACATCTGCCAGAAGCTGATTTACAGGCATCCACACGTGTTCGGCACGGTCAAGGCGGACACCGAGGACGAGGTGCTGCGGAATTGGGACGCGCTCAAGAAAAAGAGCAAAAATCAGGACACGGCGACCGAGACGCTCGAAAGCGTGCCGAAAACGTTCCCGTCCTTGCTCCGAGGTGAAAAAATATGCAGGCGCGCGGAACGGGCGGGGCTCCCGATAAACGGCGCGGGCGAGTTTATCGAGAGGATAAAGCGCGCTCTCGACGAGCTGGAGATCTCCGATTTTGACGAAAAAATTGCGCAAAATCAACAGATACTCGGCTATATATTGTTGTGTTTTTGTAATTTAGACAGAATTTTAAAGACAGATGGCGAAAAAGCCTTGACATATTCGATAAATCGGTTTATAATGGGTTTTAGAGTTGCCGAAAACGACGCGCTGCGGAACGGCGGCTCCTTGGACAAGCTCTCGGACGGGGAACTGTCCCGCATAGCGGAGAGCTTATTTTCCACGGGTCTTTAGCGGTTATTCCGACCGTTAGATATATAGAATTTTTTGGAGGTTTTAACGACATGACAAAGGCAGAATTAGTAGCGGCAGTAGCAGCAAAGGCTGAGCTCAGCAAGAAGGATACGGAGAAGGCTATCGCAGCTGTTATCTCTACAATTTCCGAGACCCTTGCAAAGGGCGAGTCCATTCAGCTCGTAGGCTTCGGTACCTTCGAGGTTCGCGAGCGCGCGGCAAGAACCGGTATCAACCCCCGCACCAAGAAGAAGATCCAGATCAAGGCTACAAAGGTTCCCGCTTTCAAGGCAGGCAGAGGCCTCAAGGATGCTGTTACCGGCAAGTAATTTTGTTTGGATTACTGTCAATGACACGATTAGCGGCGGGGAGACCCGCCGCTTTTTGTTTTCGGAGGTATTATGAGATTAGATAAGTATTTAAAGGTCTCGCGCCTTATAAAGCGCAGAACGGTCGCAAACGAGGCGTGCGACGCGGAAAAGGTGATCGTAAACGGAAAGCCCGCCCGCGCGTCCTACGAGGTCAAAACGGGCGATATAATCGAAATTATCATAGGAAAGCCGCTTAAGGTGCGCGTCCTCGATGTAAAGGATTACACCAAAAAGGAGGACGCCGCGGCGCTTTACGAGGTCGTCTGAGCCTTGACATATTTTTCCGACCCGCCGAATATATTAGTTAAAAAGACAGGCGGGAGGTATTTTTATGCAGAAGGTAACGACGGCTGTTCCTCACAACATCATTATGGAGAACAGAAAAAATCTGCGCATCTCGGGCGTAAAGGACATCGACAGCTTCACAGAAAGCCGCATAGTCCTCAGCACGGTAATGGGCGAGCTGATAATCAAGGGCGACGACCTGCACGTCGTAACGCTCGAGGCGGAAAGCGGCGATTTTTCGATGACGGGCTGCGTGAACTCTATTTCATACAACCGCCACAGCGTGCTCGACGGACCCGTAAAAAAGCTGTTCAGATAACGATTTGGAGGAAAAATGAGCTATTCGATACCCGATTGCTTTATGATAGCGTTCGCGGTCGGACTGGTTTTCGGTCTCGTGTATGAGGCGCTGCGCATCGTAAGGCTGATACTGCGCTTCGGGGCGGCGGTTTTCGTGTGCGATATTGCATTTTTTATGCTCGCGGCGGCAGCCGTTTTCAGGCTCTCGGAGTCCCTCGGCAGCTATGTGCGCATATATACCGTGCTCGGCTTCGGCGCGGGCGTTTTCGCCTATATCGTGACCGTCGGCAGGCTGCTGAACCTTGCCGAGAGCGCGGCTTCGATAGCTTGGCGGAAAACCATCGGGAGACTGATACACAAAATCGGCGGTAGTGTGAAAAAATTGTTTGGGACAATTGCACATAAATCAACGGCATTATTTGGGAAAATCTCCGAATATTTTGCCAACGCGCGGGAAAATCGCTTTAAACGCTTGCATTTAAAGCACAAAACGTTGTATAATGGGAATAGACTAGATAAAAATGGGGAAGGTGAAGAGGTTCATGTCATTAAAGCCAGGGTTACAAGAAGCCCGTGAAAATAAGAAGCGGCACGGACTTGTTCGCTTTCTTGCGGGCGCGGCTGTGCTTGTCGCCGCCGTTTACGTCGCGTATTCGATAATTTCCGACAAAATAGCGATAAACAGAAATATGGAGCGCTACGAGCAGCTCGTTGCCGAGACGAACGCCGTAAAGGCGCGCAGCGAGCAGATCGACGGGTATCTGAAGAGCAACGAGAGCCTCGACGAGTACATCGAGGAGATAGCGCGCGATAAGCTCGATTTCGCGAACGCCGACGAGAGGATATACTATGTCGTGCCTTCGGCGGGCGATTGATCTCGGGGTGTTTTGCGCTTTAGCGTGCCGAGAAAAATGAATTTTTTTAACTGGGAAATTGCAAAATTTTTTAAAAAAGGGACAAATTTTCGTGATTTGTCCCTTTTCTTGCAGTTATTTGCAGACCGCGTGCAGTCTTTTGCAGTCGATTTGCAGTTTTTTGCGGATATTTGCAGTTTTGGACTGTAAATATTTGGAAATAATGTCAAATAAAGTTAAAATTTGGAAATTGCATTGACCGAGCGAAACTTTGCATTGTTTTGCAGTGCGGGATATGCTTTTCAATTTTCACAAAAAATCCGCTTGAAAAAGGGTCTCGCTTGTGGTATAATATTTGTTGAAGCATGAAATCCGATTAGTAAGGTGACATAAATGAATTTTCTTACAAAGCTTTTAAAGCGCGTCTTTAACAGAACGACCGTCTGCGTTATCGGCATAGTTTTTCAGGTGGGGTATCTGGTCTCGCTGTTCTGGACGCTCGGCACGCTGTATACGTATTCGTATCTTGTTTTCGAGGTCATAGCGGTCGTTATCGCGCTTCTGATAGTCAACTCCGATATGAACCCGAGCTACAAGACGGCGTGGATAATCCTGATACTGTCGTTTCCGATATTCGGCGTGATGTTCTATATTTTCTTCGGCAACAGCCACTCGGGCGACCGCCTGAGAAAGCGTATGAACCGTTTCAACGAGGAGGAGCGCCTGCTTCTGCCGCAGAACGACGAGCTGGTGAGGGAGCTTTGCGGCGAGACGGGGATAATCGGAAAGCAGGCGCGGTATCTTTATCGGTTCGGCGGCTATCCCGTGTATAAAAACACCTCGACGACGTATTTCCCGGGCGGCGAGGCGAAGTTTGAGGCGCTTGTAAGGGAGCTTGAAAAGGCGGAGCGCTTTATCTTCCTCGAGTATTTTATAATTCAGGAGGGGAAGATGTGGAACACGATACTCGATATTCTCGAGCGCAAGGCTAAGGAGGGCGTGGACGTAAGGGTGGTGTACGACGACATAGGCTGCCTGCTGACGCTGCCGTACCGATATTACGACAAGCTGGAGAAAAAGGGGATACGCTGCAAGGTTTTCAACGAATTCAAGCCCATATGGTCGGCGAAGATGAACAACCGCGACCACAGAAAAATACTCGTTATAGACGGGCACACGGCTTTCAACGGGGGGATAAACCTCGCGGACGAGTACATCAACGCCTATGAAAAGCACGGGCGCTGGAAGGATTCCGCGGTAATGCTTAAAGGGGAGGCCGTGTGGAGCTTTACGATGATGTTCCTTACGATGTGGAACTATCTGAACGGCTCCAAGCCCGCGTCGTATGACTATTATATGCCGCGCGCGGAGGATATAGCGCCTTATAAAAACGGCGGCTACGTTATCCCGTATACGGACAGCCCGCTTGACGACGAGCCCGTCGGTGAAAACGTTTACCTGAACATAATCAACGACGCGAAGGATTACGTGTACATCACCACGCCGTATCTTATCATCGACAACGAAATGGTGACGGCGCTTACGCTCGCGGCGAAGAGCGGCGTGGACGTGCGGATAATAACGCCGCATATCGCCGATAAATGGTTCGTCCACGCGGTAACGCGCGCGTATTACAAGAAGCTGATAAAGCTGGGCGTGAAAATATACGAGTATACGCCCGGGTTTATTCACGCGAAGAATTTTGTGTCGGACGACAGCGTCGCGGTGGTCGGGACGATAAATCTCGATTTTCGGAGCCTGTATCTGCATTTTGAGTGCGCGACTTGGATGTACAAGACGGACTGCGTTTCCGACGTGAAAGCGGACTATCTGAAAACGCTGGAGGAGTGCCGGGAGATAACCTACGAGGACTGCCTGAACGTGAACATCTTTGTGCGGCTCGGGCGGGCGCTTTTGAGGCTGTTCTCGCCGATGATGTGACGGAAATGTACAGTTGACAGTGTACAGTTGAAAGTTGACAGTTAAGGTTCGGCTGCGGACGGGTCACGTTTGTAGCGTTTCGGCAAAGCGCTCGTTGTCCGCACCGCTACAAATGTGACCGTTCGCAGTTCTTCCTTAACTGTCAACTGTACATTGTCAACTGTCAACTGTCAACTGTATTGTCATATTATCGAAAAAGCTCTCATATAATTTACCGAAAACAATATCGTTGTTGGAGGTAAAAAATGACAGAGTATCTGCCTGAGGGCTTTTTATTCGGAACGGCTGAAAACGACAGCTGTCTGAGTTCTTTCGCGGCGCTTTCGGAATGCAAGGAGAGCCGCAGGATAATCGAGGCGCCCTGCATAATCTGCGACAGCCGTCACGACCTCGTGATCGACCTTGGCTGCATGAAAGGGATAATACCGCGGGAGGAGGGCGCGATAGGCATTGCCGACGGCACGACAAAGGATATTGCGCTTATTTCGCGCGTAAACAAGCCCGTTTGCTTTGTGGTAAAGGATTTCAAGTGCGGCGAAAGAGGGGGCATGTGCGCCGTTTTATCGCGCAGAGAGGCGCAGACGATGTGCAGCGAGCGCTATATAAAAACTCTTTCGGCGGGGGACGTTATTCCCGCGAGAGTGACGCATCTCGAGCAGTTCGGCTGCTTTGTGGACATAGGCTGCGGGATACCCTCGCTGATACCGATAGACCTGATCTCCGTGTCGCGTATTTCCCACCCTTCCGATAGGTTTTATGTGGGGCAGGATATCCGCGCGGTGGTCAAGTCGTTCGACGGGGGCAGGGTGTGCCTTTCCCACAAGGAGCTGCTGGGCACGTGGGAGGAGAACGCGGCGGCGTTCGAGCAGGGCGAGACCGTTACGGGCATTGTCCGTTCTGTGGAGGATTACGGCGTGTTCATAGAGCTTGCGCCGAACCTCGCGGGGCTTGCGGAGCCGCGCGGCAATATTGCCGTAAATCAGCACGCGAGCGTCTACATAAAGGCGATAATCCCCGAAAAGATGAAGATAAAGCTTATCATCGTCAATGCCTTTGACAGCGCCTACCAAGGAAACGAGCTGAACTACTTCATAACCTCGGGGCACATCGACAGGTGGACGTACTCCTGCCCGTCGTCGGCAAAGCTGATAGAGACGGTTTTTTCGGAATAATATACCTTATGCCCCCGAGCTTTCGGGGGCGTTCGTTTTGCGTGAAAAGCATGATTTTCGGCGTGAATGGTCAAAACGGTCAACATTATATCCTTACAGAAATCCGTCCCTTAACTCCGGGGGACAAATTATTGGGACTGCCCAAGGCGGCACGCCTTCGTGAATGGTCAAAACGCGGCGCTGCCAAAGTTTTACGGGGGCTTGACAGGCTTCGATTTTTTTCTTATAATTAAAATGGGATATTATAAGCGGAAGGAGTATTTTGTGTTGAGCTTTATTGCGGGAACCGTGTTTACGGAAACGGTCGTTTTTTTGACCTATATTTTGATATGCGCGGCGCTTTTCAAGCCGAGGTTCGGCAGGCGCGCGACCGTGCTTGCGTTCTGCGCGGCGGCAGCCGTTATCGCTGCGGTGCAGGCGGTCGTCATGCCGGCGGGGGAGGAGACCCTTATGCTGACGCTGCTGCCGCTGACGGCGTATCTGCCGTTTTCGGCGCTGCTGTATTTCCTGTCGGACTGCGGCGTATTCGAGACGGCGGCGGTCTGCTCCGTCGGGACGCTCGGCGTGTTGGTGCTGAGGTCGCTCCATAAGACGCTTAGCCTGCCCGTCGGCACAGGCGTCGGGCGCGGCGCCGCGAAAGCCGCGGCGGTGAACGCCGTTGTCCTCCTCGCGGCGGCAGCGCTCGTGTTTATCGCGTTTCGGTTTATCGGTAAGCCGTTCCGCTTCTGCGTTGTCGAAAACCGCCGAAACGGGCTGCTGCTGTCCGTGCCGACGGCAATGGTGTTTCTGACGATGCTCTGGTTTCTGAACAGCACGACCGACGCGACGGTGCTTTTCTTTACGACGCTGACGGCGTTTTCGGTATTCCTTATCATCGCGAAACTGCTCGGCTCGACCGCGGAGCTTATCCGCGCAAAGCGCGCCGAAAGGGAAATGTCCGAGCATATGGAGATACAGCGGCGCGGCTATGAAAGGCTTGCCCGAAAAATGGAGACGGGGCGCGAATACCGCCACGATATGCGGCATCATCTGGCGGTCATAGAGGGTCTGGCGAGGCAGGGCGACTGCGGCAGGATAGCCGAATACGCGGGCAAAATAAACGAGTCTCTCGGGGAGGTCGAGAGCGCGGGCTGCTGCAAAAATCCCGAGCTGAACGCCGTGCTTTCGGAATATTTCGCCCGCGCGGAAAAAGCGGGCTGCAAAATACTGCAGAGCATAGCGCTCCCCGCGAAGCTGCCGTTTGAGGCGGGCGACGTTTGCATAGTGCTCGCGAACGCCGTGGAGAACGCGATAAACGCCTGCGCCAAGCTTCCCGAGGGGGAGCGTTACATAAATATCTCCGCGGAGTGCGCCGACAACCGCAGGCTGTTCGTTGCGGTGAAAAATCCCTGCGCCGACGCGCCCGAGTTCGACGAAAACGGTCTGCCAGCCGTTGACGGGCGCTCCGAGGAGCACGGCATAGGGCTCCGCTCCGTGAACCGCGTTGCCGAGAAATACAACGGCTTTCTGCGCTGCAAGGTCGAAAACGGGGAATTTGTGTTCCGCGCTGCGCTGTTTTGTGAAGAAAGCGCTCCCCAAGCCGTGAGCTCGAGAAACGGGAGCGTTCCCAAGCGCGCGGTCTCCTCGCTGCTGGGGCTCGGGTTGGGAACGCTGCTCGTGCTGAATATAGCGCCGTCGGCGGCGGAGGCGGCGTCCTCGCTGCTTTCGGTGAATATCCGCACGATAAGGAGCTTGAACCTCGGTTGGGGCAGCAACTCGGTAAGCGCCGAGGCTCCCGAGTTTGACGGGGAGGGCTCGGACGAGCTCAACAGCGCGGTAAAGAGCTGCGCCGACGAGGCAAAGGAAAGGTTTTTGTGGTACTTCAACCGCCGCTATAACGGCTACGTCGCCGAGGATATGCGCTACACGGTTATCCGCGACGACGAGAAATATTTTATCGCGCGGTTCAATGTGACGATAAACGCGGGCGGCTCGCTGGACTACAGCCGCTGGATAAACTTCGACAAGGGCGCGGGAAGGGTTCTTGAGCTTGCGGATATGTTCGGGGAGGGCGTTGATTACGTAAGCGTTTTAAGCGCGGAAATTCTCGAACAGATGAGGTACAAAAACGAACATGAGGATGGCAGGTTTTTTGTCGAGGGCGACGACGCTTTCACGGCAATAAGCGAGGATGCGGATTTCTATATCGACGGGTTTGACAGGCTCGTTATCGTTTTCGACGAATACGAGGTAGCCCCGGGCTTTATGGGCAGCCCCGAGTTTATTATCCCGAAAAATCTTCTTGAAGAGACGGCGAGGTGACTTATGATAGAGATAGCGTTGTGCGACGACAGCGCCGAGGATATTTCGGCGCTCGGGGCGCTTGCCGAGGGGTTTGCCGCCGAGCATTCCGAGTTCTCGCTGCGGCTGAGCGCGTTCACGTCCTCGTCGGAGCTGTTGGAGCGTATCGAAAGCAGCGGCGGCTTTGACCTGTATATCCTCGACGTGGTGATGCCCGACGTTTCGGGAATACAGCTCGCCGAGAGGATACGCAGCCGCGGCGAGCGCGCGGAGATAATATTTCTTACGGTCTCGCGCGAGTACGCCGTGGACGCGTTTTCCGTGCACGCGTCGGGGTATCTCATAAAGCCCGTAAGCAAGCCCGATTTCGACAAGGAGCTGCTCCGCGGCATACGTGAGATAGAGCGCGGGCAAAGCGCGGCTGTCACCGTCAAAACAAAGGACGGGCTGCGGCGGATAACGCTTCGCGGGCTTGTGATGATTGAGAGCTTCAACCACGTGCGCGTCATCACGATGTCCGACGGCAGCGCCGTCGAGACCCCCGAGACGCTTTCGGAGCTCTTCGAGAAGGTATGCGGGTACAAAAATTTCTGTATGCCGCACCGCGCGTATATCGTGAACCTCGATCACGCCATGGGACTCACGCGCTACGACCTTATCATGCTCGGGAACCGCCGCATTCCCATTCCGAGGCGGCAGTTCACGGCGGTACGGGAGATGTTCTCGAGCTGCTTTTTTAAGTGAACAAATGTCGTTTCACGCAAAAAACAGTGCTTTTCACGCAGGGCGCATTGATTTTTCACCCAAAATTATATACAATAAAAACAGCGCATTTTGTTATTTTTTCAAGAAAATAAAAGAAAGGTGAAATAAAATGAAAAAAACCAAATCCCTGCAGTGGAAAATTCTTTTTTGCACAAGTATGCTGGTCGTGATAATGTTTTTCGTCATGACCGCGATAACCTGCGTTATCGTCGGCAGAGAATATCAGATACAGGCGAAGAACGGCGCCGCGGCGGCTGTCGAGGGCGGCGTTGCCACTCTCGACGGCTGGCTTGCGAACAAGCAGGCGCTCGTCGGGTTTATGGGGCGCGACGTGCTTACGGGGAACTACGCGGGCGACCGCGGGGCTTGCCGCGCGTTTCTGGCGGACTGCACAACACGCGACGGCGACATCTACGAAACGTATATGGGCTTCGCCGAGGACAAGTCGATAATTTTCGGCAGCGGCTACGAGCCCGACGCGGGCTACGACCCCACCTCGAGGAGCTGGTACAAGGCGGCGATAAATTCCGAGGAGCCTATCGTCACCGAGCCGTACACCGACGTTCAGACCAACAGGCAGGTCATCACCTGCGCCGTTTGCGTTCGGGAAAACGGTCGGACTGTCGGCGTTCTCGGAGCGGATATTTTCATAGACTACCTCGGCGAAGTGGTAAACTGCGTAAAGGCGGACGAAAACGGCTACGCGGCGCTGCTCACCGCCGACGGGAGAATAGTCTGCCACAAAAACGAGACTTTTCTCCCCGTTGTCGACGCGAACGGAAACGACGTGATGAAGGAATTTTCCGAAACGGTGAAGGGCTTTTCGCAGCCCGCCGAGGGCGGATTCGTAAGCTTTACCGACTACGACGGGCAAAGCGTGCGGTACTGCGAGCAGACCGTCCCGGCGACGGGCTGGAAGCTCGGCTATCTGCTCAACAGCAGGGAATTCAACGCCCCGACCGTCAAGCTGATAGTTACTATGCTGCTTATGGCGTTCGTTTTCAACGGTCTTATCTCCGCGTGCATTGCGCTGCTGCTGAAAAAGATGTTCGCGCCGATGAAGGACATCGCCGAAAATTCAAAGCGCGTTGCCGACGGACGGCTTGACGTAGCCTTCGATTACGCCTACAAGGACGAGATAGGCAGCGTCTGCCGCGCTATCGAATTCAACAACCGCACCGTAAAAATGTACATAGACGACATCGAGAGGCGGCTGGAAGCCATTTCCAACGGCGATTTTTCGGCAAGGTCGTCCGTGGAATATATGGGCGATTACACGCTGATAAAGGTTTCGCTGGATAAAATTTCCGCTTCGCTGAACGCCGTTTTCAACGGCATCGAAAACACCTCGGCGGCGGTATTCAGCGGCGCGGAGGGCGTGTCCGCGGAGTCGGGGCATCTTTCGGAGGCTGTATCTCGGCAAAACGAGCTTATTTCCGATATAGCCTCGGGAATGAACTTCCTTTCGGACAAGATAGACAACAACGTCTCCCGCACGGACAGCGCGAAAAATACCGCTCACAAGGCGGCGAGCGCCGTCGAGGACGGCAGCGAGAGAATGGGGCAGCTCCTCGAGGCGATGACCGAGATATCCGATGCTTCTAGCAAGATCCAGAACATCATAGGCGCTATCGAGGATATAGCGTTCCAGACGAATATACTCGCGCTCAACGCGTCCATCGAGGCCGCGAGAGCGGGAGAGCGCGGCAAGGGCTTCGCGGTGGTTGCCGACGAGGTAAGGAACCTCGCGGGAAAGAGCGCCGAGGCTTCCGACGAGACGGCAAAGCTCATCGAGCAGTCGGTGGCTGCCGTAAAACGCGGCAAGAAGATAGCGGAATACACGTCCGCGTCGCTTGGCGACATCGTGGAGTGCACCCGCGAGATAGATAACATCATCGTTGAAATTAACGGCGAGTCCCACGAGCAGAGAATTTGCGTCGACGGCGTAAACGAAAAGATAAGCAGCGTTTCCGAGCTTGTAAATTCCTCCTCCGCAAACGCCGAGGAATGTGCGGCGGCGTCCCACGAGCTGAACGTCCAAGCCTCGGAGCTCAAAAAGATGCTCGACAATTTCAGGGCGTAAGTATAAAAAGTTGACAGTGTACAGTGGACAGTTGACAGTTTCGGAACGCCGCCTGCGGCGGCGATTTTAAAATATTGCGCCGCAAAGCGGCGCACCATAACTGTACACTGTCAACTGTCAACTGTCAACTGTTTTTCGAACCCGCCGAGGTCCTGCCCCTTTAGCACGCGCTCCAACAGCTCGGGGAGCCTTTGCGGGCTGCACGCGAAGCAGGGTATCCCGAACCCCGAGAGCTTTTGCGCCATTTGCTCGTCGCAGTACGGCTTGCCCTTGTCGGCAAGCGCCAGCAGACACACGACCGTCACGCCCGAGGACTTCATTTCCTCCATTCTGCGGACGAACGCCGCGCGGTTGCCGCCCTCCATTAAATCGGAGATGAGGAAGAACAGTGTCTTTTTCGGGTTCTCGATGAACTGTTGGCAGTACACGACCGACTTGTCGATGTCCGTCCCGCCGCCGAGCTGAAAGCCGTACAGCAGGTCAACGGGGTCGTCGCTTTTCTCGGTGAGGTCGACAATGCTCGTGTCAAACGCGACAATGCGCGTTTTGAGGGCGCTCATGCTCGCGAGAATGCAGCTCACTACCGACGAATAAATCACGGATTCCCCCATAGAACCGCTCTGGTCGATGTCGAGAATGACGGTCCACTTGTTGGCTTCCGTCATTGCGGCGCGTTCGAAGAAATAGAAGTGTTCGGGGATTATCGTTTTCAGCTCGGGCGACCAGTGCTTTAAATTGCGGCTTATCGTCATTTTGTAGTCCAGCGCCGCCGCGGACGGTATCGGCGAATGGGCGCGCTTGTTGACGGCTGCCGTGACCGCGCGGCGTATATCCTGCTCCAGCAGGCGGTTTATCTCCTCGACGATCTTGCGGATAAACGCGCGGACGCTGTCCTTGGAGCGCTTTGGTATCATTTCTTTCAGCGTGAGTATCGTCGAGGCGAGGCTGACGTCGGGCTCGGTGTTTTCCAGCAGCTCGGGCTCGAAGATGAGCTGCTTGAGCCCGCAGCGGTTCACGGCGTCGCTTTGGATTATCTTGACCAAGTCCTTGTCGAACAGCGTGCGCACGTCGCCCAGCCACCGCGATATTTGCGGATTGGAGGGTCCGTGACCGGAACCCTGATTGTCTCCAAAGCCGCCGTTATCGCTTTTGTTGTATATCGCCGCAAGCGCCTTGTCCATAAGGTCTTGCTCCTCGGAGAGAGGTGGCATTTTCATTCCCGAAAGGCGCTCGGCGCTCTCCCTGCCGAGGATTAGCCGCCAGCGCTGAAGTTCTTGTGTGTGTTCCATGGGTCGCTCCTTTGCGGTTGAATTTTGCAAGTTTTCAATTGGGAAATTGCAAAATTTTTTAGTTTTGGTAACAAATCGTTGAAATCTGTGTATTATTTTGCAGCCTTTTGCAGTTGGCATGCAGTTATTTGCAGCCGTTTTGCAGTTATTTGCGGATTTTTGCGGTTTTGTGATGTAAATATTTGGAAATAATGTAAAATAAAGTCAAAATTTGGAAATCGGCTTGCCCGAAAAAATTTTTGCAGTGATTTGCAGTCGGGAGGGCGCTAAACTGTTATATGTCGAAGTCGAAGTCGTCCAGCGCCGCTATCTGCTCTTGCGAGGCGGCGTCGAGCTCGGCGTTTACGGCTTCGCTGACCTCCGCGCCGTTCAGCCCCCACAGCTCGCCGAGATTTTCTGCGACGCTGTCCTTTTCGCCGGAGGAGAAGTCCGCGAACGCGCGGCGCAGAAACACCAGCGCGCGCTTAAATTCCTCGTCGTCGAGCGATCGTATGTACTCGTCAAGGCTCTCCCAGAGCGACAGCCGCGCTATCAGCCCGTAGCGGTTTTTCAGCGTCAAGCCCTCGAACCAGCCCGCGCCGAGGTCGGCGGGAACGCCCTTTGACAGCCGCCGCGAGACTTCGAGCTTAAGCTCGTCGTTCGTCATCCGACCGCGCTCCAGCAAAATCGCTGCCGAGAAGCCCGACAGCCGCGTGTTTAAATCGTCGCGGCGCGCGGTCTCTTTCAGCGCGTTCAGCCAGCTTTCCGTTTCAAGGCACTCCTGCGCGAGCTCAACGGTGTTGAGACGGTTCATCGCTTCGGAGAGCGCCTGCGAGGCGTTGTCGTCGCATACGCAGGAGCTCGGCAGTATCAGGCAGGCGCGGTAATATATCTGCTGCAATATCGGGATAAGCGGGGAGCTGTCCGCTTTGCGGATGTCGCCGTAGGTGACGATGGACGACAGGCGGAAAGCGGTTTTCGCGAGCTCCTCGAACGAAGCGGCGTCCACTGCCATTGCCTGAAGGGCGCTTACGGCGTAGTTCGCGGCGGACGACATTCCGCAGAGGAACGCGTCCTCGACCGCTGCCGCGACCTCGGACATATTCGCGGCTTTTTCGACGGTCTCCTTTAGCGCGAACGACGCGGCGAGCTCCACTGTGTCGCCGCGCAGAGCGCTCTCCACGAGCTGTATCTCCGATTCGGGCGTCCAGCGGAGCACCCAAGCTTCGCTCCACGTGGCGTTGTCCTGCTCGGAGATACGCGGCTCCGCGAAGGATATGCCGAGAACGCGGAGCTTGTGCAGAAAGGACGAGCGGTTCAAGTCGAGAAACGCCGATCTCTCGCCCTTGGCGCGGAGATTTTCGCGCAGGTCGAGCCGCAGGTCCTGCGCGGTCACTGTGCGGTATTTGTCGAGCTTCAGGTCTTTGAGTTGCCGATAAAAATCGTCCTGTATGCTCGTGCGAGAAACGCCCTCGGGGAGCGCGCCTATCTTCGTGCCTATTTCGGTATCGGCGGCGGCGACGCTTATCGCGGCGAAGCTGCCCTCGCCGAGACAGGTCTCGGCGGCGTCGCGGAGGTCGCGCAGCGCGGGCGTGCTCCCTTTGCGCATTGCCGCGAGCGAGTTCGCGAGACGAACCGCTTCGATTATCTGCGCGGAGGACGCGGCGTTTCCGTTTTCGCGCAGTTTTTCGGCGATCTTGCTTAAATAAGCGTTTGCGGCGTACTGCGGGTCGCCGCGGCGATAGCTCTCCCAAATAAGCTCGTAGTAGGCGGGAGCGCGGTTGCCCGCGCCGTAGCCCGAGCGCGTTGACAGGCGGTAGTAGGAGTACGGCATGAGCGTGTGCAGCGCGTCCGTGTGCGGCAGCTCGGGGGCGTTTTCGGGGGTTTCCCACGGCTTCAGACCCTCGACGTGATACGCGCCCGTGACGACGGCGATGCTCTCGGGGGCGATACCGCTTTCGACTGCCGAACGTATGCAGCCGCGCATATACGCTTCGCGGAGCCGTGTTTCCTCGAGGTCGCTGCCCGTTTTTTCGGAGAATTCTCTGATATTCGCGCCGAACAGATTTGCGCCCCCGCGGTAGCTCTCGAAGTCGGCGCAGTGCTCCAAAGTGCGCTCCCAGAACGTTTCGTGACCCTCGCTGTCGAGCATGTCAAGCCTTTCGTAGACGGAGATTTGGCGTTCTTCGCCCGCGTTTTCGTTTATATCGTTCTCGGCGGCTGTTTCCTCGGCAACGCGCTTTTCGTAAAGCGCGAGAAAAACGTCCGACGGCAGATCCATAAAGCGGAGCTCGGCGTTATTTGCGCGGCACCATAAAATCGCGCGGTACTCGGGGGAATACTCCGCGAACGGGTACAGGATAGTCCGCACGGGGGCGCGGTTGGTGTACGCGAGTATGGCGAACGGCGGCTTTGTCTCCGCGCGGACAATATCGTCCGCCGTGTCGGCGAAGTCGCTCGGGGCTTCGATAAGCACCAGCTTCGGGCGGACGCTGTCGAGGAATTGCTCCAGATAAAACGCGCCCGCGGGGGAGAGGTGGCGGACGCCGAAAAAGTTCACGCCGCTCATTCGTTCAGCTCCCGACACGCCTTGTACAGACCGCTCCACGATGAGCCGCGCTTTTTCATTATGTTTTCGAGGTACTCCTTCCACGCGAGGGCGTCCTTGTCGTCGTCCTTGACTATCGCGCCCTGCAAGCCCGCCGCTATGTCCTCGTCGGAGATCTCGCCGCTGCCGAAGCTGCCCGAGAGCGCCATGCTGTTGCAGAGCAGGGAAATGGCTTCCGCGGACGACAGCACGCCGTTCGGGGCTTTCAGCTTTTGCTTTTTGTCGAGAGTTTCACCTTGGCGGAGCTCTCTGAAGATCGTGCATATTTTTTCGATGACGGCGTCCTTGGGGAGGGCGGCGTTGAGGTCGAGGTTTTCCGAGAGCTGCGCGACGCGCGTTTTAACGATGTTCATTTCCTCCTCGAGGGTCTCGGGGGCGGGGAGGACGACGATGTTGAAACGGCGTTTGAGCGCCGCGGACATCTCGTTTACGCCCTTATCGCGGGTGTTGGCGGTGGCGATTATCGAGAAGCCCTTTTTCGCGGGGACTTCCATTGAAAGTTCGGGAACGGATATGCGTTTCTCCGAAAGCAGCGAGATGAGCGAGTCCTGAACCTCGGAGGCGCAGCGCGATATTTCCTCCACGCGCGCGAGCGTGCCCGTCTCCATTGCCGTGAAAACGGGGCTTTTCAGCATCGCCTGCTCGCTGGGGCCGTTGGCTATCAGCATCGCGTAGTTCCACGAATAGCGTATCTGCTCTTCGGTGGTGCCCGCCGTGCCTTGAACGACCTGCCCCGAGTTGCCGTTGACAGCCGCCGCGAGATGCTCCGAGAGCCAGCTCTTTGCGGTGCCGGGCTCGCCGATAAGCAGCAGGGCGCGGTCGGTGACGAGCGTTGAAATGGCGATCTCCACCAAGCGCTCGTGTCCTATGTACTTCGGCGTGATTTTTGTTTTTCCGACCTTGCCGCCGCAGATGTACGTTTTCACGGAGCGTGGCGACATTCTCCAGCCCTGCGGCACGGGGTCGGTTTCGGCTTTTATCAGCGCGTTCAGCTCCTCCTCGAAGAGCTGCTCGGCGGGCTGCCTTAAAATATCCTGCATATTATTGTCCTCCCTCGGGTTTAAGTCTTCCGACCAATGTGTTTATCCAGAAGTCGAGATCCTTTGTGCCGTTATTCTTCTTTTTGTTCAGAAAATCAAGAACCTTCAGTACAAATTCCGTGTTATTGAAGTTCTTTGCCCAATCTGTGATAATGACCACCGCTTCGTATTGACAGTCGTCGAAATGCTTCATCAGAATGTCGGAGAGCGTGTAAACAAGGCGCTCGTCGATCGGCTGAGCGGCGTCCCAACACTGCTCGGTGACGGGATTTAAGGGCTGCACGAGGAGCGAGAACCGTCCGCGGTACATGCATATTTTCTTTGCCGCGGCGAGTATCGGGCTTCTGCGCGCCTGCTTCGGCAGAGCTTTTATTTGCTTTTCGAACCATTTCGGGCACTCGTCCGCGCCCAACATTCTCGCGAGCGCCTCGGGAAATATGTAGCCGCCCTTTGACTTGTGCGCGCTGTTAAGCTCTATGGCGAGCCTTTTCAGACCCTCGTCGCCCGTGATGACGATGCTGTCGCCGAGCATTTTGCCCCATGTCAGCTCGGCGTCCTTTCGCGCATAACGGCGGTATATGTCCTCGATGTCCGCGCCCCATTTTCCCTGCAGCGCGCGGAAAATGTCCGTTATGCCGAGATCGTTATCCTGCATCAGCAGCTCGTTAAACATCCGCGCGGTGAGCCTGCTCGACCACTCCGACGAGAACGCTTCCATGACAGCCGCGGCTTCGACGGGCTTTTTGACGGCGTATTCCCCGAAAAACGCGGCGGAGCGCTCGCTGTCGAACGAGCCGAGAGCGTACAGAGCCGCCTTTTTGGGCTTGCCCCTTTCGGTCTTGACGAGGTCGATGAGCCTGTCGATGTTGCTCTCGTCGCGGCGGAGAGCGCAGATAAGCGCCGCGCGGACGTCCTTTTCGGCGGTCTCGAGCTGCGCGAGGTAAAAATCGTTTTCCTCCGCGCCGCTTATTTGCTCGATGGCGTTTACGCGCCTGACCATATCTTTTTTGCCCTTGGGGTCGAAGCCCTTTTTCAGCAGCGGCAGCATTTCTTTGCCTATGCCTGTTACCGTGAGCGCCGCTGTATTTGCGAGACCCGCATATGACGCGCCGAGAGCGTTTACGAGCGCGGGTCTTACGCGGTAGTCGCGCAGCAGCTCGGGGGAGCTTTCCCGAATGCCCATAAATATCGCGTAGGCGTTGTTTGTTTTGCCGTTGAGCGCGTCGAGCAGCGGCGAGAGCCTGGAATACGGCGCGTTTGCGATGACCGCGAAGCTGCCGTTGTCGGGGAAGTCCTCGGGCTCGTCGTTGACCTCGACGGCGGCGAGCGTGGTCAATACCGCGTCGGTGAGCGTTATCGCGTCGAGCAGGCTCTCGGGGGAGGCGTCCGCGAGGAGCTTTTCCGTCATCGCGTTTATTTTCGCGAACACGGGGGACGCAGCCGCGAGCGGCGCAAAGCTCTCCGCTGCCTTTTTCAGGCGGAAATCCTCGGACAGCAGACCCGTGCCCGCTATCATTGCCGCGCGTAGGCGGGCTCTCAATTCATAAACGGGAGAAATATCCATTGTGCTCCTCCTTAATACAATAATCTGATGACGGTATTTTCGCCGTCGGGAATGACGCAGAGCGGCTGAGCGCACAGGCGGCGCTTTTCGGCGCTGTACCGTAAGCCGCAGAGCATCGTGCCGTTTTCGGTGAGCCTTTGCGGAAGGAGCTCAAGGCGCTCGACGGTGGGCTCGAGCTCGGGAAAATCGCCGAGCAGCACGGTATCGCCGCTTTTTGAGCGGAGAACGGCGCCGCTTTCGCATTTGCCGATTTTCGCGAACGATATGAGCTTATAGTAAACGGGGCTTGCCATGGCGTTTTTCAGCGCGTTTTTGACGGCTTTCGCTTCCTCCGTTATCGAACGCGCGGCATGGGAGCGTATTTTCGCGTAGTCCTCGGGGGTCGCTTCGCGAAAAGCCGCGCCGTCCCAGCGCACGCGCGGGTTGAAGTCCGCGGGATATACCGCCATTGACGGGATATCCGCCGCGCCGAACGTCGAATCGTCCGCCTTGACGTACTTCAGGGACTTCAGAGGGCGGAAGTTTTTCGTAAGACATATGTTTCCGTCGTCGAAGTCGCACCACGCGCCCGTGTCGATATATTCCTGCCGAGCCGCGTCGAACGTTACCCAGAACGAGAGCTGGACCAAGCGCGCGTTCTTTTTGCATTTGCCGAGAGCCTCGAGCTCGGAGAGCTTCCAGTTGCCGCCGAGCTCCTCGTACAGCACTGTGTCGTCGTTGACGGCGCTGCCGTCGATCTTCGCGTTGATGTACTCGCGCGACTTTTTTATCAGAGCGTAGAGCTTTTCGAGCGCGTCTATCGCGTTGTCGTAATGTATTTCGAGATTGTCCTTTTGGAACTCCGTTATTTCGAGCATAAGGCGGTTGAGCAGCCGCTGAGGACCGTTGAGGTAATAGTCGCCGAGCTGCCTGGAAAGCTCCCGATAGGTCGGCAGGGAAGCGCCGCCCATGGTTCCCAAGCCCGACGAGACGAGCTCCTTGACCGCCTTTTCGGCTAAGTCGAGTCCCTCGAGCTGCTTTTGGAGCTTTTTCTTTTTCGCGGCGCTCGCGGTCTTTGCCGCCGAGGCTTTTTTCTTTTCGGCTTTTTCGAGTTCCTCGGGGGTCATATCCCCGGGGGACTTTTCGGGGGCGGACTTTGCGGCGAGCTTTCCGCGCTTGCGCCGAATGTCCTCGGGTATATCGCACTGCTCGAAGGGCTTGCCCGACATCATCTCGTAGAGCAGCCCGAGCGAGTGCTTGCACGGGAACTGCCGAGACGGGCAGGAGCAGCGGAACACGGGGCGCTCGGGGTCGATATAATCCGCGGAGGTTATGTAGGGATTTTTGCCGCTGCCCTTACATTCGCCCATGTAGAGCGTGCCGTCCGCGGAGCGGTACAGCTTTTGAAAGCCGCCGCTTTGGGAAATTTTCTTTCCGTTCGCCGCGGCGGCGGGGTTCGGGGCAAGCGACAGGATAAGCTGCTCGGTAACGTTTTTCATTTCTGTTTTCTTCCTCCGTACACAAAATAATGCGGTCGTGTAATAAAATTATACTATATATTTCACAATAAGTCAATACCGATGATAAAAATTTTTGTTGAAAAGTGAAGATATTTTACAAGACTTTTGAACGGGAATGTGCTATAATGTTTTTGGGGTGAGAGGATGACGAAGGAGACAAGGACGCTGGTGTACGACGAGGCGCTGCGCGTTGAGGCGTACCGCTTCGAGGGCGTCGTGCAGCCGTTCCCGAAGCATTTCCACGAGCATTACGTCGTGGGGCTGGTCGAGAGCGGCGCGCGGCGGCTTTCCTGCAATAACCGCGAATACGCTCTCGGGGCGGGGGATATGCTGCTGCTGAACCCGGGGGACAGTCACGGCTGCGTGCAGACGGACGGCGGCACGCTGGACTACCGCGCGCTGAATATTTCCGCGGAAATAATGACGGAGCTCTCGGCGGAGATAACGGGTGAGAGCGCGCCGCCGCGCTTCTCCGATAATGTGACGAGCGACGGCGAGACTGCCGAATGCTTTCGGAGACTGCACGATATGATAATGCGCGGAGAGGGCGGGCTTGAAAAGGAGGAGGCGCTGTTGATACTGATCTCGGCGCTGATAAGGCGCTCGGGAGAGCCGTTTCTGGAGTGCGTTTCGAGAGACCCCGAGCCGATAGAGCGCGCCTGCCGTTTTATGGACGAGCGCTTTGCGGAGCGTATCTCGCTGGAGCGGCTCTGCGAATGCAGCGGCTTGAGCAAGTCCACGCTGCTGCGGTCGTTCGCCAAAGCGAAGGGCGTTACGCCGTACAGGTATTTGCAGGCGGTGCGCGTCGGAAAGGCGAAGGAGCTGCTCGAAAAGGGCGAAAAGCCGATAGACGCGGCGCTGCAGACGGGTTTTTTCGACCAGAGCCACTTTACGAACGCGTTCGGGACGTTTATCGGCTTGCCGCCGTCGGCGTATCGGCGTATCACGGGTGATAAGGAGAATGAGGATGAATAACGAAAAATGCGTGATCGTAATTGACGAGAGTTTGCCGCTGGGAATAATTGCCAACACCGCCGCCATACTCGGCATAACGCTCGGCGCGAGGCTCCCCGAGACGGTCGGGGAGGACGTGCTCGACGGCGGGGGCAGGGGGCATATGGGGATAATCGAGTTCCCAGTGCCGATTTTGAAGGCGCCCTCCGAGACGCTGGCAAAGCTGCGTATGGCGCTGTACGGCAGCGAATACGCCGACGTTGCCGCTGCCGATTTTACGGACGTGGCGCAGAGCTGTAAAACCTACGACGAGTTTATCGACAGGATGGGCGCGGCGGAGGAGCTCAGGTATTTCGGCATAGCGCTCTGCGGCTCCAAGAAAAAGGTGAACAGGCTTACGGGAAGTTTGCCGCTGCTGAGATAGAAAAAAGATACGGAAATTCGCCCCCGAGTTAGCGTGATATCGCTAACGGAGAATTAAGCTTTATGTACCTCCCGCAAGGAAAATCCTTGCGGGATTGGTGCTATTATGCGGTTTTTCCGAGTTCCGACGCTGTGAACGCCTTGTCGCATTCAAAGGTGTAATGGATCAAGATCGTGTTCCCGCAGGTCCGCGAATACTTTTCGGGTTTCTCGAACACCTCTATTCTGCGAATGAACACCCGAAGCAGTTCGGCGGTCAGCTTGGGCATCTCGAGGTATTCTTTAGCCTGTTCAACGAACTCCCTGATGTACTTGTCCTGAAGCTCAAGTTCGTTTATCCGCTTTTCGAGCGCGGTGAGCTTTTCGCGGAGTTCGCGCTGCTCGGTTTCGTAGCTCGC
>JAMPFE010000002.1:0-90105 GCA_023664705.1 Lachnospiraceae bacterium | reverse complement strand
GGCGCGTTGCCGCCGCGATGTCGGCGATGTAGCCGCAGACCGCCTCGCCCGCCTTGCAGCCGTTTACGGCGTCCTGCGCCGCGAGGATATCCGCGCCCGTGCAGACTGCGGAAAGGTTCTCCTCGGCGCCGAACGCTGCCGCGCCGCTTATGACCTTTATCTCCTCGGCTCTGTCGGGGTATCCGAGCGCGAGGCGTATCATAAAGCGGTCGAGCTGAGCCTCGGGGAGAGGGTATGTGCCCTGTATCTCGGTGGGGTTCTGCGTCGCGATGACGAAAAACGGCGCTTCAAGCCGCATGGTCTCGCCGTCTATCGTGGTGCGGCGCTCCTCCATGCACTCCAGAAGAGCGGATTGCGTTCGGGGAGTGGCGCGGTTTATCTCGTCGGCGAGCAGGATATTCGTGAACACGGGACCGCGCCGCAGCACGAACTCCTGCTCCTTGATATTGTAGAAGTTGATGCCCGTGATATCGGAGGGCAGCAGGTCGGGCGTGAACTGGACGCGCTTGAAGCCGCCGTCGACCGACTTCGCCAGCGACCGCGCGAGCAGCGTTTTGCCTGTTCCGGGGACGTCCTCGAGCAGGACGTGCCCGCCCGCGAACAGCGCCGCGCAGACGAGCCTTATCTGCTCGTCCTTGCCGCGGACGGCGCGGGATATGTTTTCCGTGAGTTTTGCGGTAAGTTCCTTTATCATGACAGGCTCCTTTGCCGTTTGATTTATTCCACAACAAACGCCGCCCCGAGCATAGCGCTTTCAAAGATCCGCTTGGGGCGGTGGCGTATTTTCAAGGTTTTTCAGATCTCGTCGTCGTCGATGTCGAGATCCCATTTGTCGAGCAGCTCGGTTTTGCCGAGCAGGAAATATGCGACCGCCGCGGCAGCCATTGCCGCGATAGCGATGATGCCCGAAATGATGCAGATCTTCTTAGTCATAATTATCCTCCCGTAAATTACTGGAAACGCGCCGCCATATCGGCGATGCCGTTGTCGTTGGTGGGCTCTCCGACGGCGCCGAACTTCCACTCGCCGTTGTAGCGGTAGACCTCGCCGAAGATCATTGCGGTCTTGCCCTCGTAGTTCTCGGAGAGGTTGTACTTGCAGAGCTCCGAGCCCGTGTCCGCGTCGACTATCCTGATGAACGCGTTTTGTATCAAGCCGAAGTGCTGCTGGCGCTCTCTTGCCTGATAGATAGTGACTACGAAAACGATCTTGTTGTATTCGGCGGGGACCTTGGTGAGCTCGACGATTATCTGCTCGTCGTCGCCGTCGCCGTCGCCCGTGAGGTTGTCGCCGCAGTGGCGGACCGCGCCGCTTCTGTGCATTAACTGACCGTAGTAAACAACGTCGACGGGTCCCGCGAGCTTACCCGTGCTTTCGTTGATTAGTATCGCGGACGCGTCGCAGTCGATGTCCTCCTGCTTATTGAACAGCGAGAACTTTTTCTTGACGGGATCCCAGCCGAGACCGACGACGAGCGCCTTCAGCCCCGCGTTGCCCTTTGTGAGGTCGACCTTCTGACCTTTTTGAAGATTTACAGACATATTGTTTCCTCCTCGGGATATAAATACCCGGATCTATTTTGCATTGCCGCATATTTTTATTATACAGCATCGGCGGCAAAATGTCAAGCGGGCGGCGCAAAAAAACTGCGGGGCTTGAAAAAAGCTTGTCGGGTACGAGGATACCGAGGTGAACGACGATAAGAGGATGCGGATTCTTAACGACATTATGTTCGAGGACGTTCGCGAACGTATAATCGAATATATTTTGGAGGACCAAAAAAGCGGCTATATCCTCGAAGAGGGTGAGAACAGGCTTAAGCTTGAAATATTCCCGCGTATTTATGACGGCGGGGAGGAAGCCGTTTACGGTTCGGTCGACGGTAAACATCAGGTGTGGGTCTATGCCGACAAGGTCGGCTCCGACAAGGTCGGTTCCGCTCCCGGGGGGCCTTTATCCGCGTGTGTCCCAAGCCCGACAGCGATAAGGATATTTTCGGGAAGCTCGACGTTATATCGAAGTATGATGAGGACGAAGTTCGCGAATACGTTATCGAAAAAACCGATGAACTGAGATCCCCGAATTTTAAGTACATAGAGGATATTCTGACCTTTTTCGCAAGGTTTGACGGGGGAGAGCTCGATTGGTACGAATACGGAAAAGCCTTTTTTGAGGATGACGGTGAATTGCAGCGTGAACTCGGCAAGCTGTTTTTTAAAATATACGAGGACAATAAAAACTATTGGACAATGGTAAATGTAGAGCGCAGGGGACGCGTGTATCGCCTGCTGGCTGCCGCTGCGCTTAAATTCGGCGCGGGGAAGCTTGAGTTTAAGATACGTGATCTTGGGTATTACGGCAAGGATTTTACGGATTTTCTGAACGAAGCCGACGGCAAGAAGGAATTTAAGGATAAAAAGGATAAGATCAAAATTAAAGGTTTCGACTCCTACGCCGTCGGCGGCGTGTTTAAGAATCTCCTCGGGTATGATAAGATCGAAGAACTGGAGGAATTCCGCGATCTGCATGTGTATGCAAGATACCTGCCGCAGGAATGTAAATTTTTCCATTTCAACAAAACCGTTGTGCTTGCAAACTGCAGCGATGAGGTCATTGAAAAATGCGCCGAATCAATGTTGAAGGGCGTCGGGGAGTACATGAGCTGCCGCTACGAGATTGAAAAGGCATACGGGAATACAAAGCCGCCGGAAAGCAGGGAGGAGGCGGAAAAGTTCGGTAAGCTGCTGCAAAAATTCCTTGCATGGCGCGAGCATCTTTCGTTCCGCGGCGGCAATTCAAACGACGCTGCAAAATATGACGCTCCCGATACCGTTGTCGCTTATGAGCTTGTTCAGAACGCAAACGACTGTCATATGAGGTCGTCGGGGCTTGACGACGAGCTTGATGTCCAAATACGGGACGACAAAATTATGCTGAGGTATTCCGACGCGGGTTTTTCGCCGAAGGACCTTATCTCTTTGTGCTCGAAGTTAGTTTCGGGAAAAGACGGTGAAGAGGGCGTAACGGGAGAAAAGGGCATAGGCTTTAAGTCGATATATCGGAAATTCGGGGAGGTATCCGTAAAATCGAATTATTTTAAAATCACCATGTCCCAAAAGAGACGTCCCGCTTTTATTTTTGAAGACGGCGATGTTGAGATCAAGAACGGAGAGGCGAAGCCCTATAAGGACGGCGAATTTGTTGAACAGCCCATTCCGTTTTTTGAGGGTAACGGCGAAAACCGCGGCAAGACGGAATTGACGATTTCGGAGGCGGATAACAAGAAGGAGTTGAATAAAGCGGCAGACGACTTCTCCGATTTCGGGACATATTTGTTTACCGACCGTATAAACAAAATCTCCGTGAGTCGCGATGGAATGACGAAACGCATCACAAAAACCTGCTGCGGGGAAAACGGCGAAACGCTGCTTGAGGTGAGCGTGAATGACGGCTCCAAGTATACGTTTTTCAAATACAAGGGCGATCCCGAGGTTAAGACGGAGGGGATCGAAACGGTCGTGCTGCTGTTCCCCGACGAGCGTACCCTGGAGACTCTGAAAAGGGAGGAGGAGCAGTATCCTTTGTTCTGCACGCTGCCGCTGAAGGGCATAACGATAAATGGCAAGGATTTCCGCTTTTTCGTGAGCGCGGATATCAAGTGCGAGAGGGACAGAAAGAAGCCGTGCGAGGGGGAGATCGAGAAGCTCGGAAAATATGTCCGGAACGCGTTTGAGGAGTTTGCGAAAAGGCATCCGCAAACAGCGTATAAATATTATCCGACGGGAGATTTTTATTATGAAGTTTTCGAGGACAATATCGATTTTACGGGGTGCGAAATTATTCCGACGGAGGGCGGCGAGTTTATCGGGCTGTATGACTTGTTATGCGGCAGCGATAAGTATATGCTTGCTTATGATGATGTGAAGGATTTTTGCGGCTTGATGAATTTGTTTTCGGTGATTTACGGCAAAGATTATCACAAGCAAACGACGGCGGAAATCCTGCTGAGGCATTACAACAAGTATTTCGGCGAGGATATTTTAGCAAAGCCCGTTCAAACGGTCTATGAGGACATAGGCGAGGTGGTCGAGGGATATTGGACTAAGGATCTTTTGGCGGATGAGTTGGAAAAGAAGTTCGGTATAGAGATAGACGAGCGTTATATCTCTTACAATCTCGATTTGTTTGAAAACGTGCGCGAGACCCTGTACGACTGCAACGACGAGGGAAAGCCCGTTATGGACGCTTTCGCGGAAAAGCTGATAAAAGGGGGGTATGATTCGGATTTGTTTGAAAAATCCGCGGAATTGCGCTGGGAGCCCCGATTTGTTGATATTTTCGGGAAAGATAAGCTCAAAAAATTCAGCGAAGAGAGCTTGGACTTGGATTATGATCCCCCATACACGGAACTGTTTATGTATTTTGACGGCGAAGAATTGCCCGAGGAATTGAAAAATCGTTTTGAAGAATATAAAAACAACACCAACAGCTTCGACAGCGAAGAGACGTTTATAGACAATAAGACCGCAGGTGAGCTGATGAGGGACGCGGTGTATTTCCGTGCCGAGGGGATCTGCAGGGATATGGACGGACTGTATTTCCGGAGCCAAGACGAGAAGCTCGTCATTTTCGGGGAGACGGCTTTTGAGGATATTCTCAAAAACCTTTTCAAGCTGAAAGCCGAACAGGAGTTCAGGGTGATCGATTTGCCGCCGATATATTCTTTGCCGAAAATACGCGGCGGAAAATTCTCCGGGGAGCTGACGGACAGAGAGCTTTTTGAGGTCGCTGCCGAAGCTTTTCCGCGGTGGGAACTCGACAGTGACGGGGACAGCAGGGACATTTTGCTGCAGAGAACGGATCTTGTGTTTAAAGCCGACGCGGACGGCGAAGCGGAATATCATTATAATTGGAGAGGCTACGGCGCCGAAAGGTACGGCGCGGATACGCTGTGCCCGGTTTGCGGGGCGGGGTTGTTTACGCAGGGCGATCTGGAGTTGCGGAGCACGGGGCAGGTCGAAATTCCGCTGCTCATGTGCGGAAACTGCGTCAAGACCTATTGCGGTAAAGGGGACGTTTATGTGTGCAAAACGGGAGATGACAAAAATAAGCTCGAATGTCTCGACCGCGAAAATATCTGCGGGTATATTGCGGAAAATTCCGAGATAGTTCTTCAAATAAACGTTAAATATACGTCCGAGGATACCGTTTGTCATCCTTGGCGCAGAACGGTTTTTCTGACCACGCCGCACAGACTTATGATATTCAAGAAGTTCAAGAAATAAGGCGGCTTGCGCGGCGGAAACGCGGGCTGCCGGTATGCCGTGTTCCTCGGTAAGTACGGTTTGCTTCAACCGCAATAAACGCTCCGCGCATGATTGCCGTACAAAACCGAGGGCGCGGGATTTTTCGTTCGCCGTATAAAAATTTGTAAATTTTGCCGAAAATACTTGACTTTTCGGAGGATATGCTGTATAATATATAATAGGATATTATAAACCGTATTATTCGGTGTGCTTTACATCGGGCGTTGCGGGCAGTGCCGAAGACGAGACCGGAAAGTGTTTATTGAAGGGGTACTCTTATGACAAACCAATACGGATATGTTTATGAGGCGAGATTTAAAAACAAGAATTATGAATATATCACGGGTAATACCGATTTTTACGCCTTTCGCGGAGATAACCTTTACACTACCTTCGATAAAATGATGGCGGAGGGCTCGCGGGAGGTCTTGGAAAAGGCGATCGAGGAAAAGGCTTATAACCGCCCGTTCGTGTTGGCGGTTTATTCCGGCGATGAAAAGCCCTGCTCCATGGTTTGCGTTATTACCGAGGAAAGCAATTCCGAGCATACGGTGCTGCGTATGATCGAGGTCGACAGAATGTATGAGCGTTATTCCGAGTATTTTGAGCGGGAGCAGGAGAACACGGCTATTCTGGCGCAGCTTGACGGCGTTTACTATTCCTACGACGCCGAAAAAAATTTTATCACGGTTTATGTTTACGAGGAGGAAAAAAGGGTCGTCGGCAGCTACGGGCTTCGGGAATGGACCGATAAAGCCGCGGAGTCTCTGCCGGACAAGGCAAAGGGCGAACTGATGAAGTTCGTTTCCAATCTCAAAAACGGCACGAGGAACTTTTCGGGAGTCATAAATCTCGACGGGGACAAGGGCGTTCGCTTTTCGGGAACGGCTATATACCACAGCGACGTTCACGTTAAGACCGTGGGCAGCATAAGGGGCTCCGCCGCAAATCAAATCAAGAACCACGCCCGCCACGATCAGCTTACGGGGCTCTACATGAAAGAGGATATTACGAATTACGCCAAGTCGGTCGTTGAGGACCTTAAGCAAAAATCGGCAATGGCGATAATCGACATAGACAACTTCAAAAACGTAAACGATCACTGGGGACATTCCACGGGCGACGCGGTTTTAAGGAAATGCGCCGCCATAATCGCCGAGCAGGTCGGAAAATCGGGAAAGGTGGGACGAATAGGCGGCGATGAATTTTATATGATCGTCAAGGACTTCGAGGACGAGGACTCGGTGCGAAATATTTTGCGCGGCATCAAAAACAACATATCGCAGGCGTATTCCGAGGAAACGGACGGCTTTCAGGTCACTACGTCCATAGGCGTGTCCTGTTATCCCGAGCACGCGACGGATTTCAACACCTTGTATAATCTGGCGGATCATATGCTTTATCTTGCGAAAAACAAGGGCAAAAACCGCTACATTATATACAGACAGGATAAACACGGCAGCGTTGAGGATATTCTCAAAACCAACGTCGATAAGGTGGGTATTGTCAGCCGGAGAGGTTTGAGCAAAAGCGAGGCTGTCTGCCAGATCGCGGATCTTATGATAAGGGGCAAGACCTTTTCGGCGGAGGATATTCTGCAAAGCATCGTCAAGTATTTCGGCGTGGAGCGTATTATTCTATACAATGTGACCGACGGGGAGATAGCGGCGCAGTGCGGCGAGATACCTCTGCGCGGCGAGGACGCGGGCTATCTTTGCGACGAGGGGCTGAACCGATACTTCGAGGGCAGCGTTATGATAGTCAACAATATAAGGCATTTCAGGACCTTTAATCCGCAGGTATACGATAAGTTCCTGAAGCAGGGGATAATGTCGGTCATGCAGCATAGGATAAAGGGCGGCGACCAAAAGGATTACGTGATAAGCTACGAGTCCATTACCAACTACGACACGTGGAACGCCGAGGATCTGTATCTGTACAGGATAATTGACACGATACTGCCGAAGTGCATTTGATACAAAAGAACTGGTTTATTCCCGGGCGGTATGAATGCCGCTCGGGATTTTTCCGCACGGTCAAAAGCTTGGATTTCTCTCGGTAAAGCGAAACAAAAAAATTGTTTAAAAATTATCAATACCCCTTGAAATTTTTTGGTCAATGTGCTATAATATATTTAACATTAAGGAAAATTTTGTGCAAGAATATCAATCGGCGGCATAATACCGCCGTTCAATACGGGGAGGCTTTACCTTGATAAACGGAAAAAAGATAATCGCGTTATGCATACCGAAGATAAACGAGGATTCCTCGCGGAAATTCATCATGGCTCTCAATAAATCCCTGCCCGACGAGGACTGCCGCCTGATGGTGTTCGCTACCTGCTCCGAGCTGTTTTTCGGCGTATCCACCGAGGTCGGGGAGATTGCTATCTACGACCTGCTGGATTTCGACTACGTGGATATAGTGGTCATCTGCGTTGAGAAGATAAAGAACAAGGAGCTCGTCGAGGATTTGATAGCGAAAGCCGCTGCCAACGATAAGCCCGTTATCACGGTAGACGGGGAATACGAGGGCACGATAAGCACGGAATTCGACTACGAGGCGGGCTTCAGAAACGTGGTGGAGCACGTTCTGGACGTGCATCACGTCCGCAGACCGCATATGATGGCGGGCGTTAAGGACAACAGCTTCTCCGAGAGCAGGATAGCCGTTTTCGCCGAGGTCCTCAAATCGAGGGGCATAGAGTTCGACCGCGAGAGCATGGTAAGCTACGGGGATTTCTGGTCGTATCCCGCGACGGAGGCTACGAAGAAGCTTATCGCCGAGAACCGCGTTCCAGAGGCTGTTATCTGCGCGAACGACACCATGGCGGTCGCCGTTGAGAACGAGCTGCTGATAAGCGGATACAAAATCCCCGAGGACGTTATCGTGACGGGATTCGACGGCATAGACGAGATAATGATGTCATCCCCAAAAATCACCTCCTGCGTGTGCAGCTACGACAAGGCTGCCGAGAGGATAGGCGGGATAATCGGCAGATGCCTTAACGGCGAGCGTATAGAGGGGCTCATCAAAATACCGCCGAGCATGATCTTGTCGGAATCCTGCGGGTGCAAGGGGATAAAGCCCGTAGACGCCATGCGGGACTACCTCAGTCTCAGCAGCCTCTTTTTCCGCTATCAGAACGAGGAATACAATATGTATTCCCTCGTCGCAAAGGCTATCTCCTGCAAGAGCCTGGAGGAGCTCAGCGGCATTATACGCGATTCGCGCTTCTACGACGTGGACTGCGCGCTCACTCCCGAATGCTTCGACGAGCGCATAAACCCGATATGCAGGGTAGACCGCGACGACGCTTACGGGGATAAGATGATACATTTCTTCAGCTCCGACGAGATACAGTACACCGATTACACCCCGTTTCCGCGCAAGGAGATCTTTCCGCGCATGAACGAGATACTCGAAACGAAGCATCCGCTGCTCTTTTTCGGGCTGAACTATCTGGACGTGCCCATCGGATACGCGTGCTTTCATTTCCATAATGACGACATCGCGAATTACTGCAAGGTGCCGCAGTCGATAAGGGCGCTCAACAACGCGATAGGCGGGCACCGCAATATCCGCTATCATAATTATCTGCAAAACCGCGTCGAGGAGATATACAAGCTCGACAATCTTACGGGGCTGTATAACAGAAACGGCTTCACCAAGGAGTTCCGCCGCGTTATCAACAGGGCTAAGGAAAACGGCAGCGTCATTTCGGCGGCTCTTGTCGATTTGGACGGGCTTAAGATCATTAACGACACCTACGGTCACGACGAGGGCGACAATGCTATCAGAACTGCGGCGGAGGCTTTCAGGCTGTGCGCTCCCGAGGACGCCGTCTGCGTGCGGTTCGGCGGTGACGAAATGATGGCGGTGTACGGGGGCAAGATCGACGAGGACGCTCTGCGGAGCGCCATAAGGGCTCGTCTGGACGACTACAACGCGTCCTCGGGAAAGCCGTACAAGGTTTCCGCCAGCGTGGGAGTGTACATATGCGATAACCCCGACGGCATCGAGTTTGACGACCTTGTAAAGGAGTCCGACAAGATGATGTACTTCGAGAAGAGAAAAAAGAAAACCTCGCGCATAAGCGAGAAAAGCGTCACATAAACAAATGTTTCCCGATAAGTCGGTCGTGGACTATGCTCCGTGATTTTCACGGAGCATTTTTATTGATATTCTCTTTAACGACGAACGCTCGGAATTTTTAAAAATTCATGAAACTTTTCGGGCGGCAGCGTTGACTTCCGCATTACCCGCCGTTTTTCGGAAGTCTCCGTTAATTTTACGGAAGGTTTTTTATTTCCCGTATAATGTATACAGGTGGTAAACACCGAGCTCGTTGACAATTGAATATCGGCTGCGTGCTGCTTAGGACTTTCGCATTTTGCGAGTATCCGCCGTGAGGCGTTTACACGAAGGCAGCATTTAAGACGCGGGTTTGCTTCCCGTGCCGCAGCCGAATGTATTCAAGGCGCCCGCCGGGGCGCATAAATTCCTATGATAAGCAGCGGATGAACTCCGCACGGTGTGCGAAAGGAGATGATCGATATGAGTTCTGCATTGGAAAAGCTTATGCAGTTTTCTTTGAAGGGCTATACGGACAGTGTTGACGAGGCGGAGGCTATCTTCGACAGGGTGATGGAATACACCATGAGTGATATTTTTACATCATGGAGAGGCGAGCCCGGAGAGGACGAAAGCCTTCTTTACATCATCACGAAGATCTACGAGGATGAAACGTATTACGGCGTTGGCAGAGATAAAACTCTCGCGCATATGAAGGAGCTTGGCATTGTACTGGAGGAATCCGTAAAAAGGCTTCCGTGGATGCGGCTTCTTTCGTCGGTGACGCTCGTTTCGCTGTTCGGCGCCTATTCAAGGAAAACAAAGCACGGCTATCGCTTCGTGGATATGTTTTTAGACCTGAAAGGCAAGGTCTCGAATTATCTGGGGCTTCGTACGGACGGTTCCGTGCCGGCTACGGTCGGCGAGGTATTGTCAAAGGCGCTGCGGGAGCTGAAACGCCCGTGGAACCCGTCGGACAGTCTTGACGACTATGCCGATAAAATTCGCGGCTGCGGCGGCATCATCGGGGCGATCTTTTACGAACCCCTGATAGATATTTACGGTGTCAAGGGGCAGTGTTCAAAGGCTCACGCGAGATCGCTCGCGGAAGCGGACTGCCCGTCGGACCGCGCAGAAGCCGGCTGACGGCTTTCATTGTTAACAATACGGGAATTTTCCCGATTACCGAAAGGAGAATGTTTTATGGCTAATATTTTAAAGGAATCCTCGAGAGGGTACGATTGTATACCGATAGAGGACGAGCTCCTCGCAAACCGCGAGATCTTCCTGGTCGACGAGGTGAACGACGTCACCTCCAACGAGCTGATAAAGCAGCTTATGTATCTCGAGCGCAAGGCTCCCGGCGAGGAGATAACGTTCTACATCAACAGCCCCGGCGGCGTCGTCCAGAGCGGTCTTGCGGTCTACGACTACATAAGGCTTATGAAGTCGCCCGTAAAGACCGTTTGCATCGGCGACGCGGCGAGCATGGGAGCGATACTGTTCCTCGCGGGCGAAAAGCGCGAAATGCTCCCGCATACGCGGATCATGATCCACGACCCGTCCTACGGCAGGTTCGATATGGGCGGCAGAAAGCCGCATGAGATACAGAGGGAGGTCGATAAGCTCAACAAGGTGAGGGAGATCACGGCCGGCATCATTGCCGAAAGAACGGGAAAACCGCTCAAAACGGTGTACAAGGCTACCGCCGAGGACAGCTTTTACTCCGCGGAAGAAGCTATCGAATTCGGTCTCGCGACCGCTGTTTACAAGGGGGTGTAATAATGAATATGTCCGAAAAACACTTTGAAAGCGCCAACTCATTGCTCCGGGAGCTCGAAGAAGATAAGAGAGCCTGGGAAAGGGACGTGAATAAGGCTATAGAGAGCGGCGACTCGCTGTGTGAAACGCTTATCTTGTCCGCAATTTTTGGGAGAGACAATATCACGATGAAATGCATCCGCAAGGCGGAGCGCTCGGAGCGCAAAAAGGGAAACACGAAAAGGGCGGATGAACTCAAAGCGCTGCTGAAAGAACACAAAATGTGAAATTAAGGAGGAATTGTTTTATGACAAACGAAAGAATTCTCGCCAAGGGCGTTTCGGTCTCCAATGACACGGTAAGCACAAGGCTTAACAACAACGACCTTATCATCGGGTCGTCGGGAGCGGGGAAGACGGGCGGCTACGTCATCCCCAATCTCCAGAACATAAGCGGCAGCATGGTGGTCTCCGATACGAAGGGTCAGCTCGCCCGTATGTTTACCGATGAGCTTAAGGAAAAGGGCTACGACGTTGTAACGCTGGATTTTGTAAATCCCGAGAGATCGTCCTGCGGCTACAATCCGCTGGCGTTTATAGAGCGCGGGGAAAACGGCGGATACAGCGAAAAGGACGTTCTCACGCTGGCGAATAACCTTGTTCCGCTGATGACTTACAACGATCCGTTCTGGGATATGTCCGCGCAATCATACGTGGTGTTTCTGATCGCTTTTTGCCTTGACGCGCTGCCGCCCGAGGAGCAGAACATGATGTCGGTCTGCGAGGCGCACAGGCGCTTTATTCAGCCGAACGGCGATCTGTCGTTCATAAGGTGGGCGGAGGATAATCCCGATACCTTTGCGGCAAAGCGCTTCAGACAACTAACCGGTATCCGGACCGTGGAGAGAACATGGTCGTGCATCATAGAATTTGCAAACAGAGCGCTTGAGATGTTTGATTTCAAGGAGGGAGAGATGATTTTCGGGGAACTGGAATCCTTTGATATAGCTTCCCTCGGCAAGCGGAAAACCGTGCTGTTCCTCAACGTAAGCGACACAGACGGAACGTTTGACAAAATCATCAACATTTTTTATTCTCAGGCGCTTCAGACGCTCTGTTCCGTTGCCGACGACAATCCCGGCGGCAAGCTGGAGATACCCGTAAGAATAATTATGGACGATTTCGCGGCAAGCGCCAAGCTCAACGAGTTCGACAGAATAATCTCCGTTATCCGCTCCAGAGAGGTGTCCGTAAGCATTATTCTGCAAAGCATGACACAGCTTGAAAGCATGTACAATCACTCGGAGGCTACCACAATCATAAACAACTGCGACCATATCATCTATCTCGGCTCGCAGGATTACGAGACGGCGCAGTTTATCGGCAGGCGCACAAACAGGCTCCCCGAAAACATTCTGACGCTTTCCCGCGACAAGCTTATCCTCGTTACAAACGGCGAGGTAGCTCGCGAGTATGATAAGATAGCTCCGTACAGCACGCTCTCGAAGTAATTTTTTGTCCTTAACGAATACGATCCGCCCCCGAATTTTTGGGGGCGCTTTTTATACGGCGCGCTGTTTTTAAAAAATTGTCCTTGACATTTTATGGAATTTATGATAAAATTAAAATATATAAGTATGTTTTGTATAGAATTAACGGGATATCAACTGCTTGGAGGATCATTATGACTCATAAGGAAAAAGCGATAAAGCTTCTGAAGGAAAAGTATCACTGCACGCAGGCTCTTTTCGGCTCGTTTGCGAGCGACCTCGGGCTCGATCTGAAAACGGCGTTGAAAATAAGCACCTGCTTCGGGGGCGGTATGCGCTGCGGAAACACCTGCGGGTGCATTACGGCGGGTCTGCTCGTTCTCGGTATGACGCTCGGATTTTACAACTCCAGCGACACAGAGCAGGAGGCTTACGGCAACAGGAAAACGGAGGAGTTTATCCGCCGCTTTTCCGAAAGGATGAACGGAAAGGTCAACTGCCGCGATATTCTCGGAAAGGATATATCCGTTCCCGATGAAATGGCGGAGATACGCAAGGAGGGGCTTATCCTGAAAAAGTGCCCCGCCGCTCTGGAGGTCAGCATAGAGCTTCTTGAGGAAATGATATCCGATTATATATCCGACAAAGCAAGCTCCGCCATAGATTACGACGATCTGCCCGAAAACGACGAGATACAGACCATGGTCAAGCGCATGGGCCGTTCCAACAAGTTCCGCCGCAATGTCGCCGCGCTCCTTGCCTCCGCCGACAAGGTCGCCTTCATTCAGTTTGATATCCGCCGCTTCAAGATAATCAACGACCTTTACGGAGAGAAGTTCGGAAACGAGGTTCTGGATCATGTCGTTAACACGTTAAAGAATTACTGCAATGAAAATCAATACTACCTTAATCTGCGCAGCGACGTGTTTATGGTTGTCACGGAATCTCCCGACGACGATTATCCGAGGCGCTTTATAGACGGTCTCGACGAGCTTTTGTGCATATATAAGGACGTTACTCTCCAGATATCCTACGGCGTATATATGGCGGAGGATAAGACCATGGAGCTGCGCCGCATCGAGGACAGAGCCGCCATGGCGCGACGCACCGCAAAGGCGGGCTTTACCACCAACGTCGTTTTCTACAAGGAGCAGTTCAAGGATTCGCTTTACAACATTAAATTTATCGAGGAAAATCTCCGCAGAGCCATTGAGGAGCATCAGTTCCGTATGTATCTTCAGCCCAAGTACAGCATTTCCAAAAACGAGATAATCGGCGCGGAGGCTCTTGTGAGGTGGGTCAATCCCGAAAGGGGAATGATATATCCCGACCAATTTATCCCCGTTCTCGAGGAAAACGGCTCTATCGTACAGGTCGACCATTACATATGGAGCAGAGCCTGTATGTTCATAAGAAAATGCGTTGACGCGGGCATCAAAACCTGCCCGATTTCGGTAAATGTTTCGAGAGTTCATCTCAGAGGAGACGACTGCCCGCAGATACTTTCCGATATGGTGAGGCTTTCGGGCATCCCCGGAGAGCTGCTGGAGCTTGAGATAACCGAAACGGCGGACGACCGTCAGATCAGCGACCAGACCGCTCTGCTGAAGGACAGCGGCTTTAAGCTGCTTATGGACGATTTCGGCAGCGGATATTCCTCGCTGAATGTGCTGCTCGAATCGCACTTTGACGTTATAAAGCTCGACAAGCGGTTTATTGAGAATATGATGACCTCGGACAAGGGGCGCAATATTCTCGAGCATGTTCTGCATATGGCTTCAAACCTGAACATAACCGTGCTTGCCGAGGGCGTTGAAACAAAGGAACAGGTCGAGCTTCTCCAACACATAGGCTGCGATCAGGTTCAGGGCTATTATTACGCAAAGCCGATGCCCGAGGATGATTTTTTCAAGCTTCTCGTGAATTGAATACAATAAAAGGCAAGCCGCGCGCTTGCCTTTTGCATTTCAGCGAACCAGATAGAACAGCCCCGTAAGAATTACTGCCAGCCCCAAGAAAATCAACCCCGGAAGCAGCATGGCAAAGCCGCTTCCTTTCTTTTTGCCGCGGTGAATAAAGTCGTAGTAGGTGGCGTAGCGCTTGGGTTTTCCGCTGAGACGGGCGAAAAGCGAGCTTACGGAATAGCGTATGCCGTCGAAAAAGTGCTCGTCCGATACCCACGCGAGCGCGCCTATTCCCGTTAATATCACTCCCGCGAGCAGCGTCGCGTTGCTGAAAATCCTGAACCGATCGGCGGCGGTCTCGGCGCTGCCGACGCCCTGCCAAAGCAAGCCAAGCCCCGTAATAATCAGCCCGCAGACTGCCGCGATAAGCCAAGAGGAGCGTTTCATTATGCTTTGTCCCTCTCTCGGCGAAGTCCGGGCTCCTCTTCCTCCGTGCAGCGCACGAAATGCCCCGCGCTTATCTCGCGCAGCGCAAATTTCGCATCCTGCTCGGGTGTGAACGTCGGGCGCTCGTAGAAAATTCTCTTGCGGCGCTTTTCGGTGTACGGGTCGGGCAGCGGTATTGCCGACAGCAGCGCCTTGGTGTAGCCGTGCAGCGGATGAGCAAAAAGCTCGTCGGAGTTCGCCATTTCCACCATATGCCCGAAGTACATGACCCCTATCCTGTCGGAGAAGTACTTCACGACCGAGAGGTCATGCGCGATAAACAGTATCGTAAGCCCCATTTCGTCGCGCAAATCGCCCAGAAGATTGATGACCTGCGCCTGAATGGAAACGTCCAGAGCCGACACGGGCTCGTCCGCGATTATCACCTTCGGCTGCATTATAATAGCCCGCGCTATGCCGATGCGCTGGCGCTGCCCGCCCGAGAACTCGTGCGGATAGCGGTTCGCGTGGTCGGGCATAAGTCCGACCTTTTTCAGCACGTCGTAAACCTTGTCCCGAATGACATCCTCGTTCCGCTCGCCGTTTATGCGCAAGCCCTCGGCGATTATCTCCTTTATCGTCATTCTGGGATTGAGCGACGCCATGGGGTCTTGGAAAACCATTTGAATATCGGTCACGGACGGATACTTTTTGTTAAGCTCCTTTGAGAGCCTTGCCGCCTTTTGGTAAGCTTCCTTCGCCTCGGCAATATCCGCGCTTTTGCTTTTCTTGGCGCGCTCGTATGCTTCGCGCTCAGCCCACGCTCCCGCGGAGATAAGCTCCCCGTTGAACCACACCTTGCCGCCCGTGGGCTTGTACAGCTTTATAATGGAGCGCGCGGTGGTCGTTTTGCCGCAGCCCGACTCCCCGACTATGCCGACTATCTCTCCCTTTTTCACGGAGAAGCTCACGTCGTCGACCGCCTTTATCCAGTCTTTCCCGTCGCGGAAATACTGGCGCAGCCCCTCCACGCGGAGAATTTTCTCGCTGTTCATCTGCTCCCCCCCTTTCCCTCGGCTTCTTCAAGTTCGCGTTTTCTGCGCGCTCTCCGGAGAACTATCTCGGGCGGCAGAACCTTCGGCGCTTTCGGGTGCAGAAGCCACGTCGCCGCGTAATGCGTTGGCGTTATCTCAAACAGGGGCGGCTGCTCCTCGAAATCCAGCGCTATCGCGTACTTGTTTCGCGCCGCGAACGCGTCTCCCTTTGGCGGGAACAGCATATTCGGCGGCGTTCCGGGTATGGATTCCAGCTTCTCGTGAGTGTCCAGGTCGGGAATTGACGCAAGCAGCGCCCAAGTGTACGGGTGCGCGGGGCTGTAAAAAAATCTCGTCGACGGTGCCGTATTCAACTATCTTGCCCGCGTACATTACCGCTATCCTGTCAGCCATATTCGCCACAACTCCCATATCGTGGGTGATGAAGATAACGGACAGCTCGCGTTCGCGCTTTATCTCGTTGATAAGCTCCAGAATTTGCGCCTGAATGGTAACGTCGAGCGCGGTCGTCGGCTCGTCGCAAATGAGTATCTCGGGGTTCGCGGAGAGAGCTATCGCTATAACGACGCGCTGGCGCATACCTCCCGAAAGCTCGAACGAATACTGATCGTAGCAGCGCTCGGGATTCGGGATGCCGACGCCCGCGAGCAGCTTGAGCGCCCTCGCCCTTGCGTCCGCCTTTGATATTTTCTCGTTCAGCAGCATCGATTCCGTAAGCTGCTTGCCTATCTTGAGGATAGGATTAAGGCAGGACAGCGGATCCTGAAAGACCATTCCTATCCTGTTTCCGCGGTATTTGTGGAACTGCTCCTCTTTGAGCTTCAGCAGGTCGGCGCCGTCGTACATTATGGTGCCGCTCTCGACGATGGCGTTCGGCGTAAGCAGCCCCATAAGCGAGCGCGAGGTCACGGATTTTCCCGAGCCCGATTCGCCGACTATCGCCAGCGTCTCGCCCTTGAAGAGGTCGAAGCTCACGTCTCTTACCGCGTGCACGATGCCGTCGTTTGTCTTGAAGGAAACGGTAAGATTATTTACCTCGAGGATCTTTTCTTTGTTTTCCATTATACGGTAAACTCCTTTCGCAAGCCCGGCTCAATCTCCCGCTCCTCTGAGCGTGGGGTTAAGCGCGTCTCTGAGACCGTTTCCGAAGAGGTTGAAAGAAATCATCATCAGCGAGATGAACAGCGCGGGGAAGAAGATGGCGTGCGGGTAGGTCGACAATGCCGTCTGCGCGCTGGAGAGCATAGTTCCGACGCTCGTAAGCGTTGCCGAGTCCAGATTGAGCACGCCCAGATACGACAATGACGACTCCGTGAAGATAACTCCCGGGACCATAAGCACGCAGGACGTTACAATGGTCCCCAGCGCGTTCGGGAGAATGTGCCGCGCAATGAGCCTGCCGTCCTTTGCTCCGAGAGTTCTCGCCGCGAGAACGTACTCCTGTCCCTTAAAGCGGTAGAACTGGCTCCTGACCGTAGCCGCGACGCCTATCCAGCCCGTAAGCACAAACGCCAGCAGCAGCGCGCCCACAACTCCGATCTCCTTTCCCCAACGGAGCTGAAGCAGGGAAAACATTACCATATACGGTATCGAGTAAAGCACGTCCGCGATACGCTCCATTATCAAGTCGGCTTTTCCGCCGTAATAGCCCTCTATCGCTCCGTAGATAGTGCCGATAATGAAGTTTATCGCCGAGACAATAACGCTCAGCAGCAGCGAAAAACGCGCTCCCGAAGCCAGACGCGCCAGAATGTCGTGTCCCATATAATCCGTCCCGAACAGGAATGCGGGCGCTTGTCCGTTCTTATAGGCAAACCAATCATAGTAGTAAACGCGCACCTGATACTGGTTTCCGTTCATCTTCATCGTGTAATATGACAATCCGTCCGTGCTGTTTTCATCGGACTTGTATATCGGAACAAGGTTTCCGTCGGCGTCTCTTGCCGCAACGCCCCTCTGATTGTGCTCGTACCAGTAGTTCGCGTCCGTGGCGTTGGATTCCTGCTGAACCTTGCTGAGATTGACCATAGGGTATAAAAGCTGCTTTCCCGTTTCGTTTTCATACGCGACAGCAGCCTCGTACTCCGAGCGGGTGAGGTTTATGTACTCATAGCCGACAGCGCGGTAATCGTCAATCTTAACGTCGTAATAGGTGTTTGTCCTGCCGCTGTCCGTCAGCTCGTAAGAATTTTTTACCTCGAGGATAGCCCCCGCAGCCTCGTAGTAATCGTAGGACTGCTGATTGATAGTGCGCGAGGAGGTGCCGTTCCATATGCCCAGACCGCTTAAAAGCGTGCATTTCGGGGAAGTGTAGGTGTAGTAGGAATCGGTAAAGCCCATATCGTAGGTGGAGAAAATCGGCGTAAATATCGCGAACAATATCAGCAGCAAAATGATGACAGCCGCCGCAACTGAGCTTTTGTTCTTCTTGAAGCGCCTCATGGCGTCGCGGAAGTATCCTATCTGCTTCGTCTCGAACGCCGTGTCGCGGATAGCCTCGTCCTGCTGAACGAACGCGAACTTCTCTTCGGGGAAATCGGGGAATTTATTACTCATTGTTCTTTCCTCCTCCCATACGGATGCGCGGGTCAATTATTCCGTAGCTCAGGTCTATGACCAGCGTCGCCGCGAGGCTTATGACCGTGTAGAACATGCTCACCGCCAGAAACAGGCTGTAGTCGCGCTCCAGAATGGACGAAATGTAGGTGCTGCCAATCCCCGGCACCCCGAATATCTTCTCAATAATAAGCGAGCCCGACAATATCATAACAAATTCGCTGATTATCATCGGCATTATCGGCACCATCGAGTTTCTAAGCGCGTGTCTTATGGTCGCCTGCCGTCTCGTCAAGCCCTTTGCGCGCGCCAGCAGCATATAGTCGCTCGTCAGCGTTTCGGTAAGCTCCGCTCTTGTAAAGCGCATAAGGCTCGCTATCGTTCCGAAGGACATCGACACAACGGGAAGTATCATCGACTTTATCATTTCCCACGAGAGATAATTCGTCCCCGAAGCCATGATCAAGGGAAACCACCCCAGCTTGTAGCCGAAGAAATACTGCACCAGAAAGGCGTATACATACGAGGGAACGGAGATAAACAGCATCGTCAGCACGGAGATGACGTGATCCTGCCACTTATTCTTTTTCAGCGCGGCATAAATCCCGAAAAGCAGCCCCAGCGGAACGCTTATCAATACCGAGGCAAGGTTTATCGCGATAGTCGCGGGGAGCTTCTCCGCGATATGGTCGGTAACGGGGTTAAGGTACGTTCCCACCTTCGTGCAAACTCCCCAGTCCCATTCCGTAAACACCTTTTTAAGGAAAATGCCGTATTGAGTGATTATCGGCTCGTCGTAGCCCCACGCCTTTCGCATAGCCTGAACCGCCGCGGCGTAGTCGCCCTGTCCGCGCGGAAGCTGATCGGGCAGCATTCTTATCATCACAAAGCATACCGTCATAATGATAAAACAGACCATAAGCATAAGCAGGATACGCTTCAGTATGTATATCCACATTTTTCCCATGTTTCCATATCCTTCCCCTAACGCTTTAATGCGCTGATAATTATGGCTTTACCGCATAAAGCCTTTAAGCTCTATGCGGTATTGCCTTAAAACTTACTGATAATTGAGCTGATAGTTGTTGTCGGCGCAGTATTTTTCCCATTCCGCGTCGGTGTAGTTGTAGGTCATAAAGCGGAGTCCGCCGAACGCGACCTCGTTTACATAGTCATATGTGGGATAGCTCAGCTTGCGGCTCAGCAGCGAGGACGCGGTCATGCTCCAGAACGGGCAGTCGCGGTACTTCATCAGCAGCCCGAGCTCCATGGAAGCGAGGATTTGATTTCTGGTGTCAACGTCCGCCAGCGCGTATTCGCCCGTATACATCGCGTTGTACCAGTCGAAGTAGGTCTTGGTTACGGTCGTGCCGTTAAGCTCGATGTCGAGGGTTTCCGTCTCGGGGTCGAAGCCGAGATACGCCTGCGGCGAGGTATAATCCGTCACGTAGAACTCCATTATCCCGTAGGGGTCGGACGGAGAAC
The DNA here is from genome assembly GCA_023664705.1 of Lachnospiraceae bacterium. Lineage (GTDB taxonomy): Bacteria > Bacillota > Clostridia > Oscillospirales > Ruminococcaceae > CAG-115. Next base: position 70,049 of record JAMPFE010000002.1, on the reverse strand, counting down.
CGTTCCAGGCGGCCATACACATATCATAATCGCCGTTGTCCATAGCGTCGTACATATTCTCGTTCACCTGCATATTCACGATAACGCGTCCTTCAAGCACGGTGCCCGCCGTCGCCGCGTTAAGCGCGTCCTGAAGAAATGTTACTTCTCTTGTGGAAGCAACGCCGTTATCCCAGGTCGGGTAGTCGAAAACAAACTTGTCCGTCTCGGTGCAGATGCCGTCCGCCAGAGCCTGATTATAGCCGTTTACAAGGCAATCTCTTGCCGCGTCGAGGTCGTATCCCGTGATCTCGTCAACGTCCGATACCCCGTAGAAGGTCTTGAGCGTCTCGATAGCGGGAGCGCTGTTGCGGTAGCTCTCGCCCGTTTCAACGTCGCTGATGAACATATCGCTTATATAGCCGTACATCGCCTTTCCGTAGCCCTTCTGAGCGACGAACTTGCTGCGGTCTATCGAAAGGGAAACGCCCTTTCGGAACTCGAGGTTCGTAAGGATCAGCTTGTTTTCGCCCTGCGTGGTCTGCCGCTCGGTAAGCTTGTCAAAATCGTTGTTCATATTAAGCAGGTACATATAGGGATTGGGGTAGTAGGTGATGAAGTCGCTGCCCTGATATTTGCCCGTATAATCGCCCGTAAGCGCGAACGAATCGAGCTTGCCCTGCAGGAACAGCATCTCCTCCGTAGCGTCGTCCACAACGACAGTCATAACGATGTCGGTCGTCCGGAACTGCCCCTCGTGACGTCCGTCGGTCCAGCCGTACCAGTTTTCGTTCTTGGTAAGCCTTACCTCTTTATCGTTCTGGAAGCTTGCGAGCTTGTACGGTCCGTATGACATATAAGTCTCCGCGGAGGTCGCGTAGTTCGTCTTTATCATATCGCCCGTCTGCGCCTTGCCCGCCTCGTATTTCGCCTCGTTCACAAGCGCGTAGGCGTTGCTGTAATACTTGAAGAAATAAGACGTCAAAGGGCTGTACAGAATTACGGTAAGCTCGTAGTCGCCCGTCTTGAAGAAGCCGACCTCCTCAAAGGTCTTAGCCTCGATAGCCTTGTCGTAAAACGCCATATCGAGATAAGCCGCATCGTCGACCTCCTCGCTGCCGTACCAGAGCATAAGCATATAGTTGATGTCCGCGATGACCTCGTCGGTCGCTTCGACATAATCCTCGCCGCCGTACTTGGTCAGCATATCGTCGCCCGCCTCGTTCACATAGTACTCCTCGTAGCCGCTGTAATACTCCTCCGCGGAATAACCGGAAAAGGCGGTCGTCGGCTGCGTAAAGCTGATATACACCTTAGCGTCGCCGTAATCCGCGTAGTTTCCGTCGTCGTCGGCAACGGGCGTTTTGGAAGCGCCCTGCATGGACTTATAGTAGTTCTCCGCGTTCTTTATCGGCAGTCTGGTGTAATAGTTGGACGCGTTGTAGTTGTTCATCTCGGGGCTCAGCTGGTTCCGCATGGAGTAAATATAGCTGTCCGCGTTGATGGGCGTGCCGTCCTCCCACTTAGCGTCGGGATTGAGCGTCACCTTCCAAGCGTAGCCCTCGGTCGCGCCCGCGGGAATTTCCCACTTCGGGTCGCCCGCGTACTGCGCGGTAACGTCCTCGGGCTCCGCCGCCGCCATTTCGCAGGTTCACACATAGCCGTCGAGAGTGTCGTTCAGTATAAGCTCCCACATACCGATCTCGGTATAAGGCACAATATAGTCGACCGTATCGTTATCTTGAACGTTAAACGTCGTCGGAGTATCAATCTGCCCGAGATTATAGGTATAGGTCGCGCCGTCTCCGCCCGTAACACCGCCGTTGCCGTTTCCGCTGTTTACACTGCTTCCGCTGTCGCCGCTGCTGTCGCCCGTGTTCGTGCAGCCCGCGAGCAGGCTCGCTCCCAAGACCAGCGCAGCCAGAGTTTTCAATCTTGCTTTGATCTTCATATACATTCTCCTTAAATATTCTTCAAAGGACGAAATCGTCCCATGGCGTCAAATTATTTTTCGAGCTTTGCCTTTATCCAATCGGCAAGCCCCTTCAGCGTGCTCTCCGCGAACGGGTCGTCAAGCCCCGCGGCTTTTGTCAAATTCGGGAAGCTGTCGCCGCCCGTCCTGCGGCAGAACTCGAGGTAGCTGTTCCAAGCCGCCTGCTTGTCGCGCTCCGCCCAACGACGGTACTCCAGCGCGCACACCTGCGCCAGCGCGTAGTCCACGGTATAGAACGGGTAGCAGAAATTATGCTCTATCCTCTGCCAGCCGCAGCCGCGCTCAAGGTTATCGTTGCCGCTGTAATCGTCGGAGGGGAAGTACTCTCTGCCGAGCCTCGCCCACAGCGCATTGCGCTCCTCGGGAGACGTCTCGGGGTTGTCGTAGACCGTCCTCTGGAACTCGTCCTGCTGACACTCGTACACGACAAGCCTTACCGCGCCCTCTAGGTGCATTGTGCGGTAGTCGTCCGCGCGTTCCCCGAAAAACAGCTCCATGTAGGGTGCGGCAAAGAACTCCATAGCCATAGCGTGGGTCTCCGCGGATTCCGATGTGTAGCCGCATTTGTGGCGTATCTCCTCGTTCCGCTGCAAATACGCCTGAAACGCGTGCCCGCCCTCGTGGCACATTATATAAGCGTTCTCGCTCGTTCCGTCAAAGTTCGCGAAAATGAACGGCGCGCGGTATTTTTCCAGATACTGCATATACCCGCCGCCGCGCTTTCCGTCGCGTATCTCCGCGTCGTACAAATCGTTGTCCAGAATAAAGTCGATAAATTCGGCAGTCTCCCTCGACAGCGCGTGATACATCTCCCGCGTCTTGTCAAGGCAATATTCGGTATCTCCCACGGGAACGGGGTCGCCGTCGGGGAAGTGCACCTTATCGTAAAACCTCAGCTTGTCCAGCCCGAGGCGCTTTCTCCTACGCTCCTCGAGAAGCTCGTTCAGCGGCGCGATGTGCTTCTTTACGCTCTCCCGAAACCGCGCGATGTCCTCAAGCCCATAGCCCGTCCTGTTCATCAGCAAGCAGCTGAGCTCCGAATAGCTCTTCATGCCGAGCGCCTGCGCCTGACTGTTCCTGTTTTGAACGAGACTGTGATAAATATCCTCTATCTCGCCGCGCTTTTCCTCCCAAGCCTCGGATACCGCCAGCGACGCCGCCTTGCGCGTCTCCCTGTCCCGGGAGTGCAGATAAGTCGCCATAAGCGGCGTTTTGACCTTTTCGCCGCGCCAGTTCACGGTCATATTCGAGGCTATCTTATTATACTGCGCCGCGAGAGCGTTCTCCTCGACCATAAGCGGCACGAGACGGTTGTCGAAGCTCCTCAGACCGTTCTCCATGGTGATAAACGCCTGTTTCCCGAGCAGCCCCTCCAGCTCCGTCCTGTACGGCGACCTCAAAAGCAGCCCGTCAAATTCGTTAAAGAGCTCCGCCGTTTTCGGCATTATCTCGTCGTAGTAGTCCTGCTCCGCCGCGTAAAACCCGTCGTTCACGTTCATATCATGGCGAACGCTGCACAAATCGACGGCGGTCATATCCTCGCGGAGCGCATAATATCCGCGCACCGCCGCCATACATTCCTCGGCGCTTTTCGCCGCCCTCAGCGTTTCCGTCAGCCCTGCGCATTTTTCCTCTATCTCCTCGAGCGTAATGCGCCTATACGGCATATCTCCGAATTTCATGATCTTCTCCTTAATGCCCGCTAAAACAAACCTATACTATTATATTATACACTTTTTCATTGATATTGTCAATTATTTTTTGTCGGGAATTTTTCAAACCGCCCGTCTCTGCCGATAAAACCCCCGTAAATAATTCGCAAATCAACGGGCAAAAAACCGAGCCGACCCCGAAAAAGGCCGGCTCAAATTTACAATTTCTTCCAGAGGTTCACGGGGCAGCCCATATACGCCTTAGCCGCCCTCACCTCCACAAAGCAGCCGCATTCGCCGCAAAGCCCGTCGTTCAGCGCGCCGCAGCCGCGGCAGGTCTCCAGCCGCCGCTCGTATTCGTCGGGCGGGGTTTTCTTGTCCTCGGGGATAAGCGCGATATGCCCGCGCACGGTCTCGGCAAGTCTGCCCGCCTCAAACTCGGAGAGCAGGCATCTCCCGCATTTGCGAGTATTCACTTGAGCACCACCGAAACCACCGAGCAGCGCGGCAGCGTTACCTTAAACCCTCCGTCGGCAAGCTCTGCGGAGTGCCCCGCGGGCTTTACGCGCTCGGGCGCGTCAAAATCGTTGAACGCGCGAACGTCCCCGGTAAGTATCACCGCGCGGGCAGTCTCGGGAGCAAATCCCGCAAATCCGCACCGTATCTCAAGGTCCTCGTCAAGCGAGCAATTCGCCATAGTCACGGTCACTTCGCCGTTTTCGTTTATCGAAGCCGACTGCGAGACCGCGGGAATCCCGTGCGCGTCCGTATTCTCGACAAAGCTGTACAGCAGCTCGCTGTTCTGATGCGTCTTGAACATATCAAAAACGTGATAGGTAGGCGTTTTGACGAGCTTTTCACCCTCCGTGAGCAGCAGCGCCTGCAAAACGTTCACCGCCTGCGCGAGGTTCGCCATGCATACGATATCCGAGTGCAGGTTGAAAATGTTGAGGTTGCAGGCAGCGACTATCGCGTCGCGCATGGTGTTCTGCTGATAGAGGAAGCCCGGATTTGTGCCCGGTTCCACCTCGTACCAGCAGCCCCATTCGTCGATGATGAGCTTCATTTCGCTGCTGTGCTTGGACATCACGGCAGCGTGCTTTCTTATCAGCTCGTCCATAAACAGCGTCCCCGAGATGGTCTTGTAGTACTCCTCGTCCGAAAATTCGGTAGAGCTGCCCTTAGCGCTCCAATCGCCCGTCGGAATGGTGTAGTAATGCAGCGAGATAGCCCTTGCGTGCCAATCCTTCACCGTCTCCAGCAGCTTATCCGTCCAGTTGTAGTCGTCGCCGCTGGGTCCGCACGCTATCTTGAACAGCTCGTTTCCGCTGAAATTCTTGCAGAACGTCTGATAGCGGCGGTATTCGTCGGCGTAGAACTCGGGGCGCATGTTTCCTCCGCAGCCCCAATTCTCGTTGCCTATGCCGAGATATTTCAGCCGCCAAGCCTTTTCTCTGCCGTTTTTGCGGCGCAGATCGGCAAGCGGCGAAACGCCGTCAAAGGTTATGTATTCTATCCAATCGGCAAGCTCCTGAACTGTGCCGCTGCCGAGATTTCCCGCGAGATAAGGCTCGCAGCCGATCTCTTCGCAGAGCTCGAAAAACTCGTGAGTGCCGAATGAATTGTCCTCCGTCACGTGCCCCCAGTTGGTGTTGACCATTTTCTTGCGCGAGGATTTTTCCCCGACGCCGTCTCTCCAGTGATATTCGTCGGCAAAGCAGCCTCCCGGCCACCGCAGCACGGGCATTTTTATCGCCTTAAACGCCTCGATAACGTCGTTTCTCACGCCGTTTGTGTTCGGAATGGGCGAATTTTCCCCCACGTATATGCCCTTGTAGATGCATCTGCCGAGATGCTCGGAAAAATGTCCGTATATCTCCGCGTTGATGTGTGATTTTTTGTCGTAAGCGTTTACGACCATGTTCAGTGCTTTCATAAAATTCCTCCTGTTTTAAACGGGCGTCCTTACCCGCGTAAATTTAAATATTGACAAACCGTCATATATGTATTATAATCTTAATTAAGCGAAAATAAAATGGAAAATTTGCCCAAAAAAAACCGAAAAATTTGTGGAAAATGCTGCCGCTCTCGTGGCGGCAGCGGAGAGAATACGGATGAAACTCAAAAAAATAAGCCTTGCCTTGGCAATTTTTGCCTTTGCGATATTCCAATGCGGCTGCGGCATGACAGCCCCGCCTCCGCGCAATGATGCCGACGGCTTTTCGGCAGCCGTTCAAAGCCCGCCGTCCGAAAGCGTCCCCGACGATTTCCGGGAATTTCCCGACGGCACTTCCGAGCAGCCGCCCGCTCCCGGGCTCCTCCGCGTGCATTTTATCGACGTAGGGCAGGGCGACGGCATTTTTATCGAGCTTCCTAACGGCGAGACCATGCTGATAGACGCGGGAGAGCCCTCCGCGGGCGACAAGGTGGTCGATTATATCTTCACGGAGGGCTATGACGCGGTGAATTACGTTATAGCCACGCACCCCCACGACGACCACATCGGCGGTATGGCGGCAGTCCTCGACAATTTCACCGCAGACGGTTTTTACCTTACAACGGCCGAAAGCGCCGGCGAGAGCTATGAAAAAATGCTCGCTGCGGCAACCCGAAACGGCGTCGAAACGCATTATGTTTCCGCGGGCGACGTTATTTTAAGCGGCGGCAACTTGCTCGCGGAGGTCGTCGCCCCCAAAACGACGGATATCAATAATCCGAACGATACGTCCGTCGTCGTCAAGCTCACATACGGGAGCAATAAGTTCCTGTTTACGGGCGACGCCGAAAAATACGAGGAGGACAACATCTGGACGAACATAAAATGCGACGTTCTCAAGGTCGGGCATCACGGCTCCTCGACCTCCACGAGCAAAAACTTCCTCAAAAAGACCGAGCCGACGTACGCCGTCATCTCCGCGGGCTTGAACAATTCTTACGGTCACCCAACGGAAAAAACCTTAAAGTCGCTGTCGGAAAACGGAATTCAAATCTATCGCACCGACCTGCAGGGCACGGTGATATTCACCTCCGACGGAACGAACATCACGGTAAACAAGCAGCCCTCCGAATATACCCCGCCCGCCGAGGAAACGTCCTCCGTATCCGAGCCCCGCGACGGGACCTACGTTCTCAACACAAACACAAGAAAAATACACTATCCCGACTGCAGATCCGTAAAGGACATAAAGCTCGAAAACAAGGAAACGACCGACGATTTCGAAGAAGCGCTAGCCCAAGGCTACAAGCCCTGCGGCAGCTGCAAGCCGACGGGCTGAACCGCGTTATTCCTCGGAGATAACGCCCGAAAACGCTGTCTTAACATTAACGCCCCGCAGGTTGCCTATTCTCCCCGCAAGGGTGGAGATCTCGTCCTGCGGCGCGTCGATAGCGATGCTTATAATGTTGATATTCCTTTTTGGGTAGGGAATCCCCATTCTCCCGATGATATATTCGCCGTACTCGTGCAGTATCTCGTTAAGCCTCTGCACCATATCGCCGTTGTCGACGATAATGCTCATAACGGCAACTCTTGTGCTCATGAAAAGCTCCTTTCGGCAGTCCCCGCGGCTTCGGCGGTCCCGTGTGCTCCCGCCGAGGAGACCGAGTAGCCCGACACGCCTGTAAAGGTCTCCCCGTCGACCTGCAGGGGAGTGGGGGAGTCAAACGCGACCGTCACCTCGTGCCCCGTCAGCACGTCTACGATGTCCTTTTTCAGAACGTGCTCCCCCTTGAATATCGACGGAAAAGCCATAAGCGTCTTGAACTTATTCGGGCAGTGCATCACGATGACCGTTACCGAGCGCTCCGCGTTGAGCCTGTCCTGCGACGGCGCGACGTTCATGCCGCCTCCGTAAAATCTCCCGTTCATCGTCGCCGCGAGCCATACGTGCTCATATTCGCGCTTAACGCCGTCGACAACGATAGTCGCCGCGCGCGGCTTGAAACGGAAAAGCAAGCCCTTGACCGCGATAGCTGCGTAATTTATCGGCTTATCGGTCTTTTTGCGCAGTTTGTCGCCCTCCTCGCAGCAGTAGCCGTCTATCCCGTAGCCGATGCCGTTCAGAAACAGCAGCGTTTTCCCGTTCACCTTAACGGTCGGCAGCGCCCTTATGTACGGGTCCAGCAATATAAGCTCGTCCTTGTCCGCGGCGCGTATATCGGTCGTGAAATCGTTTCCCGAGCCCGTCGGATAGTAGTACAGCGGATGCTTTATCTCGCCCTTTGCCCGATTGACAAGACAATGTATGGTGCCGTCCCCGCCCGAAAGTATAACGCGGTCGTCCGGGGAAGCCCCCTCGAGGAATTCCGCCGCGTTTATCCCCGTCACGTCGAGGAATACGATCTCCTCCGACGGGAGCAGCCCGCATATCCCCTCGGCGTTTTTCTTTCCGCTGCCGTTGTCCGCAAGCGGATTGTACAGTACATATGTCATGCTTCGTTCTCTCCTTTGCTTTTCTGTGAATTTTCCGGCAGCCTCCGCCGCATTTCGTTTCGTATACGCTCCGAAAGCTCGACGGTCTTTTCCTTTCCGTCCGTCTCAAAAACTCCGATAATATCGAGATAAACGTCCGTCCCTCGCCAAGGAAATCTTTTATGTATCCGTTCCGTCCCCGTTATCACCGCCGCGACTATCGGGCAGCCCGCTTTGGAAGCGGCTTTAAGGCACCCCGGCTTGAACTTCTGCAGCCCATATCCCGTCCCCCTATGCCCCTCGGGATATACGGCGATCGATACCGCGTCCCTTTTCAGGAGCTCCGCCGCGCGGTTTATAGCCTTTGCGGCGTTGCGCGGGCTTTCCCTGTCGATAGCGATATAGCAGCATCTGTTCATAAATCGCCTGCCGATAGGAATTTTAAAGTTGGACGGCTTGGAAATGAACGCCACGGGCGTTTTCCGCAGAGCAAGGCTCTCTATCATGGGGTCGAACCGCGACAGGTGGTTTGAAACAAACAGAAACCGCTCGCTCTCGGGAATTTTTTCCAACCCGCTCGCGTGAACTCTCACCCTCGCCGCCGAGCATACGAACCAATACGCCGCGTTCAGCATAAACTGCGCAAGCGCGGACGGCTTTTCATATTCCTTCCTTGTACTGCAAAAAAGCGCAAAAAACCCCAAAATAAGCCAATAGATCAGCGTGATCCCCGCCGCCGCCACAACAAACCCGACGGGAAGTATCCATATTTCGGAAACGTCCGTTACCGTAAACGCGGCAAAGCAGACCGCGCATAAAAGGCTCAAAAGGTAAATCATCCGTTATCCCCCGAAAGACCGTTTTTTACATTATAACACATTTTGTCGAATATGTCTATATGATTTTTTCGCCAAATTTAATGTTATTGCTTTTTTCGTCGTTATTCTCTGTTGACAATCGCAAAATAATTTGTTATAATAAAAACGGAGAAATTTTTTTCTTTGGAAAGGAGGACGCAATTTGGAAAACGAAAACAACGCCGAACGGGCTCCCGTAATTACGGAATCGCCGCCCTCGGGAGATACGGCTACGGCCGTCGCGGAGCAGAATACCGCGCCGCCGCCCGAGCCGCCGCAAGCCGCGGTCACAGAGGAGGCGCGCGCGTATGCCGAGCAGACCGCCGCCGTCGAAAGAAAGCAGGCGGAGCTCGAGGAGCAGGATAAAAAGCTCCTCGCGGCGCTGGACGAGGTGCTCGAAAAGCGGACGCGCGAAATGCGCGAGCAGCAGAAAAAATCGCAGTCCAAGGCGGAGCGCGTCGCGGCAAAGGTCGTCAAAAAGGGCGTGGGCTTCGTGTCGCTCGGGCTCATCATGATCTTCCTCGGCATCGTCCTGATATGCTGCCTGTTCTCGCCGAAGCCCGATTTTATGCTCCCGCTTAGGCTCTCGCCGATATGCGCGATACTCGTCGGAGTGGAGCTGCTCTTAAATCAGCTCATGACGCGCGGTCATTTCCGCATAAATATCCCCAGCCTCGTCATTTCCGCGCTTCTGGTGGTCGGCTGCTGCTTTATGTGCGTAAAGCTCAACGGCACCTACAAGGAGGACAAGCAGGAGTACAACAACCGCTCCATCGCCGCCGAGATCTACGACAGAAGCTACAAGGAGCTCAGATACGTCGCGGATATAGCCGACATCACGGTCGAGGTTGAGCTCAATCCCGACGGCACCGGACAAGCCAAGGGCGTCGAGGCGCTGTCCACGGACGACCACGTCAATATCACGGTCGAGTTCGCGGGCACGTATAATTCCCCGAAAGCCTTCGCCGCCGACTGCAAGAAAATACTCGACGGCTACCGTATAATGGGAATAAACGTAACGAATTTCTATTTCGGAAATTCGGGAGAGTTCCATTCGTACAGCCTCGACGTAGAAGGAAGATACGCGCAGGATCAGTCGGAAAGCAAGCTCGCCGAAGCCGTCAGCTACGTATACCTCGACGACGCCGATTATATGGAAGACCTGGAGGACTTCACCGACGAGCCCGAAGAGGGCGAAGAAGAGTCCCGGGCGGAAGCCCGGACATAGGAAAGGATGAAATGTTGACGATTGAAAAAAAGACAGAGCTTTATAACTGTATTATGAAGCAATTTCCCGACCCCGGGCTGTACCGCGCCTCAAGAGTCGGAGAATGGCTCGTCACAAACGGCTATTCTCTCGAGGGGCTCGGCTTCGGCTCGTTTCGGGAATTCGCGGAGAATTTTTCCGAAATGTTCTCTTTTCAGGAAGACAACAATGATGAATTTATTGAAATCAAAAGATGGCAAACAGGAGAAAAAAATATGATAGGAAGTATCGATACCCGGCACCCCGCCGACAGCTTTTTCGGCTCGGGAAGCATAATTCTGAATGATGATATAATTGAAATGACGCAGCAGTCGCTGTACGCGCTGACCAAAATTCTTTCAAACGGACTCACCGTTCAGCAGATGAAACAGGAAATTTACCGTAAATTCGACGAGGCAAAAACAAACGGCAAGCTCGTTTTTCTCGGCGAGCGTTATACGTTCCCGATAGATTATTGCCCCGACGGACTTTTGGTAAACGGCGTTATAACCAAAAATCTGAGCCTCCGCGGCAAAAGCCTGTATTTCGCGTTCGACAAGACCCGTATATACCGCGCTTCCGATGTTCGGGAATACAAAAATCCGCCGCAGACGGGCTCGATCCCCGAGGAAGATAAGGATATGCTGTATAAAATGCTTACGGATTATTTCCCGTGCAATAAGCAGTACCATATGGCGGCGGTCAGCAAGTTTTTGTCCGACCGCGGCGTCGACAGAATGAAATACGGCTTTTTCAAGATGAAGGATTTCCTGTCGGAGCTCGGGTTTATGAGAATGGACGACGCCGTCCTCGGCGGAGTCCCGCAGACGATGATAACCATCGTCCCCCGCGACGGCTCGGACAGTCCTCTGCCCGTGCAGCCCCCGCAGCCCGCCCGTCCCGCGTATTTCGACGGATACGAGCCTCCGCGCCGCGCCCCCGAAAGCGCCGCCGACGCGAATACCATCCCGACGGGCAGATTGACCGATTTCTGCAACCTGCCCATAAAACCTATGGGCATACTGGAAAAATACCTCCACGACAAGGGCATGAAAGTCGATTTCTCGATAGTCGTCCGCAGCATCTCGGACGATTATGACCGCGCCCGCGCCGAGGGCAGCGTCCGCATCCACGACGCCAAGCTGATATTCCCCGTGCGCTACCTTAAGGACGACGGCACGCACATCGAGCTCACGCTTAAGCCCAGCACCTACGAGGGCAAAAAGTGGTTCCTCTATTACGTCGATACCGTTCCGCGCGACCGCTCCGCCCTTTTCGGAGACCCCGGCAGGCAGCTCGAGAACTTCGCGTTCCTCGGCAGCTGGTCGAATTTCCTCACCGAGCTCGCCACAAGGGCGGTAGACGAGGAGTGGGATTTCAGCAGCGCCCCCATCAAGAACCACCAGATATTGATGCAGTATATCAAGTACACGTTCAGCCGCCTCACGCGTGAAAAAAAGGTCTGCATTTCGCAGGACAGGCAGTTCGCCGCGTTCAATACGGGTCTCGCCGACAACCATTACGACGACATCTACGCGTGCTTTGCGCCGAACGACCCCGACGGCAGCACCGAATGGAAGTTCATCGGCTTCTGCACGGCAGCCTCGGGCGGTCTCGGAAAGCAGCTCGTCAACTACTTCAATCCGCTTCCGCAGCCGCCGTCCTATTTCAAGCGCAACGAGGATCTGTTCTTCGACCACACGAAGCAGCTCCACACCGACTTCGAGCATATCATCATCGACAATATAAAGCGCCTGCCGCCGCAGTTCCTCTACGACCAGTTTTTCGACAACTCCGAGGCTCGGCAGCTCGTTGAGGATATCCGCGCGTGCGGACACGACCGCTTCGAGCGCGAAAGGCGCGACGAGCTGTACGACGAGCTGAGGGACATCATCCGCGAGAACAGCCGCCTGTTTATGCGCATACAGAACCGCCTCAAGGACTCGATAGAGCTCGCGAGAAAGCGCGTCCGCTGGAACTACAAAACCGCCGTGCCGTCCTATTTCCCGAAAAGGGACAGCATGTCGCTTATGCTCCCGCTCGCGCTGCTGGACGAAAACATACCCGATGTCGCGCTGGTAGTCGAGCTCACGCGTTCCGGCAGCTATCAGGGTCAGACGATACTCACGCTGCCGCAGGCGTATATCGACGCGCGCCTGATGTGCCGCATCACGGGCGATTGGCTCACGCCGTCGATATTCGGCGGCTCGGGCAGCGCGCAGGAGTCCGTGTCCGACGACGAGCTGTCGGAAATGGAATGACCGGGAAAAGCGTCTCGGCGCCGGGCGGATGTTCGGCGCCGATTTTTTGCAGACCTCCGCACACCTTATAATAATCCCTCTTTTGCTGCAAAATACTGCAAACTTTTCGGCAGCCGAATTAGTTTGCATGCATATTTCCAGATTTTTACTTTATTTTACATCATTTCCAAATATTTACAGCGCAAAACCGCAAATCACTGCAAATAACTGCAAATCGGCTGCAAAAGACTGCACGCCGACTGCATTTATCTGCAAGAAAAGGGACAGATCCGCAGGATTTGTCCCTTTTCTTGTTGCGCTTTGCAAGTTTCCAGTTGAAAACCTGCAAAATTTTCATTATCGAGCCCGTTTTTTCGGCAGTCCCGTGGGCGAGTCAAATGTGGCTCTCAGCGACGATAACGCCGTTCCAATCTTACAGCTCCTTGAGAATTTCGCCCATAAGCCCGGGCGTCGCGCCGATAGCGTTGGACTCGTCGGTATCGATGTGCATAGCGTCCGCAAAGCTCTCGCTCACGCGCACCACAACGTCCCCGAGCACCGCCGCTCTGCCGTTTGTATTGCACTTTACCCACACGACGTTCCTGATTTAACGCCCGTTTTTCGGCAGCCCCGCGTCGAGAAAATATAGCTCTCGGTGATATTCCGAACTCACAGTTCAAAGCTCCCACTCACGCGCACCGCAACGTCCCCGAGCACCGCCGCTCTGCCGTTTGTACTGCGCTTTACCCACACGACGTCCCTGATTTAACGCCCGTTTTTCGGCAGCTTGCGGTGAGAATAATGTGGCTCTCGGCAACGATAAAGCTTACAGCTCCTTGAGAATTTCGCCCATAAGCCCGGGCGTCGCGCCGATAGCGTTGGACTCGTCGGTATCGATGTGCATAGCGTCCGCAAAGCTCTCGCTCACGCGCACCACAACGTCTCCGAGCACCGCCGCTCTGCCGTTTGTGTTGCACTTTACCCAAACTACGTCCTTGTTTTTAACGCCCAGCTTGTCGGCTGTCTCGGGGGTAAGGTGAATGTGTCGCTTGGCAACGATAACGCCCTCCTTGATAGTGACTTCGCCGGCGGGACCTTTGAGAGTGCAGCCGGGAGTGCCCGCGATATCGCCGCTCTCGCGGATCGCGATGTCAAGTCCCACGGAGCGCGCGTCTGTTGCTGACAGCTCCACTTGGTCGGCGCTGCGGCACGGCCCGAGAATAGACACATTTGCAAGTTCCTTCTTCGGACCTACGACAGTAACTCTCTGCTCGCTCGCGAACTGTCCGGGCTGCGAGAGGTCCTTTTTCTTGGTGAGCTCCGCGCCCTTCCCGAAAAGGATCTCGAGGGTCTCCTTGGTCACGTGCACGTGTCTTGCCGACGTTTCGATAAGAATTTCAGCCATTTTTTTGTCCTCCAATATTCTTCGGGCAATTTGCCCAATAATTTCTATTTAATTATACTACATTTTTTCAAAAAAATCAATAAAAACTATTGATTTTTTAAAAATTTTATGATATAATTTGAAAATGATAGTCAATATCAATTTTGACAAAGCTTTTCATTGCTTAGGAGAATAAATGAAAATATCAAAAGAAGATTTCGCGTGCAGACTGACGGATATCTTCCCCGAAAAAACAAACGCTTTAAAGCGCCATTATGGGGATTACGGCGAACTTTTGGGGCATATTTTTTTCGCCGATGAAGTAAGTCTGCCGCTGTTTGAACTATTGCTTGAAAGCGATTCGGGCGGGGAGATATCAAAATATTGCGGATTTATTGAGGAAATGTGGCAAAACGGAGCCGACGATGTTGTGAATATCGTGGACGTTACGATAGCCGAAAGACTGTCGGACGACGATATTGTATGGGAACGTTTTGGGAAAAATATATCGGACGATTTTATAACTTATATCAATGAAGAGCTTCTTGCTGCCAACAAGATGATATCCAACGCAAAGCGGCTTGAATTTAACGGCGGGAGGTACAAAGGAAAAAATGAGCGATAAGGACTACAAAACCAAGCAGCGCGACGAGATCGTCGAGTTTTTCAACCGCCACCGCGGGAAGTGCTTTACTGCAAGGGACATCATCAGGAGCGGCGACATTAAATCGGGCGAGGCTACCGTTTACAGAACGCTGTCGAAACTCGCCTCGCAGGGTGTGCTGAAGCGCTTTACCGACGGCGACGCGTCCTGTTATCAGCTGAACGAATCGGAGCAATGTCAAAAGCATTTTCACCTCAAGTGTGAAAAATGCGGCAGGCTTATCCATATGGACTGCAGCTTTATGGCGGACATGAAAAGGCATATCGAGAGCAGCCACGATTTCGCCGTCGACGTCGGAAAGACCGTGATATACGGCTTGTGCGGCGAGTGCGCAAAGGAGACTGGCAATGCTTAAACGTTTTTTTCCCGTTCTGTTGGCAGCGGTTATGCTGCTCGGCGGCTGTTCGCTTTCGGAGGAGAAGCCCGAGAGCGACAAGCTTCAAGTCGTGACCACGATTTTCCCCGCGTATGACTTTGCTCGGCAAGTTTTCGGCGATACCGCGGACGTTACCTTACTTCTAAAGCCCGGCATGGAGAGCCACTCCTACGACCCGTCCGCGCGCGACATAGTGAAGATAGACAGCTGCGATTTGTTTATATACAACGGTGGCGAGTCGGACGCTTGGGTGGAGAATGTTCTCAAATCGGCAGACGAGGTGAACGCTCTGCGGATGATGGACGCCGTGGAGGCTCTCGAGGAGGACAGCGAGGGAATTGCCGAAGCCGAGGAGCACGACCGCGATGAAGATACCGAATACGACGAGCATATCTGGACGTCTCCGAAGAACGCCGCGCTGATAGTCGAGAGTATAAAACAAGCTGCCGTCGCGATTGCTCCGCAAAACAAGGCGCTGTACGAGAGCGTGGCGGGGGAGTACGCTGCCGAAATAGACGCTCTGGACGAAAAATTTACGGAGCTTTTGGCTGATGAAGAACGCATTTTTGTGTTCGGGGACAGATTTCCGCTGCTGTATTTTTTCCGCGGGTACGGACTTAACTACCTCGCGGCGTTTCCGGGCTGCGGCAGCGAGACGGAGCCGTCCGCGCAGACGATAGCGGCGCTTGCCGAAAGGCTCTCGGGGAGCGGTACCGTGCCGGCGGTATTCTGCATAGAGCTTTCCGGCCGCAAGCTAGCCGAAACTCTCGCGAACGAGAACGCGTTTCCCGTTGCGGAGTTCCACACCTGCCACAACATCACGGCGGACGATTTCGCAGCGGGGGAGAGCTATGTTTCGCTTATGGAGCGAAATTTCCAAATGTTGGAAAATATATTGACAAACGGAGGATAATTATGGAAATTCTTGCTCTTCCCGATGATTTTTGGGATGAATTTGACTTCTCGGACGGAGAACTGCTTTACGCCGAAACACACCTTACCGAGGCAATGCTCCATGTCAGATATTTGTACAGTGACAATATTGACAGAGAAATATATTTAGATATCCTTATCGGAAACGGTTATGATGATAACAGAGGCTCATTCCATGCGGAGATACAATGGGACAGCGGAAACAGACCCGTTGCCTATTATACCTGTAAAACTCACGAGGACTTAAAAAAGCTTACTCATATGGCTTTAGAGCAGGTTCATAAAGAATTGAACGAGCATAGATTATCATATTACGGTAAAATTTGGGAGACGATCACTGTTAATTTAGAGTGATTTTGTACAGATTGGATTAGATATGGCACTTATAAAAAATAAAACCGTCTCATTGCGTTCACGGTAAAAACGCGTTATAATGAACGCGGAGGTGTTGATTTATGTCAAACGAAAGCAAAAAGGACTTCAACGCAATGCTGAAAGACAGCAAGGATATGCCGAAGATCGTCGAGATCACCGACGAAAAGAGCATCAAGAAGTACGGCGGCAAGCGAATGTACTTCGCTCCGCCGCTCGACTATGACGCGGTAATGCGGCGAGTTCCCGCGGGAAAGGTGATAACGGTCGGCGGTATCCGCGAATACTTTGCGGCGCAAAACAACGCCGACTTCACCGACCCGATAACGGCGGGGATATTCTGCTCGATAGCGGCGTGGGCGAGCTTTCAGCGCGCGGACGACAAGACCCCGTACCACCGAACGCTCAAGGCGAACGGCGAGCTTAACCCGAAATACCCCGGCGGCGTTGAGGAGCAGAAACGTCTGCTGGAAGCGGAGGGTCACACTGTTATCAAAAAGGGCAGAACGAATATTCGTTATTACGTCAAGGACTACGAGCGTTTTTTGTACAGATTGGATTGAAAAATGGCACTTATCAAAACGGAAAATTTAACGCTGTCATACGAAAATATGACGGTAATAAAGGGCTTGAGCTTCGAGGTAAATTCGGGCGATTACCTGTGCATAGTCGGCGAGAACGGCTCCGGGAAGAGCACGCTGGTAAAGGCTCTGCTGTCGCTGAAGAAGCCCGTGGACGGTTCGATAACGTTCGGGGACGGCTTGCTGCGGCGCGAGATAGGCTATCTTCCGCAGCAGACCAACGCGCAGCGCGATTTCCCGGCAAGCGTCTCCGAGGTGGTGATCTCGGGCTGCCTGAACTCGCGCGGGATACGTCCGTTCTACTCGGCGAGAGAGCGAAAGCTTGCCGCCGAAAATATGGAGCGTCTCGGGATAACGGAGCTGAAAAAGCGCAGTTATCGGGAGCTTTCGGGCGGTCAGCAGCAGCGCGTGCTGCTGGCGAGGGCGCTCTGCGCGACGAAAAAGCTGCTCTTGTTGGACGAGCCCGTGTCGGGGCTTGACCCAATGGTGACCGCGGAGCTGTACGAGCTTATCTCGCGCATTAACAAAAGCGGCGTGACCGTGATAATGGTGACGCACGATATGTCGGCGGCGCTGAAATACGCGAGCCATGTGCTGTGCATGACCGAGGAGGAGCACTTTTTCGGCACTCTCGGCGAGTTTATAGCGAGCGACGCGGCGAACTTTATGAAAGGCGGTGCCGTACATGGGTGAGTTTTTTGAGATAATAGCCGAGATGTTCTCCGCGCCGGTGCTGGTGAGGGCGCTGATAGTGGGTGTCCTGGTGTCGCTGTGCGCGGCGCTGTTGGGCGTGAGTCTTGTGCTGAAGCGCTACTCGATGATAGGCGACGGACTGTCGCACGTCGGCTTCGGGGCGCTTGCCGTGGCGACTGTGATGAACCTCGCGCCGATGGCGGTCGCGATACCCGTGGTGGTGCTGGCGGCGTTTTTGCTGCTTAGATTGTCCTCGAACGGCAAGATAAAGGGCGACGCGGCGATAGCGCTCATCTCCACGGGAGCGCTGGCGATAGGGGTTATGGCGGTATCGACGTCGAGCGGAATGAACGTCGACATAAACAGTTATCTGTTCGGCAGCATAATCTCGGTGAGCAGCGGCGACGTGGTAACGAGCGTGATTTTGGCGTTGGCGGTGCTGCTGATGTTCGTGTTCTTCTACACGAAGATATTCGCGATAACGTTCGACGAGAGCTTCGCCAAGGCGACGGGTACGAACGCCGACCTCTACAATATGCTGACGGCGCTGCTGACGGCGGTGACTATCGTGATAGGTATGCGGCTTATGGGAAGTATGCTGATCTCCAGTCTGATAATATTCCCCGCGCTCTGCTCGATGAGGGTGTTCAAGAGCTTTAAATCGGTGACGGTCTGCTCGGCGGTCGTTTCGGTGACGACTTTCGTTATCGGGATGTTCATCTCGTATATAGCGGACACGCCGTGCGGAGCGAGCATAGTCTGCGTGAATATTGTCGTGTTCGTAATATTCTTTGTGATTGGTTCGGTAATGTCGAGGAGCAGAAAAGCATGAAATACATTGAAAGTGTGAAATTTCACGGGGAATTGCCCGAAAAGAGCTATCTCGGCGGTATACCCGCGGTGGAATGGCTCGCGGAGCGCGGCGAGCTGGAGCTTTTCTCGGAGGTGACGTTTTTCGTCGGAGAGAACGGGGCGGGGAAGTCCACGCTGCTTGAGGCGATAGCGCTTGCGGCGGGCTTTAACGCCGAGGGCGGCTCGCGGAATTTCAGCTTTTCCACGCGCGACACACATTCGGAGCTGTATGACAACATAACGCTCTCGCGCGGGATATACCGCCCCAAGGACGGCTTTTTCCTGCGCGCGGAGAGCTTGTATAACTCGGCGACGTATATTGACGAGCTGGACGAGATACCGTGCGGCGCTCCGTCGATATCGGGAGGGTACGGCGGCTCGCTGCACAAGGAGTCGCACGGGGAGAGCTTTATAGCGACGGTGCAGAACCGCTTTTTCGGGAACGGGCTGTATATACTCGACGAGCCCGAGGCGGCGCTTTCTCCCGCGCGGCAGCTGACGATGCTCGGGCTGATAAAGGGCTTGGTAGACGACAATTCGCAGTTTATCATAGCGACGCACTCCCCGATACTTATGGCGTACCCGAACGCCGAGATACTCCGCTTTTCGGACGGCGGCATTGACAGAATAGGCTATAAGCAGACCGAGCACTATCAGATAACAAAGCGGTTCCTTGACAGCCCCGAGAGGACGCTGGAGATGATTTTCGGGGAAAATTCGGGAAACGGTTGACAAATTGCCGAAAGTATGCTATAATAACGTTAAGAAATAAGGAGAGGTCGTGATATTATGGCTGTTCCGTCGATAGGCTTCAATTCGGGAGAGTACGGGTTTTCCGTCTCGTCGGGCAAGGGAGTGGGCTCCGAGAGCAATCTTCGAGACACGATAAGCCGTCTCGAGCAGGAGCGCGATAAGTATCGGAAGGAAAACGAGCAGAGCAAGTCCGAGCTGCTCGATAAGAAGATAGGAAATCTCGAAAACCGCATCGACAATCTGCAGAAGCGGCTTGACAAGCTGAAAGCCGAGGACGACGGAGAGTGCGAGACCTGCAAGAACCGCAAGTATCAGGACGAGTCGGACGACCCGGGCGTCTCGTTCAAGTCGGCGTCTAAGATAAGCAAGGGCGGCGCGGAGGCTGCCGTGCGCGGTCACGAGTACGAGCATGTAAACCGTAATCAAGCCAAGGCAGACCGCGAGGGCAAGGAGATTGTTTATCAGAGCGTTATCATAAAGCACGGCATTTGCCCCGAATGCGGAGACAGCTACGTTGCGGGCGGCGAAACGACCACCGTTACGCGCGATAAGCCGCAGGAGCGCACCGACGAGCGGTTTAACGTCGGGTTGGTCGATATGCAGCAGAACATGGGAAATCTGCTGAATATGCTGGTATAGTATCAAAATAAAGTCCTATTGTACGCACAATGGGACTTTTTTATTTTATTTCGGTATTGCTTTTTTCGGAAAAATATTGTACAATATAAAGGGTGGCAGGCTGCCGAAGTTTTCATTGACGAAAGGGAAAAGCTATGAGCAAAATGACGTTGTTATGCGACAATTGGGAATTTTCCCAAAATCCGATAGATACCGAATATTCGGATAATTTGAACTGGACAAGGGTGGATATACCGCACGATTGGCTTATTTACAACACAAAAGACCTGTATGAGACATCTACGGGCTGGTACAGGAGAAAACTGGATATAAACGGGAAAAAGCGCGCCGCGCTGCGGTTTGAGGGCGTTTATATGGACTGTAAGGTCTATGTGAACGGGAGGCTCGTCGGGGAGTGGAAGTACGGCTACTCGACATTTGAGTTCGATATTACCGACTATCTGAACGACGGCGGGAACCTGATAACCGTGCGCGTCGACTACCGCAGCCCGAACACGCGCTGGTACTCGGGCGCGGGAATATACCGCAGGGTGTGGCTTAAGCAATACGACGAGTGTCATCTCGTGAACGACGGCATTTACGTGAGCACCGACAACAGCCGCGTGACCGTGACTGCCGAGGTCGAGCGCCCCGAGGGCGTTTCCGCCGCGGAGCTGTCAATTCGCCGCGCTATAATGGACGGCGACAAGGTGCTTGCCGAAAAGACCTCGCCATGCTGCGCGTTCGATAAGAGCCGCATACCAAAGCTTGTCCGCAGAGAGGGCTGCTCGTATTCGGTCAATACCGACGTTTTGGAGATCGGCGCTCCCGAGCTTTGGGATATTGACAGTCCGAAGCTGTACACCTGCGTCTGCGAGGTTTTGCGCAAAGGCGAGGTCGTCGACCGCGAGGAGGTCAAATTCGGGTTCAGGACCGTTGAATTCACGCCCGACAAGGGTTTTTTTCTGAACGGCAGGCACGTCAAGCTGCACGGCTGCTGCGAGCACCACGATCTGGGCGCTCTCGGGGCTGCGTTTAACCGTGCGGCGCTGGAACGAAAGCTGAGAACGCTGCGCGAAATGGGCGTGAACGCGATACGTACGAGCCACAATATGCCTGCCGTCGAGCTTATGGAGCTCGCGGACGAAATGGGCTTTCTTGTGCTGGCGGACGGCTTTGATATGTGGGAAATGCCGAAGACCGAGTATGATTACGCAAGATTTTTCCCCGAATGGATTGAGTTGGACGCCGCGTCGTGGGTTCGCCGCGACCGCAATCACCCGTGCATTATCGGCTGGAGCATCGGAAATGAGATTTACGACACTCATGCGGGCGACCGCGGTCAGGAGATCACTTCGCTGCTGGCGGGGCTTGTGCGGGAGCACGACCCTCGCGCCAACGGCTGTGTTACCATAGGCTCGAATTACATGCAGTGGGAAAACGCGCAGAAGTGCACGGATATCCTCAAGGTCGCGGGCTACAACTATGCCGAGCGCCTGTATAACGAGCAGCACAAGGCGCACCCCGACTGGTGCATCTACGGCAGCGAGACTGCCTCGGTCCTGCACAGCCGCGGTATCTATCATTTTCCGCTGTCGCAGTCCGTTCTCGCGGACGACGACGAGCAGTGCTCCGCGCTCGGGAACTGCACGACGGGCTGGGGCGCGAAAAACGTCGAATACTGCGTTACCATGGACCGCGACGCGGAATTTTGCGCCGGGCAGTTTATCTGGACGGGCTTTGACTACATCGGCGAGCCGACGCCGTATTCCACCAAAAACAGCTACTTCGGGCAGTATGACACGGCGGGCTTCCCGAAAGACGGCGCGTATATCTTCCGCGCGGAATGGACGGACTATAAGACCGCGCCGTTCGTGCACGTTTTCCCGTACTGGGATTTCATCGACGGGCAGCGGATAGACGTGCGCGTGACGACGAACGCTCCGAGGGCGGCGCTTTTCTTCAACGGGGAGAAGGTCGCCGAAAGGGAGATAGATCATGCTCACGACGTTAAGCTTACGCTCGATACGGTTCTCGAATACGCCCGCGGGGAGCTGCTGGCGGTCGCGTATGATGAGAACGGGAACGAGATCGCCCGCGACGTGCGGCGCTCTTTCGGCAATACCGCGCGGATACGGCTTGCTCCCGACAAGACCGAGCTTAAAGCGGACGGCGAGGATATGATTTTCGTTGACATTTCCGCGTTCGACAAGGACGGCGAATTTGTCGCGAACGCCAACAACCGCGTATTTGTGAGCGTCGAGGGCGCGGGACGGCTTGTGGGCTTGGATAACGGCGATTCCACCGATTACGAGCAGTACAAGGGAACGTCGCGCAAGCTGTTTTCGGGCAAGCTGCTGGCGATGATTGCCGCCAAGACCGAGGCGGGCGCGATACGCGTTAAGGTGAGCTCTCCGTCGCTGCCAGACAGCGAGCTCACGCTGAAAGCGGTCGCCGCCGAGGTTCGCGGGGGCGTTTCGGCGCTGACCGAAAACGCGCACACCGCCGCGGAATGCCCCGATGAGGAGCACGATATTCCCGTAAGAAAGATAGCGTTTACAAGCGAGAGCCGCACGTTTACCCCCGACAGGAAAACCCTCTCGTTTAAGACTGTGGTATCTCCCGCGAACGCGTCCTACGCGGACGATATCGAGTACAGGATAACGACTGTTCTGGGAATTCCTTCCAACCTCGCGGAGATAGTATCTGCGGAAAACGGCGTCGTTACGGTAAAATGCAGCGGCGACGGCGAATTTTATCTGCGCGCGCTCTGCAAAAACGGCACGGACAAATATCATATAGTTACGCAGCTCGCGCTTAAGGGCGAGGGCATGGGCGCGGCGTTCTTCGACCCGTATGATTTCGTTATCGGCGGACTGTTCAGCGTTCAGAGCGGCAACGCGGGCAACGGCATCGAGCGCGGCGCGGCGTTCGCGAACGCGGACAGCTGGTTCGGCTTTGAGAACGTCGATTTCGGCAATATCGGCAGCGACACCGTTACCGTGCCGATATACGCGAACTGCACCACGCCCGTGCGGATAAGCTTCTACGACGGCATACCGGATGAGGGCGGGGAGCTTATCGGGGAGTTTACCTACCACGAGCCGCCGCAGTGGCTGACCTATATCCCGAATACGTTTAAGCTGACGAAAAAGCTCAAGGGCGTGCACACTCTTGTAATGCGGTCTAGCGACGGCTATCACGTACGGGGCTTCAGCTTTGAAAAGCCTGACAAGGAGTTTTCGGAGATAGGCGCTGCCGACTGCGAGAGCATTTACGGCGACAAATTCACGCGAAACGCGGACGACGTGACGGGTATCGGCAACAACGTTCTGCTGAACTTCGGCGAGTTTGATTTTATCGAACGCGCGCCGTCGGCAGTGGTCATCACGGGCAGGTCAAAGCTCCCCGTAAACAGTATTCACCTTACTTTCAAGGGCGATACCGAAACGCGCGTGCTTTGCGAATTTGCGGGCGCGGACGAGTACACGGAGCGGCGCTTTGAGCTGAACGGCGTCAAGGGAAAATGCGATGTTTCGTTTACGTTTCTGCCGGGCAGCGATTTTGACTTCAAATCGTTCGGGTTTGAAAAGTGAAGAGGTGAGTATATGACGATACAGGAAAAAATTGAGCGGGGACAGGTGTTTCTCGGCATCGAGCTCGGCTCTACGCGGATAAAGGCGTCGCTTGTCGACGAAACCTACGCGCCCGTTGCGGGCGGCTCCCACGCATGGGAAAACCGCCTTGAAAACGGTTATTGGACTTATTCTCTCGGGGATATTCACGGCGGTCTGCGGGCGTGCTATGCCGACCTCAAAAGAGATGTGAGGGAGCGTTACGGCGTGACGCTCGCGAATATCGGCGCGATAGGAGTTTCGGCTATGATGCACGGCTATATGCCGTTTGACGGGGACGATAACCTGCTTGTGCCGTTCAGGACTTGGCGCAACACGACTACCGAAAGGGCGGCAAAGGAGCTTACGGAGCTGTTCGGGTTCAATATCCCGCAGCGGTGGAGCGTTGCGCATCTTTATCAAGCGGTGCTCGACAACGAGCCGCATATCGGTAAGCTCGCGCATATGACCACGCTTGCGGGGTATATCCACTTTCTGCTTACGGGAGAACGCGCGGTCGGCGTAGGCGAGGCTTCGGGGATGTTCCCGATAAGCGGCGGCGGTTACGACGCGGCAATGCTCGAAAAGTTTGACAATGCGCTGCGCGAAAAGGGTATGATATTTAAGACCTCGGAGGTTTTTCCGCGGGTTATGACGGCAGGGGAGAGGTGCGGCGCTCTCACCGAGGAGGGCGCGAAATTCCTTGACCCCGACGGCGATCTGAAGCACGGAGCGCCGTTCTGCCCTCCCGAGGGCGACGCGGGCACGGGAATGGTCGCTACCAACGCGGTTTTGCCGAAAACGGGCAATATTTCCGCGGGAACGTCGATATTTTCAATGCTGGTGCTGGAAAAGCAGCTTGGCGGCGTTTATCCCGAGATAGACGTTGTGACAACGCCAGACGGCGCTCCCGTCGCGATGGTGCACTGCAACAACTGCTGCTCCGAGCTTGACGCTTGGGTCGGCGTTTTCGGGGAGTTCGCGGAGCTGTTCGGTATCGCTGCCGACAAGTCGGAGCTGTACGAAAGGCTCTATAAAAAGGCGCTCGGCGGTGACAGCGACTGCGGCGGAGTAGTTGCGTATAACTGCCTTTCGGGAGAGCCCGTTATCGGGGTCGAGGACGGCAGACCGATGTATTTCCGCGCTCCCGACAGCAAAATGACTTTGGCGAATTTTATGCGCGCGGAGATGTATTCGGCGTTTGCGGCGCTGAGCTGCGGAATGGATAAGCTGTTTAAGAACGAGAGGGTCGCTGCCGAGACGTTCACGGGGCACGGCGGGCTGTTCAAGGTAGAGGGCGCGGCGCAGCAGCTTTTGTCCGACGCGCTTAACACGCCCGTTTCGGTAATGAAAACGGCGGGCGAGGGCGGCGCGTGGGGTATGGCGCTGCTGGCGGCGTATTCCGTCAACGGCAAGGGAAAAAGCCTTGCCGAGTGGCTTGACAGCGCGGTTTTCGCGGATATGGGCAAGCACACCGTGCTGCCGAACGAAAAGGGGACGCGCGGCTTCGCGGAATATATGAAGCGGTATCTGGGCGGTCTTGACGCGGAAAGGAGTTTGAAAAATGCTTGAAAAGTTAAAAAAAGAGGTGCTCGAAGCAAACCTTTTGTTGCCGAAATACGGCTTGGTAACGTTTACATGGGGCAATGTTTCCGCTGTCGACAGGGAAAGCGGCGTTATGATAATAAAGCCGTCGGGCGTTGAGTACGACAGCATGACGGCGGAGGATATGGTCGCGGTGAGCCTTGAAACGGGCGAGGTCGTCGAGGGGCGCTGCAAGCCGTCAAGCGACACGCCGACGCATCTCGCGTTGTACAGGGCGTTTGAGGGCGTCGGCGGCATCGTCCATACGCACAGCCGCTGGGCGACCTCGTTCGCGCAGGCGGGCAGGGGAATTGAACCCCTCGGAACTACGCACGCCGATTACTTTTACGGCGAAATACCCTGCACAAGGGCAATGACTCCCGATGAGATAAACGGCGAGTATGAAAAGGAAACGGGCACGGTCATAATCGAGGCGTTCAAGGGCGTCGACCCGCTGACTGTCCCCGCCGTGCTTGTCAAGAGCCACGGACCGTTCACGTGGGGGAAAACGGCTGCCGAAGCTGTTCACAACGCGGTCGTTCTCGAGGAGGCGGCTTTTATGAACTACCACGCGATGAGCATTAACCCGCAGATACGCCCCATGCAGAGGGAGCTGCTTGATAAGCATTATCTCCGAAAGCACGGCGAAAACGCATATTACGGGCAAAAATAAGAACGAGCTTTTTCACTGTTTCGTATAAAAAAGCCGTTTATCGCTCACATTTCGGTCCAAATCTTTGAGTTTTGCACCTTAACTTATCTTGCGTTCCGGCAAATTCGGAAGAACCTTTGTGATCGCTTTGCAGCAATACTTTTCGTTATTTTTTCCGTTGGCGAATTTCTCAATCGACAACGGATTTTTATTTTTTTGATAACATTGTAACGTTTTCGAGCGCCCGATTGTCTAACAGTATAGAGGTGATGAAAATGAACGAGGACTTTGACGAAATATACAGGCTGTACGCCGACGGAGTTTACCGCTATATCCTGTCGCTGTGCCGCGATGAAACGCTCGCGGAGGATATTCTGCAAAACACTATGCTGAAAGCCATCGACAATATAGGCAGCTTCTCGGGCGACTGTTCCGTCAAAACGTGGCTGTGTACGATAGCGAGAAACGATTATTTCAATCACCTCAAAAAAGCAGATAACAAGAACGTTCCCCTCAATGAAAACGTCGTCCGCGAAAGCGCCGATCCCGAAGCGAAAGCGCTTTCAAATATGTCGGCTGTGGAGATACTGAAACTGGTACATAAGCTCGATGAGCCGTTTCGCGAGATCTTTATGCTGCGCTTTTACGGGGAGCTGATTTTTTCGGAGATAGGGGAAGTGTTCGGCAAAAGCGAGAATTGGGCGCGGGTGAGTTTCTTCCGCGCGCGCGAAAAACTCGCGCAGTTGCTTGAAGAGGAGGAGTTTATATGAAATGTGAAATTATAAGGGATCTTATCCCGCTTTATGACGAGAAATTATGCAGCGGCGAAAGCGCCGCGCTCGTCGAGGAGCATATCAAGACCTGCGCCGCCTGCAAAGAGCTGCTTGAAGAGCTGCCAAAAGCGGATATACCCAAAGCCGACCCGAACGGAATCAAGCCCTTTGCAAAGGTAAAGCGCAGACTCCGCGGGAGGATTGCCGTGCTTATCGCGCTGGGGGTCGTGCTGCTTGCCGTTTTGATACCCGTCGGGTATCTTACGGTAAATCAGATATTTCACTTCAACGGCGGCACGGATTTCGAGGATATTATCTATAAGAGCAAGGCAAAACAGTTTGCGGAAATGATTGCCGAGGGGCGCGCGGAGGAATACACGGAGCGCTGTGATGACGCATACAGAGACTTTTATCTTGAAAAGCTGCGTTCTGCCTACGAAAAAGTCGAGAAATACGAGCCGCGAGTCGGAGAGGTTCACTGCTCTTATCATAATCACCATGGCAGTCATGGCGTCACACGAGAACTGTATTTTAACCTCGAATTTACGCTCGCCGACGGTTCTCCTTATCAGATAAGGATATATCCCGGGAACGGCAACAGCAATCCGTTGAGCATAGGCGATGTTCAGATCCCCATACACCCCACTATCCTGTATGACGTCGACCCGGAAAAAACCAATTACGAAAACTATTCCGTCATCTTTTCCGAGGAAAATTCGCCGACCGACCTGCGAGAGATATGCGCGTATTTAAATTTGCTGTATCTTGTCGACGGCGGTAACTTCGATATCAATGTTATCGAAGGCTTTTCCCGCAAAAAGACCATCGACCCGTACTCTGAGGAATCCGTTGACAATATGGGGCATTTGGTCGCGTTGCGTTTTGCGGTCTCCGATTACAAAGCGGTTTATAACGGGCTCGCCGCTGCCCAAAGGTCAAACTATATCATTGACACGGCGATAAGCGACGAACGATTTGACGAGGAACGGAATATGTTCTATTATCCCGTTATACTGATGGGATTTGACGGGGAGCGCTATGCGGTCGTTTCGATAAAGCTTTATTACGACGAATTCGGTTTTCATTCGCCGCGTCCCGAGGATATCAAAGGCATTACGGGCAATTCCGACTTGGAAATGACAATGGCAAAGATGTTCGGCTGATATTACTTTTATTAAATCTTTTTGCTTGAATTTGCTTTAGGGCAGAAATAAAAAATCCGACCGCTTTTTCGCGGTCGGATATGTTTTTGTTACTTCTCGGGAGCCATAAGGCGAACCATGACCGCTTTCTGCGCGTGCAGACGGTTTTCAGCTTCGTCGAATATATCCGCGGCGTGCTGCTCGAATACCTTTGCGGTGATCTCCTCCTCGCGGTGAGCGGGCAGGCAGTGCAGCACCATAGCGTCGGACTTGGCAACGCTCATTATATCGTCATTGATCTGATAACCCTTGAACGCAATCTTGCGCTTTTCCGCTTCGCCCTCCTGACCCATGGAAGCCCACACGTCGGTGTACAGAACGTCCGCGTCGGCGGCAGCCTCTTTGGGGTCGGCAACGAGCTTGAAATTATCGTATGCCTTGGCAAATTCAAGCACCTGCGGGTCGGGGTGATAGCCCTCGGGGCAGGCGAGCGAAACGCTCATGCCGACCTTGAGACAGCCGACGGTGAGGGAATTCGCCATATTGTTGCCGTCGCCGATATAGCAGAATTTCAGCCCGTCGAGCTTATTTTTATACTCGCGGATAGTCTGCAGGTCGGCGAGCACCTGACAGGGGTGACAGAAATCCGTCAAGCCGTTGATTATCGGTATGCTGCCGTATTCGGCGAGGTTCTCGACCTCGGACTGCTCGAACGTGCGTATCATAATGCCGTTGAGGTAGCGAGACAGCACGCGCGCGGTGTCCTGAACGGGCTCGCCGCGCCCTATCTGGAGCTCCTTCGACGACAGGAACAGCGCCTGACCGCCGAGCTGATACATACCCGTTTCAAACGAAACGCGCGTTCTCGTGGACGCTTTCTGGAAAATCATTCCGAGCGTCATTCCCTTTAAGATGTTGTGGGGAATACCGTGCTTCTGCTCGTATTTGAGCTGATCGGCAAGGTTCAGAATGTCTACGATCTCATCGGTGCCGAGATCAAGCAGCTTCAGTAAATGCTTCATTTCAAATTTTCCTTTCAATATGCTATATAAACGGAAATCAGGTGTCTATTCTTATCATTTCCGTTAATGCCTTGTTTCTGTAAACCAAGTCTCCGCGGGCGGTAAAGCCCATACTTTCCCAGAACGCGTTTCCGTCGGCGTTGCGCTCGAATACCACCAGCGCGGTCTTGTTTATTCCCAGATTTTGGAGCGCCTCAAGCGCGGCGTTTACAAGCGCCCTTGCGACGCCATTTCTGCGGCGGTCGGGGCTTACGGCAGTGTGATAAATATATCCGCGCCGCCCGTCGTTTCCCGCGATTATCACGCCGACGACCTCTCCGCCGTCCTCCGCGGCAAAGCAGGTCTCGGGATTGCGCTCCAGAAAGCGCTTTATGCCCTCGCGCGAATCGTCGAGGTCGTTCAGTCCCATGCCCTTGCAGGAGAGCCACAGCGCGTAAACCTTGTCGTAGTCGGAGAGCGTCATTTTTCTTATGTTCATATCAGCTTTCCTTTCGGTACGCGTAGCCGAAGTGAATGGGCGGCGCTGTTACCGAAACATAAACGAACTCCCCGTCTCCGTCGTTGAGCAGACCGTGAACGTCCTTGTCGGCGAAACGAACGACGTCGCCCGCCGCGAAGGGCTTTTCGGCGTCGTTGTCGAGCAGCAGCTTTCCCGTTCCTTGCAGCGCGTACCATATCTGCTCGGAGCTTTCGTGGATATGGCGCGGCTGGCTCGCTCCCGGTTCGAGGTGTACCTCGGTTATCGTAACGCGCGTGCTCTCCGAGTTATCGGGATTTAAAAGCTGCCGCGAGACCACTCCGGGATTTGACAGCGCTTTGATATCGGTCGATTTTATGAATTCCATTATTGCTCCTCCTTGTTTATCCTCACGTCGTCCTCTTCTTCGGCGGCTTCCTCCAGCCATTCCCGGAATATCTCCGTATTGCTGTCGTTGAGCCGATAAGCGCGCTCGGTGTTGGTATAGTCCGGCGGAACGACCTCCACCAGCACCATTACCTCGCTGCGCGGCTGATTTTTCGAGAACAGCCCCTCCGCGTCCAGCTGCTTCATCGCCTGCTCCATCGCCGAGAACCGCAGTTCGCATTCCTCCTCGTTCTCCCGGAGCGCCGCCCTTGCGTTGAGCAGCTTTTCGACTTCGGTGAAGCACTCCTGCTTCCACTCGCAGTAGGGGGAATCCGCGTCCGACCATTTGACGTCCTCCGCCTCGTCGTCCTCCGCCAATTCGCGCTCGAACGCCTCCCGCGACCACGCCGAGATATACGGGCAGTTCGCCGCGCCGTCGGTCGCGAGCGTTACGTAATAGTAATGCTCACCGTTTTGGAAAAGATCCTGGAACGCGCTTCCCGCGGCTTTGACCAGTTCGTTTTTCAAATCCTCCTTAAAATCCGTGATATTCTCCTCCTTGTTTATCCTCACGTTGATCTCCTCGTCGGACGGCGGCTCGAAAATCTCCCCGAATTTCCGCGCCAGATTTTCGTCGACGTAATACGCGTTGATTTTTCCTTCGGTGATTGCATTATTCCGCTTGGCAATGCGCTCCCGCCACACCTCGTCCGAAACGTCGATGTAGTGCAGCTCGTAGTCGATCCCGCGCGAACGGTAGAACTCCCGAGCCTCGGTGCGCTCGGCTTTTGTCCACACGCCCCAATCGAGAACGACGTTTATTCCGCTGTCAATAATTTCCAGCGATTTGCCGAACAGGTATTTTTCCGTCCGCGCAACGTACTCGTCGTGCATTTCGCCGACATGCTGCCCGAACATCGCGAGCATTATCTCGTCTATCGAGAGCAGAACGGCTTTATTTTCGCGGCGCAGACGCTCCGCGTAAGTGCTTTTGCCGCTGCATATCCTGCCGCAGGTCATTATCACCTTTGCCATTGCCCGCTCCTTTCGGTCAATCCTTGTAATAGCCGCCCGTGTGGAAATTTTCGCCGCCAAGCTTTTCGGCGGTCAGCCTGAACGTTACCGCTCCGTCGGTGCAAACGAAATCCTTGACGCAGCCGTGCCCGTTTCGTCGCCGTTGCGGCAGTGGTTCTCGGTTCTGTTGTCGTGAGATACGGCGACGACCTCTATCGTAAAGCCGTATTCCTCGTCGTACCACTTGTTCATTTCAGCAGCTCCGCCAGAATTGCAAGCCCCTTGTCTATCTCCTCATATGTGATAGTAAGCGGCGGCAGCAGGCGCACCTTCGTCTTGGCGGTCAGCAGCAGCAAGCCTTTATCCAACGCTGCCTTTACAACGTCCGCTGCGGATTTGGTTTTCAGCTCGATGCCGATCATCAAGCCCATTCCCGAAACGGCGCTCACCTCGGGTATCTTCAGCAGCTTTTCGCGGATATACGCGCCCTTAGCGGCGACTTCGCCGAGGAAGCCCTCGGAGTTCACCTTGTTCAGAACGGCAAGCCCGCCCGCACAGCATATTGGGTTGCCGCCGAACGTCGAGCCGTGCGTTCCCGGAGTGAGCACGTTCGCGCACTTATCTCCCGACAGACACACGCCGATAGGAACGCCGCCCGCAAGTCCCTTGGCAAGCGTCGTCAAATCCGCTTTGCGGCCGAAATTGTCTCCCGCGAGGAATTTTCCCGTTCTGCCGACGCCCGTCTGCACCTCGTCGGCTATCGTTAGCACGTCCTTTTCGGCGCAGAGCTTGAAAATCTCGTCGACGAACGCCCGCTCCAGCGGCATTACGCCGCCCTCGCCCTGAATATACTCGAACATCACCGCGCAGACCGTGTCGTCGAGCTTAGCGCGCAAGTCCTCGATATTGTTCGCTTCGACGTTGATAAAGCCCTCAACGAAAGGGAAGAAGTAGTTGTGGAAAACGTCTTGACCCGTCGCGGAGAGCGTGCAGAGCGTTCTGCCATGGAAGGAGTTCACCAGAGTTATAATGTTATGCCGTCCTTTGCCGTATTTGTCAAAGCTGTATTTGCGCGCGATTTTGATAGCACATTCGTTAGCCTCCGCGCCCGAGTTCCCGAAAAACATATCGGTATAGCCCGCCGTTTCGCAGAGCGTTTTCGCGAAATCCGCCTGCACTTTCGTGTAGTAATAGTTTGAAGTGTGCTGAAGCTTATGCGCCTGCTCGCAGACGGTGTTCACCCAATCCTCGTTGCAGTAGCCGAGCGAATTTGTGCCGATGCCCGAGCCGAAATCTATGTATTCCTTGCCGTTTTCGTCCTCGGCGCGGCGACCCTCGCCCTTGTCTAAAACGAGGTCGTATCTGCCGTAGGAGTGCATTACATATTTGTTGAAGTTTTCAATCGTTCCCATAATGTTCACCTCACGCAATGATCATAGTACCCGCGCCCAGATCGGTCAGCAGCTCTATCAAAATAGAGTGCGGGATACGTCCGTCAATGATGTTCGCTTGCTTTACACCGCGGCGCACCGCCTCAACGCAGCAGTCTATCTTCGGTATCATGCCGCCCGTGATGATGCCCTGCTTTTTAAGGAACGGCACCTCGCTTACGCCTACGGTGCGGATAAGAGTGTTTTCGTCGTCCTTGTCCTCAAGCAAGCCCTTGATGTCGGTCAGCAGTATCAGCGAGGGCGCGCCCATTTCCGCGGCGATACGCGCTGCCGCCGTGTCGGCGTTTATGTTGTAGACCGTGCCGTCCTTGCCGCGCCCTATCGTGGAGACAACGGGGATATAGCCGTTGTCAAGCGCGTTCCGTATGATCTTGGGGTTGACTTCGGTTATTTCGCCGACAAGCCCGAGCTCGGGGTCGAGCTGCTCCGCCTCGATAAGATTTCCGTCCAGACCGCAAAGCCCGATAGCCGCGCCGCCGTGGCTTTCCAGCATGGAGACCAAGTCCTTGTTGACCTTGCCCGCGAGCACCATCTGCACTATGTCGACGGTCTCCTCGTCGGTGTAGCGCAGACCGTTCACGAATTTGCTCTCCTTGCCGACGCGCTTGAGCATATCGTTTATCTCGGGACCGCCGCCGTGCACCAGCACGACCTTTATCCCGACGGTCGACAGCATAACGATGTCCTCCATAACGGCGTGCTTGAGCTTGTCGTTGGTCATCGCATTGCCGCCGTATTTCACCACCACGACCTTGTCGTTGTACTTCTGGAGATAGGGCAGAGCCTCTATCATCACGTTTGCTCTTACATCATAATCTATCTGCATATCTTTACCTCATTTATGCCAATTCTTCATCGACAAGTTTTATTTTTTTGCCCGATTTTGCTCCCGTCAGCTCGATGACCGCCCAACTCCATATATCCGAGCGGTCGTCGGGCGTGAAGCTCATGCCTTCGGGCGGGTCGTTGACTATCTCTTCAAGAAACTGCCCTTCGTCGTCAAACTCAACGGTCATCTCTATCTTGAAATCGTCCTCGTCGCCGTCCGTAAACGTTTTGAGTTCCGTATCGGGAACGCTGATGCCGTCGCCGCAGATAAGCCCGTCGTAGCCGTGCTTGGCAAAATCGAACAGCAGCCGTTCCATGCCGCATTCCGCACACACCGCTTTTACGGCAAGCGCGGTTTTTTCGTCGAATTCGGCAGCAGTCAATACGGGATATTCTTCGCCGTCCTCGTTCATTTCCTCGCCGAAATACTTTACGCCGAATTTTTCGCACCCGCATTCGCAGACTATCCGTCCGCTCATGGTTGTTTTATCGTGTTCGCTCACGCGCAGTATTTTTTCTAAGTGCTTCGGTAATTTGCACATAACGTTCTCCTTATGTCCGATATTCCGCGTTTATCTTGACGTAATCGAACGTCAGATCGCAGCCCCACGCGACCGCGCTGTACTCGCCGTCGTGCAGGTCGACCAGTATCTTTATCTCATCCTCCGAGAGTATTTCCGCCGCCGTTTCCTCCGAGAACGCGATGCCGACGCCGTCCGCGCAGACCGTGAGCTTGCCTTTAACGCTCGCGAGCTCAACGGAGACGTTTTCTATATCGAAATCCGCGTCCGCGTAGCCGAGCGCGCAGAGGATCCTGCCCCAGTTTGCGTCCGCCGCGAACAGCGCCGCCTTGACGAGATTTGACGAAATGACCGATTTTGCCGCCGCGCGTGCCGCTTTTTCGCCGGGAGCGCCGTTTACGACGCACTCTATGAGCTTTGTCGCGCCCTCTCCGTCGCGTGCCGTCTCACGCGCGAGGTTCATCATGACCGCGTAAAGCGCGTTCTCGAATATCTCGTAATTCTTGTCCTCGCAGATTATCTCGGCATTCTTCGCGAGCCCCGAGGACATCAGTATCAGCGTGTCGTTTGTTGAAGTGTCGCCGTCCACGCTCACCATATTGTAGGTGAGGTAATTTACCTTGCGGAGCGCCTTTTCAAGCAGTTCTCCCGCGATAGCGGCGTCCGTTGTGATAAACGCGAGCATTGTCGCCATATTCGGATTTATCATGCCGCTGCCCTTGGAGATGCCGCCGACGTGACACTTTTTGCCGTCAAGCTCAAACTCCACGGCGACCTCCTTTTTGCGCGTGTCGGTCGTCATTATAGCCTCCACGGCGTCGCCGCTGTTTTTGTCGGACAGAGCTTCGGCAAGCTCGGGTATCTTAGCGCGGATAGGCTCGATGTCGAGCTTCTGCCCGATAACGCCCGTGGAACCGACAAGCACGTCGTCCGCATTGATGCCGAGCGCCTGCGCGGTAAGTTCGCACATTTCCTCGGCGATCTCGATGCCGTCGGGATTGCAGGTGTTCGCGTTGCCGCTGTTCACGATGACCGCCTGCGCATAGCCGTCGTTTAAATGCTCCTTGGAGACGATTATCGGCGCGCCCTTGACCTTATTTGACGTGAACAGCGCTGCAGTTCTGCACCTTTCCGAGCAGTATATCATCGCGAGATCGCGCTTGGTTGTATTGCCCGCCTTTATCCCCGCGATAACGCCGCCCGCGGTAAAGCCCTCCGCGGCGCAAACGCCGCCCTCGACAAATTCATAATTCTCAAATTTTACCATAATAAATACCTCAAATCAATCCCGTTTTTTCGTCAATGCCCATCATAATGTTAAGGCACTGCACCGCCGCGCCGCTTGCGCCCTTGCCTAAGTTGTCCAGCCGCGAGCAGATTATGAGCCGCTCGTCATTGCCGTTTACAAATATTTCCATAAAGTTCGTGCCGCTCAGATTATTCGAGCCGATAAAGCCGTCCTCGGGTTCGCCCTCGGGCATTACCTTAACGAAAAACGAATTTGCGTAATACTCGGCAAGCGCCTTGCGAATATCGTCGGCTGTATACTTTTTCGTCAGCAGCCGCGTGTGCAGCGGCAGGGAGACTGCCATTCCGCTGAAAAAGCCGCAGATAAGCGGATTGAACGCGGGAGCGTAGTCGAGCCCGCATATCTTCTGCATTTCGGGGAGATGCTTGTGCTGCTGCGTGAGCGCGTACTGCCGCGGACTGTCGAAATCGGCGGGACGGTCGGCGCTCTCGTATACCGCGATAGCCTTTTTTCCCGCGCCGCTGTAGCCCGATACCGCGTGAGCCGACACGGGATAATCCGCGGGCATAATGCCGAGCTTTACAAGCGGATATGCCATAGACGCGAAGCCGCTCGCGTAGCACCCCGGAACGGCAACGCGGCTGCTTTTGGCTATCTTTTCGCGGAAATCCGCGCCGAGTTCGGGGAAGCCGTATGCCCAAGCGTGGTCGGTTCTGTGAGCGGTGGACGCGTCGATCACGCGGACACGCTCGTCAGCCATTGCGGCAGCCTCTCTCGCCGCAGCGTCGGGCAGACAAAGGAACGTAAAATCCGAGGAGTTTATCAGCCTTTTGCGCTCGACATTATCCTTGCGCTTGTCCTCGTCTATCCGAAGCAGCTCGATGTCGTTTCTGCCCTTGAAACGCTCGAGAATTTTAAGCCCCGTGGTGCCCTCTTGTCCGTCAATATATATCTTTGTCATTTGTCGTTCCTCGTTTCTGTAAGCGCTTTCACCTCTGATAATGTCGGAGGGTTCAGCGGAATGGGAAATTTTGTGCAGGCGATGCCCGCGACCGCGCTCGCGAATTTTACGGTATCGTCGTCGCTCATTTTGTTGAACAGCGCATAGATAACGCCCGCTTTAAAGCTGTCGCCCGCGCCGAGCGTTGAAACAACGTCCACGGGATACGGCATAAAGCGTTTGGGCAGCTGTCCTTTTCGTCCGTACATAAGCTCTTTTTCGCCCATTGTGAATATCACGAGCCCGTCCGTGCCGTCGGTGTAGAGCTTGAAAAGCTCGTCAAAGCTCTTGTCCGGGTATCGGCTCTCCAAATGCTGATGCGATACGGCGTTTACGGCGCAGTATTTGTGGATATCGCTGTCATAAGCGCAGTCGATGGTCGCGTATGGTTTGTTGTATTTTCGGCAAAGCTCCGCGGATATTTCGGCATGGAAAAACGGGTCTATGCCGCAGCATTCCGCGTTTTTTATTGACTCTTCGCACGGCGGCTCATAGAACGGCTTTTCCCGTCCGAAATGCTTTTCCCACTCGCCGAAACAAGTCCGCGTGGTCTTGTCTATAAGAACATAGTCGACGATGCCGTCGAAATTCTCGTCGGCAAGCTCCGACAGATCGGCTTGCTTATCGGCAAAATAGCCGCGTATGATATTTCGGTTCGTGTTGCCGATATGGCTGCCGCCGAGCTTTACATTACAGCCGAGAGACGCCAGAACCGCCGCGGCTGTTCCGGTTTCGCCGCCGACGTGATGATATTTCTCTTTTATTTCACAATATCCGTCAGCTTCGGGAAATTCGCCTTTAAGCAAAAAAGCCTCCGTGGACATTACCTGTCCGTACATATAAATATATTTTTCCATATTTACAGCCCCTCAAGACAGCTTCTGACAAATTTTACCTGCCCGAGAACGCTCTCGGGGGAGGGTCCGCCAAAGGAGTTGCGCTCCTTAACGCAGGTATCGAGGCTTATCGCCGCGTATACGTCGTTGTCGAAAAGCTCGCTCTGCTGCTTGTAATCCTCGATAGGCAGCTCCTCAAGCGTGGTGTTTTTGGAAATGCACAGCGCGACCAGCCCGCCCGTTATCTTATACGCCGTGCGAAACGGCATACCTTTCTTGACGAGGTAATCCGCGCAGTCCGTGGCGTTGATAAAGCCCTTTGCCGCCGCCGCTCTCATATTGTCCTTGAGAACGCGCATGGTTTCAAGCATCGGGATAAACGTCACAAGGCAGAGCTTGATATTGTCAACAGCGTCGAAAATAGCCTCCTTGTCCTCCTGCATATCCTTATTATACGCGAGCGGCAAGCCCTTCATCATGGTGAGCAGCGTCATATTGTCGCCGATGACGCGCGCGGTCTTTCCGCGGATAAGCTCGGTCACGTCGGGGTTTTTCTTCTGCGGCATTATCGACGAGCCTGTGGAGAACGCGTCGTCAAGCTCGATGAACTTGAACTCCCACGAGCACCACATAATTATTTCCTCGGAAAAGCGCGACAGATGAACCATACATATTGACAGCGCGCTCGCAAGCTCTATGCAGAAATCGCGGTCGGAAACGCCGTCCAGCGAGTTCGCCATGGGATTTTTCATCCCGAGCAGGGAAGAGGTGCGCTCGCGGTCGATATCGTAGGTCGTTCCCGCGAGGGCGCAGCTCCCGAGAGGGCAGACGTTCATGCGCTTTTCGGTATCGTTCAGCCTGTCGATATCGCGCAGCAGCATTTGCGCGTAAGCCATCAGATGATGACCGAACGTAATGGGCTGCGCTCTTTGCAGGTGAGTATACCCCGGCATAATGGTGTCGGCGTGCTCGGCGGCGAGCTTGCAGAGCGTTTCGATAAGCTGCTTGATAAGCTTTTTTATCTCGGCGATCTCGTCGCGGAGATACAGCCGTATATCAAGCGCGACCTGATCGTTTCGCGAGCGCGACGTATGCAGGCGCTTTCCGACATCGCCGAGCCGCTTGGTAAGCTCCGCCTCGATAAACATATGAATGTCCTCGGCATTCGGGTCAAATTCCAGCTTGCCGC
This sequence comes from Lachnospiraceae bacterium, assembly GCA_023664705.1. Lineage (GTDB taxonomy): Bacteria > Bacillota > Clostridia > Oscillospirales > Ruminococcaceae > CAG-115. Next base: position 32,726 of record JAMPFE010000002.1, on the reverse strand, counting down.
TCTCGATATCCGCGAGAATTTCTTTCAAGCCGCCGATAAGCTCCAGACTGTCGCTCATGCTTATTATGCCCCGTTCTCCGAGCATGGTCGCGTGAGCTATGCTGCCCGCTATATCCTGCCTGTACATTCTCGCGTCGAACGCTATCGAGGAGTTGAAAGCGTTTACCTTGCTGTCGACCTCCTTGGAAAATCTCCCCGCCCACATCATTGCCATATCAAAAAACCTCCGTTTTTATCATAATCATTAGGATAATGACTGCGTTTCCAGTATTACATCGATCACGTTGGACGCCGCGTCGATAATAAGCAACACTATGTCCAGCCAGAAATTGAAGATAAGATTGCCCGTAGAGTCCGTTTCCGCGCCGTTCTGCAGGGTCGCGTTTTCGGGGTCGTCCTCGTCGCACAGCAGATTGAATTTCTGCCCGACGCGCAGACTGTGCCGATTGAGCAGCACTATATCCTTGTAATATGTTACACCGTCCAACTCGTAGCGGAGCTGCACGCTGAACTGCGTATCGAGGTCGTTCAGCTTTTCCGAATCTATCATCACGACCTCCGCCTCAACGCTTATCACGCCGAGCTTTTCACGGACGCGCCGAGCCTCGCGGTCGCGCTTCATGATAGGGATAAGCCTACGCAGCACACTCCAAAGATTTATCAGCAGTATTAAACCCAACATAATGAGGATAAATCTCACAATAGTCGGCATAACGACCTCCGATCAGCTAATCATCCGGCAATCCGAATTTGCAGAAACAGTAAAACACGGGGAATATTATCCCGAACGCGATAAGAACGCTTAACGCAAGTCTCGCAAACATTGTCGGTGCTCCCGAAGTTTCGTGCCCGTTGGGAGTAGTTATCTCCGACGAGTCATCGCGGCTGTACAAAACCGTGATTTTTTCCCCTGTTCGCTCCGTTGGTTTTTTTACGAAGAAAAGCGCTGAATTTTCCGACCACCCTGCGTTTTCGACACGGATACGCATTATATACAACACGCAGCGGTCGTTTTTCAATCCGATAATGCTGCGCTCTTCAATGCCGATAATTTCCGCACTTGCAGTTATCATATCGGAACGCTCTTTAAGTAAACTTATTCGATGAGCCTGCTTTATAAAAGGAAAAATGTTCCTAAGCAGCATAAAAACGTATGCCGATGTAAACGCCGCGCTAAGGAGCAGAGCCACGGTTACGTCAAATTCCATAACGACGCCTTTCAAACATAAATGTATCAAAGCGGGAAAGCCGTTTCCCGCTTTGAAATACGATATTATCAAATATTACTTGTTTCTCTCGGCATCAAGCATAGCCTTGACCTTGATAGGCAGCCCGAACAGGTTGATAAAGCCCGCGCTGTCCTTCTGGTCGTAAACGTCGTCCTCGCCGAACGACGCAAAGTCCTCGCTGTACAGCGTGTACGGAGAAGTAACTCCCGCGTTGATTATGTTGCCCTTGTAGAGCTTCAGCTTAACGTCGCCCGTGCAGGTCTCCTGCGTTTTGTCAACGAAAGCGTCCATAGCCTCGCGCAGGGGAGTGTACCATTGACCGTTGTACACGATATCCGCGTACTTCTGCGCCAGACCCGCCTTGTAGTGCTGCGTTTCCTTGTCAAGGCAGATAGTCTCCAGAACCTCATGCGCGTGATACAGAATAGTTCCGCCGGGGGTCTCGTAAACGCCGCGCGATTTCATGCCGACAAGGCGGTTCTCAACAACGTCGAACAAACCGATGCCGTTCTCGCCGCCGAGCTTGTTGAGCGTCTTGATAAGCTTAACTCCGTCCATTTTCTCGCCGTTCAGCGCTGTGGGAATGCCCTTTTCAAAGTGAATGGTGATGTAGGTGGGCTTGTCGGGAGCCTGCTCGGGAGACACGCCCAACTCAAGGAAGCCCAGCTTGTTGTACTGCGGCTCGTTAGCGGGATCCTCAAGGTCGAGACCCTCGTGCGAAAGATGCCACAGGTTCATATCCTTGGAATAGTTAGTCTCGCGGTTTATCTTAATAGGTACGTTGTGCGCCTCCGCGTAGTCTATCTCCTGATCGCGCGACTTGATATCCCAAATTCTCCACGGCGCGATTATCTTCAGCTCGGGAGCGAGCGCCTTTATCGTCAGCTCAAAGCGCACCTGATCGTTGCCCTTGCCCGTGCAGCCGTGGCAGATAGCGTCCGCGTTCTCCTTTTTCGCGATCTCGACAAGTCTCTTCGCGATGGGAGGACGCGCGAAGGACGTGCCGAGCAGATAGCCCTCGTACTTTGCTCCCGCTTTCAGCGTCGGGAACACGAAATCGTTTACAAACTCGTCCTGAATGTCCTCGATGTACAGCTTGGACGCGCCCGTTTTCTTGGCTCTCTCCTCAAGCCCCTCAAGCTCCGCGTCCTGACCCACGTTGCCCGCGACGCAGATGACCTCGCAGCCCTCGTATGTCTCTTTCAGCCACGGAATGATGATTGACGTGTCAAGTCCGCCCGAATATGCCAAAATAACCTTTTTGATTTCCTGTGCCATAATAAACGTCTCCTTTTTGGAAAAAATATTTACAATAGTCATTATACTCCGATTAAAAAAAATGTCAAGCCTTATTATTCGCAATTTTGAATAATATTCCGATTTATAAAAGTTTTTATAAATATTTCCTTGATTTTTGTTTAAAACATGTGTGATATTATTCAAGAATATGAATAAAATATTTTTTCAAGGAGTACTTGACAAAATTCGTGTTCACTGTTATAATATAACTATGAATGTCCGCAAATTGGAAGAACGGGCATATTTTAGGAGGTTTTATTTTATGAAAATGTATGAAAAGCTTGATATCCTGCTCAACAGAAAGCGCATCAGAAGAGTTGATTTCGCGGAGAGCGTCGGTATTACATACCGTGCGTTCGCGTACTATATGAGCGATACCCGCAAGCCGAGAAAGAACGTGCTGGAGAGGATCGCCAAGGAGCTTGACGTAACGCCCGAGTTCCTTGCCGACGACAGCGTCGATATGGAGCTTACTCTTGAAGAACACTTCATTAAAAGAATAACCGACCGCGGCGGCGACCCGACCGCAGCTACCAGGTTCTTGGCGCAGTCTCGCGGGCTTCTCGCGGGCAACTCCCTTTCCGAGGAGGATAAGTCCTACCTCATGCGCTGCCTTACCGAAATTTACGAGGATTCGCTTAAAAACGGTAAAAAATAATGCGCCACATTATCGAAAAGGCAGAGGAAGTCCTTGAAGAATTCGGCGGTCGGAACATTTTCGAGACCGCCGAAAATTCGGGCGCAAGGGTCTGGCGGCGAGCTCTCGGCGGACTGAAAGGGTTTTATATATGCGAGAACGGCTGCCGCTACATCGTTATAAACGACGAGCTTGACGGGGTGACCGCGGAGGTGGTCTGCGCTCACGAGCTGGGTCACGATATGCTGCACCGAGAGCTGTCGGTCGGCGGTATCCGCGAGAATACGCTGTTTCTGAGCAGCGATAAGACCGAGCGCGAGGCTAACCTGTTCGCGGCGTGCGTGTTGATCTCCGATGAGACGGTTCTTGACGAACTGGATTATTGCAGCAGCATGGACGCTTTGGCGGCAAATCTGGGCTATCCGCGCGAGGTCGTTATGTACAAGCTCGAAACGATGAATTATAAAGGGCATAAGTTCAATATCGGCGATATCAGAAACAATTTTCTTAAATAGGAAGTGAACGGATTTGGATATTAAGGCGGTTTTGAAAACATTGACGGACGAAACGGGCGTTTCGGGCGATGAATTTCCAGCTGCCGCAAAGGCGGCGGAGCTTTTGTCGCGCTATGCGCGGGACGTGAGCGTCGATGATTTCGGCAATGTGACGGGATATGTGAAAAGCGGCTTGCCTAACGCGAAAACGCTGCTGCTTGACGCGCATATCGACAGGGTGGGCTTGATCGTGACCTACATTGATGATAAGGGCTTTTTAAGCGTAGGCGCGTGCGGTTCCCCCGATATCAAAACGTATCTCGCGCAGTCTGTTACCGTTCACGGCAAAAGGGACGTTTCGGGGGTCGTTTCGACGCTCCCGCCGCATGTTTCCAAGGACAACAAGGCTCCCGATATCGACAACATCTCGATAGACGTCGGAATGACCAAGACGCAGGCGGAGGAGGTCATTTCCCTCGGCGACAGAGTTACTGTCAATTCGCGTTTCGGAGAGCTTTGCGGCGACGTTGTCTCCGCGTCCGCCGTCGACGACAGAGCGGGCGTCTGCGCTATATTGCAGGCGCTGGATATGCTGAGCGGCAAGTCGTTGAAATATGATCTGGCAATTTGTTTCTCGGCGCAGGAGGAAACGGGCGAGCGCGGCGCAAAGCAGGCTGCTTTCCGCATTCAGCCCGATGAAGCTATCGCGGTCGACGTGTCCTTCGGCAGAACTCCCGACAGCGACCCCAAGGAGACTGCCGAGCTCGGAAGCGGCGTTATGATAGGATTTTCGGCGTGCCTTGACAAAGGGATGTCAAACGCGCTGCGCGAGCTTGCAAAGCGCGAAAATATCCCGTTCACCTGCGAGGTAATGCCGTCCTCGACGGGAACCAACGCGGATGCTGTCGGCGTTGTCGGAAAAGGCTCCAAGTGCTGCACGCTGTCCTTTCCGATACGGTATATGCACACTTCCGTCGAAACCGTGAATTTAAACGATATTTCGGCAGCGGCAAGGCTTATCGCCGCGTATGCGGGAGGTGAGGCAAATGGTTGAGAGGCTTCGCGAGATATGTCAACTAAACGGCGCTTCGGGAGACGAGGAGCGCGTTCGGGAGCATATCAAGTCCAAAATCAGCGCGGACGAGGTTTTCACGGATAATCTCGGGAACCTTATCGCTTTCAAAAGGGGCAAAAAAACGCCTAAGCATAAGCTGATGTTCGCCGCGCATATGGACGAGGTCGGCTTTATGATAACCGACATCGGCGAGAACGGCTTTCTGAGCTTCGGCGAAGTGGGCGGAATAAATCCCGCCGCCGTGCTCGGCAGAGGTTTGGTTCTTGAGAGCGGCGCGCTTGGAGTTGTCGGAACGAAAGCCATTCATCAGCAGTCTCCCGATGAACGCAAGAAAATGCCCGATTTCGGCGAGCTGTATATCGACATAGGCGCGTCCTCGCGCGGGGAAGCCGAAAAGCTTGCTCCGCTCGGCAGCTACGCCTATTTTGATGCGGATTTCTTCGAGTTCGGCGACGGCTTTGTCAAGGGCAAGGCGATCGACGACCGCGCGGGCTGCCTTATTATGATGGATATGATAAACGGCGAGCCCGAGTATGACGCGTGGTACGCGTTTACGGTGCAGGAGGAGGTCGGAACGCGCGGCGCTAAGGCTGCCGCATTCACGGTAGCTCCCGACATCGCCGTCGTTCTTGAGACCACCACCGCCTGCGACATCGCGGGAACATCGGGCGCAAAGCGCGTCTGCGAGCTTGGCAAGGGCGCTGTCGTGTCCTATATTGACAGGGGAACGGTTTATGACCGTGAGCTTTACTCGCTCGCGTTTGAGACCGCCAAGGCAAACGGTATCCCCGCGCAGACCAAGACGCTTGTCGCGGGCGGCAACGACAGCGGCGCTATCCACGTAAGCGCGGGAGGAGTGCGCACCTGCGCGGTCTCCGTGCCGTGCAGATATCTGCATTCGCCGTCCTGCGTTATCAAGCTGAGCGACTTTTACGCGGTCAAGGCGCTTGCCGAAAAGCTTCTTTCGGTTTTCGGGGAGCTATGATAAGGCGCGCACTGTCGTCCGAGGAGCTGAACGCTCTTCCGAAATACGGGCTCGAAGCGCAAAAGATCCGCGCGCTTCTGCTTTCCTATGGCTTAAAATACGATTTTTGCCGCTTTTTTGTCGGGGATTTCGGTGCGGGACGCGCTTTTCTCGGCGAGCTGAACGGCAGTTTTGTGCTGTCCGAAAGCGGAGCGTGCGATTATGAGGAGCTTGCGGAGTTTCTGGCTTTTTCGGGTTTTTCGGAGCTCTTCTGCACCGAGAGCGTCGGTGAGCCGCTTTCAAAGCTGTTGCCTTGCCGCGTTCAAAAGGTGAATGTAATGCGCTTTGAAGGCGCTGCCGTTCCCTGCGGAACGGTTAAAGCGCCGCCGCTTGACGACGTTTACACGATACTGAAAACCGCCTTTGACATCGAATATGAGCCGTGGTATCTTGATATGTCTCACAGGATACGGCACGGGGTCTCCGCATTCCGTATGCTGGACGGCTCTGTCCTCGCGATACAGCACAACATAAACGGCGAGGCTCTGCTCTCGCAGATAGCGACCTTGCCCGAAAAGCGCCGCCAAGGAAACGCGAGGCGGCTTATTTTATCGGTCTGCGCGGAGCTTTCGGGAAGCGATATATACGTTATCTGCGGCGACGAGCTGTCGGATTTTTACCGTAAGCTCGGGTTTCGCCGCACGGGAGGGGCGTGCTCTCTTTGGCGCAAATAGTCCGAAAACGCTTTGGGAGAGCACCCATAAGCGTTTTTTTTGATATTTTGCGGAAATTTTTGCGTAAATATTGACTAAATTACAAATTTGTGGTACAATATATATGTATAATTATAGGCGGGAGAAGTAAAATCATGGGAAAAGGAAAAATAATCGTGTTCGAGGGATTGGACGGCAGCGGCAAAACAACGCAGCTGGAGCTTGCCGAAAGCTATCTTAGCGGGCTCGGCGTCAAATGCCGCGCGGTCAGCTTTCCGAATTATTCGTCGACAAGCGGCAAGCTCATCGGCGAATATCTCAAAGGCAAGATCCCCTGCGACGGCTATAACGGGGCATACGCGGCGTCGGCAATGTACGCTCTCGACAGATACATAAGCTATATGACCGACTGGCGCGGTTTCTATGAAAACGGCGGCGTTATCCTTTCGGGACGCTACACCACCTCAAACGCCATATATCAGCTTACGAAAATACCGCCCGAACAGCACGGGCAGTTCCTCGACTGGCTTATGGATTTTGAGTACGGCAAGCTCGGTCTGCCCGAGCCCGATACGGTTATATATCTGGATATGCCTATCGAGATGTCCCAGCGGCTTCTGGAAAGCCGTTATCTCGACGACGGCGGCAAAAAGGATATTCACGAATCCAACGTTCGCTTTCTGGAGGAATGCCGCAAAAGCGCCATGTATGCCGCAAATATCTGCGGCTGGCAGATAATCGACTGCTCCAACGGAAATATCCCGCTGCCGATAGAGGACGTTTACGAAAAAATATGTGCTATGCTGAGGGTTTTGGTAAGTAATGGATGAGCTGGAATTTAAAAGGATAGAGCTTTCCGATAGGGAAAGGGCGCAGGAGCTTTTGGCAAAATCGAATTTCTGCGGCTGCGAATATACGTTCGGAAACAATTTTGTATGGCGGAACGTTTACAACATTGAGGTCTGCTTTGCGGAGGGCTTTTATTTCTGCAAGCAGGGCAGCGGCAAGGGAACGCGGTTTATATTCCCCGCGGGGAACGGAGACGTTAAGCTCGCCGTTGAGCTGCTGAGGGAGTACGCCGACAAGCGGGGATTTCCCTTGAGAATAACCGCCAACAAGGATATTGCACAAAAAGTAACTGAAATGTATCCCGACGCAAGCGCCGTTTTAAACCGCGATATCAGCGACTATGTATACCTAGCCGAGGATTTGGAGAACCTCGCGGGTAAAAAGTATCACGGCAAGCGCAATCACCTCAACCGTTTCTACGAGAACGATTGGAGCTTCGAGCCGCTCACAGCCGAAAACATTGCCGAATGTAAGGCAATGAACGAGCGCTGGCGGGCGGAGAACGTCGACAAGTGCGAAATGTCCGAGGTCGCCGAAAGCAAGCGCGAGGAGCTTTGCATCGTGGAGTGCTCGTTCAAGCATTACGGGGAGCTCGGCTACACGGGCGGCGTGCTGCGCGTAAACGGCGGGGTGCAAGCGTTCACGTTCGGCGAGAAATCGTCGGAGGACTGCTTTGTGGTACATGTGGAAAAGGCTCTCCGCGAGTTTCAAGGCGCGTATACCGCAATAAACCGCGAATTTGTCAAGTCGCTCGGCGGCGGATACAAGTATATAAACCGCGAGGACGATACGGGCTCCGAGGGGCTGCGCAAAGCGAAATTATCGTATCATCCCGTTTTTCTGGAGGAGAAATTTATCATAACATTTGGAGGAAATGAACAATGATCTACATTTTTTTGGCTGACGGATTTGAGGAAACGGAGGCTATAGCGCCTATTGATATGCTTCGCCGCGCGGGGCTTAACGTGGTGACGGTAGGTATAAAGAACGACGCCGTGAAAAGCTCTCACGGCGTGCCCGTGCTGTGCGATATGACCGATATGCAGGTCGAACTGGACGAGCGCCTTGAGATGATAGTGCTGCCCGGCGGCATGCCCGGAACGCTGAATATAGAGGCTAATTCCGTGGTTCAGGCGTCTATCGATTATTGCGTGAAAAACAATATCCCCATCGGCGCTATCTGCGCCGCGCCGTCGATACTCGGCAAGAAGGGCTTGCTGGACGGCAAGGAGGCTATCTGCTTCCTGGGCTTCGAGAAATTCCTTACGGGCGCGAAAATATCCGATAAAAAGGTCGTTACGGACGGCATTTTCACCACGGCCGCGGGCGCGGGTATGGCTGTTGAATTCGGTCTGGAGCTTATAAAGGTACTTCGCGGCAAAGCGGAATCCGACAGCGTTCGCGCGGCTATACAATGCGCGAATTAAAGCGGGCGCTCAGGCGGGAGCTTATCGAGCGGCGCAGGGCAATGGACAAGGCGGCAAAAAACGCTGCCGACGAGGATATTTTTATGCAGCTGAAGCCGTTGCTTGACAAGGCGGGCTCGGTCTTTACCTACGCTTCGACGGAAATCGAGGTCGATACGCGGCGGGTTATCGCGTACTGCCTTGACAAGAAAATCCCCGTCGCGCTGCCCGTAAGCGGCGATACGGAGCTGTCATTCTATCATATAAACAGCGTTTCCGAGCTCAAAAAGGGGCGGTTCGGGATAGACGAGCCGCCGACAGACAGCCCCGCCCTTGCCGATGAAAGCACGCTTTGCGTCGTGCCCGCGCTTTGCGCCGACGGCAGCGGACTCAGGCTCGGGTACGGGCGCGGATATTACGACAGATTTTTGAGCGGCTTTGTCGGCAAAAGCGTGGTAATTTGTTATCGGGCGTTTAAAAGAGAAGTTCCCGCCGAGCCGCATGATAAAAGAACCGATTTTACAATATTTGACAGGCAATTGACGGAGGTCGTATAAATGGACGAAAAACGTTTTGAAAATAACGAGGAATTTGAAGAAGAACATTATGACGACATGACTCGGGAAATGGACAGCATACAGCTGCCCAAGATTTCGGACGGCGAAAATCACGGCATCACTCCGCGCGAGGAGTTTATCGAGCTTAATTCCGCGGACGATATGTCCAAAACGCTCCTTATGGACTCCATGAGCGGCGGGCTGCCCGAGGATGATTATCCTCCCGCCGAAAATCCCGTTCACAAGCGCAAAAGAAAGCACAAGAAAAAACAGATAAACCATACCCGCACAATGGGACAGATATTTCTCGGCGTGCTGCTGTCGGTCGGAGCGCTGGCGCTGGGCGTTATGGCGTCGGTAAAGGTCATCGGCGCTATGCGCGATATAACGGGGCTTTCAAAGCCGAACCGCCAGACGGAGTTCGAGATAAATTCCTCTATGGGCGTTAACGAGATCATCGACAATCTGCACGCGGCGGGAGTTATCGATATGCCGTCGCTGATGAAAACCTACATGAAGCTCACCGATCAGGAGTCGGGCTTTCTGGACGGCATCTATACGCTCTCGTCGAATATGAGCTACAACGATCTTCTGTCAACTCTGAAAACCGCAAAAACCTACACGAAAACGGTCGACGTCGCGATACCCGAGGGACTTACCGCCGCGGAGATAGGCAGGCTGCTCGAGGAAAATCTGGTATGCCGCGCGGTTGATTTTGAGGCTTGCTATAAGGCAAAGCTTAATAAATACGACTTCGAGGAGGGCATTGCCGCCGACCCCAATCGTCTTAATATGCTGGAGGGCTATATTTTCCCCGACACATATCAGTTCTACGTCATCGACGATATGAAAAAATACCCCAATTTCAATACCGAAAAGTACGCGCAGAGCGCTGCCGATAAGATGTTCGAGCATTTTGAGACCCAGATCACCCGAAGCATGCGCGCGCGTATGGAGGAGCTCGGGCTTACCCTTGACGAAACGATAAGGCTCGCCTCGCTCATTCAATGGGAGGGCAACAGCGCGGAGAGCATGGCTATGGTATCGTCGGTATTCCACAACCGCCTGAACGACCCCGAGACGTATCCTCAGCTTCAGTCCGATACCACCTACACCTATATCGACGAGGTCATCAAGCCGAAGATAACCTCCTCTAACAGCGCCAAGATGCAGGCTGTTATTGACGCTTACGACACCTACAAGTGCGAGGGGCTGCCCGCGGGCGCTATCTGCAATCCCGGACTTGACGCGATTAACGCCGCGCTTTATCCCGCCGATACGGAATATTACTACTTTGTGGCAAGCAAGGCGGGCGACTTCTACTACGCGAGAACCGCCGAGGGTCACGACGAGAACGTTGAATACGTTCGGCAGCTGGATATGGAGGAAAATGGAGAGTAAGGATTTGAAAGCCGAGCTGCTTGCTCCCGCGGGTGACGGGGAGTGTCTGCTGTCGGCGCTTGATTACGGCGCGGACGCGGTCTACCTTGCGGGCAAGGAGTTCGGCATGAGAGCGGGAGCAAAAAATTTCGGCACGGAGGAGCTGTTCAAAGCCGTGCAGACCGCGCACGAAAGAGGCGTAAAGGTCTACATCGCCTGCAACACCGTCCCCGCGAACGACGAGGTAGAGCGCTTTCCCGAGTTTATACGCGCCGCCGACGAAAGCGGCGTCGACGCGGCGATCGCCGCCGATATCGGCGTGATCTCAATGATAAAAGAGCACGCCCCGCGGCTTGCCGTCCACGCGTCCACGCAGACGGGGGTCACAAATTACAAGACGGCTCTCGAACTGTACAAAATGGGAGTTTGTCGCGTTGTGTTGGCTCGCGAGGTCGACCTCGGAAACATACGGACTATCCGCAAGAACATTCCCGAGGATATGGAGATAGAGACCTTTGTACACGGCGCGATGTGCGTGAGCTTTTCGGGGCGCTGCCTCATTTCCGAGTACCTCACGGGAAGAAACGCCAACCGCGGCGAGTGCGCTCAGCCCTGCCGCTGGGGATATTACCTTATGGAGGAAAAGCGCCCGAACGAGTTTTACAAGATTTTCGAGGACGAAAAGGGAACGTTTATCCTCAACGCGCGCGATATGTGTATGATAGAGCACCTTGACGACCTCCTTGACGCGGGCGTGACAAGCCTTAAAATCGAGGGGAGAGCGAAGTCGGCTTACTACACAGCGCTCACCACCAACGCCTACAGAGTTGCTCTGGACTGCGCCCTGCTCGGAGAAAAGCCGCCCGCGTGGGTGCTTGACGAAGTGAACAAGATAAGCCACCGCCCCTATTGCACGGGCTTTTTCTACGGACATCCCAACGAGGGCAGCGGCTCGCAAAATCCCGATGAAATAACCAACGGCGGGCAGTATTTTACGGACAGCGGCTATATCCGCGATTATGATTTCGTCGCGACCGTCGACAAGTGCGAAAACGGCACAATGTACTTAACGACGCGGAACTATTTCACGCTGTCCGACGAGCTGGAAATACTCGCGCCGAACCGCGAGCCGATAAAATTCGCGCCCGCGAAGATGTTCAACGCGGATATGGAGGAGATCGACGTCGCCCGCCACGCCATGAGCAAGCTCACCGTTCCGTCGGATATCGTCGTTCCCGCGCACTCTTTATTAAGAAAAAAGCTGTAATTAACTGAAAGGAAGATATTATGTCTTTGCCGCAATTTCGTTTTCGGGACACCTCGCTTACCTTTGATGAGCGCGTTAAAGCGTTGTTGGAGGAGCTTTCTCCCGAGGAAAAGCTGTCGCTGATAACCTGCCGTCAGCAGGAGATACCAAGACTCGGAATAAAAGCGTTCAACATCGGCAGCGAAGCCGCAAGGGGCTTGGTCTGCCGTTTTAAGGGAGAGAGCGGCTCGGAAACGGAGCTGCCGACGACCGTTTTCCCCGAGCCGTTCGGTCTCGCGGCAACGTTCGATACCGAAATTATGCGCGCCATGGGCGAAACGGCGGGAGTCGAAGCGCGCATCTACAATAAGCAGGGGCATTCGTCGCTGTGCTTGTGGGCGCCCACCGTCGACCTCGAGCGCGACCCGCGCTGGGGGAGGACCGAGGAGGGCTACGGCGAGGATCCGTTCCTCACGGGAGAAATGGCGGCGGCATATACTAAAGGAATGTACGGCAGCGACGAGAAATACGCACGCGTGATACCCACGCTGAAGCACTTCTACGCCAACAATCACGAGGAGGACAGAGCCTCCGACAACGCCTCGATACCCATAGCGCTCAAGCACGACTACTATCTGAAAGCGTTCGGGCGTCCCGTGAAAAATGGCGGCGCTCGGAGCGTTATGACCTCGTACAATATGATAAACGGCGTCGAGGCTATGTGCAATCCCGAGCTCACGGAGTGCAGGGAAAAGTGGGGCTTGCTGTTTTCCGTTACCGACGGCTGGGATTTTATCGAGAACGTTACGCGCCACAAGACCGACAGCTCGCATACCGAGACCATTGCGAGAGTATACAAAAACCGCGGCGCGGACATAATCACAGACGAGCGCGACGTTGTGGAAACGGCTGCGCGCAAGGCTCTCGACGAGGGTCTGATAACCGAGAGCGATATCGACAACGCGCTTTTCGGCGTTCTTAAGGCGAGATTTCTGCTCGGCGAATTCGACGATGATTGTCCGTACAATAATATCCCGCAAAATCTTCTCTGCTGCCGCGAATATCAAAAAACGGCGAAAAGCGCCGCCGAGGAGGCAATAATCCTTCTGCGCAACAAGCGAATGACGCTGCCGCTCAAAAAGAACGAGCGTATCGCCGTGGTCGGGGTGCACGCGGATATGAACTTCCGCGACTGGTACACGGGTTACTCCGAGAGAAACGCGACCATACTCGACGCGATAACCGCGCTTGTCGGCAGGGAAAATCTCAGTTATGATACGGGCAACGACGTCATTGCGCTGCGCAACGCCGAAAACGGCTTTTACTTCTCCGTTGGCGACGACGGCACGTTCGTATGCGACGCGCCGCTTATCACCGAGAGCTGTCTGCTGGAGCTGTACGAGTGGGGCGATGATAGGGTGTCGCTTAAATCGAAATATAACGGGAAATTCCTCAGCGACTGCGGCGTGCTGAAATGCGTTGCCGACGAGCCCTACGGCTGGTATGTTCACGAAATGTTCACATTTTTGCGCATGGGCAGCGAGTGCAGGCTGAAAAACTGGCAGGAGCGCTTCCTGTACATCACGGAAAACGGCGAGATAGCCGTTTCCGACAAGATCAAGCCGCCGCGCGGCTCCCTGTTCGACGTTGAGCTGTTCGATTCGGGCGTCGACAGGGTCCGCAGGATAGTTACCGAAGCGCGCAGCACGGTATTTTTCGGCGGAAACAACCCCATGATAGGCGCTCGCGAGTGCTTTGACAGAAAGCATCTGGAGCTTCCAAAGCGGCAGCGCGAGCTTGCCGACGCGATACTTTCCATAAACGGGGACGCCGTGTTATTCCTCGTGTCGGGTTATCCGTATGCGGTCGACGGCAGATTCGGCGCCGTGCTCCATACGCCTCATTCGGGACCCGAAACGGGCGCAGCGGTCGCGAGAACGCTGTTCGGAGAAATATCCCCCGCGGGACGCTGCCCCGTGACATGGTACAGCTCCGAAAGCGAGCTCGGCAGCATCAAGGATTATAATCTTATCCGCACAGAAAGTACTTATCGCTATTACGAGGGCGAGCCGCTTTTCCCGTTCGGTCACGGCTTGACGTACACGGCGTTCCGCTACGGGGCGCTGAAGCTGAATAAAACCGCGTTCAAAAAGGGCGAGCGCGCCGAGGTGGTTTTCGAGTTGCGTAACGTCGGCAGCATCGCCTCGGACGAGGTGGTGCAGCTTTACGTTTCCGCGCCGAGATTTTCGAGCGCCGTGCCGAAAAAGGAGCTGAAAGCGTTCCGCAGACTGCATATCCCCGCGGGCGAAACAGCCGTCGTGCCGCTGTCCTTTGACATTGACGAGCTCGCCATGTGGGACATCAACAAGAATGATTTTACGCTTTTCGGCGGGCAGTACGAAATACAGGTCGGTGCGTCCTCGGCGGACATTATGCGCACAGCCGATATCACCGTCAATGCCGAGGAATACAATGGCGTCGACGTTACGAAAGCCGTCCCCGCGGCGAGCTCGTGGGAGTATACGGGCGTTGAGTTCCTTACGGATAAGGCATTGAACGAATACGCCTTGCTGAAGGATTGGCAAAGCAGCATCTGCTATGAAAATTGCAGGCTGAACCAAGAGCGCGTAATAGAGATAACAGCGTCAAATCCCGCGACCAACGCAACTCTTCGTATATTCTGCGTTGAAACGGGAGAGCTTGCCGCGACTGTCGAGATACCGACGACGGGCAGTATGACAAGCTTTGTCACAGTGACCGCCGACGTCGCTCCGCTCTGCGGAATGAAAAAGCTGAAATTCCAGCCGAGCGGTATGCTGTCGCTGAAATCGTTTAAATTCTTTGATAAGGGTGATAATAATGGATAATTCGGAGATATTTCCGCATATCGACCACACTCTTCTCCGAGCCACGGCGACCGAAGAGGAGATAAGCAAGCTTTGCAAGGAGGCGCTGCTGTACAAAACGGCTAGTGTATGCATACCCGCAAGCTATGTGAAATTCGCGCGCAAACACTTTCCCGAACTGAACATCTGCACAGTGATAGGCTTTCCGCTCGGTTACTCCACGACCGCCGTTAAATGCGCCGAAGCACGCGACGCGGTACAAAACGGTGTCGATGAGATAGATATGGTGATAAACCTCGGTTGGGTCAAGGACGGGAAATTCCCCGAGGTACAGCGCGAAATAGCCTATATTAAAGCTGCTTGCGGCTGCAAAATACTGAAAGTGATAATCGAGACTTGTTATCTTACCGAGCAGGAGAAAATCGAGCTTTGCAAGTGCGTTACCGACGCGAAAGCCGATTATATCAAGACCTCCACGGGCTTCGGCACGGCGGGCGCGAATATCGAGGATATACGTCTTTTCAAGCGTCATATCGGCAAGGACGTGAAAATAAAGGCTGCGGGCGGCGTAAAGACCAAATCCGACCTCGAGATGTTCCTGAACGAGGGCTGCGAGCGCATCGGAACAAGCTCCGCGGTCAAGCTTCTTGCGGGGGAGGGATAGAATGAAACGGGTATTTTTGATAGTTCTCGACAGCTTCGGCGTAGGCGAGATGCCCGACGCCGCCGATTTCGGCGACAAGGGCGCGAACACTCTCCGCTCCTGCTTTGAGACGGGAACGCTCAACGTGCCGAATATGCGAAAGCTGGGACTTTTCAACATAGACGGCGTAAACGTCGGCGAAAAAGCGAAAGCCCCCGAGGGCGCTTTTATGCGCATCGCCGAGAAGTCCAAGGGCAAGGACACCACAACGGGGCACTGGGAAATAGCGGGCTGCGTTTCCGAAAAGCCGTTCCCGACGTTCCCGAACGGCTTTCCGCCCGAGGTAATAAACAAATTCGAGGAAGCGACGGGTCGGAAAGTCCTCTGCAATAAGCCGTATTCGGGCACCAAGGTGATAGCCGATTACGGAAAAGAGCACGTCGAAACGGGCGCTCTCATCGTCTACACCTCCGCGGACAGCGTTTTCCAGATCGCCGCTCACGAGGACGTAGTGCCCGTGGAAACGCTGTATGAATACTGCGGCATTGCCCGGGAAATACTCACGGGAGATTTCGCCGTCGGAAGAGTTATCGCGCGCCCGTTCGAGGGCGAGCATCCGTATACGCGCACTCCGCGCCGCCACGATTTCTCGCTTACTCCGCCGCGCGATACGATGCTTGACATCCTTTCGCGCGCGGGAAAAGAGGTCGTCGGTATCGGCAAGATATACGACATCTTCGCGGGCAGGGGAGTGGAGCATTTCAACCGCGTTATCGGCAACGTATATGATATGAACGAGACATCCCGCGTGCAGAGAAGAGATGATCTCAACGGGCTTTGCTTTACCAATCTCGTGGATTTCGATATGCAGTACGGACACCGCCGCGACCCGCTCGGCTACGCCAACGCTCTGAACGAGTTCGACGGCTGGCTGGGAGATTTTATGGAGAAAATGCTCCCCGACGACGTTGTTATCATCACCGCCGACCACGGCTGCGACCCGTGCCACAGCGGCACCGACCACACAAGAGAATATATCCCCGTGCTGGTTTACGGCAAGGGCATAAAGCCCGTAAATCTCGGCACGAGAGCTTGCTTCGGCGATATAGGAGCCGCCGTGCTCGAGCTGCTCGGTGTTGACGGCAAGGTCGACGGCAGGAGCTTCGCGGCGGATATCGTAGGGTAAGAGGAACGCGATGTTTAAATACAAGGTTCGCCCCGCGAGCGTAGCGGATTTCCCGGCGCTCCGCAAGCTGAAGGAACGTCTTTACGGCTCGCCGATAACGAAAAGCCGGGTTGAAGCGGTTTACAAAAACACGCTTGCCGACGCCGGGCAGGCTGTATTTGTCGCCGTACATTCGGGAAACGTCGTCGGTTACATACACGCAAGGCAGGTGACCGCTCTGTTTGAAGAGCGTTATACCGAAATAGCGGAAATCGCCGTGTATGATTATTATGCCGATAAAAACGCCTGCAGCGAGCTTGTCAGCGCCGTCGAAAAATGGAGCGCGCAGATGCTCTCGTCGTCGGTGCGGATAAACGTACACGACGGCAAACAAATGGAAATGCTTCTTAATATCGGCTTTCACGGCAGCCGCCGCGGGGGTCTTGAAAAAATAATATATTCTGAAAGGAAAAATTGTTATGAGTGAATGTACACACGATTGCAGCAGCTGCGGAGAAAGCTGCTCCGAGCGCAAAGAGGAGAGCCTTATCGAAAAGCCCCACGAGCTCTCCGACATCAAAAGGGTAATAGGCGTCGTCAGCGGAAAGGGCGGCGTGGGAAAGTCTCTCGTCACCTGTCTTTCGGCAGTGCTTATGAACCGCCGCGGCTTCAATACGGCGGTGCTTGACGCGGATATCACGGGGCCGTCCGTGCCGAAGGCTTTCGGCTTAAAGGAAAAGGCGCAGGGCAACGAGACCGCCATTTTCCCCGTCAAAACCAAAAAGGGCATTAAGGTAATGTCCGTCAATCTGTTGCTCCCCGACGACACCGACCCCGTTATCTGGCGCGGACCGATAATCGCGGGCACGGCAAAGCAGTTCTGGACGGACGTGGTCTGGGACGACGTGGACTATATGTTCGTGGATATGCCCCCCGGAACGGGCGACGTGCCTCTTACGGTGTTCCAGTCCATTCCGCTGGACGGCATCATCGTCGTAACCTCCCCGCAGGAGCTCGTTTCCTTGATAGTCGGCAAAGCCGTTAAAATGGCGAATATGATGAACGTTCCCATTATCGGCTTGGTCGAGAATATGAGCTACGCGCTCTGTCCCGACTGCGGCAGGCATATCAACGTATTCGGCGACAGCCACATCGACGACACCGCCAAGAAGTTCGGTCTGAAGGTGCTGGCAAAGCTGCCTATCGACCCCGAGCTCGCGAAGCTCGTCGACAGCGGTATGCTGGAGCTTACCGAAACGACGGCGGCGGACCCGATAGCCGACGCGGTCGAGGAGTTCTGCAAATGAGCGTCCGCTACACCGATGAACGTCAATTTACCGCGCAGCAGTTGGAAAGCCTGTTTCTTTCCGTTTCTTGGGAGAGCGGAAAGTATCCCGAAAGGCTGAAAAAGGCTCTCGATAACTGCGGCACGGTGTTCACCGCGTGGGACGGCGGGGAGCTTGTGGGACTTGCGAACGCCATAGACGACGGAGAAATGACGGCATATGTTCATTATTTGCTTGTCCGTCCCGATCATCAGGGGCAGGGCATAGGAACGGCTCTTGTCGATTTAATGAAAAGAAAATATGCCGATTACCATAATTTTTTTCTCGTGGCGGAGCATAAAGAGCTCGTCGGTTATTATAAAGCGCTCGGTTTTATCGAGCAGTCGGAAACAAGCGTAATGCTGTATAAGGAGTAAAATAATGAGCGACACAATGACCCGCAAGGGCGACATCGCGTACAACAACTTCCTTGCGGGCTACAACTGCACGCAGGCTGTCGCCGTCGCGTTCGCCGAGGAGCTCGGTCTTGACAAGGATACGGCAGCGAGATTATCCTGCGGCTTCGGCGGCGGCATGGGCAGAATGCGCGAGGTCTGCGGAACGTTCTCGGGAGTTGTTATGGTGCTGAGCGCCTTATACGGCTATTCCGAGCCGAAAAACCTTACCGCGAAAAAGGAGCTCTACGAGAAGATACGCGCCCTCGCCGCGAAGTTCGGAGCCGACAACGGCAGCATCATCTGCCGCGAGCTGCTCGGACTTGAAAAAGCCGAGGCGTCGGCGACCCCCGAGCCGCGTACTCCCGAATACTACAAAAAGCGCCCGTGCCCTGAATTATGCCGTTACGCGGCAAATTTACTGGAGGAGTTCATCAAGGAGAACCCGCCCGACTGAAGCTCCTGTTTTAAGATGTTTTACGGCAGCGCCGCGCATTTTTTGAGCGGTGCCGCCGTTTTTCGTATATCGGAAGACGCATTGATTGAGAAACCCCTTGATAAAGTCGTCAAAGTGTGATATAATAGAACAATATCAAAGTGATAATCGGAGGCGTTTTGATGACGTTAAGGGATATAAAAACGGGCGAAAGCGCCGTGATAACGAGCGTAGGCGGCGAAGGCGCGCTGCGGCAGCATTTCCTCGATATGGGCGTGATACCCGGCGCGGAGGTAACGGTGGTAAAGCTAGCGCCAATGGGCGACCCCATGGAGCTGCAAATACACGGCTACGAGCTGACGCTTCGCCTTGCCGACGCGGAACAGATCGGCGTAGAGCAGATAAAGCAGCGCAGCAATCAGCACAGACGCATTGAAAGGATATGTCCCAAAGCCCACCCGGGGCTCGGCGAGGACGGAAAATACCACGCCAAAAGCGACGGAAGCCCTCTGCCCGAGGGCACGAAAATTACATACGCGCTCGTCGGCAATCAAAACTGCGGCAAAACCACGCTTTTCAATCAGCTCACGGGCGCAAATCAGCACGTCGGCAACTTCCCGGGCGTCACCGTCGACAGAAAGGACGGCGTGATAAAGGGCTATCCCAACACGCTCGTGACCGACCTGCCCGGCGTCTATTCCATGTCTCCGTACAGCAGCGAGGAGATAGTATCGCGGAATTTCGTGCTTGACGAAAAGCCCAAGGCTATCATCAATATCGTCGACGCGACCAATATCGAGCGCAACCTGTATCTCACCATGCAGCTCCTTGAAATGAACGTTCCAATGGTCGTGGCGCTCAATATGATGGACGAGGTCTCGGGGAACGGCGGCGCTGTCGACATCAACGGCATGGAGGATATGCTGGGCGTTCCCGTAGTGCCGATATCCGCCGCAAAAAACGAGGGCGTAAACGAGCTTATAGAGCACGCGCTGCATATCGCGGAATATCGGGAGAAACCGAAAAAGCAGGATTTCTGCAGCAAGGACAACCACTGCGGCGCGATACACAGAGCCATCCACGCCGTAGAGTCCATTATAGAGGATCACGCCGAAAAGGCGGGCTTGCCGCTGCAATTTGCCGCGTCCAAGACAATTGAGGGCGACGCTCTGGTAACGGAGCGCCTGAAGCTCGACCAAAACGAAAAGGAAATGCTTGAGCACATCGTCGTCCAAATGGAGCGCGAGGGCGGAATGGACCGCAGCGCCGCTATCGCCGATATGCGCTTTGACTTTATAGAATACGTCTGCGAGCGCACCGTTCAAAAGCCGCTCCAAAGCAGGGAACGTCTGCGCTCCGAGAAAATCGACCGCGTCCTCACGGGAAAATGGACGGCGATACCGTGCTTTGTGCTTATCATGGCGGCTGTTTTCCTTTTAACGTTCAACGTTATAGGCGCGTTTCTGCAAAGCCTTCTGGAAACGGGCATAGACGCGCTTTCGGCAGCCGCGGACGGTTTGATGCTCTCCGCGAACGTCAATTCGGCGCTCCGCGGCTTGGTCATAGACGGCATTTTCGGCGGCGTCGGCAGCGTCCTCAGCTTTCTTCCGATAGTCGTCACGCTGTTTTTCTTCCTTTCGATAATGGAGGACAGCGGATATATCGCGCGCGTTGCGTTCTTTATGGATAAGCTCCTCAGAAAGACAGGGCTCTCGGGGAGGAGCATAGTCCCCATGCTGATAGGCTTCGGCTGCACAGTCCCCGCGGTAATGTCCACAAGAACGCTCCCCGGCAAGCGCGACCGCAAAATGACCATACTTCTCACTCCGTTTATGAGCTGCACGGCAAAGCTGCCTATCTACGCCTTCTTCATCGACGCGTTTTTCCCGAAGCACGGCGGACTTATCATGACGGGATTGTACATTCTGGGAATAGCTGTCGGCATTTTGATAGCTTTTTTATTCAAGGGAACGCTGTTCAAGGGAGAGGCGATCCCGTTTGTTATGGAGCTGCCGAATTACCGCATGCCCGGAATTAAAAACGTAGCGCGGCTTTTGTGGGAAAAGGCAAAGGATTTCCTGAGCAAGGCGTTTACGATAATAATGCTGGCGACGATCGCGGTGTGGTTTCTGCAGAGCTTCGACGGTCATTTCAATCCGGTGAGCGACTCCTCGGAAAGCATAATGGCGGCTGTCTCGGGTTGGCTCGTGCCGTTGCTCGCGCCGCTCGGCTTGGGAGACTGGCGCATCGTCACCTCGCTCATAAGCGGCTTTATGGCAAAGGAGAGCGTCGTTTCCACCATGGAGATACTGTTCGGCGGCAGCGTCCAAACGGCTCTCTCGACTGTCTCCGCGGCGACGATGCTGGTTTTCTCGCTGCTGTACACCCCATGTATAGCCTCGATAGCCTCCATACGCCGGGAGCTCGGCGCAAAATGGGCAATCGGCGTAGTTGTCTGGCAGTGCGCGGTCGCGTGGGTCGCCGCGTTTGTCGCAAGGGCGGTCTTTATCGTTTTGGGAGTATGAGCTCTTATTCACCGCAAGCCTTGACATTTTAATTTGTTTGTAGTATAATATTTCTAAAGTCCCTATCGCGGAAAAATACTTATTTACAGGAGGCTCTTTATGGAACATTACAATCCGCTGCTCCCCAAGGACGGAAACGGTAAAAAGTTTATCACTATCGGCGAGATAATGCTCAGGCTCACCCCGCCGAATTACGAAAAAATACGCATGGCGTCGGCGTTCGAGGCGAGCTACGGCGGCAGCGAGGCGAATATCGCGCTCGCGCTCGCGAACCTCGGCGTAGACAGCACCTTTTTCAGCGTAGTCCCCAACAACAGCCTCGGAAAGAGCGCGGTGCGCTGGCTGCGCTCCAACGACGTGCACTGCACCCCCGTAATACTTACCTCGCCCGAGGAGACCCCCACGCACCGTCTCGGCACATATTATCTGGAAACGGGCTACGGTATCCGTCCCAGCAAGGTCACATACGACAGAATGCACAGCGTTATCACGGAGTACGATTTCGGCAAGGTCGACCTCGAGGCGCTTCTGGAGGGCTTTGACTGGCTGCACCTCAGCGGCATCACTCCCGCCCTCGGAAGCAACTGCAAAACGCTGATAATGGACTGCCTGAAAATCGCCAAGGAGAAAAATATCCTCGTAAGCTTCGACGGCAACTTCAGAAGCCAGCTCTGGAGCTGGGAGGATGCGCGCGATTTCTGCACAGAGTGCCTGCCGTATGTAGACGTGCTCCTCGGCATCGAGCCTTATCACCTCTGGAAGGACGAGAACGACCGCTCCAAGGGCGACTGGAAGGACGGCGTCCCGCTCCAGCCGAGCTACGAGCAGCAGGACGAGATATTCCGCCGCTTTATCGAGAGATACCCCAATCTCAAATGCATAGCCCGCCACGTCCGCTACGCCCACAGCGGCAGCGAAAACAGCCTGAAAGCGTTTATGTGGTACGACGGACACACCTTTGAAAGCCGCCTTTTCACGTTCAACGTTCTCGACCGCGTCGGCGGCGGAGACGCGTTCGCAAGCGGCTTGATATACGCGATGATGAATAATTTCAAGTCCATGGATATGATAAATTTCGCGGTAGCTTCCAGCGTTATCAAGCACACTATCCACGGCGACGGCAACATCACGGACGACGTTCAGAGCATCCGCAATCTGATGAACATGAACTACGACATCAAGAGATAAGCAAATGGCTGTACGTCTGTACAGCCATTTTTTACCCGAATGTTGACTTTTTGAGAATAATATGTTATACTGAAAGTACATAAATCATTGCTTTGGTGAAAGGTACGGTAAATTATGGTAAATAAACCGAAAAAAATCGCGGCTGCCCTTGCCGTTCTGATAATGCTCACGGGCTGCGGCTCGGATAAGCCCTCCGAGAACGTTATCGACTTAGGCGGCGCGGTTTCAAGCACGGACATATATTCGTCATCCTCAAGCTCGTCAACAAGCTCGACAAAAAGCACGTCAAGCTCCTCTTCGTCCGCGGGCAGCGGGGCAGGGGAGAGCAGCAGCTCAACAGTGTCGTCAAGCGCGCCGCCCGAGAGCACAAGCACCTCATCCGAAACCTCCGAGCCCGAAAGCGCTCCCGATAATGTTGAATATTCAACGGAAAGCTCCTCGGAGAGCAGCGCTCCTCCCGAGACCCCCGAGCCGCCCGAGTCGTCAAGCTCGTCCGGCGAATACTCGGCATCGGAAAGCTCCTCAAGCGTGCCCGAAAGCTCCTCAAGCGTGTATTCCGAGCCCGAACCCCCGTCAAGCTCCTCCTCCGAGACCCCGAGCGAGCCTCCGACGCCCGTCGTTCCCGAGGACCCCATTCGGAGCATTATTTCGCAAATGTCGCTTAAAGAGCGCGTATACCAGCTGTTCTTCGTAAGACCCGAGCAGGTCTCGGGAAGCGGCTATGCAGCGACCTCGGCGGTTGACCTGTCGTACAAGCCCGTCGGCGGCATAATCTGCATGGGCGCAAATCTGGAAAGCGCCGGGCAAACTCGGCAAATGCTCTCCGAAATGCAGCAAAGCGCCATGCAAAACGGCGTAGGCGTATTTTTCGCCGTCGACGAGGAGGGCGGCAGGGTAGCGCGCTGCGCAAGCAAGCTCGGCACCACGGTATTTGACAATATGGCGGTCTACGGCGAAAGAAACGACGCCGACGAGGCTTTCAACATCGGCAGAACCATCGGCGCGGATATAAAATCTCTCGGCTTTAACGTTGATTTCGCGCCCGTCGCGGACGTGGACATATCGCCGACCAACGAGCTCGGAAACCGCATCTTCGGCAGCGATCCCTACGTCGTCGCGAATATGGTTTCAAACGTAGTCCGCGGGCTGAATTCCTCGGGAGTCGCGGCAACGCTGAAGCATTTCCCCGGTCTCGGCGCGGAGGACGGCAACTCCCACACCGCCTCGGAAATAATCATCGACCGAACCCTCGACCAACTCCGCAGCGAGGAATTTGTACCGTTCAAAAGCGGAATACAGGCGGGCGCGGATTTTGTTATGGTCGGTCACCAGCAGGTAACGTCGTTCGGCGACGGTCTGCCCGCCGACCTGTCGTACAAGGCGGTCACGGAGATACTCCGCGGCGAGCTCGGCTTCAACGGCATCGCGATAACCGACGCTCAGGAAATGAACACAATCTCAAACCTGTACTATTCGAGAACGGCGGCCGTAATGGCTGTCAACGCGGGCATAGACATGATACTTATGCCCGAGGACTTCGACGACGCGGTAAACGGCGTATACAACGCCGCGCTTTCGGGCGTCATCTCGGAGGAACGCCTCAACGAAAGCGTAACGCGCATCCTAACAGTCAAGCAAAGAATGGGGCTCCTGCCCTAATAAAAAAGCGGCGCCGAGCAAATGCCCGGCGCCGCGCTTTTTGTATCTTATTCGGATCTGCTTATCTCCAGACTGGAGGCAAGGTTCGTGACCTGCTGAATAATATCCGTGATCTCGGAAACGCTCTTGCTGATAAACTGCAGGCTCACATTGAGGTCGTCAACCGCTGTATCGGTATTGTTGACGTTCGATTTTGTGCCGCCGACGTCGCTCATAATGCTCTCCGATGACTCCTTGATGCCGTCGATGTTGTTAAGTATCTCGTTAGTGTGCTGCTCGGCAGCCTTCAGCGTGTCCGCCGACCTTACCGCAAGCGTTCTTATCTCGCCCGCGACTACCGCAAAGCCCTTACCGAACTGCCCCGCGCTCGCCGCCTCGATAGAAGCGTTGATAGCAAGGATATTCGTCTGCTCGGAAATACTCTTTATCTTTTCAAGGATACGCTCGTATTCGCCGATGCTCACGCTTATCTTGGAAACGTATTCGGCAATATCGTTCGCGCGGTTGAGTATCATATCGATATTCGAGCCGAGCGTGTTCATATCGACCTTGATATCCTTGTTCTTCGTGGAGTTCTCTTCGGCCTGCTCGTGAATGGGCATAATCTTGTCGGAAAGCAGCTCCATCGACTGGTGAATATCCGCAACAACGCCCGCCAGCTTGCTGTTCTGCAACTCGATCTGCTTTGCCATCGCGTGCGTCTCCTGCTTCTCGAACACGATACAGTTATTGGGCTTGTTGTTCCCATAGAATATCGTGGTAGCCATATCGTGGCACGACCTGAACCCGCACGCGTGGCAGTCGATATGTCTGTCCGCCTCGGTCAGCTTGTTCATCGAAATATAGATGTCGTTAAGCTGCTTTTCCGTCGGGAACACGGACTTGCATCTGTTCTCATATTTCCTGAGGAAGTCGTCGAGATTAAGCGTCTTGAAAATCGCCTTATGGAAACGCTCGGAAGCCCTGGTCTTCTTAGCCCACTTCCTCGCGTGGATCATAATATCGTAAGCGTTAAAGCTGTTTACGTCCTCGCGCGCTCCAACGCCCGAGCTGCACCCGAATTCGCAGCTGAGAACGTCGTAAACCGCGGGCAGGTGATTGCGGTCTGTCTTAAGGTAGCTGTCCAGATCCTCGTAAACCTTGCCCGCGCCCTCGGAGGTCGTCACGAGCAGGTCGGGGTCGTAAGCGTGCAGACACTCCTTCAAACCGCCCGGAATAGGATAGAACGCTCCGTCAAAGCCGCGCGCTGCGGTAAACTCAAACGGGCTGCGTCCGTGAGTAAGCACAACGTTGTTCGTTTTCAGGTAGTTCACAATGCTCCTGAACGTGATATTATAGCTGATAATCCCCGTGTTATGGAACTCGTCGCTCTTTGCGAGACACGGAGTAACGCCGACCAGAATGTCGGTGTTCTTCAGATATTTGCGGACATATATCCCCGAGCAAAGCAGCGGAGACTGCACAGGGGAGAGGTGGGAAAGGAGCTCGGGCTTATGCTTTTCGGCATAGTTAACGATAGCTGCGCACGGCTGAGAAATAATCTTCTCGCCCATGTGGTTCTTAAGATATTCCATATGCATATATGTACAGATATCCGCTCCGAATGCGCCGTCGTACACCTCGTGCACGCCCATGTTTTTAAACCACTGAAGAACGTGACGCCACGAGCCGTCCATAGAAGCCTTGATAGCGGGAGCGACGATAAACGACACCTTCTGATTTTGAATAAGGTCAAGCACGACCTCCAGGTCGTCGTCATAGTATCTCGCGCCGTGAGGGCACGCCTTTACGCACTCTCCGCACTGGATGCATTCGTCGTTTTTAATGGATACCGTATCTCCGTTATAAAGGTTTGCACTTGGTATCGGGCAGGCGCGCATACACGCGTTGCAGCCTATACACTTGTCTTCTCTTACATGAACCATATCTTTCTCCTCCAAGATAATTTCATACGTAAAACAAATTCGGAAAAAAATCCTCTATTACGCAATTATAAAATTATACATTTATATTATAAATCTATTTTCATAGGAAATCAATTCTTTATTTTAACGATATTCTCTGTTGAAAATTGTGCATAATGACAAAAATTTTGTAAAAAAATGGTGAAAATAGAAAAACTTTACCTTTTCAAGAATTTTTTTGCAGCAAAACACCCGCTCCCGCGCCCTCTGCGGTGTAAAGCGATAAAGCGCCGAATAAAAAACTTCCAAATATTTACAATATTTTACATTTCTGCCAATGATTTACACTGTCTTTGTGATAAACGTGTGAAATCGGCTGCATCCGGCTGCATATAACCGCAAATAACTGCATTTTACTGCCGAAAAAATGTTGATTTCGGAAACTAATCGTTGATTTTTGCAATTTTCCAACAGCAAAAAATTCATATTTTACAAATGCAAAGAGCTAAATCGCGAAATCGAGAAGAGAGCGCCCGCCCCGTGCAAAGCGCATTCTCAAAGCCTTTCCGCGGACTTTACCCCCGAGAAGAGAGCGCTCTGCAAAGCGCATTTCAAAAGCCTTTCCGCGGACTTTACCCCCGAGAAGAGAGCGCCCGCCCCTTGGGAGCGGACGCAAAGCGCATTCTCAGAAGATAGCGGCAAGCTTTACAGCCGCTGCGATATTGCCCTCGGCGTAAAAATCCTTGGACTCGATAAGCGCCTTCTCAAAAGATAGCGGCAAGCTTAACGGCTGCGGCAATATTGCCCTCGGCGTAAAGTCCTTGGACTCGATAAGCGCCCTCTCAAAAGATAGCGGCAAGCTTAACGGCTGCGGCAATATTGCCCTCCGCATAAAGTCCTTGAACCCGATAAGCGCCCTCTCAAAAGACAGCGGCAAGCTTAACGGCTGCGGCAATATTGCCCTCGGCGTAAAGTCCTTGAACCCGATAAGCGCCCTCTCAAAAGATAGCGGCAAGCTTAACGGCTGCGGCAATATTGCCCTCGGCACAAAGTCCTTGAACCCGATAAGCGCCCTCTCAAAAGATAGCGGCAAGCTTAACGGCTGCGGCAATATTGCCCTCGGCACAAAGTCCTTGAACCCGATAAGCGCCCTCTCAAAAGATAGCGGCAAGCTTAACGGCTGCGGCGATATTGCCCTCGGCGTAAAAGTCCTTGGACTCGATAAGCGCCTTCAGCGACAGCTTCCCATCGACAAACGCGACCGCATTCGCGAAGCTAAGCGAGACCCTGAAGTCCTTTTCATCGTAGGTGTGCGGAGAAACCGTGATTTTACCGTCGTTTACCTCGACGTACATTTTACGGTTCGAGCCGTCCTCAAAGCCCCATACCTCGATATCAACTGCAAGTTTTTCCTTGATGACCGTCTTTTTCCCGAGCTTCTTCTCCAGCCTTCCGCAAATCGTATCAATGGTTATCGTATCGGACTTCTTTGCAGCTCTCTTTGCGGGAGCTTTCTTAGCCGTTGCTTTCGCGGCTGTTTTAGCCGAAGTCCCGGTCGCCCCGGTTGTTTTAGCCGAACTTTTGGAATTTGCCTTTGTATCGGCGCTCTTTTTTGCTTTGGGCGCGGCGGTTTTCCTCAACGTAGATTTAGCCGCGGTTTTCACAGCAGCGGATTTTACCTCTGTCTTTACTGCAGCGGCTTCCTTTGCGGTAGTTTTTTTATCCGCCGTTGTCTGCGCAGCCGCCTTTTTCTCCGCCGGCTTTTTTGCAATGCTCATATTGTGGATCCTTTCGTTTGGATTTCCTGCCAAAACAGGAAAAAACTCCTTGATATATACATAATACCATATTTGTTTAAAAATTTCAACAGTTTTTTAACATATTTGATATTTTTGTTGTTATACAATGGATATCGATAAAACTCGGCAACGAAAAAATCCCATTGCGTAACAATGGGATTAACTGCGCGGGCTTCGCGCTGTGAAACGCTGACGAAAAAGATTTTAGTTATAACCTTACAGCGAAAACAAAAAATTCCCAATGAATGTTTCATTGGGAATTGGGAGCGGCAACTTGCCGCTGGCGGAAGCGGTGGGATTCGAACCCGCGTGATATTTCTTTAAACCTTGATTATAAAAGGAGTTATAATTTTTCGTGTTGCGTTTTGTGTTGCATAAACTCTTCGTTCTTGGTTCTAAGCATTTCAGCATACCGCTCCATTGCGGACGGAAAAGTATGCTGATAAACCCGCTCGATCATATTAACGGAACTGTGTCCCATAATCTCAGCAATGTATTTTTGCGGCATTCCCATTAGTAAACATCGGCTGGGAAAATAATGCCGAAGTGCGTGAAAATTCAAATGCATAGGCAAACCGTGCGTATCTCTGAAATAACGCCACTGTCCCGAAATTTGGTCTGATGTGTATGGGCATACTCTGTTTTCAACAGAGCGTTCAATTAAAAATTCGCTTAACTGTGAGCTGATTGGTATTTGCCTAAACCCCGCATATGATTTAGGGGTTTTAAGAACTGCACCGTTTTCGCTTTGTACTCGCGCTTGTTTGATTTCGATGTAATTCGTGTGAACCGACGTTTTTTCAAGTCCGCTTATCTCACTGGCGCGCAAACCGCATTGTGTAGCAAGTAAAAACGGGATTTCAAGCGCCGTACCCTCGACAAGTTCCATAAGCTGTTCAACCTCTGTTTCGTCGGGAACGTATATATCGCGTTTTTTCTTTTGCGGCAGTGTTGTATTGAGCGTAATTTCGGGGCGATATGTTTTGAGAACCGCTGCAATCAGCCCATGGACGTTTCGGCAGGTCTTTGGCTCATGGTCAACTGCAAATTCGTTAAGAGCGATTTGAACCTGTTGGCTTGTAATATCCCTTATTTTGGTGTTCATCAACGTTGGAACATTATTGCGCAATATCGCTCTATAGCTTTTTATTGTTGACGGCGAAAGAATATTCTCCTTGCTGTTGATATATTTTTCAACCGCCGTTCGTAAAAGCATATTATTTGAATTAGTTTCTATCCGGAACTGATTATACTGCGCTGCCAGAAACTCCGCCTCTTTTTTCGTCTCGGCTGTGAACGACTTGTACTGCCGTTTTCCGTTCGCGTCCTTGCCGATGTATAAATTTACACGGTAGCTCCCCGAGGGGAGCCTTTTCGCGCTTGCCATAGTTTCACCTCACTTGTGTTTTGCAAGAACTTATGTATAATCGGTATTAGTGATTGCTTGTTCACAATCTTCAACTGCGCGTACAAAATACAGTTTTCCGGAAAATAAATCGGTATAGTCAAACCTAAAAGCATTACGCTTTTTTGATACTCTTATTCTGCCTATTGTGTTATTATTTCTTGTTATATAGATAGAGTTTACACCGCGTTCCTGCTTGGACTGATAGTCAAAATTCCCCGGAAGCTGTTTAACAAAACCTATAACGCCGCCAACATCCTCTATTTGTTCCTCTGGCGGTGTTATCATGGCATCGGCAGAGGTGATGGGAGCAACAGAATTTATAGTTACGCCCATTACTTTGCGCATAGCTTCGGCGGTTGCGTCGCGGTGCTTTTCAATAATCTGTGTAGTGATACGCGCCCCCGTTTTTATTTCCGGACGCGATAAAAAGTACTTGACAAGCTCGTCGCTGGGATTTATCAGATCCTGCTTCAAGGTCTGCTCTACCACCTTAACATATTTCAGAAAAACCGCTTTTGACAGAATCTCTTTTATATTGAAATTCTCCTTGTGGAACTGTTCAAGTGAGGAGAGAAAAAGCTCTTCGTCGTCCTCCAGAACGTTGAACGATAAAAAAGGATCGTCGTCCATTACGTTCGGATAATTTATATCGCTAAAAAAATGATATGTGATACCATTTGTAAGCACGGCAATACGACAGCGGTTTGTTGAGAAGTATCTGTAAAGTTGATCTTGCTGCTGTTTCTGTAACTTCAAGCCCGCGCGCTTTGCTTCAACGAGGATAACAGGATCACCGTCGCGCATTATCGCATAGTCGATTTTCTCACCCTTTTTTGTAGCAACATCGCAAGTATATTCGGGGAGTATTTCGTTCGGGTCGAAAACATCATATCCGAGAAGCATAAGGAACGGCATAATAAGAACCGTCTTTGTTGCCTCCTCTGTCATGTCGGGGAACTTAGAGATATGCTGTGATACTTTGCTTTTATATGCGCGGAAATCGTCGTTGAACATATTCATGCTCCTTTCCAAATCTTTTACATAGCTTGAACCTCGCTGTCATAATCGTAAACAGCACTGTTGTTTCGCTTAAATTGACAACGTTGCTTATTATAATAAGAAATCAACTCATCCAAAGGCTGCTTATATTTATCCAAGATATCCTTAACTAAATAGGACGACCCAACTCCCCCACGGCTAAGGCTACCGATTTTATGCTTAGCTGCCTCCTCAGAAACAGAAAAAGTTTTTGCGATAACATTTGGTGTCAATGAAATCTTTCTAGCCAATCTTGTTATAATTGGTGTTGGCATTAAAAGTTCAGCCGCAAATTGATTTGCTTCAACTTCTTGAATCTCACCGTCATCATCGTGACCCAAATAAATATGACCTATTTCATGGGCGAGTGTCCAGTTTAATCTTGGCTTTCCCGTGCTTCCTTCGTGATACAAAATAACATTAACATTTTTATTTACCTTAATTGTATATCCGTCCTTCAATTTGCCGTTCATTGTTAAGGCGCTTAAAGGAACGCCGCATAGTTTAGAATAGTTCTCAAAGGAATCGAAATATACATATCTGTCATATTCCATTGATAACACATTAAGAGATAGACTGTTTGCGGGTTGCATCATCCTAAGTTCTTTCGCTAAAATTTCTGCTTTCTTAAAATTAAACATTACTCCTCCTCGGAAATCCCCTTAGCCTTCAAGTAAACGCCAATTGTTTCCTCAATTGACTTGATTACTTGTTTTCTGTCTTCCTCCGGAATTTTTTCCAAGTGTCTGGCAACAAGAATAATATCCGGATAATTCGAATAAACCGAACGCTTGTCACTATTACCGCACAGCCAGTCCAACGTAACATCAAAGTAATCGGCTATTTTTTGAAGAGTGGCTGTCTTTGGAACAGCTCTTCCAGTTTTCCAGTCCGATAATGTGGTCTGAGTTACACCTGTGTCCTTAGAAACTCGGTATGCAGTTATACCTTTTCCTTGTAACAATTCAACAAAACGCTCGTACATTTTACACCTACATTTTACACTTTCAACAAAAAAACTAATAATTGTAAAAAAACAAGTAAATACCCCTTGACTACTCGTAAAAAATGTAGTATCATATACTTGTAAAAAGCAAAGCAATGACTTTTACGAGTTAATCGTGTATCTTTATTTGGGATAATTTAAGTATACCGCATTTTCGCAGTATTGTCAATAGCTGTTTTGCACGAAAGGAGGATAGCTAATGTACAAAAATTTTGTGCAGTTATTACAAGATAATGGCTTGACAGCGTACAAGGTATCTAAAGATACTGGAATATCGCAGTCAACCTTATCCGATTGGAAAACTGGCAGAGCCATGCCAAAGGCTGATAAGCTTCTTGTGCTTGCACACTATTTTAATGTCCCGATTGAATTTTTTCTTACCAACAAGGAGGATGTATGACTACAGTAATTACAATCAACAACAAAACGCTCCCGATAAGGGAATACAACAGACAGCGTGTCGTAACGTTCAAGGATATTGACGCGGTTCATGGCAGACCCGACGGAACGGCAGGCAGAAACTTCAGAGATAACAGGAACCGCTTCATAGAGGGAATTGATTACTTCCGACGAAATTCGTCGGAAGCGCTGAATGAATTCGGTATCGTAGCTCCTAATGGTCTGGTACTTATGACCGAGAGCGGCTACCTGATGTTGGCAAAATCGTTCACGGACGATCTTGCTTGGCAGGTTCAGCGTGAGCTTGTGAACTGCTATTTCCGCGCAAAGGACATCATTGCCGAACAGGCTGACAGGCTCGCCGAGATGAAGATACGCGCGGCTGCCGATAGGGCTGCGGCTATGAAGATGAATGCCGAAAACCGCCGCTTGAGGCTGCTGCTCGACCACCCGAACCTTAAAGACTTGTCACCTATTGCTAAGGAAACATGGGCGCTGAAATCTATCGAGCAGACCACAGGTGAAAAGGTCGGAGTGCTGCCGGAGTGCGGAGAGCTTGTGCAAGCTGGAACTCTCGTGGAACAGTGGACAAAGGAATTCGGCGTTAATGTTACCGCGAATATGCTTGGTCGGCTCGCGAATGCCAATAACCTGAAAACGGAAGAGTACGGTATTGAAGCTATGGATAAGTCTCCGTACAGTGCGAAAGAGGTGACGTCGTTCCGTTACAATCCTCGGGGGGTTGCTAAGCTTAAGGTGTTGGCGGCGGCACATTATAATGTAGGGGTGAAACAATGACATTGGGTAATACAAACGGAGGTGAGGACAATGCCGAGATTAATACTTAGCGAACGCCAGCGCGCCGGAAAAAATCTCACACGCAACATACGCATTCGCGGAGCGCAGCTCGGGTGTTACACGTTCAAGGATATTGCCAAGCGCACGGGTATCGATAAGTCGACGTTCTCCAAGAACGCCGACCATCCCGAGCACTGGACGTTAAAGAGTCTGTTTCTGATCGCGCAGGGGCTGGGTGTGCCGATAGAGTGGCTTTTTGGGGAGCATACGGAGGTGGACAAGCCATGACGGAAAAGGAAATCAAGGTACGCCTGATAGTCACGAACGTGCTGTTCTGGCTGGG
>JAMPFE010000029.1 GCA_023664705.1 Lachnospiraceae bacterium | reverse complement strand
CGCATATTTTCTCGCGCAATTTTTCCAATTCCTCGCGGATTTTTCCGTCCGGATAAGCGTAATTTTTTAATGCTAATTCAACGGCAAATTCGACCGTTTCTAATTCGTCAAAGTCAAAGAATTTATCGCCGTCAATTAACCCCGCACGAACCGCGAAATTCGCCTTTGCTATCGCGTAATCCGAATATCTGTTTTCGGAAATAATTTTACCGTTTTCGCTGGTCAGAAAAGTCGAAAATTCAAACCCCGAATTATCATCATATTTCGCCGCAAGAATTACCGAATTATACTCTAAAATTACGCGAAATTCGTTGCTCTTTTCGGCGTTCTCAAAATCCGAAACATACTCGGAAATCTCGTTGATCAGCCGCGCCAGCGCAAAATACTCCGCACGCTCATTGTCCGTAAAAAATCGGTCGAAATAAAGCCCGCCCTCCGAGCCGATTTTGACGATTCTACCGCCGTTCAGAATTACAATTATCATGCTGTTTTCAACGGCAAAATTGTAATTTTCCTCGCGCAATTTCCGCAGGATTTCATTTGTAAAAATGCTCATCACACGCCTCCCATCGACATCTCGGGAGCGTCGCTCTGCCGCTGTTCGGGAACAATTTCCGATATTTTTTCGGACAGCTTTTTGAGGCTCTCGCAATCGTCAAATCTCAAATTGCCGTCGTTTTCAAGCGCGAAATCCACGCACTTGGAAATTTGTTTGAACTCATTCTCAGTGAGCATTTTTTGAGAATTTACAAGCCCCGAACGTACCGCGAAATTCTCTTTCGCCACCGAATAATCGGAATAATAATTGCCCTGCGTAACTCCGGCATTATCGAACGTCCGCTCCCATGTCACGAATTCAAATCCGACCGAGGTGTTTTTCGCCGCCAAAACAATTCCATTAAATTTCGAAAGGCACCGATAATCGCCCGACAGCCCGTTCGCATTCAGCAAAGGTGCTTTTTCATAGACGGAGCAATAATCGTTGATATTTCTGACGGTAGATTTAATTTTCAGATATTCCTCGTCGGAATTATCGTTTGTGGCGTTTATCAGCCGAATATCGTTCACGCAAGCAATCGCGCGCTCGCCCTGCGAAATTACGAGAAAATCCCCGTCCTTGCTGACATCGTAACCCGCGCCGCGCAGCTTTCGCTCAACCTCGGTCATAAAAACGCTAACGGGTCGCTCCATGCGGACATCCGTGCTTTTCAGCAAATTATTCAGCCCGAAAATATCCCGCGATTTCTCGAATTCCACAAACCTATCCTGCCATTCGGAATGAATATCTCTGAACGTATCCACCATCAAATGGCAGTCCCTGATATCCTCCGCGCCGAGCCGAAAAAGTGCCTTTTTTATTGAAATATCCTCGCACGGTAATTCAACGGTTTCCGTCCTGCCGCCGTAATCGATTTCGACCGACATGACCGCATCGGGGTCGCAAAGATATTGCGGGAAGACCGTACCCTCAAAGAAATCCTCGAATTTTATGCCCTCGTTCACGAACAGCAGCCCATAATCGGTCTGAATTCCTTTCCCTGATTCCAGCAGTTTCTTGCCTTCCTCAATTAACCACTCCTTGTTTTCGAGTTCGGAAGTGTAGATGCCGCCGCGAATATTGAGCATATGCGTTCGACCGACCATTCTCAAATCGCTTGTGTCCCTGATCAGCGTAAAGCGGTCGAGATTGAACGTAAGGTTGATGATGTTTTTCAACCCATACCCGATATCCACCTCGTCGCAAGTCAGCGCCGCGAAGAATTGCTTGCACTCCAGCTCATCCATGCCGTCCATGCGCTTAGCAAGATAGTTCAGCGCGTCCAAACTTACCTCGCAATCCTCCAGTACCGACAACTCCGAGGGTTCTATGCTCGTAATCGTTGCGGCAGGGCAGAGGTGTTCGGGATTCATCCGCAGTTCGTCGAGCCACTTTGAGAGCTGCGTTTCCGTGCAAGGAAACGCCATCTCCGTAACATACGGAGAGTTCTGAATTGTTGCTTTGAGCATGTGAATTCCTCCAAAAATATTTTAAAAGTAATGGGCTATCCCATTTTCATGCCGATGTCCTCATCGGGATCGGCGACCGAGGTTATATTGACGTACTCGCCGATAATCCCGAGCGCCTCCTCGTAGCTGCCGCTATCGAAAACCTTTTTCGTCATCTCGGCTGCCTCATCGGATAAGCTGTTCTGCTTTAATGTTTTCGACGCGATCCCGACAAGATTGAATATGTTGCCGTCAGTCCCGATCAGCGGACAGTCGGGCTTGTGCTGCTTGTTTTCGTTGTCCATGGTTGCCGCCTCCATAAGTAATTTAGAATTTCCCGAACTTTGTCGGAAAACAGAAAAAGCGCTTGCAAACTACCTCTCATAATTAAGAGACCATTTACAAGCGCTTTATATTTATATATGTGCAATCTGCACAATTTCAACCGCAAAAATTTTGTTGCTAAATGGGTTCGAATCCCGTCTGCATCTTTTTTGTCAAGATTCCGAAAACAAGAAAAGCGCCCGCGAGTGACCTCTCGGAAGTGAGAGACCATTCACAGGCGCTTTGGGAATATTTACCAAAATTGACCAAATTTTTTCTACGCGTAGGGGGTTCGAGTCCACTTTCGTGTCGAAAATATCTACGGTGTGTGATTTCCTTTTTTCGCAAATTTTTTGCCCACAAATGGCTTTGTACCGCCGTTTGTGGGCAAAAAATCTTTTTTGTCAGTGTTTCATGGTGCCGGTGGTGGGACTTGAACCCACACGATGTTGCCATCAACGGATTTTGAGTCCGTCTCGTCTGCCAATTCCAACACACCGGCATATTACTCTAATATTATATCACATTATCCCGGTTTTGTCAAGAGGTTAAAAAAATTTAATGTGCTTAAGCACGCGGCGTATAAAAGTCAAAACGGAAAAGGGTATCAGCCGACTTCAAACGTTTCCTTTATTTCGGGACGAAACGGCTATATTCGCAGCAAACAAATCCT
This sequence comes from Lachnospiraceae bacterium, assembly GCA_023664705.1. Lineage (GTDB taxonomy): Bacteria > Bacillota > Clostridia > Oscillospirales > Ruminococcaceae > CAG-115. Next base: position 25,795 of record JAMPFE010000029.1, on the reverse strand, counting down.
CTAAGAACCGCGTACGGGGCTTCGCTTTCTGAAAACCTTAAAAAGTTGACTTTTTTAAAAAAATTTGATAAAATTTATGTAAGATTTGGGTTCGTTTAACGTCACTATGGTTGAAGGGGAAAATACATTTCAACATTATTTTCAACAGTGAGGTGACAGAAATGAACAATGACATTGCGTTTTCACCGTCGGGCAGTGTTGTTACGGTCTTTGAAAACGTTTCCGAAAGGAGGTCGGCTCGGTTGGACGACAGTGAGATAATCGGCATGCTGTTCGACAGGGACGAGGGCGGGCTCGCTGCCGTTAAGGACAAGTACGGCAGCTACTGCGCCTCCATTGCCCGCAACATTCTTGAAAACCCGCAGGACACAGAGGAATGCGTTAACGACGCGTATATGAGGCTGTGGGAGACCATTCCTCCCGAAAAGCCGCGCGCGCTTTCGGCGTTTCTGGCGAAGATAACGCGCAATCTCGCGATAGACAGATACAGACGCGAGCATATGCAGAAGCGCGGCGGGGATGAGACCGCGCTCATCTTTGAGGAGCTGGAGGAGTGCGTTTCCGACGGGAGCAGCGTTGAGGCGACTGCCGAGCGGCGCGAAATGATAGCCGCCGTCAACCGCTTTCTCGCGAGGCTGCCCGCGAAGAGCCGCGTGATGTTCGTCGCGAGGTATTGCTATTGCGAGAGCACACATTCGATAGCGGCGCGGTTCGGCATGAAGGAAAACAACGTTTCGGTGTGCCTTAACCGCACCCGCGCGAAGCTGCGTGATTTTATGAAAAAGGAGGGGTACGAGCTGTGAAAAGCACGGAATTATTCGACCTGTTGGGGGAAATTGACGACAGGTTCTACGAGGAGGCGAAGCGTCCCGAGGAGCAGCAGGGCGTGGAGATCGTGAGAGAGCCCGCGAATTTTCGGACGTTTCTGAGCTTCGGCGTGCCGATTGCCGCCTGCCTTGCCGTTATCGCGGCGGTCGCCGTGGGCGCGGGCATCGTGAGCAAGCGCGCGGGCTTTGTTGCGCCGAACGACCCCGACAGCTCCCTGATAAACATCTCGCAGGAGAACAGCAGTTCCCTGCCCGTTATCATCGACAGCGCCTCGTCCTCCTCGGAGGAGAGCAGCGTTCCCGAGACGGTCGACAAGGGGCTTCTGGATCTTGACGAATATCCGCCGATAGACCTCGACAGCGTTCCCGACCTTAAAGGAACGGGGCTTGAAACGCAGATGACGATGCAGGACAAAAAGCTGCGGAAGGCGACGCTCGCGTCGATAAAGTGCGGCGATTACGAGCTGTATATGCTCGGGGAATTTATACACACGGACAAGTCGGAAAACGACGCGCAGTATACGAGCAAGCTGTATTCGTATTACGTTACGCTGGCGCTCGCGAAGGACGGCAAGGTCGTTTCCACGGACAGCCCACACACGCGGAGCGTGACCATGGGGCAGGGCGGCTATGTGCTGGACGGCATGGAGCTCTCCTCGTATCTCGAGTACTACGGGCTCGACTATATGGGCTTTGACGGCGTGCCGCTCATTCTCTTTAAGTACCCGAACGGGACGGGCTGCTATGAGACGACGTTTTTCTCCGTTGCCGACGACGAGCTCAGAGCGCTTATGGGCGATTTCAGCGGCGTCGAGGGTCCGAGCATGGATATGACGGCGGAGCTTACGTCCGCTTACGAGGTCGACGGCAGCGCGTTCACGCTGAGAGACGGCGACGTTCTGTACACGTTCTGCCCCGAGAATTTCGGCAAGAACCCCTACGACAACGCGCCGCATTTTACGGTAACGTTCGGCGCAGCGGAGCAGGGCAGCGGTTCCAAGGTCGGCGATATGCTCCCCGATTATCCCGAGCTTGATATGTCGCAGGTGCCCGACGTGACCGAAAACGAGTATCTCCCCGAGGCAAAGCTTGCCGAAAAGCAGGACGGCGAATACACGCTTACGATAGTCGGCGAGAACCTCAAGGACTGGACGTCGTACAGCAAGAAATTTGAATACGACGAGGAAGTGGTGCGGCTGCAGGTCGGCAAGATGAGCGTTTTCGTTTCAAAGGACGGCAGGATACTGAGCAAGTTCGAGAAATTTACCACGGGCGCTCCGTCGATGCTTATCCTCGATGACGCCGAAAATTACTTCCCCGATATTTACCGACTGAAGGGCGGCGACGTTTTCCGCCAGACCAACGATATTTCAATGGATTATTTCTACACGATAAAGAGCGACGGCAGCGTTATCGAATTTGAGAATGATTATTCCGCTGTTCAGAATTTCATTCAGCCCGAGCTTGGCTACGCGCCTGAGCCTTTGGCAGTACTGCCCGAGGAGAACGCCGTTATACTGTACGAAACGGATAAATGGACGTTCGATTTCGACAAGCGCACGGCTGCCAAGTCGTACACGACGGAGCCCTCCATTGCGGATTACAGGGCGTTCGACAAAAACAGCTTGGAGGTTCAGCCGAAGGTCATTCTCGACAGCAAAAGGGTCGGCGAATACACGGTTTATCTGCTCGGCGACAAGGTGCGGAGCGTTCTTGAGGCGAATTCAAATCTGTTTTCGTACTCGGACGCGTACGTCGCGGTCGAGAAGAACGGAAAGATAACCGCGCAGGACTGTGTGGAGCTTGACGCGACGTTTCATGCCGAGAGTATCTCGGAGTACATTCAGCCGTTTGAGATGAAGGGCGGCGTCGGCATAGCGAGGTACGTAGACCTCGAGAATACTACCCCGAACTATCACCGCTTTGCTGTGCTTTCCAAGATAGAGGACGGCGGCGTTCTCACGCAGCTGGATTACTTCTATAATTTCGCGCCCGCGGGGGCTAACGTGATATATGTCGGCGAGGATTTCAAGGTCGACTACGACAAAAACGCTATCGTTGACGACGAAGGCACTATCACGATAGATTTTGAAAACGGCACTTATTCAAGGTCGTAACAAACGATGCCGAGGCTTAAAACCTCGGCATTTTTTTGCGGTTATTTGCAGTAAAAAAGAGGACGTTTAAACGTCCTCTTGATTTTTTTACTCCTCGTCCTCGGAGGGAGCTTCCGTTTCCATAAGCGCCTTTATGGAGAGGCTTACGCGGTTCTTTTCCTCGTCGATGTCGATTATCTTGACCTCGACCTCCTGACCTACGGAGAGGACGGAGGCGATGCTCGCGACTCTCTCTGTGGATATCTGCGAGATGTGGATAAGACCGTCAACGCCGGGGATTATCTGCGCGAACGCGCCGAACTCCGTGATGGAAACGACCGTCGCCTTGATAACGTCGCCCTTCCGATACTCGGAAACGAACTTTATCCAAGGGTTGTCGTCGGGATCCTTCGCGGAGAGGGAAACTCTCTTCTTCTCGGGGTCGAAGCTCTTGACGACGACGCTTATCTTGTCGCCGACCTTAACGATATCCTTCGGGTGACCGACTCTGTTCCATGTCAGATCTGCGGTGTGAACCAAGCCGTCAACGGGACCGATATCTACGAATACGCCGTAGCTTTCAATGGAGCGAACCTCGCCCTCGAACTTCTGTCCGACATCGATGCTCTCCCAGAACTTTGCTCTTTCTGCGTCGCGGACCTCCTTGTTTGCCTGACGGATAGAGCCGACAACTCTGCCGCCGCGCTCGTTAGTGACCTCGATGATCTTGAACTTAACGGGCTTTTTGAGCAGGTCGTCGAGCTTGCCGCCGCGCGGAACGCCCGTGTGGGACGCGGGGATGAATACGCGGGTGTTCTCGTAAATCACGATAACGCCGCCCTTTACCACCTGAGCCACCGTGCCCTCGATAGTCTCCGCGGACTCCTTTACTGCCTGAAGCTTCTCGAGACCGAGCTGAGCGTCGACGCGCTTTTTGGAGAGCGCCGCGGTGCCCACGGAATCGTCGACCTTGACGACTACCGCGTCGATAACGTCGCCGGGCTTTACAAGATCCTCGATTTTTGCATTGGGATCGTTTGTGAGCTCATCGCGACTTATGTAGCCCGTCTGCTTTGCGCCGACCTCGACCACAACTTCGCCTTTGTTGTTTATGTTAACAACCGTAGCCTTGACTCTTTTGCCGGTATATAATCTGTTAAAAGACTGATCCTGCTCGAGCAGCGAAGCAAAGTCCTCCTCATTTTCATTGTTGATTTTGGTGATTTCCTCGTTCATTCTTTCATGAACCTCCTTAATGGTATAAGCAGGAGCCGACGCTCCCGCCGTTATTCCGATAATGCTATCGGAGCGCAGCCCCCTCAGGGTCTGCAAAGGAACCTCTTCGGCGGTGGTCACGAACACCGTCTCGCAGTATTCGCCGCAGATATCCGCCAGCTTCCTTGTGTTCGAGCTGCTTTTTCCCCCGACAACGATCATCAGCGCAGCCCGTTTCGCAAGCTCCCGCGCGCATTTCTGCCGCTCTGCGGTAGCGTTGCATATCGTATCGTATATTTTAACGCAGCCGTACCTTTCCCCGACTTTTCGGGAGTACTCCAAAAATTTGCTGCGGTCGAAGGTGGTCTGAGCGACTAAAACAGCCGCGTCGTTTTCGGCAATGATGCCGTGTTTAAACAAATCCTCTATCTCGTCAAAATCCTTGCACGCAAACGCCCTGCAGCGCGCTCTGCCGACTATCCCGACGACCTCGGGGTGAGCCCTGTCGCCGAGAACCACCGCTTTTGCGTTCTCGGGCAGCGCGGCGACGATGCCGTGTATCTTCTTTACAAACGGGCAGGTGGCGTCCAGCACCTCGGACGCGTGCTTCCGCGCCTCGGCTTCGACTGCCTCCGACACCCCGTGCGAGCGTATTATCAGCGGCTTTCCGTCCGCGTCCGAGACGCTTTCGACCGCGCGAACGCCCTTCCGCTCAAGATCGGCGACCGCGCGCTCGTTGTGAATAAGCTCCCCGAGCGTGAAAACCCCGCCGTACTTTTCGGCGGCGCGCTCCGCGAGCGAGATCGCGCGCTCCACGCCGAAGCAGAAGCCCGCCTTTTCGGCGATCTCAATATACATCGGGAGCGTTCTCCTTGAGCATGGAAATTTTTCCCATTATATCCTCGCTTACCTTTCGGACAGCGTGTTTATCGGTATAATCCACGTCGAAATTCTCGGCGGGAATGGGCTCGCCTATTGACACGAGCACGTTTTGGCGTATCTTTTTGCGCCCGTATCTGACGAACACTGGGACTACGGGAACCTTAGCCCGCGCCGCTATCAGCGAAACGCCGCTTTTCGGCTTGCCGAGCTCGCCCGTTTTTGAACGGGTGCCCTCGGGGAAAATCACGAAAATTCTGCCCCGATTGAGGCTCTCAAGCGCGCTGTCTATCGCTTTCGTGTCCTTGGAGCCGCGCTTTACGGGGAACGCGCCGAGCTTTTTTATCAGCCACGTGAATATCGGGTTGAGGTGAAAAAGCTCATCCTTCGCCATAAATGTGTATTTTCCCTTGAAAACTATCCCGACCATGGGCGGGTCGTTGTTGGAAACGTGATTTGACGCGATTATATAGCCGCCTTTTTCTTTGGGAATATTTTCCTTCCCTATGACGGTGATGTGGAACCATATGTGGAAAATGAAATTTACAAGCCCGCGCGCTATATTGTAGAACATTACAGCCGCTCCTTTATGAGCCCGCACACGAGGTCGACGGACTGCCCGAAATCGAGCTCCGAGGTGTCCGCGAGAACCGCGTCGGGCGCCTGTCTGAGCGGCGCGGCGGCTCTGTGTGAATCGTTGTAGTCGCGCTTGTTGAGGTCGCTCAGAACCTCCTCGAACGTCACGTCCGCGCCCTTTGCCGCAAGCTCGTCATAGCGCCGTTTCGCGCGTATTTCGGGCTTTGCCGTGAGAAATATCTTAACGTCCGCGTTCGGCAGCACGACCGTGCCGATATCGCGCCCGTCCATTATCACGCTGTTTTTTTCGGCGATCCCGCGCTGCAAGTCTAGCAGAGCCGCCCGAACCTCGGGCACTGCCGAGACCGCGTTTGCCGCCATTGATATTTCGGGGAGGCGTATCTCCTCGGAGACGTCCTCGCCGTTCAGAAAAATGCGCTGAACGCCGTTTTCAAGCCGAATTTCGGGATCTATCGCCGACATTGCCGCGGCGACCTCCGACGGCTCGCGCATGTTGACGCCGTTCCTGTGGCAATACAGCCCGACCGCACGGTACAGCGCGCCCGTATCGCAATAGATAAAATTCAGTCTTTCGGCGGCGGCGCGCGCGATGGTGCTCTTCCCCGCGCCCACGGGACCGTCGATCGCTACGGAAATCAGCTTCAAATCAAGTACACCCCGAACAGGTAAAAATTGTAAAATGATGAAAAAGGTACAATTCACCCTTATCAATCACTTCATTATAACACACTCCCCGAAAAATTGCAAGAGGTTTTTTAACTTTTTTCATTTATTTTTCACGAATTTGCAGCCGAAACGCCCGCGAGCCTGCCCGTCGCGAACGCTATCTGCAAATTGAAGCCGCCCGTGTACGCGTCGACGTCGATGAGCTCCCCCGCGAAATAGAGCGCCTTGCAAAGCCTGCTCTCAAGCGTTTTCGGGGAGATCTCCCCGACGCACACGCCGCCGCGCGTGACGATAGCCTCCTCGAGAGGGCGGAAGCCCGTGATGTGCAATGTTAAAAATTTCAGCGTTTTTACTAAAGTTTTTCGTTCGGTTTTGTTGATTTCACCGATTTTTTTGTCGAGCAGAATATTCGTCAGCTCGGAGATAGGCTCGACTAACTCCTTGGGCAAGAGCTTCCGCAGGCTCTGCGAGAGCGTTCCGCCGCGCAGCTCCGCGAAATCGCGCAGGATACGCACGTCGAGCTGCTTTTCCGAGAGCGCGGGCTTCAAATCGATCACGATAATACAACGCTTCGGCGACATTTCGGGGATGTGCGCCGAGGCGCTCAGCACCGTCGCGCCGCCTATCCCGTCGGCGGTGAACATAAGCTCGCCGAAGTCCTCGTAGAGCGTTTTTTCGCTGCAGATAAGCCGCACCGCGGCGTTTTTCAGCGTCAGCCCCGCCGCCCTGCGCACCCATTTCTCCTCGGTCACGAGCGCCGACAGCGAGGGGCGCGGCGTTATTATCGAGTGCCCCGCCTGCTCCGCGAGACGGTATCCGAAGCCGTCCGAGCCCGTTTTCGGGTAGGACGCGCCGCCCGTCGCGAGAATGACCGTTTTTGCGCGGATTTGCCGATTGTGTGTATTAACTCCCGCGCAGCGCCCGTCCTCGAGGATGAGCGAGCGGACGTTTTCGCGCGCCGTTTGCACGCCGAGCTGCTCAAGGCGCTTTACAAGGGCGCTCACGATGTCGGACGCCCTGTCCGAGACGGGGAAAACGCGCCTCCCGCGCTCGGTTTTCAGCGGCACGCCCATGCTCTCGAAAAACGCCATGGTGTCGCTCGGCAGGCACCGCGACAGGGCACTGTACAAAAATCTGCCGTTGTTGGGAATATTTTCCATTATTGTATTTAAATCACAATTGTTTGTGACGTTGCAGCGCCCCTTGCCCGTTATGGCGAGCTTTTTTCCCATGCGGTCGTTTTTTTCGAGCAGCAGCACTTCCGCGCCGTTTTCGGCAGCCGCTATCGCAGCCGTCATTCCCGCCGCGCCGCCGCCTACAACGATTACGTCATACATCCTTTTTGTAGACGTCGCTGCCGTCCCAGAGCTGCTCGAGCTTGCCGAAATTCTGCTCGACGCGGCAGCGGTTCGCCGCGGAGACCGCCGCTATCAGTGCGTTTATAAGGCTCATGGGGGCTACTAGGCTGTCGACGAACGACACCATGTCTGAATACGCGAACAGCGAGATGTGGGAATACTGCACCAGCGGCGAGCTTTCGCTGTCGGTTATCGAGATTATGTGCGCGCCCAATTCCCTTGCGAAACGGCAGGCCTCGACCGTTCCCGAGGCGTAGCGCGGAAAGCTCATGGCGATGAGGAGGTCGTCCTCGCCGATGTGCAGCATCTGCTGATACAGCTCGGCGGTGCTGACCGCGCCGACGAGCGTTACGTTGTCAAAAATCAGCCGCAGGTAGTAATGCATAAAGCTCGCGAGCAGACCCGAGGACAGCGCGCCTTGAATGTAGATGCGCTTTGAGGCGCAGATGGTCGCGACGGCATTGTCGAAGCTCTCCTTGTCGATATTTTCCAGAGTGCGGCGTATTTTGTCTATATCTTGGCTGAGAACGCCCGTTACGGGGTTCTCGTCGCCTATTCTGCTGCGGGTGACGTCCATTCTTTGCAGGGTGGTAAGGCGGTTTTTGATGTGCTCCTGCAGCGACCGCTGGAGCTGCGGGTAGCCCTCGAAGCCGAGCTCTATGGCAAATCTCACCACCGTGGATTCACTGACGCCGACGGCGTTGCCGAGCTTCAGCGCCGTCATATACGCCGCCTTTTCGTAATGCCCGAGGATAAAATCCGCTATCAGCTTCTGTTTCCTTGAGAACTTCGGGAGTCCTTCCTCTATTTGTTTGAGCAGATCTTCGTTCATTGCTTTATCTCCTTAAATTGCGCCGTTCGGCGCGGAATTATCGTACCTTAATATATAATACACCTTTGTTAAATTTTTTTCAAGTATTTTTGCAGAAAAATTTTTTTGAACTTGCAAAAAGTTTGCAGTTTTTTGCAGTTTTTTCGGTGGTAATATTAACTCGGCGGAAGGAAAAGGACGTCCGAGACCGCTTGAGCAAAGCGTTGGAGGATCGGCGGCGATTTTTTCGGCGTTTTGCGGAAATGCAATGAGGATCCGCGTTGCAGTATCAAAAAAGGAAAGGAGTGAAAGCATGGGACTTAAGAGCCTGCTTTTCGGCCGCCGCAAGCTGTACGAGGACGCGGCGCTCGCGGCGTTCTATTCGGGCGAGCTTACCCGCTGGCGGGATATTTACGACGGCGGCGGGGACTGGCGCTATACCCGCAAGGGCGGCATGAACGGCGGCATGAGACGCGTCGCCTCTCTGGGAGCGGCGAAAGCGGTCTGCGCGGAACTTGCGAGATTGTGCTTTACCGAGGGCACGGAGCTGTACTGCTCCGACGCCGAGACGGAGAGCTACCTTAAAAGGGTGCTGAACGAAAACGGCTTTGCGGAGCGGTTTTCGGACTTCCTCGAAAAGACGTTCGCGCTCGGCGGCGGGGTCGTCAAGGTCTACCGCGACGGAAACGGCGTGAAGCTCGATTTCATCACCGCGGACTGCTTTGTTCCCACGAAATGGGACAACCGCGGCATCTACGGCGGCGCGTTCGGCTCGAGCATCCGCGAAAACGGAAAGAGCTACGTGCTCGCCGAAACGCAGGAGCTGTCGGACGACGGGCTGACCGTCGAAAACAAGCTTTTCCGCGAGAGCGGAAAGGAGGTCGAGCTTTCGGAGCTGTATCCGAAAATGCCCGCGAGGAGCACTATCAAAGGGCTGACGAAGCCGCTGTTCGTCTATTTCAGGGCGGGCGCGGGAAATCTGCCGCAATGCGCGCCGCTGGGTGCGTCCGTGTTCGCGGGCGCGGAGGATACGCTCAAAGCGCTGGATATCGTTTTCGACAGCCTGACGCGCGAGTTTATCCTCGGCAAAAAGCGCATTATCGTGCCGTATTACGCGATACGCGGAGAGTACGACAAAAAGGGCGAGCTGAAGCGTTATTTCGACGTCAACGACGAGGTGTTCGAGGCGTTTTCCACCTCCGATAACGAGGAGCTGAAAATTACCGACAACACTGCCGAGCTGAGGGTCTCCGAGCATACGGAGGCTCTCGGGGAGCTGCTGGATCTGCTTTGCATGCAGGTCGGGCTTTCGGAGGGCGCGCTGTCCTACAAAAACGGCACAGTGCGCACCGCGACGGAGGTCGTCAGCCGCAACAGCCGCACCTACCGCACGGCTTGCTTTTATCGGCGCATGATAGCGAACTGCCTTTCGAGCGTGGCGGAAAATATCTGCCTGCTAGGGAAAATGGCGGGGGAGCTTTCCGACGGCGCGTGCGAGACGGCGGCTATCCGCTTTGCCGACGGCGTATGCGAGGACGAGGGCACCAAGACCGCCCGCGCTAAAGCGCTGTACGAAAGCGGCATTATCTCAAGGGCGAGGGCGATTTCCGAGATATACGGGATCGCTCTTGACGAAGCGAAAAATATGGAGAAGGAGGATCACTATGGAGAACAACAATGAATTTTACGGGCAGGAGCCTCGTCTTGAAAGCGGCGCTGCCGCCGTATCGGAGGGAACGCGCTCGGGAGAGATAGCGGCGCTGTACGCGCAGCTTGACGCGCTCAAGGCGGAGCTCGGCGCGGCGAGGGTGCAGATAACCCTTTTGCTGATGGGCATCGCCAAGGAAAAGCTGGAGGAGGGCACGTCGCTTGCGATGGGGCTCTGCAAGGCGGGAATCGCGCCCGAGGACGCGGCTGCGGAGATCATTTCCGCGTACCCTCATCTTAAGACCGTTCAGCGCAGCATACCGCAGTTTTCGGCTTCGGGCTCGGGCAGCGACGACGGCTTTTCCGCTATACGCAGGATTTTTTCGGGTAAATAATGCCCGTTCGCAGCGGAAATACAACGAAATTTATTGACGAAAGGAAGATTTTATTATGGCAAGAACTATCGAATACGCAAAGGTTTTTCAGAACGAAATGGACAGGCAGATAGTCGAGCGCTCGACCTCGGGCTGGATGGAGGAGAACGCCTCGCAGGTCATCTATAACGGCGGCAGCGAGATAAAGCTCCCGAAGATGACGCTTATGGGTCTGGGCGACTACGACCGCGACAGCGGCTACAAGGGCGGCACAGTCAGCTACTCCTACGAGACCATGACGCTCTCGCAGGACAGAGGCAGACGCTTCCGCATAGACGCGCTGGACGTTGACGAAACGGGCTTCGGGCTGGCTGCGGCGAACGTCGCCTCGGAGTTCCAGCGCACGCAGGTCATTCCCGAGATAGACTCCTACCGCTATTCCAAGCTCGCGAAGGCGGCGGGCATCACAAAGACCTACACCCCCGACAAATCCACCGTGCTGTCGACTCTTGTGAGCCAGATAAGCGCGGTGCGCGAGGTGACGGGCGGCGAGGGAGAGCTCGTTGTAGCTGTCGCGCGCTCCGTTTACGATATGCTGATGCTTTCTGCGGAGGTGTCGCATTCCGTTGACAACGGCTGCTTTACGCAGGGCGATATGGAGTTCAACGTCAAGACGATAAACGGCGCGGTCATTATCCCCGTGCCCTCCGCGAGAATGAAGTCCGACTACGCCTTCGACAGCGAGAACGGCTATTCCGCGGCGGCGAACGCAAAGCAGATAAACTGGATAATCTGCCCGAAAAACGCGCCTATCGCGGTCTCAAAGACGGATAACGTCAAGATAATCACCCCCGAGCAGAACCAGTTTGCGGACGCGTGGGATATCGACTACCGCAAGTACCACGACCTGTTTATCCCCGACAACAAGAAGCCCGCGATAGCGGTCTGCACGGCGGGCTGATAAACAATTGACATAAGCTTACGAACAACGGCGGGCAGCCGCGTTATATACCTTCCGTATAACGGGCTGCCCGTTTTTTTGCACCTCGAAAGGAGGGTCAGAATGATAATAACGAAAGAGGAATTTCTCGAAATGGGCTTTTCCCTCGGCGGGAACGACGAGGAAACGCTTGAAAGCTGCATAAAGCGCGCGGAGTTCGTGCTCAACGGGCTTACAAACGACCGCGCGGGGAATATGGCGCTCGGAACGGACGCCGCTGCCGAGCTTGTGAAGCAGGCGGCGGCTTTTCAGACCGCCGAGCTGCTCAAACGCGGCTCCTCCGCGGACAGCTCCTCGGGAGAGCGCGTTGCCGTGGGGGACTTTTCCTACTACAAAACGAGCTCGCGGACAAGCTCCGCTTCGGACGACAGCGCGACGGTAATAAGGCTGCTGCGCGCGGCGGGCTGCCTTTACGGAGGAACGGAGGTGCGCGAATGAATATAAAGCCCATTCCCGACATACTTCTCGGGGACAGCTTTACGCTGCTCGCGCCGAACTCATCGGGCGGCTGGAGCGAAACGAAGATACAAAACGTCCGCGTCGAGCGCAAGGGCGCCGTTTCCGACTACTCGTCGCAGAAAGCCCGCGACAACACGGAGCTCACCGTGTGGTACGATTTCAAAAGCTCCTCTCCGAAGGCGGATTTTGCCGCGGGCATGAGAGTGCTCTACCGCGGCGAGACGTACGAGATAACCGAGCAGAGGGTCTACATTGCCGACAAGCCGCACCACTGCAAATTCAAGGCGCGGAAGATCGGCGGGGAATACAACGGAACGGACGGTGGTCCAAAATGACGATAACCATTGACAATATCGAATTCAACAACGTTACCGAGCTCAACGCTAAGCGCGAGCTCCGCCGCACGGATATCCGCTACAACACCCAAGGCGATATGCTGATAGATATGGTGTGCAGGAAATACGCGCTGGAGGTGACGTTCGGGCTGCTGACGGAAAGCGGGCTGAAAACGCTCCGCGAGCTGTCGGAGCGCATTTTCGTGACGGTAAAGTTCACCGCGCCCGAGGGCGAGGTCACGGCGGATTTTCATATCTCCGACGAGCCCGCGCCAGAGCTTACGGTCGTGAACGGCGTTAAGATGTACGGCGGCGTAAAGCTGACGATGAAGCAGAAGTGAGGTGAGCGCTTTGACAAATGTTTCGGATACGTTCAGGGCGCTTGCCGAGGCGAACGGCAGATACGTATGCTGCAAAATAACCGCGGGCGGCGAGACATTTCTCGACGACAGGATACTCGAGTTCGATTTCGACGACGTTATCCACCCCGAGCGCTTTACTATCGGCACGGCTTGCTCCAACAAGTTCTGCTTTTCGGTAATGTACGACGGGGAGCTTGACGTGCGCGACGAGGTAAGACCATACATCAGCTTCGACGGCAGGGAATGGTGTCCCCTCGGGGTGTTTTACGTGTCGAGACGGTACGTCCGCGGGGGCTACGCCTCTATCACCTGCTACGACAAAATGTACTATCTCAACGCCGAATACACGCCGACGCTCCGCGTGCCGACGACCACAGACGCGATACTTCACGACGCCTGCGCGCAGGGAGGGATAACCTGCGCGGAAAACGGCGGCGATATCGCGATAAGGCGGCTCCCGAGGGGGTATTCCATAAGGGATATAATCAGCTTTATCGCTTCGATAAACTGCGCGAGCGCCAAGTTTGACAGAAACGGCGCGCTCGTGTTCAAAAAAACGCTCCCGACGGAGGGCGTTTATCTGCGCGAGAAAAACTGCGTGAGCATAAACCGCAATATGACGACGTCCTTTGTCGCGGGAGTTATCATCGACGCGGACGGAAAGGCTATCGAAAGCGGCAGCAGCGCCGTGGAGTCCGCGGCGGAGCTGTACAATCCCATGATGACGCAGGAGATAGCCGATTCGCTCGCGGCGCAGCTTAAGGATTTCAGATTTTACGGCGCGAGGATAAAGATGCAGGGGCTGCCCTATCTCGAATCGGGCGACAACATAATGCTCGAGGAAAGCGACGGCGGCACCTATCCGATAACGATAAGCGAGATAGAATATCACTACGACGGCGGGCTTTCCGCGACGCTCCATTCGCGCAACACCAGCCCCGAAAAGAGCGAGCTTCAGTCGGCGCTGGAGGAGCTGAGCTTCTCGACGGATATCGTCCGCATGCAGCAGGTCAACTCCTATGACCTTGCAATATCCACGGTCGCGCGAACGCTTGCCGAGTATGAATTCACGACCGACAAGCGCGGCAAGGCGGCGATGATAGACATCAACTACACGCTGCTTGCGAACGAGGGCACGGAGCTTACGATAACCATTGCCGTAAACGACGTTCAGCTCGACAGGACGGTGACGTACAAGCCCGTCGGCGGCAGGCTCTGCTTCGAGCATTATCACTACCTCGCGGACGACCTGCCGAAAGGCAACAACCGCATAACCGTGAAAATAGCCGCGTCGTCGGGCGCGGCGCAGATATCCGCAAAGCAGTCCTATTCAACGCTGCTGTTGCTGTAATAAAAGTCCCAAGGCAGCCGCCTTGGGACTTTTTCATCGTTTCTCGAAATAACGGCAGTCCGCCGCCGCGAGAGCGTTTGCGTGGGTAAGGTCGTCGAGCATGCAATATCCGTCCTTCTGGTGGCGGCAGTCCTCGCCGCATACTATCATATTCATACCGCACCTCCGTGAAAATAGTTTAAACGGATAGCCCGCTTTTATTCGGGAAAAATCTCGTTGACAAATCCTGTCAACCGTTGTATAATATATTAAAGAAAAATTTTTTTCGAGGGTCTGCAATGAAAATCTTTATACGCGTTCTTAACTGGATAATTCTGGTTTTCGGGATGAATATGCCGATAATACTCGCAAACGCGCCGCTTGCCTTGAAGATCGCGCTCGGCGCTGCGCTGCTGATATATTTCGTGATTTTCAATATTTTCCCGTCGTTGAGGAAATATCCCACGCTGCGCTTGAAAATACTCGGCGACGGCGCGGAGCTTATTCTCGCGTTCTGGGTGACGTGCGCGGCGGCTTCCCCGTATGTCGGGGCGTGCATTGCCGAGCTCGTCGGGGGCGGTGAGGACTACCCGAAATACATCGTTTACGCGGTCGTGCTGATACTCTGCGAGGCGGCAATATTCTGGAACGGCATTATCCGCGTTTACGTCACGTCCGTGCAGCTCGGGATACGCACGCGCGTTCTCGGCGTCGTTTTCGGCATGGTGCCGATAGCGAACCTCGTGATGCTGATGATTATCTACGTCCGCGTAAAGCGCGAAACGCTGTTCGAGACGGAAAAGCACAGGCTCAACGAAAGCCGCAAAAACGACAAGATCTGCGCTACGAAATACCCCGTTCTGCTGGTGCACGGCGTGTTTTTCCGCGACAGCAGGCTGCTCAACTACTGGGGGAGGATCCCCGCGGAGCTCGAGAAAAACGGCGCGGAGATATACTACGGCGAGCAGCAGAGCGCTCTCTCGATAGAGCAGAGCTCCGAGGAGCTGGCGAAAAAAATCGAGGACATCGCGCTGCGGACGGGCTGCGGCAAGGTGAACATCATCGCGCACTCCAAGGGCGGGCTGGACTCGCGCTACGCGATAAGCAAGCTCGGCTGCGACAAATACGTCGCGACGCTCACGACGATAAACACGCCCCACCGCGGCTGCCTTTTCGCGGAATATCTGCTCGGCGCGGCTCCCGAGCGTATAAAAAATTTCATCGAAAAGACCTACAACAAGGCGTTCTACGCGCTCGGCGACAATAATCCCGATTTTATGTCGGCAGTGAAGTGCCTTACCAACAGCTATTGCGAGCAGTTCAACAGGGACGTTCCCGACAGCCCCGACGTTATGTATCAGTCCTACGGCTCCAAGGCGGTAAACCGCCGAGGGGCGCGGTTTCCGCTCAACTTCTCCTACCCCGTCGTCAAGAAGTTCGACGGAGACAACGACGGGCTCGTGGCGCTGGATTCCGCGCCGTGGGGCGAGAAATTCACGCCGATATACCCTCCCGCGAGGCGCGGCATAACTCACGCGGATATGATAGACCTCAACCGCGAGGACATCAGGGGCTTCGACGTTCGGGAGTTTTACGTGCAGCTGGTCGCGGACTTGAAGAACAGGGGATTTTGATATGAACAACAAATACTACACGGTCTGCGGTATAACCGAGATAAACGGGAAAATTCTGTTGGTGCGGCACACCTACGGCGCGGCAAAGGACAGAATATTGCTGCCCGGCGGTTTCGTATGCGAGGGCGAGCTGCCCGACAGAGCCGCGGAGCGTGAGATCCTCGAGGAAACGGGCGTTGCGGCAAGAGCGCGTTCGGTGTTCGCGGTTCAGTTTAAAACGGAACAGTGGTGCGTTGTTTTTGAAATGGACTATATCGGCGGCGAACCGAAAAGCGACGGTCACGAAAACAGCGAGGTGCTGCTCCTCACGGCGGCGGAGGCGCTTGCCCGCGCCGACCTCACCAACCTCAGCCGCGAGCTTATAGGCGCGTATATTGACCGAAAATCGGCGCTTGCCAAAAGCGGATACGTGCCCGCGTCATCGGACAGGGAGAGCTATTCGCTTTATGAGGGTTAATAAAAGAAAGGAAAAATATGGCAGATATTACGATAACAATGAGCGGCACGGACGAGATACGCGCCGTGTTCGGGGAATTTGACAGGAATATAAACCTTATACAAAAGGCGTTCTCCGTGACGATATTCGCGCGCGGCGGCGAGGTCAGGATAACGGGCGACGACGAGACTGCCGTCGCCAAAGCGGAAAAGGCTGTGAAAACGCTCTGCGAGAGCTTTTCGCGCGGCGAGACTATCGAGGAGCAGAACGTCCGCTACGCTATTGCAATGGTCAATGACGGCGCTGAGGGTGAGATAGCTGCGATAAGCGGCGACTGCGTTTGCGTGAGCTGCTCGGGCAAGCCGATAAAGCCCAAGACCGTCGGGCAGAAAAAGTACTGCGATATGATACGGAAGAACACGATAACGTTCGGCGTGGGTCCCGCGGGCACGGGCAAGACGTATCTGGCGGTGGCGCTCGCCGTCACGGCGTTCAAGCAGAAGCAGGTGCAGCGCATTATCCTCACGCGCCCCGCCGTGGAAGCGGGCGAAAAGTTGGGCTTCCTCCCGGGCGACCTCCAGAACAAGGTCGACCCGTATCTCAGACCGCTCTACGACGCGCTTTTTGAGATGTTCGGGCAGGAGGCGTTCGCGCGGCTGTCGGAGCACGGTGCTATCGAGGTCGCGCCGCTCGCCTACATGAGAGGGCGCACGCTCGACGACAGCTTCATAATCCTCGACGAAGCGCAGAACACCACCCGCGAGCAGATGAAGATGTTCCTCACGAGACTGGGATTTAATTCCAAAATGGTCATCACGGGCGACATCACGCAGATCGACCTCCCCGAGGCGAAGAAATCGGGGCTCATCGAGGCGCTGAAGGTCCTCCGAAACGTCGAGGATATCGCCCAGAACCGATTTACCGAAAAGGACGTCGTGCGTCACAAGCTGGTGCAAGACATCGTTAAGGCTTACGACGAGTATCAGGGCACGGCAAGAAAGGACAAGGGCGCATGGAAGAACTAGCGGCACTCTACGTGCTGTGGCTCGCGGGTTTCGGCTCGAAGGAAAGCTATGTAAAGGCGCTCGACGAGCTTTTTCTCGAAGATCCCGAGAACGACGCGCTGTTGGAGCTCGAGGGCTTGTGCGGCGACCCGAGGGCAACGCTCGCAAGGTTATCGCCGTTTATCGGCGGGCAAAACGCCGATGGGTTCGGTCGTGCGCTGCTCGCGGGATTGGAGCGTTATTACAAGGAAAACGTAACGGACTACTCGGCTTTGGAGCGATTTACGCATAAAACCCACGAGCTTTGGAGCTCGGAGCTGCTGCCTTTCGATATCGCGAACAAAGACCCGTTTTTCTTTCTGTGCTGCGCGGACGATTATTTGTTTTACCGCGGCGACGATTATACGCGCGAGCAGTACCGAAAGACTTTCGATTATTATAAATAAAGCGAGGACATCTCCGATGAAAATTTACATTGACTATTTAAACGAACAAGACAAGCTCGACCCGCCCGAGGACTTTGAGCAATTGATAGAGGACTGCGCCCGAGCGGCTCTCGAGGAGGAGGGCATAGAGGACGACGCGGAGGTCTCGGTAACGCTCGTCGACAACGCGCGTATCCGCGGGCTGAACGCCGAGCACCGCGGCATCGACCGCGAAACGGATGTGCTGTCGTTCCCGCTCGGAGACGAAAACGGCTTCGAGGTCAACCCCGACACCGACGCGATACTCCTCGGGGACGTCGTTATCTCTCTCGAAAAGGCGCTCTCTCAGGCGGAGGAGTACGGGCACGGCTTTCGGCGGGAGACCGCGTTCCTGCTGACGCACTCGCTGTTCCACCTGCTCGGCTACGACCACACGACCGCGGACGAGGAAAAGGAAATGTTTGCCAAACAGGAAAAAGTTTTACATAAATTGGGTATAACACGATGAAATTTTTCAAAAGCTTTTATTACGCGGGGCGCGGCATAGTCACGGCTCTCGGGCAGCGCAATTTCCGCTTTCACTTATGCGCGGCGGCGTTCGTGATATATTTCGCGGCGCGGTTTTATTCGTTCTCGGCGGAGCGCTGGGCGCTGCTCGTTCTGACGTGCGCGCTCGTTACGGCGCTCGAGACCGTCAACACGGGAATTGAAAAGCTCGCTGACAAAGTCACCGAAGAGAACAGCCACCGCATAAAGCTCGCCAAGGACTGCGCGGCGGGCGCGGTGCTTATCTCGGCGATAGGCGCGGCGGCTGTCGGGGTCCTGCTTTTCTGGAACACGGACGTGCTCGGGCTGATATTTCTGTATTTCACCGAGCCCGCGCGTCTTGCGGCGCTTATCCTCGCGCTCGCGGCGGCATGGGGCTTCGTTTTCCTGCCCGAATATCGGAAAAAGGACGGCAAGTAGCAAATACCCCTTGACAAACAGTCAAAAAAATGTCATAATATTATGTACGGTCATTTTGAATTTTTAAAGGAGAATGTATTATGAAAAGATTTTCGGCAATCGCGCTTTGCGCGGCGCTTATTCTGACAATGACGGGCTGCACGGGCGGAAACAGCTCAAGCTCCGACAGCAGCTCAAGCTCGAGCTCGAGCAGCCAAAGCAGCTCGGACAGCGGCACAAGCGCTCCCGAGAGCTCAAGCACGGGCTCGTCCGAGGAGAACAGCACCGAAAGCGAGAGCACTCCCGAAATAGAGGAGATACCCTATACGCTCGGCGGCGAGCTCACTCCGACGATGATAGCCAATTCGCGCTATAACGTCGGCAATCAAGTGCGCCTCGCGAACGTCATCAAAAAGCTCCAAGCGGGAGAGGACGTTACCGTGGCGTATCTCGGCGGCTCTATCACGCAGGGCACGTCCGCAGGCAACGACCTTTGCTACGCGCGGCTCACCACCAACTGGCTGGAGGAGAAGTTCCCCGACGCGAACATCACCTACGTAAACGCTGGCATCGGCGCGACGGGCTCTTATATCGGCGTTCACCGCGCGGATAAGGACGTGCTGTCGAAGGACCCCGACCTTATCTTCATCGATTTCTCGGTAAACGACACCACCGAGCGCACTGCGGTAAACACGGAGACCTACGCGAGCCTGCTGCGCAAGCTCTGGAACCATTCGTCGAGCCCCGCCATCGTCACTGTCGCGATGACGCAGGATAACGGCACGAGCTTCATACAGTACCACGGCGAAGTGGTAAAGAAGTTTGATATTCCCATGATCTCTTACAAGGATACTATCCTTGACGTTATCGACAAGGGCTATATCAAGTGGACGGACATTTCCGACGACAATATCCACCCAAACGTTCCCGGGCACGCCATACTCAGCGGTCTTATCACGAATTACCTTCAGTCGGTAATTGACGACCTCGACAATATCTCGGGCGCGGAGAGCGATTTCGCTTCCGTCACCGACATCGGCAACACCTATGTAAACGCCAAGCTGCTGATGTCCGACGACACCGAGCCCGTAAGTCTGGGCGGTTTCCAAGCGAGAGAGATGAATTTCGGCAACTTCATGAACCCTTGGGTAATAAGGGCGACCGACGGGCAGTTTACGGACGCCGACGCTATCGAATTTGAGTTCGAGGGCACGAACGTCGGTCTGCTCTACGGCAAGCTGACCTCAAACAGCTGCAAGGCGGACGTCTATCTCGACGGCGAGGTCGTAACCACGATAGACGCGGCGTTCCCGAACGGCTGGGGCAACTACGTCGAGTTCGAGCAGATAAAAACGGGCTTGCCCGAGGGCAAGCACACTCTGAAGATAGCCCCCAAGGCTCAGGACGGCGCGGCGCAGTTCTACGTTTCTGCGGTCGCGGTAAGCTGATAAACGGCGTTTCATCGCCAACGGAGAATTTGATCCCGCGGAGTCGGCTCCCGCGGGATTTGCCCGTTTGTTATCCCGTTTTTCGAGGTTTTCACCGTACTTTCATGAAAAATTTCAAAAAGGGGCTTAACATTTCGGGAAAAATGTGCTATAATGATTATATACGTCATTGGGGAAGCCATGTTTGTTCAAGAGGTGATGTCAAAGTGAACAAAAGAAGAAATTTTCGTTACATCAAAATAAAAGACGACGAGCCGAAGAAGCCCAAAAAGCGCGAAAAGGGCAGGGTGGCGCGCAATATCGGACATGCCCTTACGGTCGTCGGGACAACCGTTTCGTCGATGCTGCTCATACTGGTCATTATGATGTGCATCGTTGTAACGGTCATTACCGTGTATATCCTCGATTTTGCCGACAACGGCTACGACGCAAAGCTGCGCGACGCCGAGATGAAGTACACGACCATGATATACGGCTACGACACGGACGGCAGGGAGATAGAGCTCAAGCGCCTGTACGAGGAGAGAAACCGTATCTGGGTCAACTACGAGGACATCTCGCCGTATATCGTGTACGCGGTCGTCTCCACCGAGGACAAGCGTTTTTACGAGCATAAGGGCGTCGACTGGAGAAGAACCGTCTACGCGCTCGCCGCGGACGTTCTCCACCTCTCGGGAGAGGGGCAGGGCGGCTCCACGATAACACAGCAGCTCATCAAGAACCTTACGCAGGACGACGAGCAGACTTGGGAGCGTAAGCTCCGCGAAATTTTCAGGGCGCTCTCGCTTGAGGAAAAATACACAAAAATCGACATTATTGAGAGTTATCTCAACGCCATTTGGTTTGACGGCATGATATACGGCGTCGGCGCGGCGTCACAGTACTATTTCGACAAGGACGCCAAGGATCTCGACATCGCCGAGGCGGCGATACTCGCGGGCATGATACGAAATCCGTATCTGCGCTCGCCGTACAATGACCTCGAAAATTGCAAGTACTGGCAGGAATACGCGCTGCGGAATATGTACGAGCAGGGCTACATCAACACCAAGGAGTACGAATCGGCAAAGGTTGAAAAGGTGCGCTTCGCGGGCACGGTTTACGGCGATGATTTCGGCTACACGGACCCGCGCTCGATACAGACCGACGAGCCCGAGGAGGAAGTGCCCGACGAGGAGGAAGATGACGGCGTTGACGACGACTACGAGGCTTACCGCTGGGACGACTACGAGGTCGATCAGGACTGGTACGTGGACGCGGCGATAGACCAAGTGATACAGGACTACGCCGACCTTAAGGGCGTTACCTACACCTCCGCGAGGCGCGACATCTACAACGGCGGCTACCGTATCTACATCAACGAAAATATGGCTTTTCAGGAGCTTATCGAGGAAAAATTCCGCGACCCGTATCTTGTTGTCTCGTCCTACGGCGAAGACGACCCGCCCGAGGACCTGCTGCAGTCGGCGTTCGTGCTCATGGATTATTCGGGGACCGTTCTGGCGGTCGCGGGCGGTCTCGGCGACAAGCCCGGCATAAACTGCTTTAACCGCGCCACGCAGGCGACGCGCCCCCCGGGCTCGACGATGAAGCCCATATCGGCATACGCGACGGCTGTGCAGAACAACCTGATAACCTATTCGATGATGCTGCCCGACAAGGGTATCAGCGTAATCGACGGCACGCAAATAAAAACATGGCCGACAAACTTCAACTTTGAGGGCGGAAACGGCGATCTTATGCCAATTTGGTCGGCTGTCCGCGAATCCCGCAACACGATAGCCGTAAGGGTGGCGCAGATGCTCACTCCGCAGGTCTGCTACAATCAGCTCACACAGAATCTGGGAATTACAACGCTTGTAGATATGGACATCGACTATTCGCCGATAACGCTCGGCGCGCTCACAAACGGCATAAGGCTGGTGGAGCTCGCGGCGGCTTATCAGATATTCGGAAACGGCGGGGTTTACTACGAGCCCAAGTTTTACAGCAAGGTCATCGACAGCAAGGATAACGTTATTCTCGAGCAGAATTTCTACGGCACGCAGGCTATCGACAGCGACGCGGCGTGGGTAACGAACAGAATGCTCCGCACGGTAATCACGACGACCAACGGCTCGGGACGCCACGCGAACCTCGAAAACGTCGAGGTAATCGGCAAAACGGGAACCTCCAACGACGAATATAATCTGCTGTTTGTCGGCTGCACGCCGAATTACGTCGGGGTCGTATGGATGGGCTACGACGAGAACAACCATAAGCTCTACAACGGCGACGGCTCTCACCGCTACGGCTCGCAGATCTGGTACGACATCATGTCGGAGATAGAGGACACCTCCGTGGTCAACAAGTTCACGCCCGATTCCTCGGTGCTGGAGCGCAGATACTGTACAGAGACGGGGCTCATCGCCTCCGCCAAGTGCACCAGCACGGACGTCGGCTACTACCGCAAGGGGAATATCCCCGAGTACTGCTCGGGCAACCACGAGGCGGAGACCGAGAAGATCAAGTCCTACTGGGACGCAAAAGACAAGGAGCACACGGACGAGCTTCAGGAGATACTGGACGGGTGGTACTAAAATAAAATCGGCTGCCGTTAGGCAGCCGATATTTTTGCGCAAATAAAAAGGACGCCGATGCGCGCCCTTTGTGTTTATTCCGAACAAATCAACCCGCTCTCTGAACGAGCTTGGAGCGCAGGCAGCGCGAGCAAACGTTAACTCTGCAGGGAGTTCCGTTTACGACAGCCTTTACCTTTTTAACATTCGGTTTAAATGTTCTGTTGCTGCGTCTGTGAGAGTGAGAAACTTTAATTCCAAAGGACACGCTCTTTCCGCAAATTTCACATTTAGCCATTATATAACACCGTCCTTCCGATAGGTATTTTATCAGTAACAAAGAATATTATAACAGAAATCTCGCCAAATTGCAAGCGGTATTTTCGTTTTCGGCAAATTTTTGTGCAATTTAACAACAAGCCCGCTTTCCGCACACGTTTTTTCTGCGTTTTGCACAACACTTGTCAAAAATCGACAAATCCCACCTTTTTGCGCACCTTTTGGAGCGTTCTTCGGGAGACCTTGTAAGCCTTCTCCGCGCCCAGCTTCATGCAGCTCTCGATATAGCCCTTGTCCGCGGAAATGCGCTTGTATTCGGCTTGCATGGGCGCGAGCCTGTCCGCGACAGCCTCCCCGACCGCGAGCTTGAATTCGCCGTAGCCCCTGCCCTTAAACTCGCTCTCTATCTCGTCAAAGCTCTTCCCCGTAACGCCGCCGTAAATGGACATCAAGTTGATAATGCCGTCCTTGCCCTCTCTCGCGCAGACCTCCGTCTCGCTGTCGGTCACTGCCCGCTTGAACTTGCGTATCACGGTGTCGCGGTCGTCGAGCACCCACACGGAGGCGTTGGGGTTCTCGTCCGACTTGGACATCTTCTTGGTCGGCTCCTGGAGAGAATTCACCTTTTCCGTGGACTTTGTGACGTACCCCTCGGGCATTTTGAACACCTCGCCGTAAACGCCGTTAAAGCGCTGCACGATATTCCGCGCCAACTCCAGATGCTGAAGCTGGTCTTTTCCGACGGGCACCAGATCCGCTTGATACAGCAGAATATCGGCAGCCATAAGCACGGGATAGGTAAACAGCCCCGCGTTGATGTTGTCGGGGTGCTTCTGCGATTTGTCCTTGAACTGCGTCATGCGCGACAACTCCCCGAACTGCGTATAGCAGTTCAGTATCCACGCCAGCTCCGAATGGTTCGGATTGTGCCCCTGCACGAAAAGTATCGACCTTTCGGGGTCGAGCCCGCACGCGATAAGCAGCGCGTAGCTCTCCTTTATCTGCGCGCGCAGCTTCACGGGGTCCTGCCGCACGGTTATCGAGTGCAGGTCGGCAATGCCGTAGGCGCAGTCGAACTCCTCCTGCATCTTCACCCAATTGCACATCGCCCCGAGGTAGTTGCCGAGGTGCGGCGTGTTCGTGGGCTGAATAAGGCTCAGTATCTTCTTTTTCTCTTCCATTTCGTTATCTCCTGTTAAATAAATTATCGCTTGTAAACGTTCTTCCAGAACCCGACCTGTTCTTTCAGCCAAGCCTCGTCGGAAATTTTCCCGAGCCAATCCCCGTAAAACTCCCCGAAGCTCTCCGATAAAAGTATGAGGTCTCCCTCGTTGCCCGTGTTGAAAATCCGCCCGCGGTGCTCTCCCGAGAGCGCCATGCCGAAATCGTATTGACAGCCGCGCGTTCCCAACACAAGAAAGCCGCCGACGAGCCCGTCGTGGTCCTCGTCGTCAAAGCGCTTATCGTAAAAGCACTTTTCGGGGTGCTTTTCAAAAAACTCGGGCGCGACGGGCGTGTCGGTCACGTCTGTGAGCGGCTCTATCTCAAATGGCAGCCCGAGGCTTTGCCGACTTCTCGCGTAGTAGTCGTTATTCGGGAGATTTTTCTCCATATATTCCGCAAAGGAATACAGTCCGTAGTCGACCCCAGCGCCGCCGTCGCCTATCTCCGTGATGAACTTGAAATAGTCCTCGGGCAGCGAAAAGCCGTACTTTTCCTCGGCAGCCCTCACGAAATCGACCGAAACGGGCTCGTTCAAACGGTATTTATGCTTTCCCGCGCCGAAAACAACAAAGTCCTTGTCTATCCGCGCGGCAGTCTCGAGCGCCTTTAAAACCCCGTCCCTGTTCATTTCGCAAAGAACTCCTCCGCGCATTTGCCGAGTATCTCAACGCCCCTGTCTATCTGCTCGTCGGTCGGAGTGGAGAAATTCAGCCTGAACGAATGTGAAACGCCGCTTTCATCCGCGAGGAACGCGTTTCCCGGCACGACCGCGACCTTTTTCAGCACGGCGGTCGTACAGAAAGCGTTCATATTGTATTTCTCGGGAACGGTCGCCCATATGAACAGCCCGCCCTCGGGCTCGGAGTAGGTCACGCAGTCGGGCATACAAGCGCGCAGAGCGTCCGCCATGCGCTTGTATTTCGCGCGGTAAATGCCTTGCAGGCGCGTCAGATGCGAATTGAAGTCAACGGTGGTGACGAAGCGGTGCGTGAGCATTTGAGCCCAGATGTTTGTATGTACCGTGCTTGTCTGCAAGCCGACAACGGCTTTCTGAACGAACTCGCGCTCCCCGCACAGGAAGCCCACTCTCAATCCGGGCGCGAGCGTTTTCGAGAACGTACCCGCGTACAGCACGTGGTTGGTCTTGTCAAGCGCCTTATAGCACGGCACGGGCTCCCCCGCGAAGCGCAGGTCGCCGTAGGGGTTGTCCTCCAGAATATAAACGCCGTATTTCTCGGCAAGCTCCAGCACTGCCTTGCGGCGCTCGAGCGTGGTGGTGTTGCCCGTGGGGTTCTGGAAATTCGGTATGGTGTACAGGAATTTCGCGTTGGGCTCGGCTTTGAGCGCAGCCTCGAGCCTTTCGGGAATGACGCCGTCCTTGTCGGCGGCGACCCCGACGAGCCTTACGCCGTAGCTGCGAAACGCGTTAAGAGAGCCGATAAAGCTCGGGTCCTCGCAGAGAATAACGTCGCCCTCGTTGCAGAGTATCTTGGCGGTGGTCTCGATAGCCTGCTGAGCGCCCGCCGTGACGATGACCATATCGTTTTCGGCGAACATTCCCTTGGCGCGAAGATCGCTTTCAAGCCAACCGCGGAGCGGCGCGTAGCCCTCCGTTACGGAATATTGCAGAGCGTTTACGGGCTCTTCCCGTAAAATCTCGGCGGAGAGCCGCGCGATGGTCTCCACGGGGAACGCCTCGGGCGCGGGGTTGCCCGCCGCGAAGCTGATGACCTCGGGGTCGGCGGTGAATTTAAGTATCTCTCGGATAGCCGAGGGCGCGAGCCCCGACACCTTATTTGAAAAGGGTTTAAGCATTTTATATTACCTCCGTTGTTATAATATAATTACCGGCAAATCCCCCTTAGCAAAGGAAGGGTAGACGGTAC
>JAMPFE010000028.1:10845-28958 GCA_023664705.1 Lachnospiraceae bacterium | reverse complement strand
TTAGACTTAGTTTTTCCCTGTCAGCACGCTTTTTAGCCGCCATTTCCTGCGGTTGCTTTACGCAAAGCGCACACCCTATATTTATAGGTTCACTACTGTTATTCGAGATGTGTCACCACATCAAGCCGCTAATTCTAACGGTTCAAGTTCTCCGGCGATACCGCTCTGCAGCTTCAGCATAGCGTCCTCTACCGAGATATTAAAGTACGAGCTTATATCATATCCGAGCTGTGTCAGATTTTTCGATACAAGGTTCGCCTTTTCCTCAACCATACCGAAACCGCCGACAAGCTGTTTGAAAACGCCCTGATTTTGTATCCATTGCGAAACGTCGATACCCATTACCTCATTGACGCGCTCCGCGAACTCCATTGCCTCATCGGCGGCTTCGCCCATTGTGACCCTAAACAAGTTCAAGCTCTCAACATACTCGTTTGAGCTGCTCACAAAATCTCCGAGAACTCTCACAACGCGCTTTGCCGCAGTATACATCGCCATAAAATTGACCAGTTTCAGCGCTTTTCCAAATCCATTTGTGTTGTTCTGTGCTTCTCGAACTCTTGTGTTGTAGTTCATAATGTTAGCGACCGCTTGCTGTATCGGCGCGGGCAAACCGTTGATTGCCGTTGAAAGCGCTTGAATTTGCGTTACAAACGGCTGTACTGCCGTTGTTATCTGCTGCATTTGCTGCGCGAACGTACTCAAATCCATTTGCGACAAACCTTTTGCGACGTTCGGGAGCTTTTCGAGAGCATTTACCGCGCTTGAAAGGTCTCCCATTCCTTGTAAGCTCGACAAAGGCTGCATAGCGGCGGCAAAGCTCTGCATATTTGTCGCAAACGCCGCCATGTCCGCGCCGTTCAGCCCGTTTACTGCCGCCGAAATGTCGGACATAGAACGCGCAAACTTCGATAAATCGGGCGCGTTCCCTATGCCTTGCAGCGACTGTAAAGCTTCTGCCACGCTTTTCAGCTTTTCGCCGTCCACGCCCTCAAAGCTCTTTGCCGCCTCGGCAATTTCTTTTAAGCCTTTTGCGATTTTGTCCGCGCCGTCCAAACCGCCTTGACACGCCGCTTTAAGCGTGTTAAGGCTTGCCGTCAGCTTTTCAAGTGCCTTGTCCGCTTCCTCGGCGGTCGCGGTTATCTCGATAGCAATGCTTTCGATTGTTACATCAGCCATATTTTAACCACCTCCCGTGATTAGCCGTGTAAAGTATCTTATTGTTTCTTGACGGAGCTTTTCCTTTTCCGCTTCGATACGTTCAGCCTCATTCTCGTAGAACTTTATCGGGGCTTCATAGTACGGAGCGGCTTTCGTGCCGCGTTTGGCGAAATCGTGAAACAAGGGAGAAGCGGCGCAAACCGCGTCATAGATATACCGCCCCTGTAACCACGCCATACGGTTCTGTTCCTGAAATCTCAACCAATGTGCCTTTCTATAGGCTAAAACAAGCGCGGGGTCTTGTTCCCAAAACTCCGCGCTCGTCATTCCCATTGCAAGATAAGAGGGGAACGCTTTATTGAATATCTCCTTAAGCGGCACTCCGCTTTTCGGTGAAGCAGCGTCCTCCGTTAATCGCTGCTCCACTTGATGAAATTTTCGTCGCCCTCATCGTCCTCGTCGCCGCCGAACAGCGTTTCAAACGTTGCTCTGTAGTTCAAGATAAGCTCTTTAAGCAGATCCGTCTTGTCTCCTAGCTTTTCGTAAATCTCCTCGATTTTCTCGTTCTTTATGCGCGGGTGGTTCATCGCGAACGACATACGAAACAGCAGCGGGATTTGTATAAACGATTTGTTGTAAAGCTCGTCCAAATCAAACCCCGAACGCTGCGCCATTTCCGCCGTCTTTCGGTTAAATCCTAGTACGTACTCCTTGCCTTCGTAATTAAATCTCACCATAGTAAATTCCTCCTCAAGTTTCACCGCCCTAAGGCGGGATAGTTAACGTGTTATCAAGACCCAGATGTAGAGGGCGTATAAGCCGCGATAGAAGTGGGCTTTGCCGCCATAATGCGCTCGCTTGTCGGGGTTATGTAGATATCGATTTCCGCCGCCGCTTCAACGCCCACGGAAGGCAGGTCGAGCGCGGACGGTATCGCCGAGAAATAGAACGCGTCCGTGATACCCGGGACAACTACCGTTATCCACATCTGTTTGCCGCTGTCCTTTGCCGTTTCGTATTTTTTCATAACATCGTTAGACCACTGGTTGATAAGCTCGTCCGTCCACGAAGCGGTAAAGTTAGTTGCGCTCGGCAAGCCTTTCAATCCCGGTACGCCGACGCGGGAAACGGTTTCGTCAAGCGTCGTTGTGTCTATCATATTGGGCTGCTCATTCATCGACGGAATGGATTTAATGCCCGGGATATGCGTCCAACCGCTTGTGGGGCGCGTGCCTTTTGTCGTTTCAAAGGCGTATGCCACCTTAACGCCCGCAGTAGACAAGTCCACACGCGGTGTAGTAGCGTAATTTTCAATTGCCATAAAATTAACCTCCTTGTAAATTTATTCCGAGTAGACGATAGCGTCTCTGCCGATAACCCCCTCAAACCGCATTGAAATGCGGTAAATCGAGAGGTCTTGTACATTCGGGATAGGCTCGCACATTGTGCGGTTAAATCCCAAACCGAGCATAAAATCCGAGGTCTCGTCTCTTATGCTTTCGGCAAGCTCCATTCGCTCTAACTCGTCCTTGTCGTTTGTGTAAATATCTATCTGGAACATCACTTTGACGTGATTTTCCAAACTGCTGCTGTCAATCGACCATTTGTAATTGACGTTGTTTTTCTGTACAATCGTTGCGGCGGGGAATTTCGGCGGCGACGTGTTTTCATTGCGCGAGGTATAGATTTTGGGGAAACTCCCGCGCAAATGCAGCGTTAATCTGCTGAATACTTGCTTTGAAAAATCAAGCATTGTTTACATCACCTCCGCAGCTCGTCTTTGAGCTTTTGCGCCGCGTTGTACATAAACGGACGGGACGGCATACCCCCAGTCCACGCGTACATTTGCCCGTTTTTCGCGGTGTACTTTGTGGGGTTCGGGTCTTTTTCGTCGGTCGGATACCACCAACCCGCCACGCCGTGTCCGTTTCGGTCGTACTCGAAGTTAAACCCGATAATCGATTTGTCGGGGTGCGGAGCGTTCGCGCCCTTGATACCCGTTCCCATTTCCACGTAAATCGCATAAGGGCAATTCACGCGGATAAACCCTTTACCCTCGGAATTATCCACTATACCAACGATACTGCTATACAGCTCGCCCGTGCGTATAGGGCATTCTTCCCGGGCAAATTCCGCGCCCTTGGATACCAAATCGCTAAGCATTCTGTTTGTGTGCTTTTTGAGGTCTTTGCGGTAACGCTCCACCTCGTTTATCAGCCGCTGAATGCCCCCGACGCTCAATCCGCTTTTAAGGTTCATCGCCGCCCTCGCTCTCCTCGTCGGGTTCGCCGCTCAATTCCACGCGCTGTAACGCGAAAACCGTGTAATTTCCGCTTTGAGATTTGCGAACAACAATGTAATTGTGAGGTTTTGGCGGTTCTGCGCCGTCAAGCCAGACAAGCGAATGCTCGTCCATATCGAGCGGGAACTTGACCGCTATCGTGCGGTCGTATTCGAGCAAAGCCCCGAACATTTCCTGCTCCGCCGTGCCTTTCGCCGCCGAGATGTTTGCCCGCGCGGACTGCGTTTCGCTGTATTCGGGGAACGTCCCCAAAAGCTGTCCGTCATCGTCGAACTTGTCCTTGTAGCCCTTGAAATTCTGCCAAAAGAACGTTTGCTTTACGCGCTCTAACATACGGAGATACCTCCGCAAATCGTACCGAGCCACTCGGGCAGCTCTTTCCACGAAACGGAAACGCCGTTTTCGGACGTGCTGGCATAGCCCTCTGCGCCCATTTTCCCGAGATACCATACCGCGCCGTCCAACACGTTCATTTCAAAACGCTTTTCAAACGGTTCTTCCGCCGTGGGCTTAAATCCGCGCCGATTGTTTATCATCGATATGGCGTATTTAAGCGCGTACAGCAGCTTTCCGTCCTTGTCGGCGTAATATGCGAGGTCGGTATCTTCAATTCGGCTTCTCAAAAGCTCTACCAGCTCGTCCATTCGGCATTACCTCCGTTTCTTTGATTTTCCCTCATTGGGGTTAAGCCCCAAATCGGGGATTTTAACAGTTTCATCGGGTGCGGGTTCGGGCGCGTTCGCCTTAACAAGCGCCGTATTCGCGGGCTGTCTTTCGGCTTCAAATTCCTCGTCCGCTCTGTACAGCTCTCCCTTGTAAATCACGCCGCAAAGAGCCTTTACTCTCATCGCAAAAGCCCTCCTTATTCGTCCGCGTCTACCTTCAGCTCGAACACCTCGTCCATTCTCTCATAAGAGGGGAGAACTATCTCGGACGCGTATGTAGCCACTCTGGGCGGCATTGCGCTCGTTTCAACGGTGGTTACGGAAATGCCGCCGTCCACTATCGCAACGTTCTTATTGCCGTCGCCCTTCAGCTCGTACTCCTCCGAAGTCATTGCGTAAACGGTGTTTCCGAGCATACCCTCGGGGATAATCGAAACGACCTTGTCCGGCATAAACTGCTGCGGTTTGCCGTCGTCGCCCGCATAAATCGCGTTGTAAACGATAGGACGAATTCCCGTTATGCTTTCGACAACGGATTTCGCGACTTCGGGTGTCATAAAGACATTAGCCGTCACATTCTGTGCCAATGCCGCCGACTTCACCTGCGCGGTGTTCATCATTTCCGTCATCGTTTTTTGCGACATAATCGCGTATTTTGGCGTGTTGCCCTTTGCCTTTGCCGTTTCGCCGACCTTTATAAAATCGTCGATAGGCTTTGCGGTTGCCGCCGCGCTCCACGGCGTACTTGAACCGTCAATGAAGTTATTCGCGTACCAAGTGCCTTTGGGGTCATAATCATACGCGTAATTTACGTCGTTGCCCGCAATAGAGATTTTGGGCTTTCCGTCCGTAGGTGCGAGAAGCTGCCAAATCATTCTCTCGGGAACGACCTTCGCGCCGCGAATGAGGTTGTTTGTGTCGTTGAAAATGCGCGTCAGCACGTCCTGCGCGTAGCTGTCGCCGAGAGCCGCCGCTTCCATAAGGGCGCGCCTGTCGCTTTCCGTGAGCTGAATACCCTCGCGGAAAAGCGGCATTTCGGTTTCGACCTTTGCCGCGTCGATACGTCCGCGCAAAGCGATCTCCGCGTCGAACGCTGCGGGAGCGAGTGCCACGGGCAAACCGCCCGCGCCTTTGAGCCATTTCATTTCAAGCGACATCTGTTTCTTGAAACCGAACAGACGCGCTCCGAGATAATCCGTGGGGTTTGCGTTCGCCGCTTCCTCCCACGCCAGCGCGATATATTTCGCGTTAAGCAAATCCGTATATGCCATAATTCTTTGTACCTCCTATCACACAAAAATGAGTGTCGGGAACATAGTATCGCTCGATGTGGGCTTTGCGGGGAGCTTGTCGGTCTTGACGATACCCAGTACAACGACCGTGCCGTTCGGATTGTCCGCGACCGTCACGTCATATGCGCAAATCCCCTTATACTTGTTTCCCAAGCCGTCCGTTACCTCAACCAACGCCCCCGACTTCGTGTCCGCCTCGAACGTGTGATTGATACCCTGCCATTTCGCGCTTGCGAGAAATTCAATTCGGCTTCCCGCAACGCTTTTTTCGGTAAATTTCATAAATTGACCTCCTTGTTTAATGTTTCGTTAGTGCTTAAAACCATTTGCTTTCAGATAACGGTGCGGATTTCGGCTTTTGAACCGCGCTCTTGACAAGGGCGAGATTTGGGTCGGGCTTTTCCTTGTCGCCCGTCGCCGTCTGAACCTTCGGAGAGCCTTTTTCGAGCAGCTCCTTTGTGGCTTTCGCGCTCGCCTCTTTTTCGGCTACCGTGATCGCGGATTTTACTGCCTCGACGATTGCCGAAGCGTCCGCGCCGACTATTGCCGCCGAAAGCTCCTTAGCTATTTCGGGCTTTATCCCCGCCGCCGTGAGGGCGCTCTCTGTTTTGAGTGCCGCAAGCTCGTTCTTCATTGCTTGCAGCTCCGCGTCCTTTTCGGTACTCTCGGCGGCTTTCCGCTCATCGTCCGTCATTTTCTCCCGCAATTGAGCCTCCAAAGCTTTTGTTTTCTTGTTCCATTCGCTCATTTTCTCGTCAAAGAGCTTTTTGGGAACGGTCTTCTCGGGCTGCTCTGCGGGTTTTTGCCGCTCCGCGTTCTCTGCGGGCTTTGCCTGTGCTGTCAGCGGGCTCATATCCATTACAACATTAGCGAGCTGCTGTTCCAACGGGCTTTGCGTGGTCTGTGTTACCTCTTCCATACTGTTACCTCCTGTTTGTGTTTGAACTTCTCTGTTGTGTGCGCGTTTTAACGACTTCTCTGTCAATTTCAGCGGGAAAACCCGCATAAAAACAAAAAAGCCACGCTATAAGGACAAAAATCCTTATAACGTGGCTAAAGCCTAACCCTGTTCGGGTGATATTTACTTTAAGTATATATTAGCACAAATAATACAATTTGTCAAGTATTTTTTTCGGGAATATTTTCATTTCCGAGCGTCTTGTAAGGCTTCGGCTTGCACTTAATCTCCACAATATTCTTGCACAGCCGACACTTGACGTACACCGCCGAGCATATTGCCTGAAGCGGGTCATACTTTGCGACCTTGTTGCCGCAACGCGGACAGTAATACCATTTTTCTCCGTTTTGCATATAAATTCCTCAATTTGTCGCTCTTTCACAGAGCCGGGTACCAATGTGTTACATCTTTGGTTTGAACATAGGAATCACAGTATATTGAGAGCGGTTGCCATATTTCCGTGTCATCGTTTCGCTTGAATTTGAAAACGCCCAAATCAGCATTTCCATTGCGAGCTATAACCCAATCGCCGTCGTTTGGCAATTTTTCTTTTGTGCTATACCACCTATATTCTGACATAATTTTCTACCTCCCGACTATGGAGCAGCGGCAGTTGATTATTTCCTTTGGCGGAGCGCCGTAAGTCACATCGCGCGGGAACATCATTTTATAGCCGCCCACGATAAATGGCTCGTCTATCGGAACGCGCTGACCGTTTGCTATAGCGTGTGTATCGCGCTCGTGCCCGTCCATTATCGTTTTCCACTCCTTGTATTTGTAACCCTGCCGCTTTAAGTCCTCGAAATGCTGACAGCCACAAAGGGAATTTGTGTTGTTTCGCGCGGTTTTTTCGGCTCTGTTCGCGGCAAAAAGCCACAAAATATCCGCGTCTGTCGCGTTGCTGTCATAAACGGCGCGCCGAAGCGTTACGGGGAGCAGCTTGTTCCACTCCGTCCGCTGCAGCTCCGAAAACCGCGCCGCAAACGGCGATCTATTCTCTCCGAACACCGCGTCGTCCGAAACATCGTAAATGCGGTTGAGTTGGTCGGAGAAATTGCCGTAATTGTTAATAAAATCATCGGCGGATTTTCGCAGCTCGCTCTCCATATAATTCAGCAGTGAGATAAGCTCTATCTCGGTAAGCGTCGCTATTTCCGCGCGGAATTGCACCTCGTCCTTCGACAAAAACGGTATCTCGGAAAAATAACGCTTATTCCGACGGAGCAGCAGTTTCTTCTCTTGTCTTTCCATTGCACGCTTCTTCGATCAGTTTTAAAACAGTTTCCACAGAAATCTCCCTTTTACAGTTTGGGCATTTGCGTAAGCTGAAAGGTTTCAACTTGATTACCTTGTTGGAGGATTTTAAGATTGTATACGTGTCGCAAACATGCCCGCACGAACATAGGATATGCGCTTCTTTGAAATCGCATATACTGTCATCATTTACAATCGCGGTTACGCCGTTTTCTTCAAATATCTTACGTTCGATTTTTTCCTCAACCGGTTTTTGGGAGGGGCTCGGAAGGATACCGTGTTGGTACAGCAATTTTTTGTAGTACATTTCGTCACTGTATGGCATTATTATACTCCTTCCTTTATGTCACGGGTTGATCTATTTCTCAACATCTCCAGCTCCGCGTTCAAATCGTCCTCGCTCTCGCTTGCTTGCTCCGCGACCATACGGGAAGCCACTCCCGCAACGTCGTTTGTGATATTTCCGAAATAAACAACGTCCTCGTCGCACATACCGATTTGTTTGAGATTAAGCATAGCCTGCGTTTTCGTGAGGATATTATCGCGGTTCGCGCGGGTTATATCCACGTCGATGTCCGCCGCCGTCATTCCGTCGGGGATAAGCTGCGGCTCTTCGAGCTGGAGAATTCGGAAAATTATCTCCAAAATACGCCGCTGCGACTGTTCAACGAAAATCGTCTTTTCGTTTGCGATAGCGTCCTTGTCCGACTGTCCCGTCTTTATGTCCTCGGAAACGCCCGTCGAGCTTGCCGCGTTATCGGTGTCGCGGTCGGGAATGCCCGTGATGAATTTCAAAGCGCTGTCCATATAGGAGCGGAGTTGCTGAACGCTCGTGCCGTCAAGCTGGGGCGCGATAAACTGCGCCGATTGATTTACGCCCTGCTGCCCGCTCAAAGTAATAATAGAGCCTTTTGTAAAGTCCATTCTTGGATTGCCCTTTTCGTCCTCAACGTCCAGTTTGTCAACCCCGATAAGTACCAGATAAGCCTTTACTATATCCTGCACATTGTTCACGCTGTCGCTCGTGACCGAGTTTATCGCGTCAAGCAGCGATAAAGCAAGCTCAAAATCGCCCATTCGCATTGTGTTGTTCGGCACTTCTATAATCGGCACTTCGCCGAGGATATGCGGCGTGGGCTTGCTTGCCGCGTTGTTTTCGTCGATAAGAACAAAGACGTCCTTTGTGAAAACGACCTTGCTGTTATCCTCATATTCCACGACCGCATACACAGGCTCATAGACGTTGTAAGCGGAGTAGACCACAAACGCGTTCCACGGCTCTATATTCTGCACCATAAAGGGAATATCGTGCAGCTTTGAGTTGTCGCGGTTGACGTATAAAAACGCGTGTCCGCATACCGACTGATACCACTTCATTTCCTGCGCCGCGACGTTGTTTGATTTCAGCGACATCATTTTGTTGAGCTTTTCAACAAACTCGCGGCATTCCGTGCTGTCGTTTCGGGATAGGTAGTTAATGCCTTTCGGGAACGTGTACGCCGATAAATTCCGCGCGATAGCCGCCGCGAAATTCACAACGACCTTGTTGTTTGAACTCGCGCCGTCGCTGTCGTCTACGCGGTCGAGAATAGGCTGATTATTCCGCGCATAATCCCACAGCCATTTAGCCGAGAGCTGACTGTAATGCCGCGCCGCCGACTGTTTCCCGATGTCCGCGACAACCGCGTTAATATCGACGCCGTCAACCGTGGTAACAAGCCGTTTTCTGCCCGTCAGCGGGTATTGATTTTTCACCGCCGACCTCATAATGTCTATTTCCATTCAGCCGTCCTTTCTATATCCTCTTGAAATTCTCGCAAGACACATCCAAATCACAGGCATACCTCAAACCGAAAGGAAAATCCACATAAGGGACACCGTGTTTGCACACACGACAAAATTCGCTTGATTTTGCGCATTGTGGCTTTATTTTTTCGTCTGTACTATTCACAGATGCGCCTTTTGACAGTTTGCTGACTTTGTCTGCAAATTCTTTTTCCCAATCCATAGAATCTTTATCCTCCGTCTTATCCGATTTGTTCGAGCTCGCCGCGCCGAAAACAGCACCCAACAGCAAAGCAGAGAGCCACTCCGCGCCCGATTTCTGCTTTTCGTCCGTTTCTTTAACCGTGTCACAACCGGGACCGCATTCCCTCGGATCATAATCAACGCCATATCTCCTTTTGAGATAATCTACCATATATTTTCGCAATTCGGGATAAATGTTCTTGTTAAGACGATATATAATTTGTTCTTTTGTGGCAGCTTTATAATGCCCGTCACAACTTCTTTTTTGCTGGCAAACAGCGCATATTCCGTCACAAGTCATAACTTTGTTTCCTCCTCTTTTCTCCCTCTATCCGAGATTTCCTCGCGCAGCTTCTGCCGGATAGCTCTCATTTCGTCAAGCCATTTCCGCAAAAGCTCCAGACGCTCCACGACCGCGCCGTCCGCCTTGCCGCTCTGGAGCGATTTGATTTCCTGTTCGTATTGGTAAATCTGCTTGACCGCCAATGTGTCAAGCGTCAAAAGCTCGTTGTCGGTAAATTCCATTTGCACAATATACTCCCCTTATCCGAGAATAAACTCGACCGTCCGCCTGCATTTGCAATCGAATGCAAATGCTCGCTAGCTTATTTCCGTTTCGTAAACCCTCGCGCCGCAGCACGGACACCCGCAATAAAAATAAACGTCGTTGTATTGCTGTTCGGCGGTGCATTCGTCCGTGTTCGCCTTGAAAATGCAGCCGCACTTGTTGCATTCAAAACGGATTGTCCGCTTTAACCTGTTCAAATCGCCGTTTTTAATGATTTCCATAGTTTATCCTCCGTTCACAAACAGCTTCTCAAGCGTTTTACGCGCGTTGTTCGTCGTGCTCAAAGAGCAACATTTCTCAATACACGCTATTTCTTTAAAATCCTCAGGCATTTCATACGAGGATATGTAAATCGTGTGATTTTGCGCCCGTGCCCATTTGTAAAACGCCTCGTGGTCGAACGGAACACGGTATTTTGCGGTGTTCAGATATGGAATATCGCAGTAAACAACGCTGTTTTCGGGAATTTCAACTTGTTCATACGAAAGATTGAAGCATTCTATGTCCAGACTTTGCAGCCTTTCCAGCCTTTCCAGACTTTGCAGCCTTTCCAGACTTTGCAGCCTTTCCAGACTTTTCAACTCGGAAAGCTGTTCGTTCAGCTTTGCCCACGGAATAGTTAAAGTGGGAATTATCTCGCGCATTTTTTCATACGCTTCGGCGGTAGGCAACACCCATTGACTGCACCCGAAATAATGCCCCGCCATTCCGTTTGTACCCAAATGACGGTCGATATCCGCCGCCGTTCTGCCGCTCGATTTTAACGCGCCGCGCATATATTCGCGGATATGCGCCGATTTTGCCTTGAAAACGTCGTCTTTGATTTTCCCCGCATTCAGAGTGCTGTCCTTGTTGTAAACGGGCTCGATTTTACAATCTTCACACGTTTTAAGGGCTTTTTCCGTCAGCTCCGATATTTCCTCTCTAACGAGCGAAAACTCCCTAACAAACGATTTCCAGCGCATTCTCGCCTCGTTTGGAGATTTGGCGAAAAACAAATTATGTAAATGTCTTTTAAATCTCTCGGTTTCGGGCGAATATGCGTAACTTTTTAAATTGCTCCCGAAGCTGAAACAAATAGCGGCATACGGGTCTGTATCTTTCAATCGTTCAAAATCCTCGCGGCTTATCCAACGCTCTTCATTCTTAAACTCTCCGTTTATCGCCATTTTAAAGCCTTTATAGACTAAAGGGTCAAGCTCGTTGTATATCACGCGATTATACTTGCCCGACAGCGCCGCGCAATGGGTCATTGCTCCGCCGCCCCCGAACAAATCAACAAAACATTCAGCATCCGGCATTTGCGCCAACAGCTTATCCGCGATAGCCTGTTTTGAGCCTTTATAAGGCATACCGTATTTCCCCATTTTCAACCTCCCCAACTCGAAAACAGTTTTCCGCGCCGTTTCATAACCGACACACCGCCCGCGCCCGTCTGGTTTTTCTGCTTCATCTCCGCGAGCATTGCAAGACTATCCGCCGCGTCGTCGTGCTTATTCCGTCCGTTGATGTTAAACCGCTCCAGCTCGCGGATAAACTTGTCGTACATTCCACCCGGCTGATACAAAGAGCGGTCGAGGAAATAAAACTGCTGTATAACAGGCTCATACTGTGAAATTCGGTACATCTTGTTTTTCTGCGATCTCACGGAATATATCCGCGTGCCGAGCTTCTCCGAGACGGCGGTCTTGATGTCCTTTGCATAGAACTCGCCGCCGTTGTTGCTCTCAAACCGCGCGAAATTCGGTTTGTGCCGAAGCATAGCCGTACAAACGAGCGGCTCTGTGGTAGTGTAGCCGGCAGGGGAGAACACCACGTCCGCTATGTACACATCATCGCCGTATTGATACGCGAACGGAGCGGAGAGATTATCCGCGCCGCTGAACGCCACGTCGCAAGCCATATAGATAACATCGGGTTCGCCTTTGGGCAGTTCCTTGAACCGTTTCAGATTAGTGAACACCAAGCCGTCCCTGTCCATAGGGTGCTGCTGATATATGCACTCGAATGAAATGTCGTCCATTCGAGCCTTGATATCCGCAAAATGGTGTGTTGTAAGCGGATTTACCGCGAACATAAAATTGCTTTCGCCCACGTCGTTGAGTGCGGGGCGCTTTATGAACTTGTACCGCGCGTCGCCCTCGTGTGCTTCCTCCATATACGTTAGCGGGTCGTTCGTTCCCCACCGCGTGGCGATAATAAGCTCCTTGACCTTTGAGTTTGCGCGGCGCTGCCGTATATCGACCACATACTTCTGCAGCGCGTTCTCCATTCGCTCGGGCTTCATCGCTTCCTCAATGCCCGATATCAGGTCATCGCAGTACAGCAGCCGCGAGCAGTTGATAACGCCCGCCATTGTGCTGTCAATTCCCGCAAAATACAGAGTATGATATCCGTTGTCATACGGCTTCGGAAGCAAATCTATCCACATATCTTCCTTGTTGCTCTCAACGGAAATGCCCGGGAACATTCGCTTAAATCCCGCCGAGCTGAATATTTTCAACAGGTCGTCCATAACCTTGCGCGCCATTTTAGTGGTATGTGACACAAAAAAGCTGCTTTCCGCATTGTATCTCACAGCGTCCCACGACAAGAACCGCGTCCCGAGCGCCGTCTTGTATGTCCGAGGAGGCGCGGAAATACCGAGCATGTCATATTCGCCGTCCGACAGCTTTTGAAGCTCCGCAACGTCCTCGGAGATTATGTTCCGCCGCGTACAGTAAAAACGGTTTTCCTCGGCTTGCTCCAATTCAAGCGCGATAAGGTAATACTCAAACCTCGACCGCCCCAGTGCCGCATACGCGTCGACCATTGCGTGATTTATGCCGCTCAAATAT
The DNA here is from genome assembly GCA_023664705.1 of Lachnospiraceae bacterium. GTDB lineage: Bacteria > Bacillota > Clostridia > Oscillospirales > Ruminococcaceae > CAG-115. Next base: position 15,893 of record JAMPFE010000028.1, on the reverse strand, counting down.
CCGTCATCGCCGTTTTCCTGATACTCTTCAAGCTCGTTTTTGCGCTGACTTATAAGCCTAAGCACCATACGCCAAGCGTTCCCCGCACTCTCTCCGTCACCCAGAGTGTCATAAGCCATTGCTAAATGCCGATAATTTTCAACCAAGCTCGCCAGCCCCATTGTGCTTTTAAACTTCGGGTCTGCGTACTTTCCCAAGTGCAGAACGCGGGACAGCTTGTCGACCATATGCGCGGCTTCTTCTTTTTGGTACTCGGCAAGCAAACGCACCTGCTCCTCGGCTTGCGTATTTCTCCTTTTCTTTTCCATTTTTTGTCACCGTATACAAAGCGTAATATTTAACTCATAACTTAATTATACGATTTGTTATATAATTTGTCAAGATGTTGAAAATTGTTTGCGTAAATTTGCACTTTTCAACAAAATCGGGTAGTTTTCAACAAAAATTAGAGGTTTTCAACCGAGATTTCAACAAATATTTCACTTTTCAACAGGTTTTCAACAAATTGTTAGGTTATAAGGTGATTTAGCTTGAAATTTCAAGCGGGGCAAGGCTGATTTGCCGCAGTTTTCGGCATATGCCCCAATTTTAAACGGAATTGCCCCAAATTTCAATCTTTTGCCCTCGGCAGGGAAGTTATACCACTAACCCGCAAAAACGCAAATTTGACCCGTTTTCGTTCAAAATAGAGCTATTCACAAGCAAAGGGGTAGCCCCTTTTGTGTTTTTCACGTGGGTAGGGGGCTCTTTGTCCCCCAGGGGGCGTCCGCTGTATAGTGGGGTAGGGGGGTGGGCGGCGCGGAGTGTCCCGCGATTTTCCCCGCGAACATCGCGTCGCGCTTCACCTCGCTGAATTGCGTAAAATAAGAATTTGACGAAATAGAGCAAAATACCACATTTGGCTTTACGCCGCCGTTTTCTCGGAGTTAGCGCGGGATAACAAAAAATTTTCCCCGCCGAAATGACGGGGACCCACTATATCTTGTGGTGTGCCTGGCGGCTTTTAATCTTCGGGGCTGCCGCCCTTGTCGTCCGCTGCCGCCTCTATCTCCGCGAAAAGCGCCGTTTTTTTCGAGATGTCCGCCGCGTCGACGTGTATGTGCTGCGTGACGCTGCCCGAGAAAACGGACAAACTCGCATAGTTTTGTCCGCTATTTTTTTCATCGAAAAGACTGTATGCGGTCTTTAGGTAGTAGATACTAAAAACCGGGGGCTTGTCCGACTGTATAGCGACAGCCGACACGACCGAGACGCAGTAGTCGGCGTGTGCTGCGAGTATCTGTCCGGCTTCGGAGACGTGGGCGACTGATGTGAGCGCTTGCAGCTGGGCGGCGGTGGTAGTAAGCCAGACGGACAGCAGGTGCTGCAGGGGAAAGAGCCCGAGGTCAAAGCAAGTCACATCGAAGTCGTCGAGTGCTGCCTGAAGCTGCGCGGGGTCGTGTATCAGCGCGTCGAGCCTATAGCCGCGCTGTCGGGCGATTTGCTTTACGCGGAGCGTCTTTGCGTGTATCTCTTGGCGGGAGAGGTCGCCGAGACGCTTTGCGGCATAGGCTGTCGTCCCCGCGATTTGCTCGGCTTCTGCGGCGGCGGGAAGCGACGGGGCGGATATATCGACGGCGGTGAGTAGATCGGGGCGCGGCGTGGGCGCGGGAACGCTCGCGGGGGATATATCGGCGGCGCTCCCGCTATCGGTGCTGGTGCTATCGCGCTGCAGGGGCGCGGATTTTACGGCGGCTTCGGCGATAGTCAAGGGGCGCGGATTTTTTGGGTAGCCTTTGGGCATGGTGTGCACTTCACTTTCAAACAAAAAATTTACGCGGGGTAATAAAAATTTTTTAAGTTAAGTAAGTAAATACAAATTGTAAAAAAATTATACCACACTCGATGCGATTTGTCAAGAGCTGCGCAGAGAGGAGAAGCACACGAAAAAGAAAAAAGAAAAGAACCAAAAGAAAAAAGAAAAATATATAATATCCCCCTATAGGTTTACCGTACCTATAGGGGGGCGCGCGGGCGTACGCGGACACGCGCGCGCGTGAAAGGTGTAAATGCTTTAAACCGCTAAAACCTACAAACGCCTGGGAATTAATAGGCTTTATTCTGATAAAGCGGTTTAGTGCACAAAATGGGGGGCATTTGGGTAAAAGAAAAGCCCCTAAAAAGGGGCTTTTGTCGTGCGCAGCTATCACGGGCGTCCGCTACGCCCTTGCGGTAGCGGCGAGGGCTCGCTCCCACGCTCCGCTTACGCGCTCCGTAAAGCGGCAAGCCAGCTCCGCCCCATCGCCGCGAAAAGCCTCGCGGTAGCTTATCCACCAGTGCGCCGACGTGCGAGCGCTGATCTGAGTACATAAGCCATCGAGATACTGCACTATGCGATTTTTCTCGTCGCGTACGCTGTCCTCTGCGATACCCTGCGCCACAAGCGGGGCGACACGGTCGTATATATCGCTAGCCCACGCGATCTGCTTTTCCGAGCCCTCGAACCTCGGCTTTGCGGCTGCGAGCTTCTCCGCCCACTCGGAGGCTGCTGCCGCGATCTTTGCCTCCCTTGCATGTCTCTCTTCTCTGGTAGTCATAGCGTCCTCATCTTTCCGCCCCGCGTGGGGGCTTTGCGTACTGTATCCGCGCCCGGGTGATGTGTGCGGTGTCCCGCCCTGTATCTATAGTATATCATACTCTTGCGAGTATGTCAAGGGGCTTTTGAAAAAAATCCGCCCAATCGGCACTTTTTGTATACTTGTACAAGTACGCTGCTGATTTTTTGTGCAAGTATACAAACTCAAAAAATTTTTCAAAAACCCCTTGACATACTTTTGAAAGTATGATATAATAGAAACAGAAAAGAAAAGCGGGGCGCAAGCCCCCCAGACACAGGAGGTACACACCATGACAGTAGAGATGATAAAGACAGGCACGACACAGGAAGACACGTACACGGCAGAGACGCGGGAGATACGGGCAGACGGTGAGACCGTCGGATATATCGACCTGATGATCGATGACAGCTTCACGTACTGCGACTGCATATCCATATATGCGCGCTTCCAAAATCGCGGCATAGGCACGGAGGTGCTCCGCACAGTATCCGCGGAGTTCGGCGGGCTGGTACTCGCTCCGGACAACGAGGGCGCGCGGCGGCTGTACGCACGTCTGGGCGATATCTGGGACGGATACGAAGCGGGATACATAGACCAGGGATACGGAGTGTATAGGGTCTAAGGGCGCTTGGCCCCCTGGGCGGACGGCTCGAAGCCCCCGAAAAGCTCATAGATGACTTATACAGCGCATTTGATGAGTACTTCGGATGAATCCGCGAAAGTCGGGCGGCAAACCGCCGCCCACACATCGCTGCAAAGAGCGCACGAGCTCCGCGCGGCGAAAAGTCGTAAAGTCGGGCGGCTGTGCGCGAAAGTCGAAGAGCTTGTGCACCTGAAAATCGCGCGGCTCTTCAACGGTTCACAAAGTCGAATGAGATAGTATAAAAAAGGGCGCTGCCGTTTGGCAGTGCCCTTGTAATTTTATGTTTGTCTTATCGACAAACCAAGCCCCAAAAGGGCGGCAAAAAGCGTTCCGTATTGATAAAGATAGGTAGAGAATGTGACCCAATCAAACATCATAACAAGTTCTTTTCGCCGCCCTTCGGGGCGGCTTCGTTATTTTAGCGGAAGTTAATGTTTGTTTTTGTTATCATCGCGTAAAGCGTCTTTAAACGGTTTAACCCTATAATTATATATTATGTCGTTTAACATTACAATTTGCATATCATTCGACAGGCTGTTATAGATGTCATACACAATTTTGAAATCGGGGTCAAGAGGCACCGAATTTACAGTCACGCTATTTGAATTACCGACCGCGCCGACTGTAGTATGGTTGCTGTTTAGCGTGTTTTCAACAATTGTTTTCGATTGAGGATAGTCAGCCCTACCCAATAAATAGTCCACCGACACGTCAAGGCAATCCGCAATTTTCGCAAGGCTGTCGGCTTGTATCCAAGAGCCGCGACGGCTCATAGTGTTGATTGTGTCTTTGCCTAAACTGCATTTCTCTAGCAACGCCTTGATAGTGTAGCCCCTCTGTTTTGCCGTTGATTTTATTGTTTCCGCAACTTTAGTTATATCGTACATAATTTCCCTCTCCTTTTTGTGCAAAACATAAAAACCTACAATTTCAAGAAAAAACGCTTGACAAACCTACAATTGTAGGTTATAATATAATTGTCACTAAAAACATAGCAAAGCAAGCCGTTTGACGGTTTATTTTCAAACAGGGTGTATTATGTGTGACAACTATATTATATCACAGTTGTTTGAATTTGTCAACGGTATTAGCAACTTTTGTTGAAAAGGAGATGATACAATGGAGAATTACACACTTTTGCGCGGCGAAATCAAAAAGCAGATGACTATCAAGGGCATAATCACTTATCAGCAGCTCGCAGATGTGTCGGGGCTTGCGAGAAGCACGGTCGCGGGATTTATGACGGGACACCGCTACAGCGAAGCTGCGGCGAAAAAGCTCTGCAAGGCGCTTGGTATTCCCGAAGATTTGGCGAGTTAAGAAAAAGCTTATTTCGCGAAAGCGAGGAAAGGTGAAAATCATTATGAAAACAAGTTTTATAGGAAAGTATTGCATTATACGCTCCGACCGCGCGGGAGTTTTCGCGGGAACGGTCGCGGAGCACGAGGGGCAGTCCGTGATTTTGAAAGACGTTCGCCGCTTGTGGTACTGGGACGGCGCGGCTTCAGATTTTCAAATCTCTGTAGACGGTTCGACAGCTCCCGAAAACTGCAAGTTTACAATGCCCGTGGAAACATTGGCGCTTTTCGATGTCATTGAAATACTTCCCGCCACCGATAAAGCCCGCAGCGTAATTGAGGGGATAAAGATATGGAAGAGATAATTGCAAAATTCTTGTCTGTTGGCTCTGGCTATGGCTATGGCGATGGCTCTGGCTATGGCTCTGGCTATGGCTATGGCGATGGCTCTGGCGATGGCTCTGGCTATGGCTATGGCGATGGCTCTGGCGATGGCTCTGGCTATGGCTA
>JAMPFE010000028.1:0-10745 GCA_023664705.1 Lachnospiraceae bacterium | reverse complement strand
TGGCGATGGCTCTGGCTCTGGCTTGATAGGCGCGACCATAAATTCAATGAAAATCTACGGCGTGGACGATGTGCCAACCGTTATTTACCGCGTTTACAAGGACTATGCGAAAGGCGCTGTCGTGAACGACGATTTGACGCTCACACCGTGTTACATAGCAAAGGGCGGGAACCGTTTCGCGCACGGAGAAACGCTCCGAAAAGCCGTTGAGGCATTGCAGGACAAGCTGTTTGAGAATATGCCCGCCGAGGAACGCGTCGAGGCGTTTTGCGAAGAGTTCAAGCCGCGCACGGCTTATACTGTCCGGGAGTTCTACAAGTGGCACAACAAGCTGACGGGTTCGTGTGAAATGGGGCGGACGCAGTTCGCGAAAGAACACAACATCGACCTTGACGGCGAAATGACGGTCGAGGAGTTTATAAAGCTCACCGAACACGCATACGGCGGCGATGTTATCCAAATGCTTAAGCCGCATTACAAGATAAAGGAGTGACGAAAATGTCAAAGCTGCCGACCTCGGAAGAACGTAAGCTCGCGGAGCTTATGGCGGGAAATTTGATTTTGCGCTGTAATCAGCTTTGCTTGTTCTCCGAGTGGGAGATAGCAAACCGCATAGGAATGAAGCGCAGCACGTTCCACAATCGGCGGCTTGACCCCGCGGGGTGGAAGCTCATCGAGTTTACCCGCGCCGCCGTCGCTCTGGGCGTGTCGTTGGAATGGCTCTGTACAGACCACGCTAACGACCACGAGAAAATCAAGAACACGGAAAGCGAGATTAATGAGGGCAGTTTATGAAACAACTAATACCAATGGACGAATACGGGGTGTTTGCGGATACACACGATACAGCAAGAGTAAGCAGCCTGTTTGTGGCGAAATTCTTTGAAAAGAACCATAAGGACGTTTTACGTGATATTCGAAATATTATTGAACCCACGTCCGGGTTAAGTGAGGAGTTTACTCAGCGCAATTTTGCGCCGAGTAAATACAAGGATAGCACCGGGAGAAAACTCCCGTGTTATGAAATGACCCGAGATGGTTTTACACTCTTGGCTATGGGATACACGGGAGCTAAGGCAATGAAATTCAAGGAGCTTTACATACGGCGGTTCAATGAAATGGAGAAATTTATAGGCACACTCGTCACCGCTCGCAGTGAGTTCCCGCTTCTTACCGAGAACATCAAGCCGCTTCACGACAACCCGAAGGCATACCATTTCAGCAACGAGTGCGATATGCTAAACCGTATTGTTACGGGAATGTCCGCTAAGCAATTCCGTGAAAAGCACGGTATAGCCAAAAGCGAGAGTATCAGACCTTTTTTGACGGCGGAACAAATTGAAATGCTTGACAAGCTACAAAAGGCTGATATTGGTTTGCTGATCGCCGTTCCCGATTATGAGCAGCGCAAACGTCAACTTGAATGGTACTGCACTAAACTCCGCGAAAAAGCGTTATGCGCGTAAGAATACGGAAAGGAGCATAAAATGCAAGAACAAACAAAAAAGCTCCTCGAGCTGATAAAGCAGCTTGACGAGGAGGAACAGTTGGCGGTGCTTGACATCGTGAAAGCGGAAGAGATTTTGACGCGAAAAAAGGCGGCGAAGAAATCTTAATCCTCACCGCCTTTGTGGCGTTCGCATTCGTTTACTATTTGTACAAGATGTTCGTAAAAGTCCTCTCGGGCTTTTGGCGGGAGCTTGAAGTACGCTTCCATTATCTTCCGCTCCAGCGGCGTCATAGTGAACTGCGCTTCCAAAAGCTCCATTTCGGTCGGTTCTTTCGGCGGCATTCCCAACAGGCTGTCGGTTGTTACGCCGTAAAATTCGGCTAGCTTAGTTATCGTACTGCCGCTCATCTCACTTGTTCCGTATTCATACTTTTGGTAGGCTTGCTGGGTAATGCCCAGATACTCCGCTAAATCCTTTTGCTTAAGTCCTTTTGCTTTTCTAAGCTCTTTCAATTTGTTCATTTGTATCACCTCTGATTTATTATACCACTTTTATTTGTAATTTGTCAAGCAAATTCAGTACAAAACAATTGTGTTTTGTGCAATTTCACAAATCAAACAACTTCAATTTGTGAATTTGTACAAAAATACAACTGAATTTAGTTTTTGATATTGAAATTTACAACTTGTAGTGGTATAATACAATCAGGAGGGTGATGTAATGGAACACGATGAGCCGAAAATCACATTGACAGGCGAGTTCTTTCGCAGGGTGTTGAAGGCGTTAATCCTAGACCTTGCAGATGAGGGCGTACCGCCGTCGGCATTGGTGAAACCTATCAAAATTTGGAAGCTGCTGAAAGAAGGGACGGAGTAATGGACGCTATTGTAACGAAAATATTGAGGCTTGTTTACAGGCTTCAACCGGACAAACAGATCGACCTCTACATAGACTTGCTTCAAATGGTGGGCGAGGCGGATATAGAGGCGCGTGAGGCGGGAAACAAGAACGACTGACAGAAAGGAAAGCATTATGAACGAATTGAAAACTTTTGACTACAACGGAATGAACGTTCGCACGGTGGAGCTGAATAGTGAACCGTGGTTCGTGCTGAAAGACGTGTGCGAGGTGCTGGGTATCTCGAAATACAGAGATGTCGCCGCGCGTCTCGACGAAGATGAAAGGGGGTCGTTTAAAGTGGACACCCTTGGCGGAGCGCAGGAAATGACGGTTATAAATGAAAGCGGATTGTACAATGTTATACTCCGCTCCGATAAGCCCGAGGCTAAGCCGTTCCGCAAGTGGGTGACCGCCGAGGTTCTCCCCTCGATACGCAAGCACGGCGCGTATATGACGGACAAAACGCTTGAACAGGCGCTTACATCGCCCGACTTCCTCATAAAGCTCGCGACGGAGCTGAAAACGGAGCGCGAAAAACGCGCCGCTCTTGAAACAAAGGTCGAACAGGACAAGCCCAAGGTTCTTTTCGCGGACGCGGTCGAGTGCTCCAAGACCTCAATACTTATCGGGGATTTGGCGAAGCTGCTCCGTCAGAACGGCGTTGACATCGGGCAAAAGCGGCTTTTTGAGAAGCTCCGCGACGAGGGCTACTTGATGAAATTCGGCAGCTCGAAGAATATGCCCACGCAAAGGGCTATGGACATGGGCTTGTTTGAAGTCAAGGAAAGCACGGTGAACAATCCCGACGGCTCTGTCAGAATAACCAAAACAACTAAGATTTCGGGTAAAGGGCAGCGCTATTTCATTACCAAGTATCTGGGGGCGAAACAATGAACGAGTACGAGCGGGAGCTTAGCGCGGACGAACTCGCGCCGCCTAAGCCCTACAGCGCGGAACGCCGCGCGGAGATAGACGAGTTAAACGCGGAAATATCCGCGCTTTACAAGGATATTTGCGAAATGGGGGTATAGCTATGAGTACTTTTTGCAGACCGAGGACAGCCCGCGAGGGCGTTGTGGAGTTTTCGGCAGCTGCCGCCCGGTCTCTTTGCGGAAAACCGTGGGGCGTTGTGACGGGCTTTGAGTGCCCGCTCTGCGGCGGGGGAGCTAAGGCGATAAGCGCCGCAGGAAATGGCAGAAAAGCCGCAAAATGTACCGCGTGTCATTTCAGAGTGATAGAACGCGGGAAGTGAAAGGAGCGGGAACATGATTAAAAAAGAAGTATATAAAAGCCGCGTTTATACCGACCGCCCCTCATACGCGGATTTGGACGCGCCCGCTAAATTTCAAGCAATACAGGGCATTATTGCAACGCGGCTGAAGCAACACCCCAACGCGATATGCTCTTATTCTGGCGGCGCTGACAGCGACATTTTAATTGACCTTATTGAATGGACGCGAGAATGGTTTCCGTCGCTGCCGCCTGTGAAATACGTTTTTTTCAACACGGGTCTGGAGATGAAAGCAACAAAAGACCACGTAAAAGCGACAGCCGAGAAATACGGCGTGGAAATTGAGGAAGTGCGCCCAAAAATCAGTATCGTTCAAGCTGCGCGGACTTACGGCATTCCGTTTGTTTCAAAAATAATGTCCGCGGGGCTGTCTGAATGGCAAAAAAAAGGCGTACCGCTCACTGTGGCGGAAGAATACGAACAATCAGAGGATAAAGCGGCAAAACGCGCGGAACTTAAAAAGCGTTATCCGAACTGTGAGAGCCTTATAAACTTCCTTTGTTGCTGCAACTCAAAAGGCGAACCGCGCCCGAATATTCAGCTTGTGATAAACTCTTCAAAATATATGAGGGATTTTATCGGAGAATATCCGCCTGATTTTAAAATAAGCGCGAAATGTTGCGATTACTGCAAAAAACAGGTTGCGCATCGCGTTCAAAAGGGATATGAGATGATAATAACAGGCGAACGGAGAGCCGAAGGCGGAATGCGCTCCGTGCCACGCGGTGAGGACGCAAACGGCACGATGTGCTTTTACGAAACGGATAATAGGCAATTCCGGTTCAGACCTCTATATTACGTTACGGACAAAGACAAGGAGTGGTATAAAGAAATGCGAGGTATAAAATATTCCAACGCGTATGAAGTTTATGGGCTTACGCGCACAGGCTGCTGCGGCTGTCCGATTTCATACAAGGCGGTGGACGACCTCGAAAAGATACGCCCCTACGAACCTAACGTTGTAAAGGCGGCGTGGAATATTTTCGGGCAAAGCTACGAATACCGCCGAAAATACAATGAATACAAGGAAGCACGAAAACAAGCCGAAAAGGCGGCTGTGAGCGATGACTTGCAATTAACGTTGGTGAAATAATGTTTTACAATTTCAACGAAACAGACGGCACACTCGACGAAATAAGCGCCGAAGAGCTTATAGAACGCGCATATGAGCGCGAAGAAGCGCAAGCCGAACGAGAACGCGGACGGCGCGAAACGGGCGGTTTTGAGCTTATGGACGATGAAGAGCTGGCATTCTGGGCGGAGCTTGCCGAGGAAGAAGAAAAGGCGGACGCTCTGCTGCGGGATAAGATAATGCGGCTCGGAGAGGAGAGTTGAAACGTGAGCGGGAAACGGCAAATATATCCCGGAGACCCCGAGGTGCGCGAAGTCGCGGATATGTACGAAAGCGGAATGTCCGTTGAGGAAATAACGAAGCTGACTTATATGTCTCGAAGCTCGGTGACGTATCGGCTGCACCTTGCGGGCGTAAAGCTGAGGCGGTCGCACATTTCAAATCAGCTCATAGCGCGAATGCAGGAGCTGCGCGGTAGCGGTTTGAGTATAATCGCCATTGCGGAAAAATGCGGCGTGAGCGATTCGACCGTGAAGAAATGGACGTATCCCGTCGCCAACGAAAACGGAATAACGATAAACGGGCACACGCCCGGAAAGGAGCGAAGATGTCAAAAATCTTAGTGAAAACAGCGGATTTGCCCCGCGATGAGTGGTTAGAGTACCGCCGCACGGGCATAGGCGGATCGGACGCGGCTGCGGTCTGCGGTCTGCACCCGTACAAAAGCCTTATCGAGCTGTGGGCGGATAAGACGGGGCGGCTTCCCGAACAAGAGGATAACGAAGCAATGCGCACGGGGCGCGATTTGGAAGAGTACGTCGCAAGCCGCTTTTGCGAGGCAACGGGCAAGAAAGTCCGCCGCCGCAACGCGATATTCAAGCACGACAAATACGACTTCATCACGGCGAATATCGACCGCGAGATTGTCGGGGAAAACGCGGGGCTTGAATGCAAAACAACGTCCGCATTCGCCAAATCGGACTTTGAAAACGGCGAAATACCGCTTTACTATCTCGTTCAATGCCGCCACTATATGAACGTTATGGGCTACGACAAGATGTATCTGGCGGTGCTTGTAATGGGGCGGGCGTTCTACTGGTACGAGATACCGTACGACAAGACAGAGGGCGAAGCTCTCTTGCAAATGGAAGTCGCGTTCTGGGAGAAAAACGTTATCCCTGACGCGAGACCCGAACCCGACGGCTCGGAGAGCGCGGAGCGCACACTGAAAGCTGTGTTTGACGAGCAGCTCGATGATACTATGGCGTGTTACGAAATGGACGCGATAGCGGCGCATTTGGTCGACATAAAGGCGCAGATAGGCGAGCTGAAAGCGCAGGAGGAAACGCTCAAACAGCAGATGATAACCGCTCTTGAAGGCTGCGAGCGCGGCTTTACCTCGGAATATGATTTCTCGTGGAAAGAGCAAAAGCGCCGAACGGTCGACGCAAAGGCGCTTAAAGCAAAGTACCCGAAAATCTATGAAGAATTGGCAAAGGAAAGCTCGACGAGGGTTTTCCGCATAAGAGACAGAAAGGAAAGTTAAACTATGGAAACCACAAACACAAACGGAGTTATCGCAGCGGCGGCGGAAAAGAAAGCCGCCCCCGCAAACAAACCCAAATCCCCCGCCAATATTATGCGAGGATTGCTCGACAGCAAGGGCGTTAAGGAGCTGCTGCAAAACAGCTTAAAGGAGAATGCGGGCGCGTTTTCCGCGTCCATTCTCGACCTCTATCAAAGCGATAAGTACTTGCAGATGTGCGACCCCACGGCGGTTTTCAAGGAGTGTTTAAAGGCGGTTTCGCTGAAACTCCCGATAAACAAGCAGCTCGGCTTCGCGTACGTTATCCCCTACAAGAACGTGCCGCAGTTCCAGCTCGGTTACAAGGGGCTGATACAGCTTGCGATCCGTTCGGGAAAATTCAAGTACATAAACGCCGATGTGGTGTATGAGGGAGAATTTCAGGGCGCGGACAAGCTGACGGGCTATGTAGACCTCAACGGCGAAAAGACCTCGGACAAGGTCGTCGGTTATTTCGCGTATATCGAGACCACGGACGGCTTTAAAAAGGCGCTTTACTGGAGCAGGGAGAAAGTCACCGAACACGCGAAGAAGTTCTCCAAGAGCTACAGCGGCGCTAACAGCGTGTGGAAAACCGACTTTGACGCTATGGCGATAAAGACCGTATTGCGCAATTTGCTCTCAAAATACGCGCCTATGAGCGTTGAAATGGCGAACGGCATTCAGTCGGAGGAAGCTCCCGCCGAGAGTTTGCCGCAGGGCGTCGAAAACGAGATAGACGCGGAGATTTCCGAGAATATCCCCGAAACGCCCGAAAGCGCGCCCGTACCGCCGCCCGCCGATGATGAATATCCGTTCAAGGACTAGCGAAAACGCGATTTTTCGCGATTTTAAAAAACGTGCAGTAAAATGCAGTCGGGCATAGGATAAACTAAGCACGAAAGGCGGTGAGGGTATGGGGTTCAAAAAATTTCCCGATGACCTCGATGAATGGGCGTGGTACAACGATAACACCGCGCTGCTGCTCTACGTGCGGCTTAGGTATGAGGCGAAATACAAGCCGTGCGATGTAGGGGACGTTCATCTGGAGCGCGGTCAGCTCATGACAAGCATTCGGGAGATAGCCGAGACGAACGGCGTATCAATTCGACACACGCGAACCGCGCTTGAACGTCTGGAAAAGACACACAAAATAGCAATCAAGTCAACCTCGAAATACAGCATTATAACGCTGATTGACTATGATTGTGACAGCGAAAGCGACACACAGAGCGACACACTAACGACACACCAACGACACACAGAGCGACACACCAACGACACACTAACGACACACCAACGACACACCAACGACACAGCTTCTTTATTAACGACAAATAGCAAACAAGCAGATAAGCAGACAAACGCGCATGCGCGCGGGGGCGGTGTTTTAAGCGCGGATTTAAAATCCTCGTTTGACCGCTTCTGGGCGGCGTACCCGAAAAAGACCTCAAAGCAAAACGCGCTCAAAGCCTGGCAGAGGCTGCAGCCCGATGAGGATTTAACCAACCTGATACTTTCGTCTTTGGAGCGGCACAAGAAAACCGAGCAGTGGACGAAAGACAACGGGCAGTTTATTCCTTATCCCGCTTCGTGGCTTAACGGCAGGCGTTGGGAAGATGTGATGACGGTCGACAATTCGGGGAACGCTCCGCCGCCGTCGGAGAAAACCGACGAACAGTGGCTGGAGGGATTTTGACGGAGGTGATACGATGAGCGCAAGCCCGGAAATAACGATAACGTCCGAAAATCTGCGGAGCGTCGTTGAAAGCGCTTTAGGGTTTCGGGCGACAGACAGGGAGTGGGAGAAATGCGAGCGCAGCGCACGCGCAAAAATGCAGCGTTTGCGGCAACGACGCCCCTCTATCGCCTACTACAACGACCGTTATCTGGCGGTTTTGGCAATGGAGCAGTTGTGTATGTCGGCGCAAATTTACGAGATAAACGCGGACGCGGTTTTGAAGCTCGCGGCAAGAAAAGAGGTCGGTTCGATTGACGGGACACAAGAACGGCAAGATAGCTAAAATCTTACGTCAAGCGGAAGCGGCGGGGCTTACCTACGGGCAGTTTGTCGCAAAGGAGTACCATGGGCGCACAAAGCGCCGTCCTATTCCGAAAAACTGCATTTCGATAAACGACCGCAAAAAGCACAAGATAAACGCGCCGCTTTATCTCAGAAACCGCACGCTCTCCGAGGCTTTGTGGCTCGATTGCCCGAAATTGGCGGCAAAAGAGGCGGCAAAGGCGCGGCGCAGGATAAAATAACGGCTTTGGGGAAAGGAACGGGGAAAATGAAAACAACAAAATATTTCGCGATGAACGCGCTCACAATGCTAATGCTTGTATTGGCGGTCGGGGGAGTTATGGCGGCGCGGCGCTGTCGTTTGGAAGACTACAGACAGGCGGCGCAGCCGATAATCGTTGAAATTTCAACGGAAACGCCCCAAATTTCGATTTTAGAGACTTCCGAGGGAAGTTATACCCCCACGGTCGAAAAATCGCTTACAAGCGAAATTTCGGGGGTTCTCGTCGACGATAGCAGCGAAGTCCCAACAGCGGACGCGCCGAACGAACGATACGCCCTTTCGGGCGACGAACGCCGCGAAATAGAACGTATGGTATCAAGCGAGGGCGGCTACTGCCCTTACGAGTTTCAGGCGCTGGTCGCGGAATGTATTCTCAACGGCTGCGAGGCGGAGAATATGCGCCCGTCGGAGCTGTTCGCGCGCGGGGATTTCTGGCTGACGCACAACGTCGAGCCGACCGAGGTCACAAAGCAAGCGGTGTCGGACGTGTTCGACAAGGGCGTTATGCCGACGCGCGAAAAGGTGAGATATTACTATAACCCGAATTACTGCAGCAGCGCGGCGCACGAAAGCTTCCGCTATGTGCTGACGAACTGCGATTGCAGATTTTTCGCGGATTGGTGAGGTGGAAACGAAATGCAAAGTCTCGGTGAAATATTGGGCTCAATGGCGGCGTTGAACGACGTGCAAAACGCGCAGATTTACGCCTCGGGCGAACCCGAGCCGCCCACGCCTATGGAAGAACCCGAAGCGGTTTTGTGCGAGTTTTGCGGGAAACCGCGTCGGTACAAGAAGTTTATGGTCGGGGATTTGCCGATTTACGCGCCGCCCGAACCGTGCGATTGTCCCGAGGGCAAAGCGGCTTCCGAGCGCGAATGCGAAAAAGCCGCCGCGCGCCGCGCCGCCGAGGAACAGGCGAAACGGGAAGAACGGCACAGGGAGCTTGTAACGTACATTCAGCGCGAAAGCGGAATGAGCGCGAGGTTTTTGCAGCGGACGTTTGAAACGTTCATAGTCGACGACAAAAACCGCGCCGCCTACAACGCGGCTAAGAGCTTCGCGGACAATTTCGAGAACGGTCTCCCGAAAGCGGGAGAGCCGCCGAAAGGCAAAAACGGACTGTTTATCGTCGGGCCGCCCGGCACGGGGAAAACTCACCTTGCCGCCGCCGCCGCGAACAGCGTTATGCAGTCGGGAAAAGCGGTCGTTTTCGGTACGATGATAGACCTTCTGGGGAATATCAAGGAGATGTTCAAGTACCCGTGCGGCGAAACGGCGCTGCTTCAAAAATACAAATCCGTGCCGCTGCTCGTTATCGACGATATGGGCAAAGAGCCGCCCACCGAGTGGGCTGTCTCCACGATTTACAACATCATCAACGGACGTTACGAGGCGTTTTTGCCGACTATCGTGACTACAAATTACGCTTCGGCGGAGTTCATCGCAAGGCTCACGCCGAAAGAAACAAAGGACGACACCACCGCCCAAGCGACGATAGACAGGCTTCGCGAAATGTGCCGAGGTCTGGCGCTGTCGGGGGAGAGCAGGCGGGGGTAGAAGGAGAGGTTAATATGGCTGAATATGTAAGCAAAGAGGCGGTATTGCCGCGAATGGAAGAGCTTGTCGGCGCGGTTCTTGACTTGTTGGAAATCGACAGCCTTGACAGCGACGATGAAGAGGCGGAGCTGAAAAACACGGCTGTCGAGCTGTTCAATGCAATTCCCGCTGCGGACGTTCGTGAAAATCGGACCGGATTTTGGATACAGATAAAGGGCGGACCGGCCGCTTGTTCCGAGTGCAAGAATTGGTACGGGAATGCTCAAAAAAAGACCGACAAAGAATTTTATCGAAAATTTCGGTATTGCCCGTTTTGCGGCGCAAGAATGAGAAAAATGCCCGGTGTGAAAACGGACGGAGAGGAGCTTGAAAATGGCTGAATACATAGAGCGTGAAAAGCTGAACGAGCTGTTGTATCGTAAGGCGCAGGAAGAGGGCGATGATGACATCTCGGACGATTATCTTGACGGTTGGCAAGAGGGGCTGTCGGCGGCAATGCTGCTTGTTGATGATGTTCCCGCAGCGGACGTTCGACCCGAACGGCACGGGCGGTGGTCTTGCTTGACAAGAACGGCAGTACAACGGTACGCGTACTCGCGAGCAA
>JAMPFE010000027.1:24648-29018 GCA_023664705.1 Lachnospiraceae bacterium | reverse complement strand
GCAGGCAGCGACCCGCGGAGCCGCGCTCCTCGCAGCCGCTTCTGAACCCCGACGGGAGCGCCCCCAAGGTCGAGATAATCGGCGTGCGCTTTAAGGACGTCGGCAAGATATACTACTTCTCGCCCAACGGCGAGAGCTTCAAGCACGGCGAAAAAGCGATAGTCGAGACGGCGCGCGGCGTGGAGTGCGGCGAGATAGTGCTCTCCAACCGCAATATCCCCGAAACGTCCCTCGTCTCTCCGCTCAAGAAAATAATCCGCAAGGCGGACAAAAACGATATAAGGCAGCTCGAGCAGAACCGCCTCAAGGAAAAGGAGATAATGCAGCTTTTCGCGGAGAAGATACGTCTCCACAAGCTGAATATGAAGCCCATCGACGTCGACTGCACGTTCGACGGGAGCAAGATACTGTTCTACTTCACCTCGGACGGCAGAGTCGATTTCCGCGACCTCGTAAAAGACCTCGCAGCCGTCTACCGCACCCGCATCGAGCTCCGCCAGATAGGCGTGCGCGACGAGGCGAAAATGCTCGGCGGCTTGGGCATCTGCGGCAGACCGTTCTGCTGCTCGTCGTTCCTCGGGGAGTTCCAGCCCGTCTCCATTAAAATGGCAAAGGAGCAGTCCCTCTCGCTCAACCCGACAAAAATCTCGGGCACCTGCGGAAGACTTATGTGCTGCCTGAAATACGAGCAGAACTGCTACGAGGACTTCCTGCGCACCACGCCCAAGGTCGGCGCGTACGTCGAGACCCCCGAGGGGCGCGGCTCCGTCGAGGAGGTCAACCTGCTCACGGGCATACTGAAAGTCAAGCTCGACAAAAAGCCCGACGTTCCGATAGTTATCAACAAGGAGGAGGTCCGCGTCATCAAGGACGGCAAAATACGCGTAAACAGCGAGGAGATAAAGGCGCTCAAAAAGCTGGAGGAGTAAATATGCTTGACTACATCGTTTTTCAAAATCTTCATCTCTTCAACCGCCTTCCCTCGGGGATTCGAGAAATTCTCGTCGGCTTGCCGATAATGGCGGTCGTCTGCGCGGCATATTGGTTTATACGCCGCGCTTGGCATAAAAAGCGCCTCGGCGCGGATTTCGCCGCGGAGCGCCGCCGCTGTCGGCTCAACGAGCTTGTGCGCCTGCTGTTTGTCGCGTGGTTTACCATGGTTTTCCTGCTCTGCCTTACCACGGACCCCGCGTCGTTCGTCCGCGGATTTTTCACGCCGTACATTCTGCTGCCCGTCACCCGCGCGTTTTACAGTGTCACGCATTTCGATTTTATACCGTCGCTGCTGCGGTTGGGCTTAGACCGCACCATTCTGCGCGATATGTTCATGAACACGGTGCTGTTCGTGCCGCTCGGAGCGGCGCTGCCGATATTACGGGAAAGGTCGGGCTTTGTGAAAACCGTCCTCGCGGGCTTTTTCCTCACGTATTTTATCGAGATGATAGCGCAGCCGTTTCTACTGCGCAACCCGAGCATGGACGACATTATATCCAACACCCTCGGCACGGTCATCGGGTATCTGCTGTTTATGCTGCTGCGGAAAATATTCCCGAGGTTTATCGGGCTTTGCCAAAGGACGGTCGGCGTCAAAAAGGCATAACGCTCTCCAACGCCGTACAGATCAAGGAGGAACATTATGACGCTTACCCCGAAGGAACAGGAAATAATAAACAGGGTCTTAGCGGAAAAGGCAAAATACAGGCACTTGGAAGCCGACCCTCCGCACGAGCAGGACAATATCCCGAACCCGTTTGACGTTTTGTCGCGTGAAGAACTGGATTATGTTCGGGAACACCGACATATGCAGGAGCTGTTAAGAGAAGGCTATGAAAAAATAGACGAGGATTTCAAAAAACGAAAAGCGGCTAAATAATTGACAGCTTTATAATAGCATACGCATAACTGCAAAAAGCTGCAAAGTTTTTCGTCAGTAAATTAGTTAGCACACCTATTTCCAGAATTTAACTTTATTTTACAGCGCTTCCAAATATTTACAGCGCAAAACTGCAATAAAATGCAAAAAACTGCAAGAAAAGGGACAAATTTCAACAATTTGTCCCTTTTTCAATTGCGTTTTGCAATTTCCCAGTTAAAAACTTGCAAAAATCCCCCGCGGAGAATGTTCTCAAACGTAATAAATATTCGGCTTAGTAAGTATGATTATCAGGTCGACGAGCCAGCCTATCCCGAAAAGCCCGCCCGTAAACAGCCACAGAATGCCCGTTCCGATCTTCCCCTCGTAAAAGCGGTGCACGCCTAGCGTCCCAAAGAAAAAGCACAGTATAAACGCGACCCACTTTTCCTTTTTCTTGCCGCCCGAAACGGCTTGGTTGACGTTATTGTTGGCATTCGTGTTGTTGATGATTATCTGCTGCGGGAGCTGCTGAGCGCCTTGGAGCTGCTCGACCTGCCGACCGCAGTGCGTGCAGATAACGGCTTCGCTCAGTATCCGCTGCCCGCAGAATTTGCAGAACTTCATCCCGTCGTTAACTGCGACGTTGACGGGCACGGGCACGGCGTTCGGCTGATACGTCTGCGACAGTATCGGCTGCGAGACCTCGTTGGGGTTGCCGCCGGGGTAAATCTCCCCCGTTACGGGGTCTGTCCACGGCTGCGGAGCGGGCTTTTTAAGGCTTACGGTAGTGCGGTTTTGTTCGTTCATGTTATCCTCCGATCGGTTATTTGCCACATTATGATTATATCACATTCCCGCCGAAAAGTAAAGCGGTTTTTAATCCCAACTCCCCGTAACGAGCTTCACGAAAAATCGCGGTATCCACTGCGCGGCGAACGTGTCCGCGGCGAGCAGCAGCATTACGATAACGCTTATGCGCGACAGGAATATCCCCCAGCGCCTGACCGTCGAGAGCTCGGTCTGAACCTTGGGCACGCGGTATTTTTTTATCTTCGTGAACTTGTAGATAGCCATTATAATGCCGACGACCAGCAGCAGTACGGTCATCGCCATCCACACGATATACAGCACTGCGGCGGGCGTCACGACGGGTTCTCCGCCGTCGGCTGCCGCGAGGAGATACTCTTGTACCGACGGTATGGAGCCGAGCAGTATCATCATTCCCGAGATGCTGTTGAACATCGCGTGCATCACAGTCGTCGTGACAAGGCTCTGCGTGGAAACGTAGATGTAGCCGAGGAAAATGCCGAGCGCAAATGCATAAAAAAACTGCGCGAAATTCGCGTGGATAATGCCGAAAAGCAGCGCCGAAACGAATATCGCGAAGCCGTTTCCGTAGGGGCGCAGGCTCTCGATTATCAGCCCTCTGCACCAGAACTCCTCAAAAATGGGCGCGAGCACCGTAAGCTGTATAAACAGCACCACGGCGCTGCCGACGTCGGGCGCGGCGAGCGTCTCCTGAATACCCGTGAACGAATCGCCGAGCGCCGTGTTCCTGAACAGCAGCCCGAGCAGCTGCGTGAGCAGATTGCAGGTTATGGCTATTCCGTAGCCCGCGGGGAACATTGCCATTGCCCTGCCGAAATACTTCGGCTTTGCGTATATCTGCTTGACGCGGTTCTTCATGGGGCGCTTCAGCAGGAAGACCGCCGCCGTTATGGGAATGATATACAAAAACACCACAGAAACCGCGGCGTCGATGAGATAGGCGGCGGTCGGCGTAAGCGACAGCCCCGACAAATACGGCACGATAAGCGCGCTTATGATGTTGACGATTATCCTCGCCGCGAACACGATTATCATCATAACGCCGATGCGGAAGCACATGCTTTTGAAGCCCGGCAGCAAGGAGGACGGCTCCGTCGGTTCTATCGGCTCAATGGGGAGCTCCGCTTGCGGCTTTGTTTCAATTATTTCCTCGGACATAATAACACCCTTTCCGTTTATACAGTTTATATTGTGTATAAGTTCTATATACAATATATCACAATACTGCCCGTTTGTCAATAGGGTTTTGAAAATTATTTTCCCGTTAAATTATGGTAGCCGCATATTTCCCCGACGGTGTCCTCGGCGGTCTTTCCGCGGCAGTCGACCGTGATGTCGGCATACTCCCCGTAGAGAGCCGTGCGCCGTTTGAAAACGTCCTCGATAGTGTCCTCGGGGCGCTTTGCTATGCCGCGCGTTTTGATGTTTTTAAGGCGCGCGGAGAGCTCCTCGGTCGGTATCGAGAGGTAGTAGACTATGCCGTGTTTTTTGAGGTGCAGCATGGCCTCGCGGCTGTATACGGCGCTGCCGCCCGTGGCGATAACGGCGTTTTCCTCCGACGTTACGGAGCATATGGCGCGCTCCTCGGCGATACAGAACGCGTCCAAGCCGTCCTTGTCGATTATATCCTGCAAAAGCCTGCCCGTGGTTTGTTGGATTATAAGGTCGGTGTCGATAAACGAGAAGC
>JAMPFE010000027.1:0-24548 GCA_023664705.1 Lachnospiraceae bacterium | reverse complement strand
CCGACGGCGGGCATTCCGATAAGTACGATATTCTTCATTAAAACGTCACCTTGTCTGTTCATAGCTGCGGCGCTCGGGCTCTGTCTGTCATATCCCGAAAAAGCCTGCCCGTGGTTTGTTGGATTATAAGGTCGGTGTCGATAAACGAGAAGCCGAGCGTTTTCGCCAACAGCACCCCGATAGTCGATTTCCCGACGGCGGGCATTCCGATAAGTACGATATTCTTCATTAAAACGTCACCTTGTCCAAGCTCATAGTCGCGACCGCGTTCAGGCTCTCGTCGGCGGTGTTCCCCGCGAGGAGCTCGTAATAGCCTTGGCAGCCTATCATTGCCGCGTTGTCTCCGCAGAGGGAGAGCGGCGGCACGTACAGCTCTGTTCCGCACTTTTCGGCAGCGGCGGAGAGCGTTTCGCGGAGCCCGCTGTTAGCAGCAACTCCGCCCGCCAACGCGATCTTTTTATAGCCGTACTCATTTGCAGCCGCGATGAATTTTTCCGTCAAAATCTCGCTGACCGTGCTCTGAAAGCACGCCGCAAGGCTGTTCACGTCTATCTCCTCGCCCTTTTGGTTCGCGTTGTGGATAAGGTTGATGACGGCGGTTTTCAGCCCCGAGAAGCTGAAATCGTAGGGGTTCGGGGTTTTCGGCTTGGGCAGGCGGTATTTTGTCGGGTCGCCGAGCTTGGAGGCTTTGTCGATGAAAACGCCGCCGGGATACGGAAATCCCATAGCTCTAGCCGCCTTGTCGAAAGCCTCTCCGGCAGCGTCGTCGACGGTCCTGCCGACAGTCTCAAACTCCGTATAGCCGTTCACGCGGACGATATGCGAATGACCGCCGCTTGCGACAAGGCACATATACGGCGGCTCCAGCTCCTTGTGAGCAAGGTAGTTCGCCGCGATGTGCCCGCGGATATGATGTACGGGAACGAGCGGCTTGCCGAGCGAAAACGCCAGCCCCTTCGCGAAATTCACGCCCACAAGCAGCGCGCCGATGAGCCCCGGGGCATATGTTACCGCTATCGCGTCGACGTCCTTTGCGGCGATATTCGCCTTTTCAAGCGCCTCGTTTACTACGCCGACGATGCTCTCGCAATGGCGGCGGGAGGCTATTTCGGGGACTACGCCGCCGTACAGCCTGTGCTCCTCTATCTGCGTCGCCACCACGGACGAGACTATCTCCCGTCCGTCGCGTATGACCGCCGCGGCAGTCTCGTCGCAGGAGCTTTCTATACTCAATATCAGCAAAATTATTTCTCCCGTATTTTACTTCACGTCGGGCTTTCTGGAGGTGATAAACTCGATCGCCCGTTCAATGGAATTGCGGACGTGCTCCATTTCCTCGCTGTGGAGGTTTTTCGCGTTGCGGTAGTCAAAGCTGTCGCAGAACTGCTGAACGTCGCCGTTGAGCGATTTGATGTAATTCTCGACGAGAGCGTCGGTCGCTTCGATGAACGCCTTATGCTCGCTTTTCGGGAGCATGGTCGGGACGTTGGACATCAGCAGATTGTAGTGCGGTATGCAGATGTACTCCTGCTGCGAATACAGCTTTCGGAACTTGGGCTCGTCCTTGAACATCTTGAAAACGGTTTCAAGCATATGCTGAACGCCCCAATCCACCTTGCTGCAAACGAAACAGGTCTGCTCTATCTCGCTTGCCTTTTTGGCCTTTGCGCCCTTGGTGAAAAATATGCCCTTGCGCTCGAAAACCTCCCCGCGGAGCGTCGCAAGATACGTGTTCAGCATAAGCCCCAGCGACAGGCGGTTGTTCTGCTTTAACAGGCTGTTGAAGTGGTCGTGGCAGAAGCCGAGCTTGTTTGTCTCCTCGCGGACGTCGGGCTCCATCATCGCCGCGCCCATGATATACTCGCAGATGTGATCCTCCACGGTGTTGCGCATGGCGCAGATGGGGCAGCCGCACTTCGGCTCGAACACCTCGTTTATCGGTATGGTAAGTATACTTTCTCTCATTTCGGTTCTTCCTTTCGGTTTTTTACGTATTCAAGCAATTTTTCCGTGAGCTCTTCCACTATTTTGTCAATTTCGGGGTTTTCGCCCTTAACATACGGTCCGAGATCCTTGTCGTGCCAAAATTTCAACTCTTCCATTTGTCCTCCCGTATTATGATTTTGTGTCGCTTTGCTGAAAAAATTTTCAAAACACTTGAAATCTTATTTATATTGTATTATAATTAAAGTAAATAATCAAGGGGTTTTTGAAAAAAATGAGCGTAAAAGTAAATAATTCCAACTTCGACCTGCGGCAGACGTTTCTCTGCGGGCAGTGCTTCCGCTGGAAGGAAACGGAAAACGGCGCGTTTTCGGGCGTTGCCAAGGGCAGGCGGCTGACCCTTTCGGAGGAGAACGGCAAAATTCTCATCGACGGCATAAGCGAGCGGGAGCTCCCCGAGTGGCGCGTATACTTCGACCTCGACGCGGACTACTCCGAGTACATACGGCGCTTTTCCGCCGACAAAACGCTGAAAGCCGCCTGCGAGGGCTCGGCGGGGATACGTATTCTGCGGCAGGAGCCCTTTGAGACGCTCATCAGCTTTATCATCTCGCAGAACAACAATATCCCGCGCATCTCGGGGATAATCGGGCGGCTCTGCGGGAGCTTCGGGGAGGATATCGGCAGCGGGGATTTCGCGTTCCCGACGGCGGAGAGGCTGCGCGGCATAGAGCCCGGGGACTTGGCGCCGCTGAGGGCGGGGTTCCGCGCGAAGTACATCGTCGACGCCGTGAACCGCGTAAACTCGGGCGAGATAGACTTTGACGAGATAGACGGACTGCCGTTGGACGGCGCGCGCGAAAGGCTCAAAAAAATCGTTGGCGTGGGGGACAAGGTCGCGGACTGTGTGCTGCTGTTCGCGTTCCACAAGCTTGACGCGTTCCCGAGGGACGTGTGGGTAAAGCGCCTTATGGCGGAATTTTATCCCGAGGGGCTGCCCGAATGTACCAAGGGCGCGGAGGGCGTGGCGCAGCAGTATCTGTTCGACTACGTGCGCAACAACGACGGCTTGAAGGTCTGATAAAGAAAGGAAATATATTATGTTTTGTACAAACTGCGGCAAGGAAATAATCGATACGGCAAGGTTCTGCAACTTCTGCGGGGCTGCCGTGAGCAATGCGGCGGAAAGCGTTCCCGTGAGCGAGAGCGTCTCCGAAATGCCCGAAGCGCCCGAGAGCGCGGAAATGCCGAGCGTCGACGGCGCTTACGAATACGCTGCCGAAAGCGCGGAGGAGGCTGCCGAGCCGTTCGCGGAAACGGTCGAAAACGCGGTCCCCACGCCGAATGATATACCGTCCTACGGCGGGAGCGCTCCCGTATATTCCGCGCCGCCCGTTTACCCCGAGGCTCCCGTAAGCGCCGTTCCCGCCGTGAGCGAGATACCCGTGCAGTCCGCGCCCGAAAGCAAGCCCGAGCGCAGGTATACGCTCGGTCATATCATGATGTGTTTGGCGGCGGTCGCTGTTATGGCTATCGTCGCGGGAGTGTTCGCGGGGCTGTATTTTTCCGTTGTTTAGCACAAAACGAGCGCGTTTCTTTAAGGCATTTATACGGTTTTCATAAAAAGAATTGACATTCTCCTCGAAATATTGTATAATATAAGAATGGGTGCGGTATCGTTTTCGGACGATACGCGCTAATTCGTGCAAAGAGGAAATGAAAATGGTTTGCGTTAATTGCGGAAAAAATCTGATAAGGGGCTACGCGTTTTGTCTGGAATGCGGCTCGCCCGTGCCTCCCGAGGTGCTCGAGGAGGGCGGTATGCCCGGAAGAACGGACAACGAGGGCAGACCCTCCGAGCCCAAGGCGGAGGGCGCTTCGGAAGCGAACGACGATACGGAAAAGCCCGTCTCCGAGGTGCAGTCGTCGATGCCGGGGATAGAGCCCTTGGACGGCGGCGGCAGCGGCGAGACGCTCGTGTTCTGCCCGAACTGCGGGATGCATATGCAGAAGGACCCCTATCGGTGCGATAAATGCGGAATGATTCTCGGCGACAGACCGAAAAACATACCGACGTCGGCGGGCGGAGTGCCGCTTATGAACCCCGATGAAACGGCGGTGGGCGGCGGGCTCGGCTTGGGTCTCGACGGCGTTTCCGAAAGCGAGATAGAGCAGATAAGCAGCTTTATGAGCGGCAGCGGCGATATTCCCATATTCGCGGCGGAGGACAACAGCAACCCCGACCTGTTCGGGAACGGCATCTCCGCAAACGATATGGCGGCGCTTTCGGAGCAGCTCGCGAATTTCAGCGCCGCAAATCAGATGCCGTCTATCGAGGCGATAGAGCCCAAGGCGAAGAAGTCCGTCCCCGAGGTTGACGCCAGGCGCGTCGACAATTTTTCCATGAGCGACGACGGCGCCGCGGCGGCTGTCACCGACAACGCCGTGCCCGTGGTCGGCGATTATTCGATGGACGAGGATTCGAACGAGCATATTGACATCGACCCGTATAAATTTCTGGACAACTCTATGGACGACGCGCCTTTGGAAATGACCGAGGCTCCTAAGGCTCCCGAGCCCGTAAAGCCGCGGCAGCCCGAGGTTCCGAAGCCCGAGCAGGTTCAACCCGAGCCCGTTTTCGGGGGCGCTCCGAGCGTTCCGAGCGTCGGGACAGCTCCCGTTGAAAATCCCGAGAAAAGGGAGGAGCCCGTCGAGCTGCAAAAAACTGCAAAAGAGCCCGAGAAGCCGCCCGTTCCCGAGAAAGCCGCGGACGCGCCCGTTATCGAGGAGAGCGCTCCCGTTATAAGCGAGTACGTTTCCGCGCCGAATACGCAGCAGAACAATTCGGACAGCATTTTCAACCAACCCGCGCCGCAGCCCGCTCGGCAAGCCGCTCCGCAGGCGCCGTTGGGCACTATGTTCAGATGCCGTCTCTGCGGACAGTGTATGTACGATACGGATAAGTTCTGCCCGAACTGCGGAGCGCCGTATAAAAAGGCTGCCGCAAAAAAGAAGCCGAAAGCGCTTATTATCGTTTTGATAGTGGTTTTGCTGGTTTTGGCGGTCGGCGCGGGCATTTATTTCGCGCTGTCTTTCCTTAGCAACGGTATCGGGAGCGTGTTTTTGCCGCCCGCTTTGAGCGCCGCGCCAAGCTCGGGCGATGTGTCGGCATTGACGGCGGGATTGCCGTTCATTTAAATAAAAATGACCGTTCGAGAGCTCGAGCGGTCATTTTTCTTTCAGCAGGTCGTTCCAGCGGTAGTAGTCGGGGTAAAAGCTCAGCAGGAAGGCGTAGAACCGCTTGGAATGGTCGTGGTGCCAGTAGTGCGCGTATTCGTGCCAGAAAACCGAGAGCACGGTCTCGCGCGGATAGGCGGCCAAGCGCACGTTTATCGAGATGTGCCCTTTTGTGTAGGAGCAGCTCCCCCAGCGCGTTTTCATGTCCTTTATCGTGACTAGGGTGGGCGGCGGGGTCAGCCCGTTTCTTTGAAGCTCCGCGCGGACTTCCCCGTTAAGCTCGCGGCAGAGCGCCGCAAACCTCTCCGCGACGGCGCGCTGTATCAGCGACAGCACGTATTCCGCGTCGCTGCCGAGCCGCGTGAACACTCTGCACTCGGTCTCGTCCAAAACGGCACATTCCCGTGCGTTGAGAATAACGCGCACGGGATATTCCTTTCCGAGCCAGTTTACGGTTTCCGTGTTTATCTCGCTGCGCTTTTCGCGAGCTTGCAGGCGCTCAAACGCGCCGAAAAAGAAGTCGGCGCGCTCTGTGAGAAAGCGCTCGACCTCTTTTACGGTCGCTCTTGAATTTGCCGAAACGTAGACTATGCCGTCGTCCTTGGCGCGGAAGTTTATGTTTTTTACGCGCTTTCGGACGAGCTCATATGTGAGCGTTCTCCCGTCGGGGAGAGTAATGGTTTTCAGTCAAATCACTCCGTTTGCAGTTCAATTTTATCGTCGGCGCTTTTTTCCTTGATAATGCGGTTGTAGCGTATAAACGCGCCGATGACCATACCGAACGCCGCGCAGCCGACCCCCAGAAGCAGCATGAAAAAGGCTCCGTGCAATCCGCGAAAATAAGCGCTGCGGCTGATGAAATCGTTGAACGAGGCGGAAATATCGAAATGCAGATACTCGTCGGGCTGCAAAGGGACGCCGTTGTGCAGGGCTTCGTTGTAGAATGAAATATCCAATAAGTCGCAGCGAATTTGGAAAATAAACCCCGACAGCGCAAGCATTATCCCCGTAACGGGAATGTACGCCCAACGCATTTCGAACTCGTCAAACAAGCCGAGAGGAAACGTGAGCGCCGCGAAAATGACCGTGATGGCAGCGTCGCGAAAGAAATAGACATGACTCTCACAATATTCGCCCGCCGTCAAGAGGTTTATCAGGAGCACTATCCCCCAGCACGCCCAGTACGCCCCTATCGTGACCCTCTTTGCCAGCTTCCTGCTGTTTTTCGCCGCGTCGGCGGTTTCCTTTAAATGTCTGATCATATTCAGATCCCCCTTTAATAATTCGTCAAGGCTGACGGAATAGAGGTCGGACATCTTGATAACGCTTACGACGTCGGGGTAGGAGCGGTTGTTCTCCCAATTCGAGACGCTCTGCCGCGAGACCCCCAACTCCTCGGCGACCTGCTCCTGCGTAAGCCCGCGCTCGTTCCGCGCGGTTTTCAGTCTGTTTCCGATCTCCATTCTTCGTCACTCCCTTGTGTCCTTATTATAGAGGTTCAAAAATAAAATGTCTACCAAAATGCTTTGACAACGGCGTTTTTTCGACGTCAAAATCGTTTTACACCGCGTTGCGGGGCGGTTTTCCCGCCAACACGAAAACTTGGCTCGGGCAGCCGAACTCGACGACAAGCTCCCCCTCGGCGAACCCGAATTTCTTATACAGAGCCCTCGGCGCGCCGCCCCTCGGGTCGTCCTTTCGGAACGTGGTGACGGTAATATCCCGCGAGCGGTCAAGCTCGCCGAGCGCTTTTGTTATCAGCGCGGAGGCAATGCCTTTTCGCCTGTGCTCGGCCGAGACCGCCAGACAGCATATCATATTGTGCGTTCTCGAAAACAGCAGCACGCCGACGACCTCCGCGCCCTCTTTAACGCAGAGCGCGCGTTTTTCCCGCATAAATTCGAGCGCAGTGCTCCTGTACTCGTCCAAGCCCTCCTCGGTCTCCAGTCCCGGGAAGTTATCGCGCATACCGCGGACAAGCCCCATCCACGATTTGATGTCGCTTTCCGCGCCGAGCCTTACTTCGGGCGTTATCATCCGTTCATAAGCCCGCGGTATTCCTTTATGCTGTCGAGCGTCTGGCTGCCGAAATACTCCTTATCCCAGCTGTCGGGGGCGTCGTCGAGAATATCCGCCGCGAGTTTGTAAAATTTTTCCAGCAGGTCGAATTTGCCGTCGTCATAGAGGAGCTGCGACAGGCTGCGCTCGAGGCTGTAGGCTATGCGCCAGTACTGGTCGGGGGCGGCGCAGTTTTTGTAATCCGAGAGCTTGTCGTACAGCTTTTGGAGATTTTCGTCGCTGTATATGCCGTATCGCGGGCGGATAAGCTCGATAAAGCTCACCAGCAGCGCGTCCGCGTCGATAAAGAACGATTTTTCCGTGTGCTCGTCAAAGTACTCCTGCTTCCATTTCAGCAGATTTTCGGGAGTGGCGAAGCGCTGGAAATTGCGCTCTGCGGCGAGCGTGCGGAAGTGCCTGCTGTCGTGCTTGTCGGAGAAGCGGTTTATCACGTAAAGCTGCTTTGCCTCTTCCTCGGTCTCGGGACCGATTATCCTGAAACGCAGCTTATCCGCCTTATCGCTCGTGATATACGGCTCGCAGAGCTCCAGAAGCCGCCGCAGAGCCTTTTCGTCCTCGGCGCTGTTTTTGTCGACGTCGCTGCCGACGGCGGTCTCAAAGATGCGCTCTATCAGCATATCGGAGGGGTCGTTGTCACATTCCGACATCATAATTTCGAGCTTTTCCGCGATATACTTCACGGGCGTGCTCTCCTTCTGCCATTCCCATGCCTTGTCGAGGAGCTCGTTATTGTCCTTGTTTCCGAGCGAAATTTGAGAAAAATAACGGTCGAACTCCTCGAAAGCCCACTGCTTTTCGAGCTCCTCGGAGGAGTGCTCCTCGTAGGAGCTCAGTATCTCGGGCGAAAACGCCTCGTACAGGTCGCTGCCGCGCGGGCAGTGACAGAGATACCTGATATAAAAATCCCTTGCCTGTTCCGTGCTTGCGATTATGGGTTGTTCCATTTTTACCTCCCGTAATTTCAGTGCCAGCCGCACTCGTCGTAGTCCTTCCACTTCTCGTTGTAGCGCATTTCGTCCGCGAGCTTCAGACAGATGTACGCGACAGCCGCCGCGACGATTATCACCGCGCCGATTATCGGAATGACTGTCTTGCCGACGGGACCTACCTTTTTCTCGATTTTTTCGATTTTCATAATGCTGTCCTCCTGAATTTATTCGTTTGAAAGCGCCGAGTATATCTCGCGTTTGGAGACGCCCGTCGCCTTTGCCGCTTGTCTGCAAGCCTCGGAGAGCTTTTCGCCGCCGTTTACGAGCGTTTTCGCGAGCTCCGCGGCCTGTTCGAGAGTGTACTCGCTCTCGGGTTTCTCCGCGCCCTTGACTACGAT
This sequence comes from Lachnospiraceae bacterium, assembly GCA_023664705.1. Taxonomy (GTDB): domain Bacteria; phylum Bacillota; class Clostridia; order Oscillospirales; family Ruminococcaceae; genus CAG-115. The sequence continues at coordinate 15,961 of JAMPFE010000027.1, read as the reverse complement.
AACGTATTCTCCGCGCGGCTCCGTATCGTCATAGTAATGCGCGAGCTCGGCGAGCGTGCCGCGCAACACCTCCTCGTGGAGCTTGGTGAGCTCCCTGCAAAGCGCCGCGCGGCGTTCCCCGCCGAGAGCGCTCTCCAAATCAATAAGCGTCTGCCGTATTTTATGCGGAGCCTCGTAATACACGAGCGCGTGCGGGAGCGTTTTCACCTCTTCCAGCCGCGCCGCGCGCTCCTTTTTCGGCACGGGGAGAAAGCCCTCGAACGCCCAACGGTCGATCTCGAGACCGCTCGCCGCGACCGCCGCGACCGCCGCGTTGCACCCGGGGATTATTTCCACGGGAATACCGCGCTCGTAACACTCGGCAACGAGCAGGCTCCCCGGGTCGGAAATGCACGGCATACCCGCGTCCGACACCATGGCTATATTATTCCCCTCCAGCAGCAGAGAAATTATGCGCTCGCTCTTTTCGCGCTCCTTGGGCTTGTAGCAGGAGAGCAGGGGCTTTTTTATGCCGAAGTGCGTCAGCAGCTTAAGCGTGACGCGCGTGTCCTCGGCGGCGATGTAATCGGCGCTTTCGAGCGTTTCAACGCCGCGCGGCGAAAAGTCCCCGAGGTTGCCGATGGGCGTGCCGACCACAAACAGCTTTCCGCTCATTCGGATCCCCCCTCACGACCGCCGCCGTACCAGCTTTCCAAATCGAGAGATTCCGCGAGGGTGAGCTTATATTCGCCGCCCAGAACCTCGTTCAGCCCGTTCCATACGTCGTTCAGCAGCCCGACAAATTCCTCCGCGTGCTGTCTGCTGTCAAAGCCCTTGTAGGAAAACTCTATCTCGTTGTTGATGAACTGCTCCATATAGCCGTTTTCGAGGCGGTGTATCTTTTCCGTAAGCTCCTCCTGCCCGTCAACGAGGTCGGACAGCTCAAAGGGACGCACAAAATCGTCGTACTCGTCGTACAGCCACAAGCACCACGTGCCGTAGTCGAACATCAGCTTGACGCGCTTTTTGCGCTCGAGCTTCCGTTCCTTTCCGGAAGTCCAGTATTCGCGCTCCATGCGGCAGTCGAGGACTACCTCGTACTCGCCGCGCAGCAATTCCCGAAGCTCGTCAAACGCCTCGTCCGCGGCGCTCAGAAACTCGTCCAAGCCATCGTCGTTCGGGAAGCCGTCGTAGTGCCAATCCCTGCCGTCGTAATGCCAGAGGTCTGCGCTCGTCTCGCCGATACAGCGCAGCTTGCGCTCAAGCTCCGTCTGCCCCGCGAGAAGCGGCTCGGGATATTTGGGCGGCGGGTAACGTTTTTCAAATTCCGGGTCGGCAGTACGGCGGCTTCCATAAGTGCCTTGCTCGAAAAATCCGCCGCTGTCGATAACGACCTCCACCGCGCCCAGCACGAACGTTATCCCAAGAACGGTGTTTCTTATCTCGATTTTATTCATACAATTTCTCGTATTCCTCCGTGTAAACGCCGTTTTCCATGAGAATAAGCGGCTTTTCGACCGTCATTCCGTGATTTGCGCCCTTTTTGCCGCTGATAAGGAACAGCCACGGCTTTTCGTTGACGCCGTTGCAGACGAACGTAACCGCCTTGGGCTCTATCTTGCTGCTCCGCATGGCGCAGATAACGTCGCCGAGCCGCTCGGGGCGGTGGCACATCTTCAGCAGCCCGCCGTATTTCAGCAGCCTCCCCGCCGCCGCGCATACGTCCTCGATATTGCACATAAGCTCGTGCCGCGCGATAGCCTGCGCCCGCGAGACCTTTTCGAGCCCCGAATTGCTCGGCATATACGGCGGATTGACCGTAACGACGTCGACGGTCCCATACGTCAGCACGCTCTGCGGGATATTCCGCAGGTCGCACTCTATCGGCTTAATGACGCTTTGCAGCCCGTTTTCGTCTGCGGTTTTCCGCAGCAGGGAGATCGCCTCACTTTGTATGTCGACGGCGTATATCAGCTTGGGCGGTATGCCTTTGCAGAATATCAGCGGAATAATGCCGCAGCCCGTGCAAAGGTCGCAAACCACGTCGTTTTTATGCACGTTCGCGTAGTGCGCGAGCAGGAAAGCGTCCGTGCCGAAGCGGTGATCCTCGGAGACGTACATCTTTATTTTGCCGAGCTGAAATGCTTCTGTTTCCATACTTGCAGACCCCGCTTATCCTATCAGAATATGCCCGTCGGGAACGACGATGTTCTTGCGCTCGCGGCTGTTCATTACAAGCGACATTATCAGCGACATGGGACCTACCCTGCCGATAAACATCGTAAATATCAGCAATATCTTCCCCGCGGTGCCCGTAAGCGCCGCCGCGCCCGCCGTAAGCCCCGCCGTCGAAAACGCGCTCACCGCGTCGAACAGGCACTGCACAGCGCCCACTTGAGTTCCCTCGGGCATCGAGAAATACAGCGCCGTAAAGCACACACCCACCGCGAACATCGACAAAACCGAAATGACCAGCGTGCGGTAAATGGTCAGCTTGTCGATCTTGTGGCGGAACAGCTCCACGTCGTTTTTGTTGCGGATATAGGACAACACCGTCATTATCAGCACCATAAGCGTAGTCACCTTTATGCCGCCGCCCGTAGAACCCGGAGCCGCGCCGATAAACATCAGCAGCACGCTGCCGAGCTGCGAAAACTCGGTCATTTCGCCCATACCCACGCTGTCATAGCCCGCCGTTCTCGTGGAAACGGAGGTGAAAAACGCGTTCAACAGCTTTTCGCCGAACGGCATATCCTTCATGGTCGCGGGATTGCCGCTCTCGGATATCAAATAGAAAACCGTCCCGCCGACGATAAGTATCCCCGACATTATCAGCACCGTCCGAGTGTGCAGGCTGAGCTTTTTGCGCGTGCGGATATTGAGAAAGTTTTCCCAGACAATAAATCCCAGACCGCCGACTATTATCAGCAGTGAGACGGTTATCAGAACCGCGGGGTCGTTCTGGCAGGAGATAAGGCTCGTGCCCGCGCCCTCCATTCCCATAAGGTCGAAGCCCGCGTTGCAGAACGCCGTAATGCTCATAAAGACGCTCATCCACACGCCGTAGGCTCCGTATTTCGGAACGAACACCGCCGCGAGCACCGCCGCCCCGCAGAGCTCGAAAATAAACGAATATTTGATAATGCTTACAAAAATACTCCTGCCGCCCTCAAAGCTGCTTTCGGTGAGGTCTCCCGCCGCGTTTTTCAGCGTCCGATAGCCGAGCTTTTTCCCCGCCGCGACGTTGAAAAACGTGATTATGGTAACAAATCCCAAGCCCCCCACCTGTATCAGCAGCGCAATAACTATCTGCCCGAAAAGCGACCAGTGAAGATATGTATCGTAGATCGTCAAGCCCGTAACGCAGCTCGCCGAGGTCGCCGTGAAAAGGCAGTCGAAAATCGGCGTGAACTCCCGCGATTTCGATGATATCGGCAGGCAGAGCAGCAGCGTCCCGGCGGCGATTATCACCGCGAACCCTATGACCAGCGTCCGCGCGGGGTTAAAGCGCTTGGCGGCTTTTTTAAATATCGGCATATTGTCCCCCCGTATTTTAATTCATTCGCTTTAGTTACCCGTTCGAGGAGCTGTACCGCATAAAGTCGCGCGCGCTCTCTCCGTAGGCGTAAACGGTATAGCTGCCCGTTCGCCCGACCATATCGTAGAAGCCGCCCTCAAACGGCGCCTCGACGCCGTTTTCCGCGATAAGCAGGCAGGATTCGGGCACCCGCCCGCCCTTATTCAGCATAGTCACCTTCGTGTCGGGCGCGAGGAACTGCAAGGTCGCGGCAAGGCTCGGGTCGGACTCGAACACGACTATCGGCGGGGACTGCGAGGTATTGTACAGCAGCCTCGAGACCTCGACGTAGGGCTCGGCTTTCTCGGAGCTTTCCGCGCCGACCGACGGCAGATATATCAGCCCCGAATATGCCGAGGTGTAGGCTATCATAAACAGTATCGAAAGCGAAACAAGCCCCGTGCGGTGCCTTCTCGAGCAGGACGCGAACACTATCAGCAGCGCGATGACCGAAAACGCCAGCGAGGACATTATGACGTAGCTCATGCCCGTAAGCTCCGTCGAAACGCTTCCGAGGTCAAGCGGGACAAGCCCCGTCGCCGCGGCTGTAAGACGGCTCTCCGTGCCGCTTACGAGGGGATATCCGACTATCCCGAAGCAAAGGCAGGCGTAGCCGTATATCACGGCGCTGAAGAGCAGCTTTTTCAGGTCGATGCCGTACAAAAACACAAACACCAGCACCAGAAACATCGCAAACGGCGCTATATTGTCGGTGTAGCGCCCGAAAACCGTCGAGCCGTCCGAGGACATTCCCGTATTGAACGAAAACAGCGCGGAAATGACCGACGCGCAGCCTATCGCCAGAAACTGAAACAGCGCGAAAATGGTTATGTGCAGCCCGTACTTGTGCTTTATGGGCTCGTAGACCTTGGCGTCGTTTTCAAGGGACTCGCTCTTGTTCTTTATCATTTCCGTTATCCACGTCAGTATAAGGATAACGAACAGCGCCCCCGCTATCGCCCCCATGCCGAACGTCGAGGTCATAAACGCGTAGATGTGCGAGAAGAACACCCCGAAAAAATTCCCCGTGGGACCGAGACGCTCCGCGGCGTTAGCCGCATCGTCCGCGAGAGAGCTCTCCGCGCCGTTCCAGACGTTCTGTATGAGCATCGCCCGCGCCAGAAACTCCGCGCCGAAGGATACCGTAAGCGAGATAAAGAATATCGGAAGATTGACTATCTTCTCCTTGAATATCAGCCTCGACAGCAGCACCGTAAGCACCATCGCCGCCGCGACCGCCAGCATTTTCCTGTCGGCGGCGTAGGATACCGCGCACAAAAATCCCGAAAGCAGCGACATCGTAAAGCGCGTATAGCGGTTCTTCCTGTCCCGCGCGTTGAACATGCAAAGCACCAGCAGCCACCCGAAAAGGCTCGCCGAAGCCTCGTTCCATATGAACTTGGAGCTCGTCAGATACGAAAAGTACATTCCGCAGCAGAGCGCTATCAGCAGCTTGAAGCGCACGCGCATTACGCCGAATTTCGCCGCGAGGTGGTACGCGATAAGCGGTATAAAGCTCACCAGTATGCCGTTTACGACGAGCATTGCCTTGTACAGCGCATACGGGTTTTTCAGCAGAAGAAACAGCGGCGCGTAAACCAGCGCCTGCACGTAGCCGCAGTCGCCGCCTATCTGCTCCATAAGCCCCGACCAGCCGCCGCCCGAATAGTAAGCCGCTATGCCCGCAACGGTTATCTCGTCGGGATATATCGAGGGCAGCGATATGCTCACGGTCAGCAGCGAGTTCACCACCACCGACAGCGCGAACAGGATAAACATAACGCCCTTATCGCCGAACGCGGCATAAAATTGTTCCAGTCTGTGTCTCATTATTTCTTGATTTCCTCTTCATTTCGGCGAGTGCCCGTTTTATTAACTTTATATTAACGTTTACGTCCCCGCTCCCGTAAGTATATACGGCAGGGCGATAACGCAAGCCTCCATAAACATCATCGCGAGCAGACCGAGCGCCGCTCTCGCAAAGGAGGGCTTTCCGCTTTCGTAAAGCGCCATATAATACTCGTCGGAGGTCGGTTTGTCCTTGAAATCCTCGCGAATTTTGCGTATGCGCTTTACCGCGTGACGGTAGTAGATATAGTCGCCGAAAATGCAAAGCGCGACCATTACCGCTATGTTGAAGATATTATACAGCAGATAAGCGCCGTCGCTTACGCCCGACGTTTCGCCGCCCATTGCCGTAAGCGTCATCAGCGCGGACGGCAGCGTCATCACTATCAGCACGATAACGCCGAAAAAGTCCATTTTGCGGTAAAACTGGAACACGGGCGCGAAAAGTCCGCTGCACGCGTTGAAAAACAGCATATGCTTTTTCCCGTCCGTCATTCCGCGGAACGAGCGGAACGCCCTGCCGTAATGGAAGATAGAGGTCGCGGAGTACGCCGAAAGCTCGTGCATGCTCACGCCGTCCTCGCCGAGAGCCTTGTCGGAAACGCCGTTTATAAATTCGCGGAACGGGTTATCCTCGTCGAGAGCCTCCAAAAGCTCCTCCTCGGAGATGCTCGGCACGCCCTCGGGATATTCTGCGTGCCGCTCGCTTACGGGCTGCGCGGGCTTTTGCGGCTCGGGCTCGTCGGGGAGCCTGCCGCTCCAGACAAAGCCCTTTCCGTGGAGCTCCTCAAGCGCGCAGCTGCCCCTCGTCAGATAGCACACCCTATGGTGCGGCGTGCCGCATTCGGGGCAAACGACTATATCCGCGTTTTCCGTAAACGGCGCCCTGCACACGGGGCAAAGCTTATTTTTAAATCTATCGTATTCAGCCATTTTCATTTCCTTTCGCTCGATTTTGCACATACACACTTTAATTATAACATATTCTGCACAAGAATTCAACCTATATATACCTTATAATTGTGAAAAAAATGAAAAAAACTCCCCCCGAAATTCGGAGGGAGTTGGAAATATTTGCCGTTATACGCCCAACTGCTTGTTGAGGTCGTCGATCGCCTGATTGATAGCGCTTTCGTTCTCGTCGCGGACGGTCGTATACGTCGAGTCAACGTACATATAGTCCGTAAGAGCAGCCACGGGGCTGTTGGAAGCGTTGCTGTCGTAAATCGGATAAGGCATACCCGTGCGGAACTCCGCAACTGCGGATACGGGGCTGCTTCCGTCAAGCGCGTAAAGCGGATACAGGAAGTCGAGCAGCTCGCGAGTCCACTGCTTGGTCGGGTCGTCGATAGACTGCTGCTTAGCCGCCTCGGACGTTGCGGGATCCTTTGCCGCGGTAACGCTGCAGTCGATCCAAGCCTTAACGCCGTTTGCGTTGGTGGAGCCCTTTACCCACATCAGCGAATCCTGCTTAAGCGCTACATAGTGCTTATCGGCCTGCGGATCCTTCGGGAAAGGAACTACGCATATCTCGTCCTCGGGCCAGTTGTATCTGATACGATAGTCCTTCAGACCGTCGGCAGCCGCCATAGCAGCCTTATCCTCGGGAGTCTCGGACTTGCCGTTCCAGCCGTTGCCCTCGTATCTCCAGATACCCTCGCAGAAGAACAGCGTCTGGTTGTTGCACCATGCTCTGGGGCTTATCGACCAACCGTTGTTAACTCTGTCGAACGGGAGGTTGTTGTCGGCGAGACGGTCGATGAAGTCTACCGCTCTCTCAATGCGGGAGTCGTGCAGATTGCTCGTAAGCTTGCCGCCCTCCATGGAGATAAGCGGAACGCCCGTAGAGAGCATAAAGTTATTCTCAACGCCCCAGCCGTCGTAGAGGTATCTGGGCGAATCCTCCGTGCCGCTCTGCTGCCACTTCATACCCATATCGAAGAGAGCGTCCCAATCCCATTTGCCCTGCTTGAAGAGCTCCTGAGGATCGTCCGCGCCTATCTCCGCGATAGCGCTCTTCTTATACCACATAAGCGAGCCGAGAGTAATCTCCCAGAACGCGCAGTAGTGCTTGCCGTTGACAACGTACTGATCCATCAGATCCGCAGCCGCGCCCCACTTCGCCTCGTTGCTGAGGTCGAGTATATCGTCCAGCGCCTGGTATCTGTTGTTGACGATGCCTATCGGGAAGTCCGTGCCCTCGAACGGGAACAGGTCGGGGGAGTCGCCCGACTGGATAAGCGTGTTAAGACGGGTATAGCGCTCCTCGTAGGTAACGTTTTCCCAAACGAAGATATTTCCGTCCTTGCTGTTCTTGGGAACTCCGTAAGCGGTCTTGAACAGCTCGCCCGCGGGAGTAGCCTCCTGTATATTATACCACGCGAGCCACCTGATAGGCTCCGTAACCTCCATGTTGGGGTCTTCGAGCTGATCCGTTATCTGCTGAACCGCCGACTGAACGTTGGAGTCAACGTACTCGGAGCGCGAGGACTGGAGAGAACCCGTGCTGCTGGAGCTCGAGGACTGACCGCCCGCGGGCGTTCCTCCTCCGCTGCCGTTACCGCTGTTCGGTATCTCTTCCTCGCACGCGGTCATCGTCAGCACCATTGCCCCCGCCATGACAGCCGCGGCAATTGACTTGAATTTTTTCATTGATGCACCTCCGTAAAATATTAAGCTTATACGCTTTCGGCGCATACGGTATTAAATACGATATGCGCGGCGAACGTCGTCTGACAGCTCGCCTTATCTTATCACCTTTTATTATAACCTAATCGCGCATTTATTTCAATATCAAAATCAGCTAATTTACATCGACAAATTTCTGTAATATTGCACAATTATAAAGTAATTTTACACAACTATTAAGAAATTTTAACTTAACGGCCGACCTTGCTATTAACTTCCGATTTTTGTCAATCCACCGCGACAACGTGGTATCTGTCCGCCCTCACGCCGTCTATCGCGTTGATAAAGTCGGAGAACCGCGCGTAGCCGTAATCCGCGAAATCAAAGCCCTCGAAGCTCTTCTTTATCGCCGCGCTCAGCGCCTTTATGCTGTGGCTGCCCTCGCCGCGCGCGAAGTCGTTGACGAACTGCTCTATCCGCTCGGTGCGCTCCAGAAAATCATCGTCGATAACGACGAGGTCGTTCTTCACGCTCACGCCGATAACCGAGGCTATCAGCTTCTTCATCGTGGTAAAGCCGAGCTCCTTAAGGTAGCCCCTGCCGTACTTTTTCGTGAAATACCCTCCCAGCACCGCAAGCGGACCGTTGTTCTCGTTTTGCGCCGCGAAAGCGTGCACCTCGCGGATAACGGAGTTGATGTCGGGCTTCTGCGGAGCGGCGGGCTCTTCGGGCTCCGCGACCTCGGCAGCGGGCGTCTCAACCGTTTTCTCCTCGGGCTTTTCGGCATTCTTGGGCTTTCTGCCGCGCTTCTTGGGCTGATTTTCGGCAGTCTCGGGCTTTTCGGGTTGAGCCGTGTACACGAGGTTCTTCGCCGCGGTCACTCCCGAAACGGACGCGACAGCCGCCGCGAAATCAGCCGCCCCGAGCTCCGAGACGTAGTTCTTTCCGTATTTTTCCAGCAGCATATTGTTCAGCTGCCCGAGATTGCCCCCGTTCGGCATATTTTCGGCTGCATATTTCTGCACTTCCATAGAGAATATCTGCGGATTGATATGCATCGTCCTTGCGGGCGCGGAGGGCGCTTCAACGGGCTTTGCGGGCTGCTTCTTGGCGATTTTCTCCACAATCTCCTCGATGGGCTTGCCCGATATTTTCTCGACAATGGGCTTTTCGGGAGCGCTCTCCGCCGATTTCAGCGCGACAGTGTTATTTTCGCGGGTCAACGCCGACTGCTTGTCGATAAACCTCGCAAAGCGCTTTGAGCCGAACTGCGAGAAGTCTATCTTCCCGATATTCTTCGTGATATACTCCTGCACGCGCGAGATGTCGTCCCTGCCGCCCTGCCGCTTGAGATACTCCACGATAACGTTCGTGATGTCCGCCTCGGAGGGAGCGCTCTCGGCGGGCTTTGCTTTTGCCGCGCCCTTGCGGAGCGTAACAAAGTTGCTGCTGCGGCGCAGCTCGGGAAAGCTGCTTATAAACATGGACAGCCTGTTGTAGCCGAGCGCCGCGTAGTCGATGTTGCCGTAGCGCGAGGTAAGGTAGGAGTCTATCTTCATAAGGTCGAGCCTGCCGTCGTCGTTGTCGCGCACGTAATCCAGCACCGCCCTGCGGAGCGTTTTCTCGTCGTAGTCGTCGCTTACGTTCGCGCATATCCTGTTAAGATAGCTGAATTTATGGCAGCTCGACGTAAACGCGAGCGGCGTTTTCACCTCGCCGATGCCCACCACAAGCTTTCCCGCCTCGCGCAGACGTATCGCCAGCCTCGTGAAATCGCTGTCGCTCGTGACCAGCACAAAGCCGTCGACGCTGCATGTATACAAAATGTCCATAGCGTCGATTATCATCGAGAAATCGGTGGCGTTCTTCCCCGCAATGTAGCTGTTCTGCTGCACGGGCATAATGGAGTTGTTCATCGCGGGGATCCTCCAGCCCGAGTTGTTCTTTTCCCAATCTCCGTAAATCCGCTTTATTATCAGCTCTCCGTACTTGGAAGCCTCCTGTACGATAAACTGCGCGTATTTCGCGGAAACGTTGTCGCTGTCGATCAGCAGTGCCAATTTTTTTTCGTCGTTCATAATTTTTCTCTTTCCTAAATCGCCACGGGAATGACCTCGTCAAACCCGTGATATTGATAGTTCTCCGCCGTAAAGCTGTACCGTGTGAATTTGTAGAAATCCGTAATATCCTCGACCCTCATTTCGGGCGCGGGGAACGGTTCCCTTTCGATGAGCCGCTTTACAATATCCACGTGGCGGTCGTAGATATGCGCGTCGGCGATAACGTGCACAAGCTCGCCCGCCTCAAAGCCGCCCGCTTTCGCGAACATTATCAGCAGCGCCGCGTACTGGCAGACGTTCCAGTTGTTCGCGGTCAGCATATCCTGCGAGCGCTGATTGAGTATACCGTTTAACTTGCCGCCGTTCACGTTCAGCGTAAACGAATAGGCGCACGGCGCCAGCGCCATTTCGTTCAGGTCGTGGTGGTTATACATATTTAATAGTATACGCCGCGACGCGGGGTCGTGCTTCAGGTCGTACAGCGCCTTATCCACTTGATCGAATTCCCCATTGGGGAATTTGTGCTTAACGCTCATCTGATAGCCGTAAGCCTTGCCGATAGAGCCGTTCTCGTCAGCCCAAGCGTCCCAGATATGCGTCGTCAGCTCGCGGACGTTGTTGGACTTCTTCTGATATATCCACAATATCTCATCGATAGCCGAGCGGTAGTACACGCGCCGCAGCGTCATAATGGGGAACTCCTCGGAAAGGTCGTACCTGTTGACGACGCCGAACCGCTTTATCGTGTGCGCGGGAGCTCCGTCCTCCCAGCGCGGGCGGACGTGCATATCCGCGTCCGACGCGCCGTTCTCCAGAATATCGCGGCAATTTTGTATGAAGATGTCGTCTGCCTTGCTCATAAAAACTCCTTTCAGCGCTTGTCGAAATATTTCCGCAGTCTCTTAAGCGATTTAACGTCTCCCGAGCGCTCCGCCGCCGCGAGTATGATACCGCGGTTTATCGGGGCGACCATATTGGTTTTCAAATCGCTTTCGATATGCGGCAGGATGTCCGCCCATATCCTCTCGGGGTGCTCCGCGCCGTCCGCGATAAGCCTTGCGCCCAACATGTAAAATTTGCGCTTGAATTGCGCCGGCGTCTCCTTGTGCCCGTTAAAAACCGCAAGCGCGTTTTCAATCTCGCCCTTTCCGAGCAAAAGCTCCGCGTAATCGCCCGCCGCGTGAAACGCTCCCGTCATGTCAAACGATTCCGGTGAGCTTTGAAATATTTTGTATATTTCGGTAACGGCAAATTCCTCATCGCACAGGCGCTCCGTATATCGTTTCGCGATAGCCTTCAACTCCCTCAAGCCATCAAGGTTAAGCTCTCCGCTCTTGAACTCGTCGGTCAGCTTGAACACAAGCTCGTTTTCTCCAAGCTCCGAGAGCGTGCTTATGCAGTCGTAAAGCGAATACTCGCCCAGCGGCGTAAATTTGAGTATGCGAGGCTCGTATCCGCACGCGCAGTCGAAATTCGCGTTTTTCGCCCGCATGAAAAGCTCGCTCTCGGGCGGTTCGCCAAGCTCCAAAAGCAAGCTCGTCAGCGTTTCAAGGTTATCGCCGATACCCTGAAACGAGTTGCTTTCGCGGTCCTTCAGCTCCTCGATGAACAGCTCGCGCACGAGCGCCCGCTTGTCGGGCACCTCGCACACGCCGTAATAAAGCGCGTAACAGAGCCGCATACGGTTAGCGTAGTTTTTGTCGAACGTTCCGCTGTCCTCGGAATGCCCGGCGCGGTAAACGTAGTCCGACTTATCCCCCGAAAGATACCTCTGAACGTCCTCCGCGTAACCGAAAATAACGCGCTCGAATTCCTCAATATACGACATCAGCCCTGCTCGCTCAGAATGAACATATCGTAGATGACCTTTATCGCGTTCTCGAAATCCTTTTCGTCGATACCCACGATAATGTTCAGCTCGGAAGAGCCCTGGTCTATCATTCGGATATTGATATCCGCGTGAGAAAGCGCCGCGAAAACCCTTGTCGCCGTGCCCTTCGCGGACTTCATTCCACGACCCACGACCGCTATCAGCGCCAGCCCGTCGATTATCTCAAAGTGGTCGGGGCGGGCGACCTCTTTCAGCCGCTGCGTAAGCTTTTCGCGCTGCCCGTCAAGCTCGCGCGTATTGACGACAACGGACACCGTGTCTATACCCGTCGGCATATGCTCGGGGAAAATGCCGTGGTTTTCGAGGACTTGCAGCATTCTGCGCATAAAGCCCTTTTCGGAGTTCATTCTGTCCTTTTCCATCGAGATTACCGAAAAGTCCTTTTTGCCCGCGATGCCCGTTATCAGATACTTTGCGGGAGCGTTCTTCGCGCTCGGAACGATAAGCGTTCCCGCGTCGTCGGGAGCGTTGGTGTTCTTGATGTTTATCGGGATATTCGCGCTCCTCACGGGGAATATCGCGTCCTCGTGGAGCACGCCCGCGCCCATGTACGACAGCTCGCGCAGCTCGGAGTATGTTATGACCTCGATGCCCTCGGGCTTGTCGACTATTCTCGGGTCGGCAACAAGGAAGCCGCTTACGTCCGTCCAGTTCTCGTAGAGCTCCGCGCCCGCCGCCTTTGCGACCACCGAGCCCGTAAAATCGCTGCCGCCGCGCGAAAACGTCTTTATCGAGCCGTCGGGCATCGCCCCGTAAAAGCCCGGCACGACCGCCTTGGGAGTTTTTTCCAAAATTGCTCCGAGACAAGCGTTTGTAATGTCGCTGTCGAAATTGCCCTTGCTGTCGAAGAAAATGCCCTTTGCCGCGTCAACGAACGCGTAACCGAGATATTCCGCGAGGATAATGCCGTTGAGATACTCGCCGCGCGAAGCCGCGTAATCGCGGTTAGCTCCCTTACGGAAATCCGCGCCTATCTTCACGTATTCGTCCTCCAGCGACATCGACAGCCCCAGCTCCCGTATAATGCCGTCAAAGCGCTCGCGGACGGGCTGAAACGCCTTCGCGAAGTCCTCCCCCGTCAGCGTGCGTTCATAGCACTGATACAACAGATCCGTTACCTTCGTATCGTCCGAAAAACGCTTTCCGGGTGCGCTCGGCACGACATAAACGCGCTCGGGGTCGGCGCGGATTATGTCCGCTACCTTCCTGAACTGCTTTGCGTCGGCAAGCGAGCTGCCGCCGAACTTAACTACTTTGCTCATAAAACCATACCTTTCAGATAAATATATACATCTTATTTTACCACAATTTGCGGTAAATTGCAATAGGTTAAAGAAAAAAAGCGCCCTACACGGCGCTCTCGGCATTATTTGACAAATTCAGCAAAATGTGCTATAATGATACCTGCCGGCACCTCCCGAGGCAACACGAAGGGAGGTGAGTTTCGTGTACGAGGTGATTAAGGCAATACTGAACCTTATGAATTCTATCGGAGTTGGTGTGATAACGCATTACATATGCCAAAGCATTGACAAATGGCTTGATAGAAATTCGACCGGCAAAAAATAAGCCTTAGCAAAGACCCGTCCCCCTCCTTGTTTCCGGCTTGGAGGGGGACAATTTCGTGTACGAGGTTTAAAAATCGTCTTTCGACATTATTATTATAGCATAATCCAAAAAATTTGTCAACCCCCCTCGCAAAAAATCCCCCGATTTCTCGGGGGATAAAACTATGCGTTTTTGTTGAGCAAATCGGGCTAGAATTAGCCGAGCAACTGCAGAATGCTCTGCGGCTGCTGATTTGCCTGAGCGAGCATAGACTGCGCCGCCTGCTGGAGAATGTTGAACTTGGTGTAGTTCATCATCTCGGAAGCCATATCGGTATCTCTGATAGAGCTCTCCGCCTCGGTGAGGTTCTCACTCGTGGTGGTCAGGTTCGTAATCTTGTGCTCAAGTCTGTTCTGGATAGAACCGAACGTAGCGCGAACCATGGAAGTCTTATTGATAGCCTTGTCAATCTGGTCGATAGCGTAGTTAGCGCTGTCCTGATTTGCGAGGGACAGGCTTGCGGTGTTCAGACCGTTAGCTCTCGAAGAGAGGTTGAGGTTCGCCTTGAGGTCGCCCATATCCGCGGAGCCGTCGGTGTTGTAGGAGAACGAGAAGTTAACAGCGTCCTTGGTGCGTGCGCCCGTCTGGAGCGTGATGTTGTCGGTGTAGGTCATGCGCGCGGTCGAGTTGTCGAACGCGTTGGAATTTGTCACGCTTGCGCCCGCAACCTGCGAAGCCATGGTAGCAGCCTCGGGGGTAGCCACGCTGTGTACGGTAAGGTCGCTCATATCGGTGAACTTGAAAGCGTCGATATTCACGCCGAACTTAACAGTACCTGCCGCGTCCGTATCGGTTTCGGTTGTAGCCGCAGCAGCAGCCACACCGCCTTTAATCACGATCTTCTTGTTGGTGGTGGCTGCCCCAACCGCGGGCACAGCATTGATACCGTATTTTTTGAGTTGATCTTCTGTCAATTCATTGCCAGCCGCGTCGAATATCTTTGTTCCAGCACCACCGTTGTCTGTAGTCAAAGTAACGGTCGCTCCATCAGCAACAACTGTCTTGTCGACAAGCGTAGCATCAAAATCGATTACCCCAGTGTAATCCGTCGCAGCTGTGTCGAGCGAAGCAGCCTGTGCCTTTACCTCGGGCTTAGCCTTTACGATGTCCGTCTTATATGCAATTGTTGCAAGCTTAACGCCGCTGTTATTGCCCGTAACGGTGATAGTTCCTTTACCGTCGTCCTCAACGGTGAGATTTGTAACGGTCGGAGCGGTCAGTGTTCCCTTACCTGCTGCATATTTGATTGTGAACTCAAGCCCGTCAAGTTCGGTAAGTTCGTCCTCAACGTTCTTGCTCATAACTTCATCGGTTAACTGGTCGCTAAGGGTTACTTTATAACCGTCCTTGATGTCGTCCGCAACAAACTTGCTCGTACCCGTCGAGTCGATTGTGAACGTGCCGCCGCTCGTAGCGGTCGTGCTGTTGGAATCCTCATCGAAACCGATGTTCTTGGGCGCGTAGGTGATACCCTTGTTGTTATTGAACTCGATAGTTACGGTGTCGCCCTCTTTGAGACCTTCCGTACCCACGGGACCCTTCATTTCGTCGAAGATAACGTCGGTTACGAAAATATCATCCTGCGTGAAAGCGTCCTTGCCCGCAACAACTTGGAAGCCGCCCTTGCCCGTTGCGCCGTCGCGCTCAACCGCGCGAGCCTCAAGACCCGCGGCGTTTGCGCCCTTGATGATGTTGCCGTCCTTATCGGTAACGGTCTTTGCCATCCAACGGGTGCCGTCGTACTGGAACGTTACGTTGATTTTCTCGTGCTGGTCGAGGTCAACCTTGGTCTTAGCCCAAACCGCGTCAGCCTTATCCTTGTTGTAAATGGACTGGTCTGCAAGGTTGTGTTTCTGCAAGCCGCTGATGTCTCTGGCATCAGCCGCAACAACTGTCTCGGTGTAGCCGTTCGCGTAGTTGAACTCGCCGCTCTGCGCAACAGTTCCGTCCGCCATAACGCCGCCGTTCAGAACAACGGTGCCGTTGAAGTCGGTGTCCGCGATCTGGTTCAGCTCGTCGTTCAGCTGATCGAACTCGAGCTGGATAGCAGCGCGGTCGGTCGCGTTGTCGTAAGTGCCGTTCGCGGACTCAACCGCGAGCTCTTTCATTCTCTGCAGAATGCTGTGGGTCTCCTGCGCAGCGCCCTCGTAGGTCTGGATCATGTTGATGCCGTCCTGCGAGTTGCGAACTGCCTGATTGAGACCGCGGATCTGGCTTCTCATCTTCTCGGAAATCGCGAGACCTGCGGCGTCGTCGCCTGCGCGGTTGATACGATAGCCCGAAGCGAGCTTCTCGGAAGCCTTCTTAAGACCTGCAACGTTGGTGTTCAGCTTGTTGTACGCGTTAATCGCGTTCATGTTGTGTTGTACT
>JAMPFE010000026.1 GCA_023664705.1 Lachnospiraceae bacterium | reverse complement strand
AATACACAAATTCCAACGATTAGTTACCAAAACCAAAAATTTTTGCAATTTCCCAATCAAAAACTTGCAAAAATCAAAAAATAATACACAATCGGGAAACAAATCGCCGATAGGCGGAACGTTGTTCTATACGCCCGTCCGACGGCATATACTGTACAAAACTTGTACGGAGGTAACTAAAATGAAAATAAACAAAAAATCGTTTAAATTAACGCTCTCAATGATAGGGTGCTTTGTGCTGCTGGCTATATGCGCGAGGATAACCGAAAGGGCTCTGCCGACGGCTGCGGAGGTCTCCGAAAAGCCCGTTATAGTGCTTGACGCGGGGCACGGCGGTATGGATTCGGGAGCCGTCGGCGTAACGGGCGTTCTCGAAAAGGACATAAACCTGTCGATAGTGCTCGCGCTGCGCGATATGCTCGAGATGTCGGGCTTTGAGGTGGTGCTCACGCGCGACGAGGACGTCTCCATATACGACCCGGGGATAACGGGCATACGCAACCAGAAGCTCAACGATATGGACAACCGCCTGAAGATAATCCAAAGCTACCCCGACAGCATTTTCCTGTGCGTGCACCAGAACAATTTCACCGACCCGCAGTACTTCGGCGGGCAGATGTTCTACAACAATAACAACCCCGACAACCGCACTCTGGCGCAGATAATGCAGAACCGCTTCGCGGCGCTCCAGCCGGGGAACGACCGCGAGATAAAGCTCTCGGGGGAGGAGCTGTTCCTGCTCAAATCCAACAAGAACCCCTCGCTGATGATAGAGTGCGGGTTCCTCTCCAATCCCGAGGAGGAGGCTAACCTCTCGACTTGGGAGTACCAGCAGAAGGTCGCGTTCACGATTTTAAGCGGCGTTATGGAGTATCTTGATACCGTCGATACGGGCAGCGCAGAGCCGCGCGCCGCCGAATAGACAAAAACGCTCCCCAAGGAATGACCTTGGGGAGCTTAAGCGTTATTCTTCGCCTTTAACGATGTCGGATATCGTATCAAAAAGATTTTTATGATACTCTACGCAAAGCGATTTGTCGGCGGGACTGTATTGTATGCTCATGTCATAGCAGTATTTTACTCCGCCGCCGTCATGAAAGTAATTGTGACCTGTCTCGCCCTCCTTGGAGATCACTACCTGAAAGTACTTGCCGAACATCCAGTCGGTATTGACGAGCGCAAAGCCGTTATTCATGCTGCCCGCAAGTACGGGAAACTCATTTCCTTCCTCGTCAACGAGCGTGAGAGAATCCTCCGTATCGAAATCGCCGTGTATTATCCTCAGCTCTCCGACGGGTGCGGGGGAGCGGTCTTTCGGAGGAGACATAAGTATTTCCTCGGGAAAGTCGACCATGTAAATATCCACGGTGTGACCGCATTCGTCTACATAGCTTGTATAATATGCCTCGACCGATTTGTTGTTGATTTTGATAGGCGGGTTTTCTCCGCTTGACAAGGCGTTTACGGTCACTGTCGACGCCGCCGCTGCCGCAACTGCCGCCGCCGCTATTATCAGCGGCTTGAATCTGAATTTTTTCTTCATAGGTTTTTCCCCCTCAACTCGCGCGAGGACGGAGTATTTGATTTTTCTCGCGCGGTTTTCGGACAGGCTCTCGTCGAGCCCGTGCTCCTCAAAAAAGCTCCTCATAATCAAACCCCCTGCTCCTCAGCTCTTCGCGGAGCTTCGCGCGCGTCCGCGATAGCCGCGAGCGCACGGTTCCCTCCGCCGTGTCCGTAATTTCCGCTATTTCGGAGGACTTCTGCCCGTAGAAATAAAACCGCATGAATATCTCCCTTTCCTCGTCGGGGAGCGCCTTTATCAGCTTGTCAAGCTCCCGCATAAGCTCGTTCAGCTCCGCTTTGCGCTCCACGGAAAAGCCGTCGGCAAGCTCAAGCTCGTCAATATCGACGGCGGCGGGCTTTGCCGAGCGAAAGCGGTTCTTGACGGCGTTTCGTGCCGTCGCCGAGAGATACGCCTTCAGCCCGAGCTCCTCGTCAAGCCCCTCGCGGTGCTCCCAGAGCGAGAAGAACACGTCGCTGCAAATCTCGTCAATGTCCTCCTCGGTGAACGCGCCGCGCGAGAAGTTCCGTATCACGGCGCAAACGTAGCCCGCGTACCCGTCGATTATCTTCCCGAGCGCCGCCTCGTCGCCCTTTTTCAGAGCCTTGGCGAGCCGCTGTTCCTTGGTGTGCATACATTCCTCCGTTATTTACTGCGCAGTCGAGACGGTTTTTGCCCTCTCAACCCCATATACACGGATTTTCGGAAAACGCTGCAAGCTACTCGAAAAATTTTTTGTCAACGGCAAAACAAGCCGCGCCGCCTATCAGATAGCACAGCAGGTCGGCAAAATCGAACGTGCCGCCGACGATTATGTCAAGCGGCTTGGGGAGTATCTCGGAGAGGTTGGTTATCTGCACTAATTCAACGCAGAACGCGAAAAGCGTTACGGGGACGGACAGGTAACGCGTTTTCACAAATATTATCCTCGCCGCGAAGTACACGCAGACGACCGCCAGCACGTCGCCGAGGTAGGGACGCACAAAGCTGTCGTGAACGAACAGCGCTATCAGTATCTCTATCCCCAAAGCTGCGGCAAATACCGCCCCGCAGATAAGTCTTTTTTTCATGATTTGTCTTTCTCCGCTATCGCCCTGAACGCGCCCGAAAGCGTGTCCGCGCCGATTATTTTTATGCCGTAATTTTCATTTTTAGACAGCGCCTTGAATGAGTTTTTCGGCAGTATGCACTTCTCGAAGCCCAGCCGCGCAGCCTCCTTGACGCGCTCGCGGACGCGGCTTACGGAGCGTATCTCGCCGCCCAAGCCGACCTCGCCGAACGCCACGCACTTTTCGGGTATCGGCTTGTCGCACAAGCCCGAATACAGCGCCATTGCGACCGCCAAGTCCGCGGCGGGCTCGTCGATGCGCATGCCGCCGACAATGTTCACGTACACGTCTACGCCGCCGAAAACGAAACCCGTGCGCTTTTCGAGAACAGCCAGCAGCATATAGAGCCTGTTGTAGTCAAAGCCTGTGGAGACTCTCCTCGGCGACGCGAAATTCGACTTCGTGACAAGCGCCTGCACCTCCGCGAGAATGGGACGCGTTCCCTCCATGGTGCAAACGACGGCGCTGCCCGAAACGCTCCCGAGCCTGCCCGAGAGCATCATCTCGGACGGGTTTTCCACCTGCGACAGCCCGTCGTCCTCCATTCTGAACACGCCTATCTCGTTGGTGGAGCCGAAGCGGTTCTTTATCGCGCGGAGAATGCGGTAGGAGAGCTGCTTGTCGCCCTCGAAATACAGCACCGTATCAACGATATGCTCCATTATTTTTGGTCCCGCGATGCCGCCATCCTTGTTGACGTGAGACACGATAAACACGGGTATCTCCTCGGATTTCGCCATGCGCATAAAGGCGTTTGTGCACTCGCGGACCTGCACTATGCTGCCCGCCGAGGACGTGAGGGCGCTTGAGGTTATCGTCTGTATCGAGTCGATTATAACGCACTCGGGCTTGTTTTCGCGCACTGCCTTGATTATGCTCTCGCAGTTGTTGTTGGAGGCGAGGAACAGATTTTCGCACGTCACGCCGAGGCGCTCCGCGCGGAGCTTTATCTGGCGCTCGCTCTCCTCGCCCGATACGTACAATATCGTGTGCTCTTCGCCCATAAAGCCGCATATTTGCAGCAACAGCGTGGATTTTCCGATGCCCGGGTCGCCGCCGATAAGCACCAGCGAGCCCTTTACCAGACCGCCGCCGAGCACCCTGTCAAGCTCCGAGACGCCCGTTTCGCAGCGCGTTTCGTCGTCGCAGCTTATCTCGGAAATGCGCGAGTATTTGAAGCTCCCGACGGGCGCGGCTTTCCCCGCGACGACCGTTACGGGCTCGGTCTCCTCGAGAGTGTTCCAAGCGCCGCAGGACGGGCATTTTCCGTTCCATTTGGACGACTCCGCGCCGCATTCGCTGCATACGAAAACAGACCTGTTCTTTGCCAAAACGCTCACCCGCTCTCAAAACGTCATTTCAGAAATCCCTCGATTATCTTTTCCTCGGCTTGCTCCTTGGTGAGTCCGAGGGAGCAGAGCTTCATTATCTGCTCGCCCGCTATTTTTCCGATAGCCGCCTCGTGGATAAGCTCCGCGTCGACGTTCGCGGCGTTCAGCGCGGGCTGCGCGTCGACCTTGCCGTTTTCGGCGATTATCGCGTCGCACGCGGAGTGCCCCGTGCAGCGGTTGTTGCCCTCGACGACGCTGTAAAACGCCTGATGAGAGCTCCCGCGCGCCACCGAGCGCGATACCAAGTCCGCGCCGCTGTCCTCGCCCTCGAGCTTAACGCGGAAGTTCGTCACGGCGTCCTCGGAATTATCCGTCATAATGCGCTCGCGGACGATTATCTTCGCATTTTTGCCGAGCTCCGCGCTTGTGGTGCGGGTGGAGCGGTCAACGCCGCCGAGCTGAATGGTATCCATTTCCAGCCGCGAGTTCTCTTTCAGAAAGCACTCCGTCACGGGGTCTATCTTCTTCAAGCCCGCGCCCTCTCCCGTGCCGATGTGCTTTTCCTTGTACAGCACGGAGGAGTTCGGCTCGAGGAAAAAGCGGTGGATGCCGTTGTGGCGCGCGTCCTCCTCGCCCTCGTTGTGAACGCCGCAGCCCGCGACGATAACGACGTCCGCGCCCTCGCCGATGTAGAAATCGTTGTACACAAGGTCGTCGACAGCCGTATGGGTGACGCACGCGGGGATAAACACGGTCTCGCCCTTCGTGAAGGGCTTTACGGTGATGTCGATGCCCGGCTTATCCGTCTTGGGGGTTATCGTGATGTTCGCAGAGGACTTGCGCCCCGCGCACTGCGTGTCCTCGCGGATATTGTAGGCGCCCGCGAAGCCCTTTTCCGCGTCGAAATCGGAAATGACCTTCAGCATCTCGCCCGTTATACCGTTGAAATTCAGGTTCATCAAGTCGCTCATGTGCAGTCCCCCATTCTCTTCGGGCAAGCGCAGGTGTACTCCCCTTGGAGCAGCGCTGGAAGTATCTCCCCGCGCTTGCCCGCGATGCGTATTTTTCCGTCGGCAACGACGATTATATCGTCGGCTATTTGCAGGATGCGCTCTTGGTGAGAGATGACTATCAGCTCGCCGCGCGAATTTTCGCGTATCTCCTCGAATGTCTCCACGAGCCGCGAAAAGCTCCACAGGTCGATGCCCGCCTCGGGCTCGTCGAACACCGACAGCTTTGCGCCGCGCGCGAGCACGGTCGCTATCTCTATGCGCTTAGCCTCGCCGCCCGAAAGCGCGCCGCTCATCTCGCGGTCGATATATTCCTCCGCGCACAAGCCCACCTTACCGAGCAAGCCGCAAAGCTCGCCGTGGTTCAGATTGCCGCCCGCCGCAAGCTCCAGCAGGTCGCGCACGGTCAGTCCCTTAAAGCGCACGGGCTGCTGAAACGCGTAGGCCACGCCCTTTTTGGCGCGCTCCGTGATATCGAGGTCGGTTATATCCTCGCCGTCGAGCGATATCCGCCCCGAAACGGGCTTTTCCACGCCCGCTATCAGCTTCGCGAGGGTGGTCTTTCCGCCGCCGTTGGGTCCCGTGATAACGGTCAGCCTGCCGTTGGTTTTGCAGGATATGCCGCTGATTATCGGCTCGCCGCCGGGCAGGCTCCAGTACAGATCGTTTATTTCAAGCAAAAGACTTGCCTCCTTTACAAATGTATATCCATATTGTACCACATCGACAATTTTTTGTCAAGGCACTTTAACGCCCCGCGGCAGCGTTTATAATAAAAACAGCGCCGAAGCGCTGTTTGTCGATTATACAGCCGCGGATTCGATAGCCGCGCCGTTCTCGTGAACGATGATATAGAGGTAGCCGTCGTCGGTCTGCCCCTTGACGGCGCCGTCCGCGGAGGCCTGCTGCCCCGGATAGAACGCGATGTTGGGGTCGTTCTTGACCGCCTCGAAATAGCCGTCCATAGCCGCGGAGACAGCCTCCTCGCTGCCCGCCTTGGGCTTTACGACGATGACCTTGTTGAGCTGCGCGCTTATGATGTTGGTGGCGAAGCAGAACTCCTCGCAGGTCTCCAAGTCAAAGTCGGCGCTGAACATAATGGGGATCAGCTCCGCGTCCGTTACGATGTCCATAGCGGGCCAGTTGTCGTTCGCGAGTATAGCCTTCGTGAGGTTTCCCGCCGTATTGTCGGGGTAGGGGAGACCGCTGTTGTCGACGCCCTCGTCCTCGCCGCCCTCGGGGTCGGATTCGATAGGCTCGGAGCTCTCCTCGGTCGAGGATGAGCTTTCATCCGAGGATGAGCTTTCCTCCGACGAGGAGCTCTCGGTTGAAGAGGAGGTGGTGCTGTTATTATCGGAGGACTGCCCGCCGCTTACGGTCGAGCTGCTCGACGAAGAGCTTTCGTCGGGTGTGTCGTTATTGCACGCGGTGAGCGACGCGAGGAGCATAGCGGAGACAAGCACAGCGGAAACGATTTTTTTCATAAAGTAACATCCTTTCATTAACAAATGTGTTTTTATAGCCGTATTCCAGTATTATACAATATTACTCGGAAAATTTCAAGATGTAAAAGTGATAATTTTTCAAAGAATTTCGCAATAATATTATGACTTTTGCCCTCGAAAAGATACGCTAATTACTCTCGGTAATATCTGTCAAAAAAATAAACAGCCGTATAGCGTCAAACGTGATACGGCTGTCTGTTTTTTACCAAAAGATGTCGGGTCATGCTCGGATTTGCGCGGGTAATCCCATGTAACGGTGGTCGCGGTGTGCAATCCTGCCGATAAAACTGCCCGAAGGCAAGCCTTATTCTCCTCTTTGCTTAGCGAAACACTCGCTGCACAAAACGGGTCTGTCACCCTTCGGTTCAAACGGAACTCTCGCGATGCCGCCGCAGTTAGCGCAGGTCGCCTCGTAGAAGGTCCTCGCGCCTCTGCCCGCGCTCTTCTTGGCGTCGCGGCAAGCCTTGCATCTCTGCGGCTCGTTCTCGAAACCCTTTTCGGCATAGAATTCCTGCTCACCCGCAGTGAACACGAAATCCGCGCCGCAGTCCTTACATTTCAGTGTCTTGTCAGTGTACATAGTAATACCCCTTAAAAAATAGATTTTGCCCGGGTCGGATTTGCACCGACATCTTTGCCATGCAATTTTATTGCCGCAACGCTCTTCTTTGAGCTAGCGGGACATATGTAAATATTTCCTAAATCTGTAAAATTAAACCATTAGGAAAGCAAACCGACCCCAATTTAAATTGTTATCGGCTATTTGCGCAGCTTCGCCCTCGCTCTTGAAAGAGCGTTGTCGACAACCTTTTTGTCGACGCCGAGCTCGCGTGCGGTCTCCTCGTAGGACAAGCCCAGCACAGCGCCGCGGATGCACTGCTTTTCAAGCGGCGTAAGCTCCGTTTCGATGCGCTCCATGACCTCCCTGCTGTCCTCCATTGCGATGACAAGCTCCTCGGGGGAGGGCGCGGGGTCGGCGATGTCGTTCAGCGCCTCGGGGTCGGAAAGCAGAGAAACGCGCCTGAGCGACCTTTTTGCGGTATTGCGCAGCTTGTTTTCAATGCACACAGCCGCGAACGCGGCGAACTCGCCCTTATCCTCGTTGTAGCCGCGCACCGCGGAAAGCAGCCCCTCCATGCCGTCGGAAACGAGCTCCTCATAGTCGGCGGCGCCCGAGTAACGCTTGGCGCACGAAAACACGGTTTTCATATAGCGCGAGATAAGCTCCGCGATTTTCCCGCTGTCGGGCGGCTCGTTGCGGATAAGCTCCTTATCGCTCAATGCAGAATAATCCGACATAACGCTCACCCTCGGCAGTTGAAAACACTTTGCACATTACTACTGTATACATTTTACCACACTTTTTGAAATTTGTCAATAGTTAAATTAAAAAACTAAAAATTCCGACATTTTATTGTGTTTTTCGCCCGATATTTTGTGAATTTTCACCGAGCGTAGCGCTCCCGACCGCTTTGAAAAATGTTACCGCCGACGCTGTCAATTGCGACCGTTAAGGGAAATTCGCGGAATGTAAGGCGTTTCACGCTTTCGCAGCCCAGATCCTCGAACGCGATGACCTCACACTCGGTTATGCACTTGCACGCCAGCGCGCCCGCGCCGCCTATCGCGCAGAGGTACACCGCGCCGTTGCGCTTTATCGCCTCGCAGACCGCCTCGGAGCGCTCGCCCTTGCCGATCATCGCGGAGAGCCCCCTGTCGAGGAGCTCGGGCGAATACACGTCCATACGGCTCGAGGTGGTCGGACCGCACGACCCGATGACCATGCCGTCCTTTGCGGCGGTGGGACCCGCGTAATAGACCGCCGCGCCGTCGAGCTCATACGGCAGCTCTCCGCCGCTGTCGAGCAGCGCCTTTATGCGCTTGTGCGCCGCGTCGCGCGAGGTGTAGACCGTGCCCGAAAGCAGCACCTTGTCGCCCGCGCGGAGCGTTTTTGCCTTTTCTTTCAATTCGTTTGTGTCAAGCTTTATCATTTCATTCCCTCATAAAACAGCAAAGAGCCGAATTTCGCTTTTCGGCTCTTTGAAATAACCGTATCAGAAGCTGCCGAACAGGTCGGAGCTCATATCGTCGTCATCGGACGAGCCGCTGCCCATATCGCCGAAGTTCCATATCGCGGAATCGTCCGCGCTCGGAGCCTTGGGGTCGTCCGCGATGCTCTTCGGAGCCTCATCGGCAGCGCTTTCGGGCTCCGAGCCGCCGAAGCCGCCCGACTGCTCCATAGCCTCAAGCTGCTTTTGCAGGTCTGCCCAATCTCCCGAAGAGCCCATGCCCATGCCGCCCGCGGGCTCGGGCTCCTGTTCGGGCTCGGAGGCGGACATATCAAATCCTCCGCCGCCGCCGCCGAACGCCGCCTGCGCCTGCGCGAGCAAAGCCGCCATGGGGTCGTCCGCGTCCGCGGAGCTGCCGCCCATATCCATATTGAAATCGAGCCCGCCGTCCTCGTCCGAGGGCTTGACGGAGAACTTCTCCTCCTCTTCCTTGACGGCGCTGCGCAGGTCGTCGTCAACATCGTCCCCGAGAGCGGAGCTCGGAACGGTCTGCGCGATAAGGTCTTTCATAAAGTCGTTGTTGAACTCGGGTCTGCCCATGTTGTCCGTGTCGTTTGGAGCGACCTTGTCAACGGGCTCGCTGACTGCCGACATATCGAAGCCGCCGAGCGTTTCCGCTTCGGGAGCCTTTGCGGCGGCAGCCTTGTCCTCATCGCCGAATGCGGACATCATATCGTCGTCGCCGCCGTCGTCCATGCTGCCGAACAGATCACCCGACAGCGACATCCCGGGCGCGCTTGCGGCGGGCTCGGGAGCGCCCGCGGGGACCTCAGCCTGCGGCGCGGAAATGCTCGAGAAGTCGGGCATCGTCACGGTAACGGGCGCGGCGCTCTTCCCGAGGAGCTCCGAAGCCTTTCTGCCGAGCTCGCCGCAGCTGCCCGTAATGCTGTCGAGACAGCTCTTCAGCACGCTCATAAACGCCTCGGTATCGGCATTGTTCTGCCCGCCCGACGCGTTTGCGGCGCTCTGCGCGCCCGAAATGACCTCCTGCGCGGTCTTCTTCGCCTTTTCCACGATGTCGCGCGCGGTCTCGTTAGCCTTGGCGATAATATCTGCGGACTGCTTCTGGGCAGCCGAGGTGTCGACCTTGCCGCTCGCCGAGGACGACGGGTGCTTCAGCTTTCTTTTCAACTCGTCTATCTGGATAGTAAGATTTTCCGCGTTTCTGCGCTCGGTCTTTACTTGGAGCTCCAGCTCGGCTATCCTGTCGGCGCTGCGCTGCTCCGCCGCCTTTATCCTCTCCTCCGCAGCCTCCGCGATCTTAACGGCAGCTGCGGTCTTTTCGTCGTTAGTCCGCTTTTCCGTCTCCAGTTCCTTCATTGTTTTACGAAGATTGCTTATGTATTCGTTGACCTCATTTTTATCAAAGCCTTGAAATACGACTTTAAATCCGCCTTCGCCCGCCATACTCAATTACTCCCCTCGAAAATAAAATTGACGCCGGTACGCGGATATGCCGTCCGCGCACTTCCATACTCTAATTATAACATATATTTTTCGGATATACAAGTGTTTTAGCAAATTTTATAAATATGTAGATTTTGGGAGTGCATTTTTGTGTAATATCCACAAAGAATTGCGCGGTAATTTGTGATATTCATAGATTTTCGCGTTTGTTTGCGAAATATGGTTGTTTTTTTGGCGAAAAATGTGTATAATTATGTTTAGGAGAGCAGGGGAACTTAGTGCTTTCCGAAGCTTGCCGAAGCGGAGACGAGGCTGCGCGTATTCCGATATCCAAGTTTAAGCCAAGGAGGGATAATATGCTGGACAAAACAATGACGTTTTCCGTGCACGAGGATCGTGAAAGCGAGATGAAGGAGATCCTTACCACGGTATACGACGCGCTTAAGCAAAAGGGCTACAATCCGATCAATCAGCTTGTCGGGTATATTCTGTCGGAGGATCCTACATATATCACCACGTTCAACAACGCGCGGGGTCTTATCCGACACATAGACAGGGACGAGCTTTTGCAGGTCTTGGTGAAGTCCTATCTTACCGACTGATTTTGCAGAGTTTTAAAAAATTTCCTGCAAGACGGGATTTTAAATCGAAGAGGATCGCGTTTCGCCGTTTTGGCGGAGCGCGATTTTTTGCTCATTTTGTGAATTATCTCGGCGGATTTTTTATCCAAATACGGCGTTTTAAGTGAATTTAGTGTAAATTGCACAAAAATTTCTTATTTGGTTTGTAAAATCGTTACGATTTTGTTCTTGACAGATTATGAATTAAATGGTATAGTAAAATTGCAAAGAAAATCGCCGCGGAGATTTTTCCCGCGCAGCGGTTTTCCGAAGATATATTTTACGCAATTATGTGAAAAGAAAGGAAATTTGCTATGAAAAATTTATTCAAGCGCGTTGCTGCCGTATCTCTGGCAGCGGCTATGACGCTCGGTCTCGCGGGCTGTAACGGCGACAGCGCAAGCGACGGCGATACCCTCGTTATAGGCGGCATAGGTCCCGTCACGGGCGAAAATGCTCAGTACGGCATCGCGGTAAGAAACGGTCTCCAGCTCGCGGCGGACGAGATAAACGCGGCGGGCGGCGTAAACGGCATCAAGCTCAAGATAGAGTTTGAGGACGACGTTGCGGAGCCCGAAAAGGGTCTTACCGCGTACAACGCCCTCAAGGACAAGAATATGAAGCTGCTGCTCGGCACCGTTACCTCGGGCTCCTGCGCGGCTGTCGCGGTCAAGGCGAAGGATGACAATATGTTCCTGCTCACGCCGTCGGGCTCGGCGCTCAACTGCCTCGCGGGCGACAACTGCTTCCGCATGTGCTTTACAGACCCCCAGCAGGGCGCTATCGCGGCGGATTATATCGCCGACAATATGTCCGCGAAGAAGATAGCCGTTATCTACAACAACAACTCCGATTATTCCACGGGCATCTATCAGGGCTTTAAGGAAGAGGCTGCAAAGAAGGGTCTCGAAATAGTCTGCAAGGAGACCTTCGCGAAGGATACCGAGACGGATTTCAACGTACAGATCCAGAGGGTAAGCGAGAGCGGCGCGGAGCTGCTGTTTTTGCCGTTCTACTACAACGCCGTGGCTATGATACTTCAGCAGGCGCAGGGCAAGCTCAATATCCCCGTGCTCGGCGGCGACGGACTTGACGGTCTTATCGGTCTGCTCGAGGACAGCGGCGACGTTTCCATTGCGGACGGCGTTTATGTAATGTCTCCGTATGCGGCGTCCTCTCCCGAGCCCAAGTCCGCAGCATTCACCAAGGCATATCAGGAGAAGTTCCCGAACGACGAGGTAAACCAGTTCGCGGCGGACGCTTACGACTGCGTATACGCCGTAAAGCAGGCTCTTGAGCAGGCGGGCGTAAACGACGCGTCCCTCTCCGCTTCCGAGCTCTGCGACAAGATGAAGTCCGCTATGACCTCTATTGAGTTTGACGGCGTTACGGGCAAGACCAAGTGGGGCACGGACGGCGAGCCCGAAAAGGCTCCTCAGGTGCTTAAGATCGTTGTAAACGACGGCAAGGGCGCTTACGAGGTCCAGTAATTTTCAACATTGATTTATTCGCAAACCGTACAAGGGCGTACGCTCTTGTACGGATTTTGCTATTAGATGTTAGAGGTAAGAGGCAAGAGAGGGCTCTTACTTCTTACCTCTAATTTCTAAACGGGAGGACGTTATGAGTTTTATTTCGTATCTGGTATTCGGATTGAGCCAAGGCAGCATATACGCGCTGATAGCCTTGGGCTACACCATGGTCTACGGCATAGCGAAAATGCTGAACTTCGCCCACGGCGACATCATAATGGTGGGCGGCTACGCGGCGTTCATCACAATGGCGTCGAATTGGTGTCCGCTGTGGCTGTCGATGCTTATCACCGTGGCGGTCTGCACTGTTCTGGGCGTCGTCATCGAAAAGGTGGCGTACCGTCCGCTGAGGAGTTCCCCGCCGCTTGCCGTGCTCATAACGGCGATAGGCGTAAGCTACCTGCTGCAGAATGTCGCCCAGCTCACTCAGTCGGCGACCCCGAAGATTTTCACGTCCATCGTAAAGGGCGCGCCCCCGTTTTTGCAGGTGTTCGACGGAAAAGGCGTCATATTTTTCGACAGCGGCGACGAGCTCAAGGCGCAGGGGCTGACCCCCTCGCTTGTAATCGATATGGAGACGTTTCTGGCGATCGCCGTGTCGCTCGCGGTTATGATAGCGCTCGTGCTGTTCATCAATAAGACCAAGGCGGGCAAGGCGATGCTCGCGTGCAGCGAGGACCGCGGCGCGGCTCAGCTTATGGGCATCAATGTAAACGGCACGATAACGCTCACGTTCGCGATAGGCTCGGCGCTTGCGGCGGTAGCGGCGCTGCTGATGTGCTCGAAATACCCGTCCATTTCCCCGACGACGGGCTCAATGCCCGGCATAAAGGCGTTCGTGGCGGCGGTATTCGGCGGGATAGGAAGTATCCCCGGCGCGATGATAGGCGGCGTGCTGCTCGGCGTTATCGAACGCCTTTCCATAGCGTACATCTCCTCGGAGATATCCGACGCAATTGTGTTTATGGTGCTTATAGTCGTTCTTGTCGTGCGTCCCACGGGAATTATGGGCAAGAAGATCAACGAGAAAGTTTAAGGCGGCAGATATGAAAAAACAGAAATTAAACAACGCGATAACCTTCGGCGGCACGGCGGTCCTGTGCATTGTGATGTCCGCGCTGATGTCCGCAGGCGCGCTGAACGGAAACAATATGCTGAAGGGTCTGCTCATCCCGATAGGGATACACATCATTCTCGCGCTCTCGCTGAACCTCACGGTCGGCATACTCGGCGAGCTCTCCCTCGGACACGCGGGATTTATGTGCGTGGGGGCCCTCTGCGGAAGCGCGGTCTCCCAGATAGTAATGGTAAACACCGACTGCCCGCCCGTGCCGCGGCTCGTCATCGCTCTTGCGGTCTCGGGGATAATGGCGGCGGTATTCGGCGTGCTTATCGGCATTCCCGTGCTACGTCTGCGCGGAGACTACCTCGCGATAGTAACGCTCGGCTTCGGCGAGATAGTCAAGTCGCTCGCGACGAACATCTACCTCACGGTCGACGCGAACGGGCTGCATTTCGGCTTTACAAAGCCCCCCGAGAACGTCGATACCGAAACGGCGACGCAGATTTTGAAGGGTCCGATAGGGGTTCAGGCGCCGCAGGACACGAATATCTGGGTCGTGACGGTCGTTCTGCTGCTGGTGCTGATAGTCCTTATGACGTTCATAAGCTCCAAATCGGGGCGCGCCTGTATGGCGGTGCGCGACAACTATATCGCCGCGCAGTCGGTCGGCATTAACGTCACCAAGTTCCGCCTTATGGCGTTCACGATCTCGGCGGGTCTGGCGGGCGTCGCGGGCGGCTTGTACGTCCATTCGATACCGATGGTGGCGTTCACGAAATTCGACTACAACTTCTCGATACTCATTCTCGTGTTCGTGGTGCTCGGCGGTCTCGGCAGCCTCCGCGGCTCGATAATCGCGACGATAATCCTCTATGCCCTCCCCGAGATATTCCGCGAGGTCGGCGATTACCGTATGCTCATCTACGCGATAGTGCTCATCGGTATGATGATATTCAACAACGCGCCGTTCTTTATTCAGCTCAGAGAGCGCGTCGGCGCGTCCGCTCCCGTGCAAAGGCTCAAGGGAATATTCAAGAAAAACAAAACAGCGGGAGGTGCCGAGTAAATGAGCGATAACAACACTCCGCTGCTCGAGGTCAGAGACCTGTCGATACAATTCGGTGGTCTGCGCGCGGTGGACGGGCTGAATATGCGCGTCAATAAGGGGCAGCTCTACGGGCTCATCGGTCCCAACGGCGCGGGAAAGACCACGGTCTTCAATATGCTGACGGGGGTTTACAAGCCCACCTCGGGCGGCATCTTCCTCGACGGCGCGAACATCACGGGGAAGTCCCCCGTCGAGATAAACAAAAGCGGCGTTGCCAGAACTTTCCAGAATATCCGCCTGTTCAAGGCTATGAGCGTTCTCGACAACGTAAAGGTCGGGATGCAGAACCAAACCAAATACACGACTATCGAGGGCATTCTGCGGCTGCCGCGTTACTTTAAAGAGGAAAAGCAGATGAACGAAAGGGCGCTCGAGCTGCTGAAGGTGTTCGACCTCGACGGCGAGCCCGACGCGCTCGCCTCGAACCTGCCCTACGGCAAGCAGCGAAAGCTGGAGATAGCGAGGGCGCTCGCGACCAACCCCAAGCTGCTGCTGCTCGACGAGCCCGCCGCGGGCATGAACCCGAACGAGACCGCCGAGCTTATGGACACTATCCGCTTCGTGCGGGAGAAATTCGATATGACGATTTTGCTGATAGAGCACGATATGAAGCTCGTCGCGGGCATCTGCGAGGAGCTCACCGTGCTGAATTTCGGGCAGGAGCTCGCCCGGGGCGCGACCTCGGCAGTGCTGAACGACCCGAAGGTCATCACCGCCTATCTGGGCGATTAAGGGGGCGCTGTATATGTCAATGCTGGAAATTGAAGATCTCGAGGTATACTACGGCGCCATAAACGCTATAAAGGGCATTTCCTTTAACGTCGAGCAAGGCGAGATAATCGCGCTTATCGGCGCGAACGGCGCGGGAAAGACCACCATTCTGCACACGATAACGGGTCTCGTACAGGCAAAGCGCGGCTCGATACGGTTCGGCGGCAAAGAGCTCACCAAGACCCCCGCGCACAAGATAGTCGCAATGGGCATGGCGCATGTGCCCGAGGGGCGGCGCGTTTTCGCGCAGCTCTCCGTTTACGAGAACCTTATGCTCGGCGCGTACACGCGCAAGGACAAGGCGGAGATAAACGAAAGCTTGGAGCGCGTTTACGAGCGTTTTCCGAGGCTTAAGGAGCGCCGCAATCAGTCCGCGGGCACGCTCTCGGGCGGCGAGCAGCAGATGCTCGCGATGGGCAGGGCGCTTATGTCCAAGCCCTCCATAATCCTCATGGACGAGCCGTCCATGGGACTTTCGCCGCTGTACGTAAGCGAAATTTTTAACATCATCGAGGAGATAAACAAGTCGGGCACGACCGTGCTTCTCGTGGAGCAGAACGCCAAAAAGGCGCTGTCGATAGCGAACAGAGCCTACGTTCTCGAAACGGGCAGCATCGCGCTGTCGGGCGACGCTCACGAGCTTATGGACAACGAGCAGGTCAAGAAAGCGTATCTGGGCGAATAGAGGTAAGAGGTTAGAGTTAAGAGGTAAAAATGGAACATTTTGTTATTACGATAGCCCGCGGCTACGGCAGCGGCGGGCGCACCATCGGGCAAATGCTGTCTGAGCGGCTGAATGTCGAGTTTTACGACAAGGACTTGATAAAGCTCGCCTCCGAGGAGAGCGGCATCAACGAGGCTCTCTTCGGGCAAACCGACGAAAAAACCAAGTCGGGCGTTTTCGGGAAAACGGGCGTGTACAAGGGCGGCGTTATCTCCCCCGATAAGAAGTCGTTCACATCCGAGGAAAATCTGTTCAATTATCAGGCAATGGTAATGAAGAAGCTCGCCGACGAGAAGTCCTGCATCATCGTCGGGCGCTGCGCGGATTTCGTATTGTCGGGCAGACCCGACGCAATTCGCGTATTCGTGTACGCCGACGAGGAGAACTGCGTCAAAAACGTCGCCGAGGTCAAGGGCATTACCGACCGCAGGGAGGCGCTGAAAAAGATAGCCGCCATTGACAAGGAGCGCGCCGCTTACTACAAGGCGCATACGGGCAGAGAATGGATAGACGCGCGCAACTACGACCTTTGCCTTAACAGCGGCGATCTCGGCTTTGACAAGTGCGTGGATATCATCGTGGATTATATCAAAATCAAACTCGTATAATGTCCGTCAAAAAACCGCTCCTTAACGAAGCGGTTTTGATGTATGGTCAGTCTCCGACGCCAACGATCTTCTCAACAGCCAAGTAAAGCCCCCCGAGAAAATCCACGGCGTCCCTGTCGCCCGCGCCCTCGCGGAACGCCAGCCTTTCGGGGTCGGTATACATTATCTCTCTGGAAACGGCGCCGTTTTCGTATATCCTCACGGCGGTGAACACGCTGTCGACGGTCGGCTCGACCGCGTCGGCGGGCTGCTCGGCGGAAAGCTCCCCGACCGTAAACAGCAAACGGTTCAGCAGCGCCTTGTCCATGAGCTTCGCGCGGCAGACTATCCGCCCCTTTTTCATGGGGTGGTTCTCGAAGCGCTTGGCCTCCTCGAAGCGGTACATATAGATAGGCTCCGAAAACCATATCGAGTTCTGTATCGCCTTCGCGAAAATTATCTTGAAGAAGCCGCGTTCCGCGGTTATTTTTCCGTAAAAGGTCTGGTGATTGTGCGTCGGGAGCACGTAAAAATCGCAGACGACCGACTTCGGCTCCGCTAAAAAATTCTTTTCGGCAAGCTCGTTATCGGCGACCTCGATATCCCGAAAATAGTCGGACAGCCACCCTGCCCCGTTTTCCGACAGCCTCATAACAGCACCCTCTTTGAA
Organism: Lachnospiraceae bacterium; assembly: GCA_023664705.1. Taxonomy (GTDB): domain Bacteria; phylum Bacillota; class Clostridia; order Oscillospirales; family Ruminococcaceae; genus CAG-115. The sequence goes on along the minus strand of JAMPFE010000026.1, from coordinate 15,807 downwards.
GTTGGAATTTTCTTCCAATCCTCCGCTTATTTACATATATTGTAGCATAAAAAGCGATTAAAGTCAAAATTTTTGAATATTTTTGTGAATTTTGCACAAAAGAGCCGCTTGAAATTCTATTGAAAGGACAGGCAATGAAAAAGTTTTTTAAAGCCGTATGGATATTTATACCGCTTGCTTTGGCGGCGGCAATGTATTTTATACTGCCGTATTTCCCCGATTTCACGGAATACGTTTGCTCGCGTGGGCTTTTCAAGCTCGTGACCGTGCCGATAGGCTTTGTCACGTCGCTTATCCCCGTGTCGCTCACGGAGCTACTGGTGATACTCGCGTTGCCGCTGGTGATATTCCTTATCGTGCTGCTTATCGTCAAGCTGAAGAAAAGCAAAAAGCGCGGCAAAACGCTGCTCGGCGCGGGGAGATTTCTCTGCGGCTTTCTGTCGTTCGCGAGCCTTTTGTACATGGTCTGCCACGGCGCGAATTACTACCGCTACCCCATCGAGCGGATAATGGAGCTCGACACCTCGCAAAAATCGCCCGAGTTTCTGCTTTCCGTGTGCGGGGAGCTTGCCAAGGGCGCCGCGGAGGCGCGCAAGGAGCTCGAGACCGACGAAAACGGCTGCATGCGCTTTTCCGAGAGCGTCTTTGAGGAGCTCACCCGCACGGGCAGCGGCTACGACAAGCTTGTCGAGGAATATCCGTTCCTGTGGACGGCGATTTGGCGGCAGAAGCCCGTTATGCTGTCCGAGCCGTGGTCGTACACGCACATCACGGGGATGTTCTTCCCGTTCTTCGCGGAATGCAACGTAAACACCGCGCAGCCCGATTTCTCCATACCGTACACCGCCGCCCACGAAAGCGCTCACTCGCGCGGCGTCGCGTTCGAGAACGAATGCAACTTCCTCGCGTTTCTGTCCTGCATCAACAGCGAATACCCCGAGTTCCGCTATTCGGGCTACATGGAGGCGTTCAAATACTGCTCCAATGCGCTTTTCCGTTACGATCTCGAAATGTGGCAGCAGGCGCACGATCTGCTGACCGAGGAGATGATAGCGGATTTCAATGCCGAAAACGAGTACATACTCACCCACGAGGCTCACCTCAAAGTCAAGGTCGGAAGCACCTCGGTTACCGTTTCCGTTTCCGAGGTCTCGGAAGCGGTCAACGACGGCTTTATCAAGGTGCAGGGCGTTGCCGAGGGAACGCTCAGCTACGGCAGAGTGACCGAGCTTATCCTCGCATACTACGCAGACAAGCTGTAGCGCCTTAATCGGCGAAATCGTACAGCGGAGCGGTCTCGCGGTCGCGGTATTCGTGCTTCTCGTAGTAGCCGATAAGCGCGCCGTCCCCGCCGCGGAGAGCCACCATGTACACGTCCTTGTTCTCCTTTTCATTGTGGAACGTGTAGATGATGTTGTGGGAAGCGTCCTCGGCGAACCACGCGACGACGCGCTTTATCAGCTCGTTGGAGCGCGGCGAATGGCAGTCGAGCAGGCTCTTCCCGAGCAGATCGCCGTGCTTTTTGTAGCGCCCGACGGCGGCGGGGTTCATATAAATTATCTCGTGCTGCAAATTGCAGATGACGACCGCCGCGCGGTCTTGGTCGATAACGCTCTTGAAAAATTGCGAAAGCTCCATAATAATCCTCCTTAAATGCCCGGTATCCAAAATTCGTCAAATTGCACAAAATTGCCGAGTCAATCTAACGAAATGAGTTGTAAAAATCATCTTCGTTAGAAAATATTTGTTCGCTTGAATAAGTTAAACTGCCGCCTAAACATATCATGGTTACAGTGTAGCTTGTAAAAGGAATGTTATCTCTGCAATAACAATAAAATTCATACAGCCATCCCGAAGACTTAGGGTTATTACATTTATCATCGTAAATTTTAATCCAAACGCTTCCGTCAAATTGCGAGATATTCGATTCGGGATTATATTTAAAAAATTCCTGCAGATCGGAAGTGTAGTAGTTAAATTCCGCAACAATATTTCTTGATTCTACAAATGGCTTGATATAAGTGTTGTAGAGTTGATACTCCGCAAATGCTTCCGAACAAAAATCATTTGCAACTTTACCATGCTCAGCAAAAACGGGAAATCTTATTCCATTTAACTCAAAAACAAATTGGTCATGTCCGGGATTTCCGAAATTGATTTTTGTTGTGCGATAGTATGCCTTCACAAAATTAGCTTCAGGAAATTTATCGCTTACATATTCCAAAGCGGCATGTTTGTTTTTCCGAGCCTCCCATTGCCATGGGAAAAGAAGGCTTGCATTGAGAAACAGCACAATCGCGGTCACTGCCGCCGCAGACAGCAAAATTTTAATTAAAATCGTTTTCTTCATATGCTCCCCTTGTTCAAATGCCCAGTATCCAAAATTCATCAAATTGCACAAAATTTTCGTCAGCCCATGGCGCAAGCTCGTCGAAAAGCTCCGCGACCGCTCCGCCGCATTGCCGAGCCAAAGCGTAAATGCGCTCCCAATCGGCGCGCGTGACCCTGTTCGGACCCCAATGGTCATACACTTCAAAGACCTTGGCGAAAACGCTTTTGTACAGCCCCAAATCGTCGAAAATGTCATCGTAAAGATAAAGAGAATCGGCGCTCCAAAACGTTTTTTCGTCCCATTGCCCCTTCGCGAACTCGTGATAGCAGCCGTGCGTGACGCCCGTCTCAAAATATTTCATCAAATCACCTATACGAAAAGTTATTTTTTTGATAATTCTAGCCTCGCAGTAAAATCTTTTGTCGTGCGCGTGACCCATGCTGAACGTTTTTCGGGGCAGCGCGCCGTCCTTGATGACGGTCGGGAACAGCTCGGATTTTTTCATTGCGGGCAGCAGAAAACCGATAGCGGAGCCGTTCGCGCACAGTTTCCGCACCACGTCTTCTCCGTGTATGTAGTCGATTTTGCCGCCGTTTTCACGCAAATACTCATCGAGGAACGTTTGCAGCGACCCCACCGTGAGGTTGGAATTCGGCTTTGTTATGCCGAATTCGCGCGTTTTGCCGCCGACGATAACGGAGAATTTCTGCTCGCCGTCCTCTGACAGCCCGAGAGCATTCGTCATTTTGCACATAAGGTCATCTGCGTCGACCTCGGTTATTACTCTGTGTATAGCTTCAAACTCCAGCGCGGGCGAGTGCAGATTAACGACCTCAACGAGCGCGTAACGCGCAAGCTCCGCGTCGGGGCTGCCGGCGCGCTTTTTCTGCTCGTAGCACTCTTTCGCGGTCGCGAGGGAGTGGTTGCCGTCGCCCATTGCGTACAGGAGAACGTCCTCGTTTCGGAGCCCGTAACGCTCGTTGAACGCGCTCTTGTCGGCAAGCTTCTCCAAAGCTGCCAAAACCCCGCGAGCCGTCTCCCCGTCAACGATTGCTCCGCTGAGATGTCCGCTGTTCTGCATAAGGTCAAAATCATATACAGTCTGTAATTTTTTTTCAAGCAGCGGCTCAATAACGGTATTTTGCACATCATCGATCAAAATCATGATATGCGGCAGCTCAAGCGGCGCGTTCATGCGGATCTTGACCCTCGGAGGTATCCGCGAGGTGACGGTTGCCTCGGTCGCGCGAACCTGCGACTTGCTCCCTTTGTTGTAGTCGTACATTTCAAGGTCAATCGCACCAACCAAGCCAACTCGGAGCCTTCCGTCGGCTTGAGTGCGCTTTGTTAGGATAAAGCAGTCTTTGTGCAAATTAAACAAATCGCTTTTTGTATAATTTGCCATATTCTCGTGTATTTTCGCGATGCGCGCGTCGCAGTCTGGCTGCCCGAGATACGCCTCGGGCAATATCAAATCAAGCGCCGAGGGCGCTCCGCCAACGAGCTCCCGCGCTTTTTCCCAGTATTCGGGCTCGCCCGTGTACTGGTCGCACGCCACGACCGCCCACCTGCTCATCCCCTCGGGCGAAAGCCTCGGGAGCAAAATATCCGCTGTTGTAAATGCAGTCATAAAACTCTCCTTTTGTGCAATTTTACTAATTGTCAATAATTCCCACTGCCTCGTAGCATTTAAGTGGATACTCTTGAACAGGCACGGATTTCTCCGCTGCCAACTGCGTCAAATGCTTTGTTAATGGGCTTTCAAGGGATTTTACAAGTATCGTTTTCGGCACCCTGCGGAGCAGAACTCGGGTCGCCTCTCCGATGCTCGGCTTTACCAGATTTATGTCGGAAACATCGAACTTTTGTGCAATTTGACGAGTCTCTTCAAAGCCCGCGCCGTCGGGCGGCTCACATTCAAAGTCGCAGAAAGGTGAAAGCAGAGCCATTTCGCGCTCTATGGCGGCGATAAATTCGTAAGTTTTGTCAAATTTTTCCAGTTCTCCGAAATACGACACGCCGTGAAAATCGCCGTCGGAAATCAGGTCGGAGCGCAGCACGGTCCGCGAAAACAGCCCCGAGACGATGCTGTTCAGGCACGAGCACGGGATGAAAATATCGTCGCGCGTGCCGTAAATTTCGCATAACCGTGCGGGATCGGCAAGCACGGCGAGCCGCCCGTCGACCTCGGGGAACTCCGTGAGCGCCTCGCGCAATTGGCGCGTAATAGCGCCCTTTCCCGTCCAGCCGTCCACGAATTGGATATTTTTGGCAGAATGCCGCGCCAGAATGTACTTCATCGCGTTTCGGTCAATACCGCGCCCGCGGATTATCGAAACGGAATAATGCGCGCAATCGATGCCGTGAAACCGCTTCAGAAAGCGCTTTATCAGCACTCCGACGGGTGTGCCCGCGCGCGCCAGCGACACGATGAAAACGTTTTCACCTTTCAGCGCGAGTATTTTTTCGGAAACGGCGCGCACGGCTTCGGCGGTCTGCCGCCCCCAAGTCCGCAAACCCGCATAATACTGCCGAATATACGCCTCGGAGGGCTCGTGCTCGGCGGGAAGTAATTCACAATAATGGGTGCCTTTGTGAATTAACGGCTCGCGTTCGCTCGGGGGCAGCGAGGCGATTTTTCCCGTGACATCCTTCAGCAGAAGCCGACAATCCGCGCTGTTAAGCGAAGTGCGCATCGCTTTCCCGCGCCAGCGCACTAACGCGGTCTGTTCTCCGCCGCAGACTCCGCAGAGCTGTGAAACCGCATTGTTATCGGGTTTTTCGGCATCGGTCATCACTATTGTTATATCGCATTTATAACGATTGTATATGTAAACTTTTCGTTCGGCATCGTATAGGCTTGCCAGCGCGGCGCGCTCGCGAATGGGATACCCGTCCTCCGAGGAGGGCAGCATGGGGCTGCGCGTGACCCCGTGAACCCGCACGGTTATGCCGTTTTCGGAGAGCATCAGCCCCAACATAACGGGCGGCAGACAAAGCTCCTCCGTGCCGACGACCTCGACCAAACGCGCCCTTGAAATCGGCTCGCGCAATTGCTCCAAAACCGCATTGCAAAGCCGTTTGCATTCATCAAAATAATTGTCGCAATTCACTCCGAGGCGTATATCGTAAATCGAATTCAGTGATATATCATAATCGGGATTTTTGTTAATTACAACAAAATCATTTTCAAATTTTTGTTGAAATTGCACAAAATTTAACTGCTCGAAAATTTCCTCGGCAATCACGTCGAGCCCGTTTTCTTCGAAACGTCGGCAGCTTTCGGCGCTCGCCGCAAACGCCACTGCCGTAAACGGGCAGCCGCAGAGCTCAGAAATGGCTTTGTAAAGCGAAATCGCGGTGTTCCCTGTAGTGAACTCGTCGTCGATAAGGAACACATGGGAAAATTTGGCAAATTCTATCTCGGGACGGGTGCATAAAGTGTGCAAAGGCGCATGACTATGCGATTCCTCGAAGGATAGCCTGTCAAAACACTCGGGCAGCTCCTCGCGCGTGGTGCTGAGCAGAAAACAGCGCGAGCCAAGCTCCGAAGCCGCAAGAGCGCCTATCCCGACCGCCGTCTCCGAAAAAACTATCGCCAGACACTCGCCGCGCGGGCATTTTTTGAGCATTTCCCGACCGAGAAAAGCGCAGTGTGATGCGGTTTCCCGAGGGTCGGAGGGGTAGTGCTTCGACTGGAATTTATTAACAATTATGAAGTCGCGGCGAGGGTTGTTTTCGCGCTTTGCAAGGCTGAAGTTTTCGTTCATTTTCTCTCCGTTCATTTGGGTTCGATCGGCACAACAGAGCCGTTTCTGAGCTGCCGAAGATAGTCCTCGGGGCAATTTATTTTTTCGGGGACGAGTATCCCCCCGCCGAACATCCTGTCCGCGGAGTGCGTGTCCGAGCCGCCCGTCACGGGCAGCATGTACATTTCGGCATATAGTTTAGCGTTCTTATTAAATTCGCTGTCCTTTCCGTGGCTCGCGTTTATCCACTCAACGGCGTCCACATCGTGAGGATAAAGGCTTATGTGTGGTATGTACGGGTAGTCGCGGAAAGGGTGCGCGTGCACGATAAAACCGCCGTCGTCATGGACTAAACGGAACAGCGCGCGCTCGTCGCCGACCGTCAGATAAAATTCGTGCTCCAGCAGCCATTTTTTGTCAATTCCGTACAGCAGAAAATCCGCGCCCTGCACGGTGAACTCCACCCCGAAAAAAACCTGCAGCCCAAGCTCCGAGCCCGCCTCCAGAGCGTGCTCGTAGCCCTTGCAGTACAGCTCTATCCTGTCCTCCCACGGCAGGTCGCGCGGCACCGCCGAATTGCCGTTGAAAAAGTGGTCGGTAATGAAAATCCCGTCGTAACCCGCTTCCTTATGCGCTTTCGCCATATCGGCACCGCAGGTCGACGCGCACCCGCTCCCCTCGGAGGTGTGCAAATGAGGCTCGTATTTATACAATTCGTAATCTCCTTTGAAAAAATGCCTTATTGTATTATTCGTCAGTGAACGTCGTACCACGTCCTGCCGATTTTCGCGTCCACGGGCAGCGGCACGGCGAGCTCCACGGCGTTCTGCATTTCCTCGCGCAAAATCTCCAAAGCCTTTTGCGATACGGCTTCGGGAGCCTCGACGATAAGCTCGTCGTGCACCTGAAGTATCAGCTTTGCCTCGGGCAGCTCGCGCTTCAAGCGGTTATACACCCTAACCATCGCGATCTTGATGATGTCGGCAGCAGTGCCTTGTATCGGCGTGTTCATCGCAATGCGCTTGCCGAGGGCTTTCACGTTTTTGTTGGTCGACAAAATCTCGGGGATGAACCGTCTGCGCCCGAACATCGTCACGGCGTAGCCGTCGACCTCGGCGGATTTGGTATTCGTTTCCATATACTGCCGAACGCCCGAGAAATGCGCCAGATAATCGTCAATATAAAGTTTAGCCATGCCGACCGACGTGCCGACGTCTTTAGCGAGCGAAAACGCGCCGATGCCGTAGACAATGCCGAAATTGACCGCCTTCGCCTTGCGGCGGAGGTCGGCGTCAACCTCCTCGGGAGCGCGCCTGAACACGCTCGCGGCGGTTTCCGTGTGGATATCGCGCCCCTCCTTGAACGTCTCGATCATCACCTTATCGTTCGCGAGCGCCGCTAGAACGCGCAGCTCAATCTGGCTGTAATCCGCATCGCAGAGCACTTTTCCGCGCGTCGCGGTGAAGAATTTGCGGAAATTGCGCCCTATTTCGGTGCGCACGGGAATGTTCTGGATATTCGGCTCGGCCGAGCTTATCCTGCCCGTGCGCGTTTCGGTCTGCTTAAAGGTCGTGTACATTCGCCCGTCCTCGGAAACCGCGTTCTCAAGCCCTTTGACGTAGGTATTGTACAGCTTTGTCAGCTTGCGGTACTCGAGTATCGGCGCGATTATCGGGTGCTTGTCGATGAGCGCCTCCAGCGTCTCGCTGTCCGTCGAGTAGCCCGTCTTGCGCTTTTTGCCCGCGGGCAGGCCGAGCTCCTCAAACAGCACAACGGAGAGCTGCTTGGGGCTTCCGACGTTAAATTTCCGCCCTGCCAGCTCGTGAATATTTTGTTCAATTTCAACAATTTTCGGCTGAATTTCCTTGCCGAATTTATGCAATGCGTCAACATCAAGCGCGATCCCCTCGTGCTCCATTGACGCGAGAACCTCCGCGAGCGGTATCTCGATCTCCCGCAGGACCTTGAGCATGCCTTGGGCGCAAATCTCGTCGAAAAGCGCGCGGTTGAGCAGCTCCAGCGACTTCTGCGGCTCTTCGGGGAATATCTCGGTCTTGTATTCGCCGCAAAGCCTTTCAATATCGTAATCGGAGGAGTTCACATTCAGCAGATACGCCGCCAACGTTGCGTCAAATGTGACATTTTTCAGGTCGATCCCCGCGCTTATGCACTTCGCGAAGAGCGCCTTAGCGTTGTCGGTGTGCTTGGGAGCGTCGCTCTCAAGGAGCGCCTTAAGCTCGCCGTCAAGCCGCTTCGCGCCTTGGAACACGGCAATTTCGCCGTTTATCAGCAGGACGTTCGGCGCGCCGTCGTCGTATTTTGAGCCGTCGGGAGTCACAGACGGCTTAGCGGCGCGGTTTTCCGCGATTTTCTCGGCAGTCGGGAGCTTGACCTCCTTGGCGGCGACCCCGACGAGGTTCAGCTTCTTGATTGCAGAGTTCATCTCCAATTCCTGCAAAATGCCAACTGCCGCGGATTTGTCCCCCTCGCCGAACACATACTCGTCCATATCCTCGGGAACGGGCGCCGTTAAGCAGATTTCACCCAGCTTTCTCGATAGCTCGGCGCTCTCTTTTCCGCTTTCAAGCTTGGCGCGGACGCTCTTTGTGACCTCGATTTCCGCAAGATTGTCGAAAATAAATTGCACAGAATGGTACTTTTGTATCAGAGACAGCGCGGTCTTTTCGCCGATGCCCGCGACCCCCGGGATATTGTCGGAGCTGTCGCCCATAAGCGCCTTGACCTCCAGCATTTCGCGCGGTGTCACGCCGTAGAGCTCGTTTATTTTCTCGGGTGTGTAATAAATGTCCTCCTTATTCGCGGCAAGGCGCACCGTTACGCGGTCGCCGACGAGCTGAAAGCTGTCGCGGTCGCCCGTGCTGATAACGCAGTCCGCGCCCTGCTCGGCAGCCGCGCGCGAAAGCGTGCCGATGACGTCGTCCGCCTCGTAGCCCTCGACCTCCAGCACCGCAATGCCGAGGCTCCGCAGAATGTCCTTTATTATCGGCATCTGCGCGGCAAGCTCGTCGGGCATGCCGTGCCGCGTCGCCTTGTAGCCGTCGTACATTTTGTGGCGGAACGTCGGCGCTTTGAGGTCAAACGCCGCGGCTATCCTGTCGGGACTTTCCTCCTTTATCAGCTTAAAGTATATGTTCAGAAAGCCCGTCAGCGCGTTCGTCGGTACGCCCTTCTTGTTCGTCAGCAGCCGTATGCCGTAAAACGCGCGGTTCATTATGCTGTTTCCGTCGATGAGCAATAATTTCATGTCGTTCTCCTTTGAATTTTTGTGCAAAACGCCGAATTTTCTATATTTCGCGGATACCGTTCAGCAGCTTTTCGGGCAGCTTTTTCAGCAGCAGCGTCGTGCACAGCCCCGTGAACGCGCCGCCGATAACGGCGCTCGCGAGCAGTATCGGCGTGTACGCGAGGACGTATTTTGAGCCGTACAGCAGCACCGCCGTCAGCATCTGCCCCGCGATGTGAAATATCGCGCCGCAAATCCCCGTAAACGGCAGAAAGCGCGTATCAAAGCGGAGCAGCCGCCTTGCCGCGAGCATTGCCGCGCACGCAAGCAGCCCTCCCGAAACGCCGTACAGCGCGCTTGACGGCGAGCCCGTTATCAGCGCCGCCAGCAGACAGCGCAGCACCGTCACCGCGAGAGCGTCCGCGCCGCGCCATTTGCCGCCTATGTACAGTATAAAAAGGGTCACAATGTTGCCTAAGCCCACCCTTATCCCCGCAATCGGAACTATCGGCGGCAGCATCGTCTCCAGCGCCGAGAGCGCCGCCGCGAAGCAGATGAAAAGCGCCGTCAGCGCGAGCTTTTTCGTTGTCATTCCGTTTCACGCCCGCGCGGAGCAGTCAGCTCCTCGAGTATCTCCTCCTCGGGCTCCTTTTCGGGGACGGCGCAGAGTATGTCCTTGAGCTGCCTCGCAAGCTCGCGCATTTCGCTCGTCAGCGGCGGCAGCGGCGGGAGCTCCTCGTCGCGCGAGGGTATCATGCTTTCGCTCGTTTCGGGGGCGAAGTTCGGCAGCAGCGTGTAATCGTCGCGCCTTATCAGTCTCGGGGAGTACCCCTCGAGATAGTCCTTGCAGAGCGACGTAAAGTACGATACCAAAGCCGCGGCGCATGCCAGCAGCATTATCGAGCCGCAGCTTACGAACGCCGCCTTGTGCGCTGCAAACGCCCCGACGGCAAAGCCCGCCGCGGCAAGCGCGAGGTCGGCGGCAATCAGCGCCGCCTTCGGCGCCCGGGAATCGCCGACCGCGAACAGCGACAGCCACGCCGCGCCCACCGTGAAGAGCGTTATCAGAACCACCTCGATCCCCGAGCCGAGCAGTATCGACAGCCCTATGCAAAGCAAAGCCGCCGCGCAGTGCAGATAAAAGCACGCGCGGATAATACGCCGCATAACGGAGACCTTTTTGCGGCGCGACGCGACAAAATCCTCGGCGACGCTGCCGCTTGTATAAAAATGTATCAGCTTTTTCTTGAGTTTGTAATTCATATCGAATAAGCTCCTTACAGCTCGTCGATTTGTTTCAGCCAGAGGGCGGCGGACGCGTCGCTCGGCATTCTCCAGTCGCCGCGCGGCGACAGCGACACCGAGCCGACCTTAACGCCGTCGGGCAGGCAGCTGCGCTTGAACTGCTGCGCGAAAAAGCGGCGGTAAAACGTTTTCAGCCATTTGAGTATCGTGCCCGCGTCGTAGCTTTCCCCGAACGCGTACAGCGCGAGGCGGTACGCCTTTTTCGGCGGAAATCCCCACCGTATGCCGTTGTACAGGAAGAAGTCGTGCAGCTCGTACGGTCCCACCAAGTCCTCGGTTATCTGCGAAATTTCGCCGTCCTTCGCGGGCAGCAGCTCGGGGCTGACGGGGGTGTTGAAAATGTCCAGCAGCACCCCGCGGAGTGCGGCGTTATCGGCGCTTTGCGCGTAATAGTGCACGATATGCCGCACCAGCGTTTTCGGCACGGAGGCGTTCACGCCGTACATGCTCATATGGTCGCCGTTGTAGGTCGCCCAGCCGAGCGCCAGCTCCGAAAGGTCGCCCGTTCCGATGACCAAGCCGTTTTCCTCATTCGCGATATCCATGAGCACCTGCGTGCGCTCGCGCGCCTGTGCGTTCTCGTAGGTCACGTTATGATCATTCTCATCGTGTGAAATATCCTTGAAATGTTGCCGAACGCTGTCGGAAATGTCGATAACGCGGAGCGTAGTTCCCAGAATTTGGCAAAGTGTTTCGGCATTGCTTTTCGTGCGCTTTGTAGTGCCGAAGCAGGGCATCGTCACCGTAATTATATCGCTCGTCGGGCGGTTCAGCAGCTTCATCGCCTCGACGCTCACCAGCAGCGCCAGACAGGAGTCCAGACCGCCCGAAATACCGATAACGAGCGATTTGCAGCCCGTGTGCCGAACGCGCGCGGCGAGCCCGTGCGCCTGCATTTGAAGTATGTCCGAGCAGCGCTTGTCCTTTTCCGACGCTGACTGCGGCACGAACGGCATAGCCTCGACGTTTCGCGTGAGCGCCGTGCGCTCGGGAGTCATCGAAAACGCTATTCTGCGCAGCTCCCGCGAGCCGCCGCGCCCGAAGGAGGTGTTGCGGCGGCGCTCGGTCGCAAGGCGCTGCACGTCTATCTCGCTTATCGTCAAGCCCGAGGTGTACAAGCCGCTGTCGGCGAGCGCCGTGCCGTTTTCGGCAATCATGCGGTGCCCGCCGAAAACGAGATCCTGCGTGGACTCGCCCTCGCCCGCGGAGGCGAAGATGTAGCCGCAGATGAGCCGCGCGGACTGCCCCGTAACGAGCGAGCGGCGGTACGCCTCCTTGCCGATAGTCTCGTTGCTCGCGGAGAGGTTCGCGATGACGGTCGCGCCGCCGAGCGCAAGCCCTATCGACGGCGGTTCGGGCGCCCACAAGTCCTCGCATATCTCGGCGGCGAACACCAGCTCGGGCAGCTCCTCGCACTCGAACAGCAGGTCCGTCCCGAACGGCACTTGCCTGCCCAAAAGCTGCGTCATCTCGTATTCACTGTCGGGCGCGGCAGTGAACTGCCTTGCCTCGTAAAATTCGTTGTAATTCGGCAGGAATTTTTTGGGAATTACCCCCAAAATTTCGCCGTTCTGTATAATTACCGCACAATTATACAGCTCGCCGAGATTTACCAGCGGACAACCCACCGCGGCAAGCATATCCGAGCCCTCGGACGCTTTGACAATTTTTTCCAGCGCGGCGAGCGCGCCGTTCAGCAGCGCGGGCTGATAAAACAGGTCGTGGCAGCAGTAGCCCGTAACGCAAAGCTCGGGGAACACGAGAACCTTCACGCCGCGCGCTCTCGCCTCGGCGATAAGCGCGATGATATTATCGGCGTTGTATTCGCAATCCGCGACGCGTATTTCGGGCGTTGCCGCCGCGGCTTTTATAAATCCATCAAGCATATTTTTTCTCCTATACATAATTGTCCATTCTTATTATATACTTTTCGGGAAAAAAATTCAAGTACTAAAATAATTAAAGTTGCGGGTTTTATGGAAAATATTGTCATAAACTCCCCGCAGAGGAAAAGCTCGGCAGCGCATATGGATATAATGCACAAAAAAAGCTGCCCGTAATTGTCAAAATCACAGAATTTTGGGAAACGGCTTGAATTTTTCGGATTTCCGTGATATAACGAAATCAAGAAAACGATTTCGGCGACAAAGTATACGGCGGTCCAATATCCATACAATAAAGGAGGTCGGAGAATGAAGTACAGCTTATGCGACGGCTGGGAATTCACAGCGGAATGGAACGGTGATTTCCCGAACGGAGGGGGCTCGGCGCAGCCCGTGAGACTGCCCCACACCTGCAGGGAGCTTCCCCTGCACTGTATCGAGCCCGACGATTATCAGATGCTCTGCGGGTATCGCAGAGACCTTGCCATACCCGCGGAGCTCAGCGGCAAGCGGCTTTTCCTGCAATTCGACGGAGCGGCGCATATCGCGGCGGTGTACGTCAACGGAAAAGAGGCGGCGGTCCACCGCTGCGGCTATACCGCGTTCCGCGCGGAAGTTACGGGGCTTATAACTTACGGAGAGACAAATCGGCTCGCCGTAAAGCTCGACACGAGCGAAAATCCGAGCATCCCTCCGTTCGGCTTTGTCGTGGATTATCTCACCTACGGAGGGCTTTACCGCGAGGCTTGGCTGGACGTGCGCGAAAGCGGATATATCACGGATATTTTCGTTACCACTCCGACGCTTACGCAAGCGGACGTAAGGGTCTCGACGGACGGCGCTTCCGACGGCGCGAAATGCGAGGTCTCGCTCATAAACGCGCGGGGCGATACGGTGTATACGGGAGAGCAGGGGCTTATCGAGCTGCCGAACGCGGAGCCTTGGAGCACGGAGAGCCCCGTTCTTTACCGCTGCGCCGTCCGTCTGCTCACGTCCGACGGGCGCGAGCTTGATAATCGGGAGACGACGTTTGGCTTCCGTACCGCGGAATTTAAGGCGGATGGCTTTTACCTCAACGGCAAAAAGACGTTTCTGCGCGGGCTGAACCGCCACCAGAGCTTCCCCTACGTCGGCTACGCAGCGCCCGAGGCTCTCCAGCGCGAGGACGCGCGCATATTGAAGGAGGAGCTCGGCTGCAGCGCCGTGCGCACGAGCCACTATCCCCAAAGCCAATACTTTATCGACGAGTGCGACCGCCTCGGGCTCTTGGTATTCACGGAGATCCCCGGCTGGCAGCACATCGGGGATGATAAGTGGAAAGAGCAGGCGTGCGAAAACCTCCGCGAGATGGTATTGCAGTACCGAAACCACCCGTCGGTGATATTGTGGGGCGTGCGCATCAACGAAAGTCAGGACGACGACGAATTTTACGCCCGCACCAACGCGATAGCTCACGAGCTCGACCCGAGCAGACAAACCTCGGGCGTGCGTTACTTGGAGAAAAGCAGCCTGCTGGAGGACGTTTACGCGTTCAACGATTTTTCGCACGACGGCAAGACCCCGGGCGTCAAGCCGAAAAAAGCGGTAACTCCCGATATGGGAAAGGCTATCCTCGTTTCTGAGTGCAACGGGCATATGTTCCCGACCAAGCCCTTCGACGCGTGGGAAAAGCGCCAAGAGCACGCTCTGCGGCACGCTCGCGTGCAGAACGCCGCCCTCAAGGAGCATGCGGGCTGCTTCGGCTGGTGTATGTTCGATTACCCCACTCATAAGGATTTCGGCTCGGGAGACCGCATTTGCTATCACGGCGTAATGGACGCGTTCCGCAACCCCAAGCTCGCCGCAGCGTTCTACGCCAGCCAAGGGGACGGCGCGCCCGTGCTGGAGGTATGCTCGTCTATGGACATCGGCGACTACCCTGCGGGAAATGTCGGCGACGTGTACGTATTCTCCAACGCCGACGAGGTAAAGCTGTATAAAAACGACGTTTTCGTCACTCGGCTGAGCCGCGGCAAATTCGCGGCGCTCGCTCATCCGCCGTTCGTTCTCGACGACACCGTCGGGGAGCTGCTTGAAACTCGGGAGGGCTTTTCCCCGTCAAAGGCAAAAATACTCAAGGAGTGCCTGCTCGCGGCGGGCAAATACGGACTGTCGGGGCTGCCGCTGAAATACAAGCTGAAAATGCTGTGGTGCATGGCGCGGTACGGTCTTAAATTCAAGGACGGCGTCGACCTCTACGGCAAATATATCGCCAATTGGGGCGGCGCGGCAACGTGCTGGCGCTTTGACGGGATAAAGGACGGCAAGGTCGTTTCAAGCGTGACCTGCCGCCCGTCCGCTAAGCTGCACCTCGACGTAAAGGCAAGCCATACGGAGCTTACGGAGAGCGCAAGCTACGATATGGCGGCGGTAAGAGTGCGTATTCTCGACGAGAACGGGAACGCCGCGCCCTACGCACAGCTCCCCGTAATGTTTTCCGTTTCGGGAGACGCGGAGCTTGTCGGTCCCGCCGCCGCGACTGCCGAGGGCGGCATGTGCGGAGCCTACGTCCGCACGCTCGGAAGAGCGGGCGCCGCGGAATTGACCGTACATACGGAGCAGACGGAGGACGTCGCCGTAAGCTTCAATATTACTATCGGGGAGGAAAAACAATGGAACTGACCTTCAAACAAAAAGCCGCTTTCGGCATAGGCGCGGTAGGCAAGGATATGGTGTACGCCCTTTCCGCGTCCTACGCGATGTACTTTTATCAGGACGTGCTGGGACTGAGCGCCACATTTGTGGGACTTATCCTGATGGTCGCGCGCATATTCGACGCGGTGAACGACCCGTTCATGGGAATTTTGGTCGCGAAAACGCACACCCGCTGGGGGCGTTTCCGCCCGTGGCTCTTCACGGGCACGGTCTTGAACGCCGTGGTGCTGTACGCGCTGTTCGCCGCTCCGAGCTTGGAGGAAGCGGGGCTTATGGTTTATTTCTCAATTGTGTATATTCTCTGGGGAGTCACCTACACGATGATGGATATCCCCTACTGGTCGATGATACCCGCCGTCACCAAAACCTCCGCGGAGCGCGAGAATCTGTCGGTGGTCGGGCGCACCTGCGCGGGCGTCGGCAGCGCGCTTATCGCCATGCTCACAATGCTTCTCGTGGGCGTTCTCGGCGGCGACAGCGAGCGCGCGGGCTTCCGCTGGGTGGCGCTTATCGTCGCGGTGATATTCGTCGTCTCCGAGGTGCTCTGATAACGATAGGTAAAGCTTTGAAATAATCTCTGCCTTTTCCCCCGCTCCACAC
>JAMPFE010000025.1 GCA_023664705.1 Lachnospiraceae bacterium | reverse complement strand
GGGAAGGAGATCGGAAGAGGAAACCCGTAGGGGAAGGGGGAGGATTTAAGCGCGAAAATGACGAAGAAGAGCCGCCTGACCTCCTCCCCCTTCCCCGAAGGGTGTCCTCTTGCACCGAGGTTAGTGTTTTAATCAAAAGCCACAGATGATGACGAGAAATTACCTTAAACCAAATGCCGAGAGCGCTGCCGTAAATTCCAATTTATATGTGTGAAAATAATTTTACAAAAGCCCTTGCTATTTTCCGCGTAATGTGATATAATCATTATAACTGCAATTGTGCGCCGCTCGGCGCGCCCGCGGTAAATAAATTTGCGGGGAAAACGCTGCCGAAAAGCGCCCGCAGAGCATGAAGGGAATGATGTTAGGGTTGGAAAAAAAGCTGGCTTTGTATGGCTTTAACAACCTCACAAAAACGCTTAGCTTCAATATCTACGACGTGTGCTATGCAAAAAGTGAGAGAGAACAGAAGGACTATATCGCCTATATCGACGAGCAATACAACTCCGAGAGACTTACGGGCATTCTCTGCGCCGTTACCGAGAGGATAGGCGCGACCGTTCTCAATATTTCCAAGCAGGACTACGAGCCGCAGGGCGCCTCCGTGGACGTGATGTTCGCCGAGGGCAGCATCGACAGCGAGCATATCGACAACTCCTGCAACAAGGGTCTGAACTATTTTCAGTCCGCGGGCTGCTCGGTGAACGCTCACCTCGACAAGAGCCACATTACCGTGCATACGTTCCCCGAATATCACCCCGACAAGGCTATCTCTACTTTTCGCGTGGATATTGACGTCGCGACCTGCGGGGAGATCTCTCCGCTTCAGACGCTGGATTTTCTTATCGGCAGCTTCGACTCCGATATTATTATTATAGACTACCGCGTGCGCGGCTTTACGCGCGACGTGGAGGGCAGAAAGTGCTTTATGGACAACAAAATGACCTCGATACAGGAATTTATCGACGCCGAGACGCTGACCAAGTACGACGCTATGGACGTGAACGTTTATCAATCCAACATTTTCCATACAAAGATGCTCATCAAGGAGATAGAGCTGCAGAATTATCTGTTTAACACGGACGCTTACGAGGTGCACCCGCAGGAGCGCCTTGCCATTACGAACAGCCTGCGCCGCGAGATGATAGAGATCTTCAGCGGCATGAATATTTATTGATATGAGATCGGATCAGGATCGCGCTCCCCTGTACGAGGCTATCGGGGAGTATCGGACGAACCGCGTTGTAAAGTTCGACGTGCCGGGGCACAAGGGCGGACGCGGGAACAAAACGCTCTCGGACTTTCTGGGCGAGAGCTGCCTCCAAAACGACGTGAACTCGATGAAGCCGCTTGACAACCTCTGTCACCCCGTTTCGGTCATCAAGGACGCGCAGGCGCTCGCGGCGGACGCCTTCGGCGCGGAAAACGCGTTCTTTATCGTGAACGGCGCTACGGGCGCGGTCCAAGCTATGGTGATGAGCGTGTGCAAGTCGGGCGAGAAGATAATACTGCCGAGGAATGTCCACAGGAGCGCCATAAACGCGCTTGTGGTGTGCGGAGCCGTGCCCGTTTACGTAAACCCGGGGGTCAACAAGGAGCTCGGGATACCGCTCGGGATGACTGCCGAGGACGTGGAGAGGGCTATCCTCGAGAACCCCGACGCGAAGGCTGTGCTCGTCAACAACCCCACCTATTACGGGATATGCTCGGACTTGAGGCGCATCGTTGAGATCGCGCATAGGCACGGGCTTCTGGTGCTGTGCGACGAGGCTCACGGGACGCATTTTTATTTCGGCGAGGGGCTGCCCGTGAACGGAATGGCGGCGGGCGCGGATATGGCGGCGGTGTCCGTACACAAGACGGGCGGCTCGCTGACTCAAAGCGCCATGCTGCTTACGGGAAAGGGCGTGAACGCGGACTACGTGCGGCAGGTGATAAACCTCACGCAGACCACCTCGGCGAGCTATCTGCTGATGGTGTCGCTGGATCTGGCGCGGCAAAATCTGGCGCTGCACGGGAGGGAATTCTACGCGAAAACCGTGGAATTTGCCGAGTACGCGCGCAAGGAGATAAACGCGCTCGGCGGCTACTACGCCTTCGGGGAGGAGTTGTGCAACGGGCGGGACTTTTTCGCGTTCGACAAGACAAAGCTCTCGGTGCATACGAGGGCAATGGGCTTGGCGGGGATAGAGGTCTACGACCTGCTCCGCGATGAATACGATATTCAGATAGAGTTCGGCGATATAGGGAATATCCTCGCGATAATCACGGGCGGCGACAGGGCGCTTGAGATAGAGCGGCTGGTGAGCGCGCTGTCGGAGATAAAGCGGCTGTACGGGCGGTCTCCCGCGGGGCTGTACGACCACGAATACATAAACCCGACGGTGGATATGCCGCCGCAGAGGGCGTTTTACGCGAAGCGCGTATCGCTGCCGATAGAGGAGACGGCGGGGCGCGTCTGCGGAGAGTTCGTGATGTGCTATCCGCCCGGGATACCGATACTCGCGCCGGGGGAGCGCATTACGCGCGATATTCTCGATTATATTGCGTTCGCGAAGGAGAAGGGCTGCTCGCTTACGGGACCGCAGGATATGCTTGTGGAGCGGCTGGAGGTCGTGGAGTAAATGGGCGGGAAAAACGCCTCGCGGAGGAGGCGGCGCAATTACAGGCGGCAGCGCGGACGCGGCAAGCGAAGCCGACTGTTCAACGGGAACGTCAAGCGCCCCGGGGAGTTTATTTTCATATGGGCGCTGATTTTGGCGTACATCGTCGGAATGTGGATATTTCTGATGAACCTCGGGCTCAACAAGCGCGATTATGTGCAAGCGGAGCTTGTCTACGAGGGCTCGTACCGCAGGGAGGACAGGATAGTGCTGACGCTTTCGGGCGGGGAATACACGACTTGGGCGAGTCTGTGCGACCTTGACGGAATTGCGGAGCTGAACGTCGGCGAGACGCTTTCGGTAATAACGGCAAAGGACGAGGTCGTAAGCGTCGAGCATCACGGCAGGGTGCTGCTGGCGCTCGAGGACTGCGAGCGCGAGGACGCGGAGGGCAAGCGCGATATGACGGTAATTATGGGCTTGTTCGCGGGGCTTTGGGCGGTGTACGTCGGATTTTCAGTTTGGGTGATGTGCAACGCGCATAAGCTGCCGAGGTGGATTGTGGTCGGATTTGTAAGACCCGAGTATCTTACGGGAACGCGGGGGAAGTGAGGTGGCGTTCGATGATATACGGGAAATATCCCGATGAGGAAACCGTGAACGAGCATATAAAGCGCAAAGAGCCGCTTATAATCGCTGTTCCGTTTGACGGCGGCAAGCCCGTTCTTATCGCGCATATCGACGACGCGTTTGAGCATCATATTCTGCTTGCTCAATTTGATATTCGGCAGACGGATATTGACAAATATTTCAGGATAGCTGCCGATGATGAAAGCGCGGAATGGACGTTCGTGTGTCCGCGCGATTACAAGGGCATCGCGGACAGTCGGAAGCGTATAATGCGCTTCTATAACGACGGATTTGCGGCGATCTCGGAGGTGCTTTCGGATATAGGATATTTCTCGGATATCCGCATACCGAAGCGTTATAGGCGGCATTTTGACGCTATGGGAGACGACGGCACTTATATGCCGTGACGGATAAGCGGGGTGATAGAGTGGAATTATGGTTTACGGAAAACCACACGGACAGCGTGCGGTTCTCAATAAAGATAAAGCGGCACTTGTTTTCGGAGCAGAGCGAGTTCCAGAAGATAGACGTGCTCGAGAGCGAGGAGTTCGGGCGGATGCTCGTGCTGGACGGTTATCTGATGCTGACCGAAAAGGACGAGTATATCTACCATGAAATGATAACGCACGTGCCGATGTCGGTCAATCCCGGGATAAAGAGGGTGCTCGTTATCGGCGGCGGAGACGGCGGCGCGGTGCGGGAGCTTTGCAGGTTCAAGAGCGTCGAGCATATCGATATGGTGGAAATTGACAGGCGCGTCGTGGAGGTGTGCCGCGAGTATCTGCCCAAGACCGCGTGCAGTCTCGGAGACCCGAGGGTGCATTTGTACTACGAGGACGGGCTGAAATTCGTGCGCGGAGCGGAAAACGAATACGATTTGATAATCGTGGACAGCACCGACCCGTTCGGTCCGGGAGAGGGGCTGTTTACGAAGGAGTTCTACGGGAACTGCTATAAGGCGCTGAACGGGAGCGGTATTCTCGTAAATCAGCACGAGAGCACCTTCTACAACGAATACGCGAAGGCGATGAAGCGCGCCCACAGCCGCATAAAGAGCTTTTTCCCGATAGCGCTGGTGTATCAGGCGCATATCCCGACTTATCCGAGCGGGCACTGGCTGTTCGGGTTCGCTTCCAAGAAGCTCCACCCCGTGGACGACCAGAACGCCGAATGGTGGCTCGCTCAGGGGCTGAAAACGGGATACTACAACAGGTTTATACACAACGGGTGCTTTCAGCTGGCTCAGAACGTCCGCGACGTTCTGAGAGAGACGAGACCCGATTAAATAGCAATGACAGAAAGGCGGTTTATTATGCTTATTGATTTTGACAAGATCGTTCACACGACTATCGAGAACTTCCGCGGCGGCGAGAAAAACACGCGTATGGCAATGTATACCGACGACGTGAACCGCATTATGAAAACGACTCTGCGCCCCGGTGCGTCGATAGGTCTGCACAAGCACACGACGAGCTCCGAGATAATCTTCGTTATCACGGGAAGCGGCGTTATGACCTGCGACGGCGTTGAAGAGGAGCTGCGCGCGGGGCTGTGTTCGTACTGCCCTATCGGCAGCGAGCATACGCTGCGAAACTCGGGACAGGACGAGCTGGTGTTCTACGCGGTCGTGCCCGAGCACGACGTGGACTTCGACGAGATAAACGGGGAGGACAAGAAATGAGCAGAGCTTTGATAATAGGCGCGGGCGGCGTGGCAAGCGTCGTTATCGCGAAATGCTGCCAAAACAGCGAGGTCTTTACCGAAATTATGATAGCGAGCCGCACGAAGTCCAAGTGCGACGCGTTCAAGGAGAAGCTGCAGCCGACCACCAAGACGGTCATTTCGACCGCGCGGGTGGACGCGGACAACGTTCCCGAGCTTGTGGAGCTTATCAAGAGCTATCGGCCCGATATTGTCATAAACGTCGCGCTGCCGTATCAGGATCTGCATATTATGGACGCTTGTCTTGAATGCAAGGTTGATTATATCGACACTGCCAACTACGAGCCAGAGGACACCGCGAAATTCGAGTATTCGTGGCAGTGGGCGTACCGCGAGCGCTTTGAAAAGGCGGGCATTACCGCTATCCTGGGCTGCGGGTTCGACCCGGGGGTCACAGGGGTGTTCTCGGCATACGCGCTGAAGCACGAGTTCGACGAGATAAACTACATCGATATTCTCGACTGCAACGGCGGCGACCACGGCTATCCGTTCGCGACGAACTTCAATCCCGAGATAAATATCCGCGAGGTCTCGGCGAAGGGCTCCTACATCGAGGACGGCAAGTGGGTGGAGACGGAGCCCATGGAGATAAAGCGCGTCTACAATTTCAAGGACGTGGGCGAAAAGGATATGTACCTGCTCCACCACGAGGAGCTGGAGAGCCTCGCGCTGAATATCAGGGGCATAAAGCGCATACGTTTTTTCATGACGTTCGGGCAGAGCTATCTTACGCACCTGAAATGCCTTGAAAACGTCGGAATGACCTCGATAAAGCCGATTATGTTTGAGGGCAGGGAGATAGTGCCGCTTCAGTTCCTTAAAGCGGTGCTGCCCGACCCGTCGACGCTCGGTCCGAGGACGGTCGGCAAGACGAACATAGGCTGCATATTCCAAGGGAAAAAGGACGGCAGGGACAAGAATTACTATTTGTTCAACGTCTGCGATCACCAAGAGTGCTACAAAGAGGTCGGCTCGCAGGCCATTTCGTACACCACGGGAGTGCCCGCGATGATAGGCGCGGCTATGGTGCTGACGGGGAAGTGGAAGAAGGCGGGCGTGTTCAACGTCGAGGAAATGGATCCAGACCCGTTTATGGACGCGCTGAACAAGTGGGGGCTGCCGTGGCAGGAGGACAGAGACCCCGTGTTGGTGGAGTGAGTGAAGATAATCGATTATTCGGACGAATATCGGGAGCGGGTAATTGCCATGATACTGCATATTCAGAACGGTGAGGCGGGGATAGGGCTGCCGCTTGAGGAGCAGCCCGACCTGCTTGACGTGAAACGGTATTATCTCGACAACGGCGGCAGATTTTGGCTCGCCGTCGAGGGCGGGGAGCTTGTCGGGACTGTCGCGCTTATGAACAAGGGCGGCGGGAACGGCGTGCTGAAAAAGTTCTTCGTGCGGAGCGATATGCGCGGAAAAGGGCTCGGGCTCGCCCTGTACGGGGAGCTCTTGAAATTCGCGCGCGGGAGCGGCTTTAAGCGCATTTTGCTCGATACGCCGTCGGTCGCGGAGCGGTCGCACCGCTTTTACGAGAGGGCGGGCTTCCGCAGAGTGGACGAGCCGCCGTTTGAATATGATTTTCCCGACAGAAATTCTTATTTGTACCTGTTGGAGCTTTGACGTAAAGGGAGCGTCGGGGAAAATCGTTTGAATGACGAGCGGAAAGAGTTTTATGAGAAAATTGACGGAGAACATGGATTGGATAAACAAAGTTGAAACGCCTTGTTACGTGATAGACGAATACAGATTGAAAAATAATCTGGAAATATTACGGGATGTAAAAGAACGCGCGGGCTGCAAAATACTGCTCGCGCAGAAGGCGTATTCCGCGTTCGCGACTTATCCGCTTATCGCGGAGTATCTCGACGGCTGCACGGCGAGCGGCTTGTACGAGGCGCGGCTCGGCTATGAGGAGTTCGGCGGGGAAAATCACGTCTTTTCGCCTGCCTACCGCGACGGGGAGTTCGACGAGATAGCGGAGCTCTGCGGGCATATTATATTTAATAATGTACGGCAGTACGAGAGGTTCGGGGACAGGGCGCGGGGCGCTTCCTGCGGGATACGCGTAAATCCCGAGCACTCCACGCAGGAGCACGGTATTTACGACCCGTGCGGCGAATTTTCGCGGCTGGGAACGACGATAGACAATTTGGACGAGCTGCCCGAGGGGATCGAGGGGCTGCATTTCCACACGCTCTGCGAGCAGAACGCGGACGCGCTCGTCGAGACTCTGGCGGCTGTCGAGGAGAAGTTCGGCAGGTATTTTAGTAAGATAAAGTGGCTGAATATGGGCGGCGGGCATCACATCACGCGCGCGGACTACGATCGGGAGCTGCTGGTCTCTACGATCTGTAATTTTAAGGAAAAATATAACTTGGAGATATATCTGGAGCCGGGGGAGGCTGTCGCGCTGAACGCGGGGTATCTCGTGACGACGGTGCTCGATACGTTCAAAAACGGCATGAACATCGCGATAATTGACGCCTCGGCAGCATGCCATATGCCCGACGTGCTGGAAATGCCGTACCGACCGAATGTACGGGGCGCGGGGCTGCCGAACGAGAAAGCGTTCACATACCGATTGGGCGGGAACACCTGCCTCGCGGGGGACGTCATCGGCGACTATTCGTTCGACGGGGCGCTTTCCGAGGGGGAGCGGCTGGTTTTCGAGGATATGGCGATATATTCGATGTGCAAAAACAACACGTTCAACGGCGTGGGACTGCCGTCGATATACCTGCTGCGCGAGAGCGGGGAGCTGACGCTGCTGAAAAAATTCGGCTACGGGGATTTCAAGGAAAGACTATCTTGATCAAGGAGTGTAAGAATGGCTGTCTTATACAATGTTGAGCCGTTTACGGCGATGAAGATACTGTATCAGGGGGAGACCGACGGCTTTCCCGAGGAGGACTTCGCGCGCAACGAAAAGGAGCGCAGCATAGTCCTTCCGCGGGTGCTGAAGCGGTTTCTCGCCGAGTACGGTTATATGACCGTGAACAGGCTCTCGGACAGCGTGCGCATTCTCCACCCGAACATAATGACGCGCCGCGTGTTTCAGTACGGCGAAAACCGCGAGCTGCCGCTGCTGATAATCGGCAGGGTGGGGATGTTTCAGGTCGCGATACCCGACGAACGCGCGGAGGACCCCGAGATTTTCTTGCTGAGGCAGTCACCCGAGCAGACGCAGATACTGCCGAGCGACGACACCGTATCCGAGATACTGAAGGTCATGGTGTGCGGAGTGCTGCTGAAAAGCGACGGCGCGGTCATCGCGGACGACCCCGGGCTTGCGGTGAGGCTGCTGAAAGAAAACAACGTCGACCTGATGAAGATCACATTCGACCCGCGCTTGCGGCGGGAGTACTCGATTTGCTTCACCGAGGAGCTGCGGACGTTCACGGCGGCGGAGTTTGTCGAGGGGGAGATGGCGCGGTTCTTTTTCCTGCGCTCGGAGAAATTTGAAAAGATACCGAATTGAAAAAAGGCGCTCCGTATAAGGGGCGCCTCTTTTTGTCAAATTGCATAGTTTCGTGAACATTTGGTTTTGTGAACAAAAATGCCGAGAGCCCTCCCGAGAACCCAAGATATAGTTTTGAATTGCCAATTGCTGTCAATATGTTGTTAATTTTCACAATTTTTTTGCCCGTTGGCGATATTTAAGCGTATAAATTTTGTGAAAAGTGCACAAAAATATGAACAAAAGTTTATCTTGATTTTTTTGCAAAAGCGGCGATTTTGCTCTTGAAAAAATTTTCCAAGTAGGTTATAATATGATTGTGGGGAAAAGTGGTGTAAAATTTCACTGTTTTGGTGAAAAATTCATTAAAAATACAAAAACCGCTTATTCCGCCCGAGGGAAATATATTTTTTTATCTACGAAAATTTCCGTCTGAGGAGGACGGAACGGCGCTTTCTTTATCGCAGCAGGGGGGATCGAAATGTACGGCGAATACGAGCATACCGTTGACGCTAAGGGACGCATGAATTTCCCCGCCAAGCTCCGCGAGGAGTTCGGCGAGCATTTCTATATCTGCAAGAGCTTTACGGAAAAGTGCCTGACGGTGTACACTACGGAGAGCTGGGAGGAACTGAAAACCAGTCTTAAGGGAAAGCCGTCGAAGGTGGCGCTGCCGATTGAGCGCTTCCTGTTCGGGAGCGCCTGCGAGGCCGAGCCGGACAAGCAGGGCAGGATAGCAATCGCGCCCGCCTTGCGCGCATACGCGAACATCACGGGAGAGGTAGTGGTCGTGGGGCTTGTCGACCGCGCCGAGATCTGGGATAAAGCCGCTTGGGAGGAATACAGCAACAGCACGCCTCCCGAGGACATCGCGGGTATGGCCGAGGAGCTTGGTATCTGATGAAATTCAAACATACGACCGTGCTGCTTAAAGAGACGGTGGACGGCGCGTTTACAGACCCGGGGGGCGTTTACGCGGACCTGACGACGGGCGGCGGCGGTCACAGTCTGGAGCTTGCAAAGCGCCTTTCGGGGGGAAGGCTGATTTGCTTTGACCGTGACGGGGAGGCTATCGAAGCCGCAGGGGAGCGGCTCGGGGGCTGTCCCGTGACGTTTGTGCGGAGGAATTTCAAGGAATTGAGCGCGGTTCTGGACGAGCTGGGGATAAAGGAGCTCGACGGGATAATCGCAGACTTGGGAGTTTCATCGCACCAGCTTGACGACGCGGAGCGCGGCTTTTCGTTCCATAACGACGCGCCGCTCGATATGAGAATGAGCGGCGAGGGCATGTCCGCGCGGGACGTTGTCAACGATTACGGCGTTGACGAGCTGAAGCGCATACTGTATGAATACGGCGAAGAGAAATACGCGCCGAAAATAGCGCAGGGCATCGCGGACGCGAGGACGAGGGCTCCCATAGAGAGAACGGGGGAGCTTGCCGAGATAATAAAAAACAGCGTCCCTGCGGCTTACAGGCGCGAAAAGAACCCCTGCCGAAAGAGCTTTCAGGCTATCCGCATCGAAGTGAACGGGGAGCTCGACGCGCTCGATAAGGCATTGACGGACGGCTTTGACCGCCTGAAGATCGGCGGACGGATGTCGGTCATCACGTTCCACTCGCTGGAGGACAGGATAGTCAAGAACCGCTTTAAGGAGTTCTGCACGGGCTGCATATGCCCGCCCGAGTTCCCTGTGTGCGTGTGCGGGAGGCTGCCGAGGGGGCGGCTCGTCACGAAAAAGCCCGTCACGCCGAGCGATGAGGAGCTGAGCGAAAATCCGAGGAGCCGCAGCGCGAAGCTGCGGGTAATAGAGAAAATAAGAGCGTGAACAACGCGCGGTAAACGGAAGTGAAAAGGAGGGACGGCGCATGACGTATCCCGTGAACGACAATACTAATCTGGCTTACGACCTTTCGATGTTCGATACAGCCGAAAGAGACCGCCGCGAAAAGCAGCGCCGCGCCGACGCGGAGGCGCGAAAAATACGGCTCGCTCCGCTGCACTCCGTTTCAAGAAGCGGCTCGAGGATAAAGATCGTAATGGCGATGCTGATGATTTTTGCCGCGCTTTTCGCCGTGAACTACTACAATACCAAAAGAGACGACGTCGCGAGAATGGTCTCGGAGCAGGAGGCGCTGCTGAACGCCGCGAGGGACGACAACAATCTGCTGCAGAGCAGGCTGGATTCCAAGGTGAATATAGGGTATATCGAAAAATACGCCACGGAGCAGCTGGGGATGTCGAAGGTCGCCGCTTCGCAGAAGAAGTACATCAGCGTAAACGAGGAGCTTATCGAGGTCGCGGGCGACGATACCGAGGGGCTGTTCGGCTCCTTTAAGCGAGGGTTCTCCGCGTTTTTGGAATACATCGGGTTCTGACGGCATAAGATAAGGGTGAACAAGCCCTTTGACAGGTTGTCGGCAGACTGTTTACACCTAAAACAGCAAAGTCGGCTATACGGCTTTGCTTTTTTGGTTTTCGGGGAGGTCTTTATTTTGAACAAGAATACGAAAAGCGGCAGAGGTCTGTTCTGGAGATTTGTCGACTTTGTGAAGAGAAAGGACGCTGCCGAGGCGGACAAAAAGCCGCTTATCGGCTACCGCGGACGGCAGATGGTCATTCTGTCGCTGGTGGTGGGTTTTTCGGCGTTCGTCGGATATAATCTGCTGAAATTCACGGTGCTCGACGGCGATATGTGGCGGCAGCGAGCCAACAGCCAGCAAATGGAAACGCTTAAGATAATGGCGAACCGCGGGACTATCTACGATACGAACGGCACCGTGCTCGCGCAGAGCTCCACCGTGTGGAACATCATTATCGCGCCGACGCCCATTTACGAGGCGAACGAGGAGCGCCGCAAGGCTTACAGCGAGAAGCTCGCCAACAAAAAGGACGACGAGACCGTCGCGCCGTTCAGAGAGCTCTCCGAGATAATCAGCACGGAGCTGTCGGAAATACTCGGCGTCAAGCCCGACGGCATGCTCGAGGCGTGCAAGGATCACGAGGAACAATATTATTACGTCGTAAAGCGCAGCGTCGAAAAGCCCGAGGTAACGCTTATACAGCAGATGATGATAGACAACAATATCCGCGCGGACTGCATCGTCGCCGAGCAGTCCAGCAAGCGCTACTACCCGAACGGCTCGCTTGCGTCGAACGTCATCGGCTTCACGAACTTTGACGGCTACGGCGTTTACGGTCTCGAGGCGTACTACGACGACTACCTCCGCGGCACGGACGGCAAGGCGTTTTACCGCAAGGACGGTCTCGGGCAGGGCGTGGATTACGAAAACGACAGCATTCATCAGGCGGTGGACGGCTACAGCCTTGTGCTCACGCTTGACGAGGTTTTACAGCACTATCTGGAGAAAAATCTCGAGCAGGCGGTGTCGCAGCACTCGGTGATAAACCGCGCCTGCGGCATAATCATGAACTGCAAGACGGGCGGCGTTCTCGCGATGGCGACCACCCCGTCCTACGACCTGAACAATCCCTCGGAGATAACGAGCCAGTACGATCTTGACCTCCTCGAGCAGATGAAGGAGGAGGGCAAGTCCGAGGACGAGATAGCCGCGCAGGAGGGCATACTCCGCGAGCAGCAGTGGAAGAACAAGGCTGTGACGGAGCTGTACTATCCGGGCTCGGTTTTCAAGACCGTCACGGCGTCGTCGGCGCTCGAGGAGGAGGTCATAAACCCCGAAACGTCCTCGTTCAACTGCCCCGGCTACGCGGACGTAGCGGGGACGAAGATATCCTGCTGGCGCGAATGGGGTCACGGGACGCTTACGCTGCAGGAGGCGATGACTGCGTCCTGCAACCCGTCCTTTATCGCGATAGGACAGGCGCTGGGAATGCAGAAGTTCTGCAGCTATTTTGAGGCGTTCGGCTTCACCGAGCCGACGGGCATAGACCTCCCAGGCGAGGCGCAGAGCCTGTACGTCCCCTATTCGCGAATGAACCTCGTCGACCTCGCGATGTCCTCTATGGGACAGACCAACAAAATAACGCCCATACAGATGTGCACGGCGTTCTGCGCTATCGTAAACGGCGGCAATCTCGTAACGCCGCACCTTGTCGATAAAATTCTCGACAGCAACGGAAACGTTGTCGAAACAAAGGAGACGCAGATAAAGCGGCAGGTCATTTCGGCGGAGACCTCCGAGACCATGCGCGGCATACTGGAGACGATAGTTACCGAAAACGGCGGTCACAACGCGTATATCGCGGGCTACCGCATAGGCGGCAAGTCGGGGACGGCGGAGAAGATAGACGAATACAACGCCGCGGGCGGCATGGCGGGCGGCGCGCAGATGACCTACATAGGAACGTTCGCGGCGGCTGTGCCGATGGACGACCCGCAGATAGTCATGCTGGTGCTCGTCGATACCCCCACGGGTCCCGAGTATTACGGCTCGGCAGTCGCCTGCCCCGTCGTTTCGGCGGTGTTTAAGGACGGGCTGGAGCATCTCGGCATCTACCCCACGTATACCGCCGAGGAGCAGGCGAAAATGGACGCGATAGTGCCGAACGTCAAGGGAGACCTCTCGATGTACGCGCAGAGCTACCTTACGGCGAACAACTTCGAGGTGCGCTGGGTCGGCGACCCCTCGGGCGAGGCGCGCGTTACGGATCAAGTGCCCGCCTCGGGCAGCAGCATACCCAAGGGCTCGACGGTGGTGCTGTATATCGGAGACGAGGAGCTTGAAACGGGGACGGTGCCGAACGTTCTGGGAATGAGCGTTTCCGCAGCGAACGAGGCTATCACGGACGCGGGCTTTAACATCAAGATACTCGGCGGCGCAGCCGAAAACGCGGACGCCGTCGCGACAATGCAGAACTATTCCGAGGGGCAGACGCTGTACAAGGGCAGCGTTATCGAGGTAACGTTCCAGGCGAATTCCTTCGGAGATTAAAGGCGGTGAGCGTATGACGATAGGAGAGCTGTTTTCGGGGATATGCGGGGTCTCCGCGGAGCTGAAAAACACAGCGGTCGCGGGTGTTACCTCCGACAGCCGCGAGGTCGGGGGCGGCTTTCTGTTCGTCTGCATTAAGGGAAACACCTTCGACGGGCACACGGTCGCGGAGGAAATGCTGAAAAAGGGCGCGTGCGCGGTGGTTACGCGGGAAAGGCTCGGGCTCGACCGCGAGATAACCGTCGGGGACACGAGGAGGCTCTATCCCGAGCTGCTGTCAAGATTTTACGGCAGCCCGACGCGGAAGCTGAGGCTCTGCGCCGTCACGGGCACGAACGGAAAGACCACCGTCGTCAATCTCTGTGCGCGGATAACGCGCATTCTCGGTCACGGAACGGGCGTTATCGGAACGCTCGGCACGGACACGGGCAGCGGTCTGAAATACACCCACGACGGACCGCCGACCACTCCCGAGCCGCGGAAGCTGTATCGGCTGTTCGCGCAAATGGCGGAGGAGAAAACCGAGTACTGCTTTATCGAGGCGAGCTCGCAGGCGCTCGCGCAGCACCGCTTTGCGGCGGAGAAATTCGCCGTCGGGGCGTTCACGAACCTCACGCGCGACCATTTGGACTACCACGGCACGATGGAGAATTATTTCGCGGCGAAGAAAATGCTGTTCGATATGTGCGAAAACGCCGTCGTCAACATCGACGACGAATACGGGCGGCGGATCGCGGAATACTGCCGCGAAAGGGGCGTGCCGCTGAAAACTGTCTCCGTGGACGGAAAAGCGGATTTTTACACGGAATTTGTAAAGCTCTCCGCGAACCGCTCCGAGTTCATTCTGACCGACGGGGCTGCCGAAAAGAGCTATCCCGTGCGGTTTTCGATGACGGGGCTGTACAACGTTTCAAACGCGCTCGAGGCGGCGGTCACGGTGCATCTTACCGGCGTTCCCATGGACGAGGTCTTGTGCGCTCTCGAGAAAACGGAGGGCGTTGCGGGGCGGCTGGAGACGCTCTATTCGGGCGATTTTACGGTCATCCGCGACTACGCGCACACCGAGGACGGCTTGGAAAAGCTGCTCTCCGTGCTGAAGCCGCTGGCGAAAAACAGGCTGATAGCGGTGTTCGGCGCGGCCGGCGAGCGCGACGCGGGCAAGCGCCCCGATATGGGCAGGACGGCGGCGAAGTACGCGGACGTGCTGATAGTCACGACGGACAGTCCGCGCCATGAGAGCCCTCAGCAGACGATTGACGACGTTGTGAGGGGTATTCCCGAGGGCAGGGCGCACGAGGAGTTCACCGACAGAAAAGCCGCGGTATACCGCGCGCTGGATACGGCTCAAAAGGGCGACGTTATCGCGCTTTGCGGCAAGGGTCACGAGGACTATCAGGCGATAGGCGACGAATATCTGCATTTTGATGAAAAAGAGATAGTTGAAGAATATTTCAAGAGATAAGGAGGCGCGTTATGTTTTCAACCGAGGAAATAGCCCGCGTTACGGGCGGAGAGCTTGTCGGCGGCGACGTTAAGGTAAAGTCCGTCTCCACGGACACGAGGACCCTCGAAAGGGGCGCGCTCTTTATCGCGGTAAAGGGCGAGCGCTTCGACGGCAACGATTATATCAGACATGCCGCCGAAAACGGCGCGGCGGCGGCGATATCCGACCTCGCGGCGGGGACGGTCAAGACGGCGATACCCGTTATTTACGTGAAGAACTCGCGCACGGCGCAGCTGAAGCTCGCGAGGTATTACCGCGACAAATTCGACCTTAAGCTCTGCGGAGTGACGGGCAGCGTCGGAAAGACCTCCACCAAGGATATGATAAGCGCGGTCTTATCGGCAAAGTACGGCACGCTGAAAACCGAGGGCAACTACAATAACGACATAGGTCTTCCGAAAACGCTGTTCCGTCTCGATAAAACCGCGGAGGCGGCGGTCATCGAAATGGGCATGAGCGGAAGAGGGGAAATTTCGGAGCTGTCCAAGACGGCTCACCCGACCTGTGCCGTCATCACGAATATAGGCTATTGCCACATCGAGAACCTCAAAACGCGCGAGAATATCCTCGCGGCGAAGCTTGAGATACTCGACGGCATGGACGAAAATTCTCCTCTTATCGTATACGGCGGAGACGAGTATCTCGGGAAGCTCACCTCGGAGGACGTCGGCGGCAGGCGGCTGATACGCTTCGGGCTGTCGGAGGAATGCGGCGTTTACGCCTCGGGGATAACGCAGTCGGAAAGCGGCGGCGGGTTCACGCTGCACTGTAACGGGAGCTCTTATAAGGCGGCTGTTCCCGCCGTCGGGGAGCATCATATACTGAACGCTCTCGCGGCGTTCTGCGTCGGGATAGAATTCGGGCTCTCCCCGGAGGAGATAATCCCCGCGTTTATGAGCTACGAAAGCAGCGGAATGCGCCAGAAGATAGAACGGCGCGGCAATGATATACGCGTTATCCTCGACTGCTACAACGCCTCCCCCACGTCGATGAGACCCGCGCTCTCCGTGCTGAAGGCAGTCAAGACCGACGGCAGGCGCATAGCCGTCCTCGGCGATATGCTGGAGCTCGGCGACAAGTCCAAGGCGCTCCACGCGGCTATCGCGGAATACGCCGCGGAGTATGCGGATATGTTCTTCCTCTACGGCAGGGAGATGACGGCGCTGCGCGACGAGCTGAAAAAGCGCGGCATAAAGGCGTTCCACAGCGAAAACAAGGGGGAGCTCACGGAGCTTCTGCTCGGGGAGCTGAAAAGCGGCGACGCGGTGCTTTTCAAGGGCAGCCGCGGAATGAAAATGGAAGAGATCGCCGAAAAAATAGAGTAACGGGAGAAAAATATGCAGATTTGGACAAGCGTTTTTGCGGCGCTCGCGGCGTTTGCGCTGACGTGGCTGGCGGGGTTCTGGTTTATACCGCTGCTCCACAGGCTGAAATACGGGCAGACGATACTCGACATCGGTCCGAAGTGGCACAAGGCGAAAAAGGAGGGCACACCCACGATGGGCGGCGTGACCTTTATTTTCGCGGTGTTTGTAAGCTTTATCGTCGGGATGATAGTTTTTTCGGCGGCGGGCGAGGCGGACTATTCAAACAGTATTGACAGGGCGGAGCTGATACGCTCCGCGGCGGGTATGATAATGGCGGTAATGCTTGGGTTTATGGGCTTTCTCGACGACTTCATCAAGGTAAAGAAAAAGCACAACGAGGGTCTCACGCCGCTCCAGAAGATAATTTTTCAGGTGATGATAATCGCGGCGTACTTCGCGACGCTGTATATAAGCGGTCTGCGCGGCACGGTGATACTGTTTCCGGGCGGCTTGCAATGGGATCTCGGGTTGTTTTACTATCCGATAATGGGCGTCGGCGTTTTGTATATAGTGAACGCCGTGAACCTCACGGACGGCATCGACGGGCTCTGCTCGTCGGTAACGGTCATTTATATGGCGGTTTTCGCGGTCATTGCGGGGATGCGCGGGATGTTCGGGCAGAGATTGATGTCGCTTTGCTCCGCGGGGGGCTGCATAGGCTTTCTGATGTGGAATTTTCCGCCGGCGAAGGTGTTTATGGGCGACACGGGCTCGATGTTCCTGGGCGGCATAGTCTGCGCGCTCGGAGTGGGCTGCAACGCGGAGTTTCTCATGGTGCTCGCGGCGATGGTGTATATTCTGGAGGCGCTTTCGGTGGTGATACAGTCAACGGTGTTTAAGATAACCAAGAGGATCTACCACACGAAAGAGGGCAAGCGCCTGTTCAAAATGACGCCGATACACCACCATTTCGAGCTTTCGCACTGGAGCGAGATAAAGATAGACGCGGTGTTTTCGGCGGTCGCGGCGTTTTTCGGAGCGTTTGCGGTGATATTGGCATACGGAATGTTCGTAAAGTAGGGAGGGTAAAATGCAGCAAGCAAGACAGAATACCGCGGCAAGGCGGCAGCCTCCGCGGAACGGCGCTCCCGCGGGAGCACCCCGCGGAGGAGCCGCGCGGCCCGCTCCAAAGCAGGTTCGGAAGCCCCGCGCGCAAAAGGTCACGAGGGCTGCCGTAAAGCCGAGAAGGAAGAAAAAGGAAAAGGACCCGAACAGAGTGCGCCTTTTCAGCTTTCAGGGCAGGGTCGACGTGCCGATGATGGTCATCATCATGGTGCTGCTGGTTTTCGGTATTACTATGATGTTCTCGGCGGGACACGCGATGTCGTACAGCGACAACGGCGATTCGTTCTACTACGTCACAAGGCAGATGACAGCGGCGGCGATAGGGCTCGTCGGAATGTTTGTGCTGTCGTTTCTGGACTACCGCTTTCTGCGGCACGAGTTTCGGATATTCGGCAAGCGCGTTACGGCAACGCATTTGTTCCTCGTTTTCGCCATGTTTCTCAATCTGCTCACCATACCGTTCGGCATCGCCGCAGAGGGCGGGCAGAAGCGCTGGCTGCCAATTCCGGGCTTCGGACAGTTTCAGCCGTCCGAGGTACTTAAGATAGCCGTCATAGTCTACTTTGCCTATTATATTCATAAACATTCGGACAAAATGCGGAAATTCTACGACGGCATACTTATGCCCGGGATAATGCTGGTCATTATACTGATGTCGATGATAAGCCAGATGCACCTGTCCTGCATGGTAATAATCTGCGCGGTTTTCGCGGCAATGCTCTTCACGGGCGGCTCCAACCTCAAATATCTGCTCCCGATATGCCTGCTCGCGATAGGTCTGGCGGTATTCGTGGTAATGGTGCTCGACGTCGGCTACTTCAAAGAGCGCATCGTTTACATGGACCCGCTCTCCGAGCCGGGCGACCGCTCCTACCAGAACTACCAGTCCGCTCTGGCGCTCGGCTCGGGGGGAATATGGGGCAAGGGCTTCGGCAACTCCACACAGAAGTACAACTACCTCCCTGAGGCGCCGAACGACTTCGTTTTCGCGGTCCTTGTCGAGGAATTCGGGCTTATCGGCGGTCTGACGGTCATCGTGCTGTTCCTCATCTTCGTGTTCAGGGGCTTCTACATCGCGCGACGGGCGGAGGATAAATTCGGCTGCCTGCTCGCGACGGGCATAACGTTCCAGATAGGACTGCAGGCGTTTCTGAACCTCGGCGTAAATCTCTGCTGCGTGCCGAACACGGGCATATCGATGCCGTTTTTCAGCTACGGCGGCACGGCGCTGATGCTGCAGCTGTGGGAAATGGGATTTCTGCTGTCGGTAAGCAAGCGGGCAAAGCTGAAATAGGGGAAAGAGTATGAGAGTGATATTTGCCGCGGGCGGGACGGCGGGGCACATCAACCCCGCGCTCGCCATAGCGGATACAATGAAGCGGGTGTTTCCCGGGACGGAGATACTGTTTATCGGCACCCCGAGCGGCATGGAGAGCCGCCTTGTGACAAAGGCGGGCTACGATTTCCGCGGCGTGGAGATGTCGGGCTTTCGGCGCGGGTTTTCGCCGTCCGACATGCTCGGCAACGTCAAGGCGGCGTACCGCTACCTTATCTCGGCAAAGCGCGCCGTGCGTAAGATCATCAAGGAATTCGCCCCCGAGCTCGCCGTCGGAACGGGCGGCTACGTCACGGCGACCGTCCTCGGACAAGCCGCCGCAATGGGCGTAAAAACGGTCACTCACGAGAGCAACTCGTATCCGGGAATGGCGACGAAAATGCTCTCCGCAAAGGCTGACAAGGTTCTGCTCGCCGTCGAGGACGCGAAGAAATACCTCAAAAACACCGAAAAGTGCGTAGTAACGGGCAACCCCTTGCGCACGAATATCCCGATAGAGGAGCAAAGTGCCGCGCGGGAGCGCCTCGGCTTGCCCGAGGGCTTTACGGTGCTGTCGTTCGGCGGCAGCCTCGGCGCGAACAAGATAACCGAAGCCGTCGCGGAGCTCATCGCTTGGGAAACCAGAACGGGCGGCATAAACCATATCCACTCCTTCGGCAGCAAGAACAAGGACACGTTCTACGAGGCGCTTGCGCAGAGCGGCGTCACCGAGGACAAATCGCGGCACATCTTCCGCGACTACATCGACAATATGTACACCTGCATGTGCGCCGCGGACCTGATAATCTCCCGCGCGGGCGCGATGACGGTAACGGAGCTCACGGAGATCGGCAGACCGTCGATACTCGTGCCCTACCCCGCCGCCGCCGAAAATCATCAGTACTACAACGCGATGACTTTAGTCAACGAAAATGCCGCCATACTCATCGAGGATAAAGACCTTACAAAGGCAAGGCTGGTCGACGAGGTATCAAGACTTTACAGCGATAAAGGGCGGCTGGAGCTTATGCGCGCAAACGCCGCCAGAATGCGCAAAGCAAACGCCGCCGATAAGATACTGTCGGAGATAATAGACCTCGCGGGCGCGGAGCGGTTCGCGTAGCCATTCACACAAAGCGCTTTTTCAACATATTATGCCGTATAAATATGTTGAAAGGGTGATGTTATGGATAATCGCCGAAAGCTTATCGTGAACGGCGGGCGCAGGCTCGAGGGCGAGCTGAGGATCCACGGCGCGAAGAACAGCGCCCTGCCGCTGCTGTCGGCGGCGGTTCTGGCGCACGGGGAAACGGTCCTGCACAACGTTCCCGAGCTCACCGACGTCGACGCGGCGTGCAGGATATTGACTCACCTCGGCTGCCGCTGCAAAAGGAGCGGCGATACGGTGACGGTGGACGCGGCAAACGTTTCGGGCTGCGAGATACCCGACAGCCTCATGCGGGAAATGCGCTCGTCGATTGTGTTTTTGGGCGCGGTCCTCGGCAGGGCGGGGCGCTGTCGGCTGTCGTTCCCGGGAGGGTGCGAGCTCGGCGCGCGCCCCATTGACCTGCACTTGGCGGCGCTTCGGCAAATGGGCGCGGATATTGCCGAGGAGCACGGTTATCTCGACTGCACCGCCGCGGGAGGGCTCCACGGCGCGAGGATAACGCTTTCGTTCCCGTCGGTCGGCGCGACGGAGAATATCCTGCTCGCGGCGGCGACCGCAAAGGGCTGCACAGAAATACATAACGCCGCCCGCGAGCCCGAGATAGTCGATCTGGCGGACTGTCTCGGGAAATTCGGCGCGAGGATAGGCGGCGCGGGCGAGAGCGTGATAACCGTTGAGGGCGTTCCGAGAGCCGAGCCGTGCGAGCACAGCGTTATCCCCGACAGGATAGTCGCGGGGACGTATCTCTGCGCGGCGGCGGTAACGCGCGGAGAGATCATCCTGACGAAATGCGAGCCGCGGCATATGAACGGCTTCTTGCCCGTTTTGGAGGCAATGGGCGCGCGTATTTACACATACGGCGGCGGAAAGCTGTATATGAGCTGCGGAAAGCGGCTGACCGCGCCGCCGACGATACGCACGATGCCGTATCCCGGGTTCCCGACGGACATTCAGGCGCCGTTCACCGCGCTTTGCGCAACCGCCGAGGGCACGTCGGTGTTCGTGGAGACCATTTTCGAGAACCGTTTTCGGCATGTTCCCGAGCTGGTAAGGCTCGGCGCGTCGATAAAGACCGAGGGCAGAGTGTGCGTCGTGCAGGGCGTTAAGCGGCTTTCGGGAGCGAAGGTGTGCGCCGCGGAGCTCCGCGGAGGGGCGGCTCTGGTCACGGCGGCGCTGGCTGCCGAGGGGACGAGCGAGATAACGGGGCTCGGCTACATCGACCGCGGCTACGAGGGGCTTGAGAGCGCTCTGCGCTCGGTCGGAGCGGATATAAAACGGGTCTGAGAGCGGTGCAGTTAGTTGATAGTTGACAGTGTACAGTTGACAGTTAAGGTAATGATGCGTATCATTACGTTTGTAGCGTTTCGGATAAGCGCCTGCTTGCCGAGACGCTGTAAACGTGACCGTTTTCTGCCATTCATTAACTGTCAACTATCAACTATACACTGTCAACTGTAAAATGGAGGCGATGAAATGACCGACAAGCAAAAAAAGCAGGTATCGGACAAGGTGCCGAAGGGTATGCTGAAATCGACAAAGGAGCTGCCCGTAAAGAACGGCGCCCGCAAACGCCCGCCCGTTGATAATAAAAAGCCTCGGAACGTGCAGAAACAGCAGCCTCCCCGCGCGAACCGCCCCGCGGCGCAGAAGCCCGCCGTTCCGCGTGTGCAGAAGCCCGCTGCTCCGCGTGTGCAGAAGCCCGTTGACCCGCGCGCGCAAAAGGCGGTCGCGAGAGCGATGAGCGCTAAGACCGCGCCCAAAAAGCGCCGCAGGTTTCGCGGGGGAAATTATATTCTGTATTATATTCTCGCGGCGGTCGTTGTTGTAATCGTTATGCTGGTGCTGGCGAATACCGTGCTGTTCAAGTGCGGCGAGATAGAGGTTCTGGGCAACGCGCGGTACTCGGCGTCGGAGATAATCGGCAGGTCGGGGCTGAAAACAGGCGATAATCTGCTGCATATCAACGTCGAAGAGGCGGAGGAAAGTATCGTCGGCTCGCTTGCATACATCGATAAGGCGGAGGTCAAGCGCTCCTTCCCGACAAAGCTCGTTATTACCGTCGACGAGGCGGAAAAGTGGTACGCGCTCAGTCAGGGCAGCGTTACGGCGGTGGTCTCGCGCATGGGGAAGATAATCGAGTTGGGAAATACCGACGGGCTTACCGTGGTGAAGGGCTTCGACGCGGAGAGCGTTGAAACGGGGGCATGGCTGAAATCCAAGACCGACGGCAAGGACGAGATACCGCGTCTGGTGCTGGACGCTGCCGAAAAGGAGGGGCTGGAGAAGCTTGACGAGATAGATATGACGGACAAGTTCTCGATAAAGCTTTCGGTGGACGGCGGCAGGGTCGTGCTGGAGCTCGGCCCCGCGACGGAGATAGAAAGCAAGCTGCGCGTCGCGGCGGCGTATATAAAGAACGAGCTCGGCGCGGGGGAGAGCGTTACCGTTTTGCTGACCAATCCCGAGAAGTTTGCCGTGAGGAACAAGCCCAAGCCCGAGGAGACCGTAAGCTCGTCGTCGACAACGACCTCGGCGGTTTCCGAGGAGCCCGGAACGGAGGAGCCTCCCGAGACGGACGGGGACGGCGAGAAGCCTTTGGAGGACGCGGAGGAGCCCGAGGAATAAGGCGTATATTGTAAAAAATTGCATTTTTGTACAATTCTACCAAAATAAATTTTAACGCGGTTGAAATTTATCTCAAAAAACAGTTGCAATTTCGATTTATTTCTGTTATAATAATAAGTAGTATTTGCAAAATGACGTAAAAAGCAGGAGGAGTTGTAAGTTATGGCTTTTACGATTGACGATAATAACGACGGATTTGAGGTCGCCGATGACTTTCAGATGACCACCAAGATCATGGTTTTCGGCGTCGGCGGCGCGGGCGGAAACGCCGTTTCTCATATGGTCGAAAGCGGTATCCACGACGTTGAATACATCATCGCAAACACCGACGTTGCCGCGCTTCGCGGTAAGGACGGCAGCAAGATGAGACGTATCCAGATAGGTCGAAAGACCACCAAGGGTCAGGGCGCGGGCAACGACCCCGCTAAGGGAAGAGACTCCGCGGAGGAGAACCGTGAGGACATCGAAAAGGCTATGGACGGCGTTTCCATGCTGTTTATCGCCGCGGGTATGGGCGGCGGCACGGGAACGGGCGCGGCTCCAGTTGTGGCGAGCGTTGCCAAGGAGAAGGACATACTCACCGTCGGCGTCGTTACAAAGCCCTTCGGCTGGGAGGGCACAAGCAAGATGCGGCAGGCTATCGGCGGCATTTCCGAGATGAAGAAGTACGTCGACGCGCTTATCGTTATCCCGAACGACCGCCTGAAGGAGCTTAAGGGCGCGAAGATAACGCTGAAAAACGCGTTCTCCGAGGTCGACAACATCCTCTGCAAGGCGGTTATGGGCATTATAAAGCTGCTGCAGGGCGACGGGCATATCAACGTGGACTTTGCCGACGTTAAGATGGCGCTGAGCAGCTCGGGCATAGCGCATATGGCTATCGGGCACGGCAAGGGCGACTACAAGATAGACGAGGCGCTGGACGAGGTGCTGAACAGCCCGCTGCTGGAGACCTCTATCAACGGCGCGAGACGCGGTCTGCTGAATATAAGCGTGCCGAGCACGCTGTCGTTCGAGGAATTCGACAGCCTTACGCAGGATATTGCCGAGAAATTCAACTCCGACGCGAGATACAAGTTCGGCGTTGTGTTCGACGATTCGCTGGCGGAGGACGAGATTTCCCTTATCGTTGTCGCGACGGACTTCGAGGAGGGAGGGAGCGTTGCCTCCGTTCCGGGAGTGTCCGTTTCTGCGGACCCCGAGCCCGTGGCTTCCGTTACCGTTACGCCTACCTCGGAGGGGCTTTCGGGGAACGTGGGGTTCGCTTCGGGGGCTTCGGACATCGACCTGCTGCTGCAGAAGTTCAATCAGGGCAGAGACTGATACAATTTGTTGAGACGAAGGCTCGGGGCGGCGCTCCGGGCCTTTTTTATGAAAATGCAATAATTCTCGGAAAAGCACTTGCATTTTTCGTCGATTTGTTATACAATATAATATGTAGTATTGTTTTTATTTTACATAGCCGCATTTTTGAAGCACTGTATCATACTTAATTAAAAAGGGGTCAAAATATGGACAAGCTGGTAGCTTTTTTTAAGAATGTCTGGTTTCGGCGCGCCGTGGCGCTGCTGTGCTGGGGATACACCGCGCTTATGCTTTGGGTGGCGTGGCTGAACTTCGGGTATTTTTTCGTGTTTGACAATCCCACGCCGCTTTTCGTGCTGTACCTTTTTGTGAACATCGCGGCGCTGGGGCTGATGATTTTTACCAGAAAGCAGATGTTTACGAAGATTAACGCGTATATCCTGCCGCCGATAGTGTTCGCTATCGTTATTTTCGGCTTCGGGAACTGGTATATGATTGCGCCGCCGCTGGTGGTCGTCGTGGTGGCGTTCTTCGTCAACAACTCGAATGAAACGCTGAAAACCGTGCTGGGGACGATGTATCTGCTGATGTACGTTGTGGGTGTTGTGGGGTATATCGGAATACGTATGTTTATGGGGGACATTTCGTTTACGGGCGTGGATCTGACGACGAGAGACCCCGACTACGAGAAGCTTTCGGAGTCGGGCGAATACCGCATCGTGCGCTACATCAACGATACCAACGAGCGAAAGACCATGGCGTATTATGTGGAGTTTACGGGGGACGATATGGAGATACCGCTGGGGCTGTGCAAGAAGGTGTTCGGCTGCAAGCACGTCCATACCGCGACCTATCAGAGCAGGAGCGAGGACCTGGTGCAGTGGAGCACGCAGAGGGTCGACGGGGAGAAGGTCGACGTGCTGCTCGTGGAGGGAAGTCTGCGCGAAAATCCCTATCTTATCGAGATAGAGGAGGACGAGGACAGCTCGGACGGCTCTTCGTCGAGCCGTTCTTCGAGTACGAGTAAGAGCACTAGCTCTAGCACGGGCACAAGTACGGGCTCGGACAGCGGGGAGACACATACCGCGGTTGCGGAATAATGCGGGAAAGGGAGAATTGCCTTGGAAAGAACGCTGAAGCTTGTCGGGAAAACCTCGAATGAGATATTTTTGCTCCGCTATCCTTCGACGCTGCTGGATTTCTGCGACTTTGAGCTGTCGGAGTACGCTAAGGGCGCTGTGGAGCTGTGCAACGACGCTCTGAAAACGGGCTCCTTTAACGGCGACCGCGTTGCGGAGCTGCGGAACGATATTCAGAACGCGCACTGCTATGTGAGATACCATATCAGGACGGTTTACGAGAAGCTGTATCTGGACTGCTGGATAGACTATGTGTGCAGGCGGGACAACATCGGGGAGGGCGCGCTGTGGAACCGCTACGCGGGCTGCAGGACGCCGTTTGAGAAGGCGGTTTTCGCGAGGCTGTGCGATTACAGGTACAACCGCGACATAAATCAATGGCATAATCTGGTGCGGGTGCAGGACTATGCGAGGACGAAGAGGGATTTCATTTTTACGGAGTCGGTGAGCTCGGCGGAGGACGCCGCCGCGAGACGGAACTACTTTGACCTTATGTTCAGCGTGACGGCGAGGGAGATGGGCTGCCGAATAGAGGAGCTGGGCGTTACGAAGGTGTTCCCCGTGGGGAGGATACCGACCGCGCCGTTTATGTTCTCGAGCATCTCGAAGGAGATAGTAAGGCACGTGCTGGCGGATTTCGACTACAGCGAGGATTATTCCGACGTTGAGAGCTACGAGGATATATCCGACAGGATCGCCATGGACGCGTTTTCGCGCATGAAGGAGGGCTTGCCGCAGGACCTTTCGGGGTACGGCATAACTAAAGGCAAGCTGGATAACTATCCCGATAAGATCTATATGCCGTGCAGTCTGAAGGCGGCCGTGGACCTGGAGATAGACGCCGTTATCGAGAGCGGCGCGTGGCTCGCCAAGTGCAGGCGCTGCGGGAGGAGCTTTCTGAAGGACAACGAGCACACCGCGGACTACTGCTCGCGGTATATCCCGAACGGAAAGACCTGTTTGGAGCTCTGGGAGGAGGCAAACCCCGTGCGCAGGATGACTCCCGCGCTGGAGCAGCGCTGCTCGGAGGTCACGGACGAGATATATCAGAGGGTCGACAAGACGATGAGCGTTAAGGAATACGAGTCATGGAGAAGCTATCTGGACGCTATGAAGCGGAAGGTCGACAACGGGGAGATCGCTCCCGACGAGCTGGAGGATTTTCTGGATTATTCGCTGGAGGTGGATATCACGCGGAGCCACCCGATCGTGGAGGTTCCCAAAAAGGAGCCCGAGCAGCCTAAAAAGGGCGTTGTTAAGCCGTTCGTTCCCGAGAGGATAAGCCGCAGCGACATTCGGCAGGCGGTCTCGGAGCCCGACCCCGAGGAGGAGCGCGCGCTCAGAGAGGGATTCTTTACCTCGCCGAGCAAGCAGCGCAGAAAGAACGAGCAGCCGCAGATCTCGCATATTATCCGCGGCGGGGAGAGCTTGGGAGAAAATCCCGCGAAAGCCGACCCCGCGGGCTTTCAGCCGTTCGGCATGACTGCCGCGGAGACAAAGCCGCGCAGTCCGCTTGAGGAGCTGCGGCGCATCGAGGAGGAAAAGCAGCCCGTTTCCGTGGAGATCCCCGTGAGACCTCTCGAGCGCAGGGACAGCGACAGAAACGCCTTCACGCCGTCGTTCGGGGCGGAGAGAGGCAAATTTAAGGAGGATTATCCTCGGGCGGAGCGAAGCGATGAGAATGCGTTCGGGGCGTCGGGCTCGGGAGGGCGCGGCGGAAAGGCTCGCGGCGGGTTCGCGGAGGAATACCCTCGGGCGGAGCGTTCGCAGAGGGCTGCCGAATACGATAGCGACGGGCGCGGAGTGCGGTCGGGCGAGCGCAATGACGAGAGCGCGTTCGCGGCGCGGCACGGTGAGCCCGTGAACAGCGAAAATGCGTTCGGGGCATCGGGCTTGGGAGAGCGCGGCGGAAAGGCTCGCGGCGGGTTTGCGGAGGATTACCCTCGGGCGGAACGTTCGCAGAGGGCTGCCGAATATGATAACGACGGGCGCGGCGGTTACGGGGAGACGTTTGAGTTTACCGACGAGTCGGACGGGCGGCGCTACGGCGAGCCCGAGCCCGTTGTTCGGGCGGAGCAGCTGGAGCCCCCTCCCGCGCCGAAGCCGAGAGTTATCCGAAAAAACGCCGCAGCTATCAGCGCTTACGGGAAGATAGCGGGAGTGCCGACGAGCGCCGCTCCTCCCGAAATGGACGTGACGTCCGAGCCCGAGACGTTCGACTTGACGGATATAAGCGAGGTCGAGGAGAGGACCGCGCCGCAGCTTGACGAGGACCCGTTTAAGGATATCGAGAGCATTTTCGACGTGCTGGAGCAGTCGGAGAGCGGTATGACGGGCAATGCGGGACAGGCTGTCGACCACGGAGACAAGCCGCTGCCGAGGGCGGTGACGAAGAAGAACGCCCCGAGCGGTATCTGGACGGAGGACAGGGACGTTTTCGGGGAGCAGGAGCAGCAGTCGGAGCTCGATATGCTGAAGGAGAAAAAGCGCGGCAAGTCGAGCAAGACAAAGCACCTCTACGACGCGATTATGCGCGAGCCGAGCGATAATCCGAACGTTAGGCGGAAATGACGGCGGTTTTGTGACTATTGCCAAATATTGGCGTGAAAAATTGGACAAACGGACAATTGAAATATGCCGACCGAAAGTGGTATAATATTAAGTGAATAGAATGCGCTTTGAGCGCGGTTCACAAAATATGATTGGAGGAATTTAAGATGAGCATTAAGA
This sequence comes from Lachnospiraceae bacterium, assembly GCA_023664705.1. Classification (GTDB taxonomy): domain Bacteria; phylum Bacillota; class Clostridia; order Oscillospirales; family Ruminococcaceae; genus CAG-115. The sequence goes on along the minus strand of JAMPFE010000025.1, from coordinate 6,377 downwards.
GAATTCTGGCGGCTGCGGCGGCGTCCGTTGTTGCAGTAAGCGCTATGGCGACCGTGGCTTCGGCGGCGACAAACCTGCTTGAGGAGCCGTTTGACGTGGGAACAGGCTGGGATAAGGCGGCTATGTTCAGCTTTGAGCAGTTTACCGATGTTAAGGTGGGAGACGTTATTGCCGTAACGTTTACTATTGATACAACGCAGGATTACAACCTCGTTTATGTGGGCGAGAACAGCAACGGCTGGTCTAAGCTGAAGTGCAGCTCGTTTGCGGAGGGCGGTCTTGTTGAGAAAAATCAGGAGGACGGTCACGCGGTCGTTATCGGCGACGGCACCGTAAATTACACGCTTACTGCGGACGACGTTGACGCGCTGCAGTTTGCGGGACTGATAGTAAAGGGCTACGGTATAACCGTTACGGCTGTTGAGGTCGGCGAGGCGGGTACCGTTACGGCTCCGACACCCGCTCCTGCGGCTGCGGATAACACCGCGACCGACAACAACGGCGGCTCGACGACGGCAAGCAACGTTGACACGGGCGTGGGCAGCGTGGCTATGGTAGTCGGCGCGGCAGCTTTGGCGGCGGGCGCGATGATAGTTGCCAAGAAGAGAAAGTAAGCGTTTTGCTTTGGGGCGCTCCCGAGAAATCGGGGGCGCTTTTCTGCAAGAATATTTTTGTATGATATTGCCAAAGTTTTGCCGAAAAACAACGGTAAAATTTGGCTAATCGGACAGTTGCATTAAATTGCGCAATAGTGTATAATATAAGTTGAAGCAAGCGCGGACGTGCGCTTTGTTTGGAAAAAATTTAATTGGAGGAATTTACAATGAGCATTAAGAGAATTTTGGCTGCCGCGGCTGCTTCCGTGGTTGCCGTAAGCGCTATGGCTGTTGTTGCTAATGCGGCTATTACAACCGATCTTCCTAACTGTGCAGACGACGGTTCCGGAAACTTTCAGATTAAGCTGAAAGAGAACAACGAGAACCTTAGCGGTGTTGACCTTTCCAAGGTAGCTGCTTTTGAAATCGTTCTGACTTGGGCAGAGGACGCAGAGTGGGCAGGCGGTAAGTTTATTACACAGACAGGCGGCTGGGACGAGCTCGGCGCATGGTCTACCGCTGATGACGGCAAGGAGTTTTCAAACGCTAAGAGCGGCGAGGCTATTAAGGTTAACGTTCCCTCTTCGTTTAATCCCGATAATGATTTTGTAAGCGTTACACTTCAGAATTACGGCGTTGACGTTAAGATTGAGTCGCTTACGCTGTTGGATGCTGACGGCAATGCGCTTAATGGCGGCGAGGCTGCTCCCGCTGAGACCGAGAGCAAGCCCGAGGAGACTTCTTCCGAGCCCGCTCCCGAAGAGAGCAAGCCCGAGGAGACCTCGAACGCTGCTCCCGCGAACAACGTCGACACGGGCGTTGCGGGCGTGGCTGCCGTTGTGGGCGTTGCGGCTGTCGCTGCGGGCGCTGTGATAGTTGCCAAGAAGAGAAAGTAAGCGTTTTGCTTTGGGGCGCTCCCGAGAAATCGGGGGCGCTTTTTTGTTTGCTTTGCGGATTTTTTGTGCAAAATATACAAAAAAAAAAAAATGTTTTGTTATTTTTGGCAATTGTAACAAAGTTTTTAATATGGTATAATTTATTCAAGGCGCGGTGGCGCGCTTATGGGAAAAAATTATATTTTTGGAGGGATTTTTATGAGTTTTAAAAAATTCTTTGCCGCAGTTTGCGCCGGCGCTGTGGCATTGAGCTCTTTGACGGCGACGGCGTGGGCGGATGATGTTCCTGCCGCGACGGCGAAAGAGCCTGTTAGCGTAGTAATATATGATATCGCCAATGCTCCAAGTGGTGATGTGTGCAATGAGGACGGTAAGATATATACTGTTTCCAGCTCTCAATTGAGTGACTGGGGAGTTACTGAGCAAAATATAGCTTCCTGTTCCGTAAAAATAACATATGCGGAGGCACCTACAACTCTTACGGTTGGCGTTAACGCGAATGGTGCGAACGGTGAAGTTGATTGGGATGCGAATTTTGTTTACTCCGTCCTCGGCGATGAAAATAATCCTATAACGGTTACGGATAAAGTTTCTGTTTCACCTCTTGCTAATATAGGTGACAAGGCATCGGCGGTAATTGCTAACGGTTTTACTGTACAAATTAAGACTGCTACAGTGACAAAAGTTTCGCTTGATTTGAGCGGCACAGCTCATGATTTCTATACATATGAGGCGGGCAAGATTTCCGAAATTGCATTTAATGACGCAGCTATGGCGGCTGTTGCGGGATCCAAAAAAATTTCCGTTGCGATTGAGGGAACGAATGCGTCGGCGGATAAAGGCGGCTATGGATATTTGCAAGAGACTAATACGTGGAAGAGTTGCGCTGGAGGTAACCCTTGCGAGATAGATTCTACAAATGAGAACTTTGAAGCTTTTTTGAATGCTTCTGGAATCAAGGTGGTTTTGGGTAATTTTGCGAGTGTTTCTAAGGCTACGGCAACGTTTACATATCCTGGCGAGGGCGAAGGCGGCGGCGGAGATCCTGATCCTGATCCCGACCCCGACCCTAACACGTATGAAATTCCTTTTGACACCGCTAATCCTATTACCTTGACTGTTTCGGACGCTCCTTGGGGAGCAGAGTGGGGCTTTACTAAGGCGGCGCAGCTCAATAAGGCTGTAACGGTTGCGGGTCTCAGCGGCAAAACCTATGAGGAGCTTACGGGCAAGACCTTTAAGCTTACAGGCGTTGATTTGAGCGTGTTTGATTGGCCGAACGGCATTTCCACCTCCGAAGGTTTTGGTCTTTACATTTACATTAAGTGGACGGGTGCAGAGTGGGGTATGTGGACTTCCTCCGACAGCACGGAATGGACTATCCCCGCGAACTTGAAGAGCGGTGATACTGCAATCGCAGCAAGCGCGACAGTTATGGAAATCGGCTATCAGATAAACGTTAACGGAAGTGCAGCGAACGGTATTAACAATATGGCAAAAGATGCCACTATTACTGTTCCTTTGAAAACAGGCGGTTCTGGCAACGAGGGCGGCGGCACGACCGTAACTCCGTCTAACCCGACTACCCCCTCGACGCCCTCTACACCGTCTACCCCCTCTGCTCCCGCGGAGGACGAGGTTGAGTTTAAGCCCGCGAGCGGCGACACCGGCATCGTTGTAGAGGCGCCCAAGGACGCTTTCGAGAAGCCCGAGGAGGTTAAGTTTAACGCGGCGCCCGTTGCCGAGGAGACTAAGGACGAGACCTTTACGTTTGACCTCTCTTTCACCGACAAGGACGGCAATAAGGTTCAGCCTAAGACGGCTGTTACCGTGAGTGTGCCCGTTCCTGCGGCGCTTTCCGGCAAGACCGTGTTTGTTTACCATATCGAGGACGACGGCAAGTATACGGAGGTTAGCTGCAAGATCGAGGGCGGTATGGTCGTATTTACCGCGAAGAGCTTCAGTAAGTACGTTATCACTAGCCAGAAGCTGACCGCGAGCGGCGAGCCCGCTCCCGAGGAGCCCGCAGCTTCCGAGCCGACTGTTTCCGAGCCGACGAACGAGCCGAATGTTGATACGGGCGTTGGCAGCATGGCGGCGATTATGGGCGTTGCTGCACTTGCGGCAGGCGCGCTGATCGTTTCCAAGAAGAGAAAGTAAGGCGAGCCGCCTTTGGCGGTCCCATTGAAACGCCCCCGATAGTTCGGGGGCGTTTTTCTGTAAGAATAATGTAAAACCGTATTTTTTTTGCATGAAACTGCCGCGCGGGCATTTTTCTCGTCCGCGCGGCATATTATTTACAAAGCAAAACCGCCGCTTGGGCGGCGGTTTCGGGTTTACGGAGCAACTGTCTTTTGCATTTCGCTAAGTTCGGCTAAGCAGTCGCGGCAGATGTTGCGACCCTTGAAAACTGTTATGCCGCTAGCGTTGGAGCAAAATGCACATGCGGGCGAATATTTTTTCAGGATAATGTGGTCGTCCTCGACGTATATTTCCAGACTATCCTTTTCGTCAATGTCCAAATTTCTTCGCAGCTCAATCGGAATAACAATTCTGCCAAGCTCGTCAACTTTTCGTACTATACCGGTAGATTTAACCATTTCGTTTCCTCCCTTGCCAAAAATCCGATATGCTTGTTTTTCAATTATAATTATACCATATTAGGGTAAATTTGTCAAATTTTTTAGTACACATCTTTTTAAAATTGTGGGATTTATCCAAAGAAAAATGTCAAAAAATGTAAAATATGGTGCGAATTTACAAGGAAATAAAGGGGAAATGTTGGAAAATGAAAGTAATTTTGGTGATTATTCCCATAATATCGCTGATTTTCGCGGCTCTTAACGGGCGAATGGCGGAGCTTTCCGCGAGCATAATTTCCAAATCGGGAGAGGCAGTCGAGCTGGTCTTTTCGCTGTGCGGGATAATGTGCTTCTGGTGCGGGCTGATGAGGGTCGCGGAGCGCGCGGGGCTGACGGAGAAGCTCGCGCGGCTGCTCTCGCCGATAGTGTGCGCGTTGTTTCGGGGGCTGCCGAGGGGGAGCAGGGCGGTCGGGCTGATTACGATGAACCTCGCGGCGAATATCCTCGGGCTCGGGAACGCCTCGACGCCGCTCGGGATCGCCGCGATGCGCGAGCTTGCCGAGCTTGAGAACGCCGACGGGCGGGCGTCCGACAATATGATTTTGCTTGCCGTGCTGAACACGGCGAGCCTGCAGGTCATTCCCGCGACGGCGGCGGCTCTGCGCTCCGCGAACGGCGCGGAAAATCCGTTTGACATACTGCCGTGTGTGTGGATCGTGTCCGTGTACGCGGCGGTCGTCGCGGTGCTCGCGGCGAAAATCATGGGGAGAATTGCGCGGAAGAGGGGAGACAATTGACAGATTTTACCAACTGGATAATTCCCTCGCTTGCGGCGGCAGTTCTGGTTTACGCGGCAATAAAGCGCGTGGACGTGTTTGAGGCGTTCTGCGAGGGCGCGGCGGAGGGGCTGAAAACCTGCGCGGATATTTTGCCCGCGCTGGTGCTGCTGTTGGTGTGCATCGGGATGTTCCGCGCGAGCGGTGCCGTGGAGGCGCTGACGGCGCTGCTGAAGCCGTTTTGCAATGCGGTGGGGTTCCCGTCGGAGGTCGTGCCGCTCGTCATTCTGCGGCCGTTTTCGGGCAGCGGGGCTATGGCGGTGTACAACGAGATCGCCTCGTCCGTCGGCGCGGATTCGTTTGCGGAGCGCGTCGCGGCGGTGCTGATAGGCTCTTCGGAGACGACGTTCTATACCGTGGCGGTCTACTTTTCGGCGGTCAAGGTGAGGAAAACGCGCTATGCCGTTCCCGCGGCGCTGACTGCCGATATGACGGCGTGGATAGTCTGCGGGCTTGTCGTTTTTGCCTTTTTCGGTCATTAAACAGGGGGCTCCCGAATATAATGTACAGGAAGATAAAATGTACATATTCGGGAGGTCGTTATGAAAATTTCGGGATTGCTTTCAAAAAACAAAAAATCGGACGCCGACGCGCGGAGAAAAGCTTTCGCGCGGGAGTGCGGCGAGCTGACGGAGCGCTTGGCGGATATCCGCGCTAACTTCGATAACGTTACCGACGCGTCGTCGATTGATTCGCTTATTTTCGAGGAGAACGCCGTGCTTTGCCGTCTCGAGAAGCTTTATCGCGACGCGCGTGCGGAGAGCGTTTCCGTAGAGCCGCACGAGCGCCTGAAAAAATAATTTTTCGGTTCCTTGTATATTGGGCAGCTTTTCGCACAAAATATGACTGCGGCAGAAAACCGCAATAAATATTCGTGAAAATGTTCACAGGAGGAACTAATTATGTCCAACCAGAATAATCAGAACCAGAATCAGCAGAACCAGCAGAATCAGCAGAACCAGTCCAACCAGTCTAACCAGAACAAGCGCTGAGATGAGCCGGGGCAACCCGGCTTTACATATTTTTTTAAAAAGTGCTTGACAAATTTCGGAAAGTGTGATATAATATTATAGTTGAATAATTACGGAAAGATGGCTGAGCTGGTCTAAGGCGCACGATTGGAAATCGTGTAACGGCTAATACCCGTTCGAGGGTTCGAATCCCTCTCTTTCCGCCAAATTGCTCTTAAACCGCATTGTAATGCGGTTTATTTCTTTTTATCCCCGAAAAATCCCCGTTTTTTACGGCTTTTTGCTCAATCTACCTCAATGTCATTGAGGATTTCAAGAGCTTTTTCTTCCTGATTAGGGTACAGGTGTGAATAGACTTTCCAAGTTAGCTCGACGTTGCTGTGACCTAACCGTCGGGCTATTTCCTGTATTGAGATGTTAGCATTAGCTAGCAATGACGCATGACTGTGCCCTTATGGTATAATAAAGACAAACGGAAAAATCCCATAACAAAGGG
>JAMPFE010000024.1 GCA_023664705.1 Lachnospiraceae bacterium | reverse complement strand
AAACCCCTTTGTTATGGGATTTTTCCGTTTGTCTTTATTATACCATAAGGGCACACATTTTCGACTATGGCTCTCGAAAATGGAATGGATATAAAATCGCTTTCAAGTATGCTCGGTCATGTTTCCTCGGCGACCACGATTGATATTTACAGCCATATTACAAATGCCATGCAACGGCAAGCGGCAGCAAAGATAGACCGCCAAATTGGCGGCACAGAAGCCCCTATTTCGCAAGCAGACGAACATGCCGACCAACCCGAATTCGAGCCGTACAAGCCAAAGGTGCGCAAATCAGGGACAGGCTGTGTGACGATGATAAACGACCACCTTTACGAAGGAAGATACACCCCGACAAACGCCTACGGCAAGCGAGAAGCTCATAACATCTATGCCAAAACAAGAGCAGAATGCGAAGAAAAGCTCGCGGCGATGATAGTGGAGGTCAAGGCTGATATAAAAGCCGAGAAAGAACGGCTGAAAACGGTGAACGAATCGTTCTCCTTTGAACTTCAATAACAAAACGTTACCGAGAGCGTTCAAAAATTGAGCCGCTGTAAACAAAGAATACGTCAGGACAGAACCTCCGCACTGAATCGGTGCACCATTTCAAAACTGCCGTTTTGGCAGAATTGGATTTTCAACTCGGGAAGAATACGACCCCGAGTTGCCAAAGGTCGGATTACGTTACCTTTGCAAAGGGTACTCTGCGTTTCGGGGAGTACCATAAATGGGGATACAGATGCGTACCCCATAACCAAAAACCGAGTCCCAACACAGGACTCGGTTTAGGTTTCAAAAATTGAGCTGCATAAAACAAAGAATACGCCAAAGCAAAACACCCACCCCAAAACGGGGAACCCTTCAAAGATACCGTTTCGGTAGTTTCAAGTATGGGTAACAAAAAGTTACCCCATAAAATTAAAGCCGCATTACACAGCCAACAAATGGCTTTGTAATGCGGTTTGTGGTCGGAGTGGCGAGACTCAAACTCGCGACCCCCGCATCCCAAATGCGGTGCGCTATCAACTGCGCTACACCCCGATTTATTCAATTTTTCCAAAAATTTTCTCAAAGTGGTCAAATATGTGGTCAAACAGATTTTTGACCGAAAATTCCGAGCGGCGAGAGCGCCGTTGTGCTGTATGTTAAAAGGCTTTGTGAGATGAACGGCTCTGCCAAGCACTCCAACCCGTCCAAGCTCCCAAATGCGGTGCGCTATCAACTGCGCTACACCCCGATTTTATGAAATTTTTCCGAAAATTTTCTCAAAGTGGTCAAATATATGGTCAAACGGATTTTTGACCGAAAATTCCGAGCGGCGAGAGCGCCGTGATACTGTATGTTCAAAGGCTTTGTAAGATGAACGGCTCTGTCAAGCGCTCCAACCCGTCCAAGCTCCCAAATGTCGCGCCCTGCCAACTGGGCTACACCCCGATTTTATAAAATTTTCCTAAAGTGGTCAAACATGCGGTCAAACAGATTTTTAACCGAAAAAACAAGTAACGAACACGCCATGACGCCGTATATCCAAAAATCTTGCAAAAGGAACAGCGCCGAAATAAAATCCGGGCAACATCGGTATTATATATTATACAACTTTTTTTGCATTTTGTCAAGGGCAATTCTTGCAATTTGACAGTTTTCGAGGGGATGGGCGAGCATTTGCATGATCTCCGGCTAATCGAGGGCATCCGTAAGGCCGACGTTGATGAGGAAGCGGCGCTTGACGTTGACGACGAGTTGCTCAACGTTGATGATGAGCTGCTTGAAGAAGAGATCGGACTTTCATTGTGAAGCTCGCGGTAATCGACCCTTCCGCTGAGCATACGATAGATGCTCTCTACGCCGTAACCGCTTTTCAGCCTGCCCGTGCCGTAACATTCGGTGTCTCGGGGATCTTGGGATTGTACTGCCGATACGCGGCAAGCCGCATCATACCGTACCATGCGATGCCGCTCTGCAAAGGGCGTTGTGAAGCTCGCGGTAATCGGTTCTTCCGCTGAGCATGCGATAGATGTCTCTACGCCGTAACCGCTTTTCAGCCTGCCAGTGCCGTAACATTCGGTGTCTCGGGGATCTTGGGATTGTACTGCCGATACGCGGCAAGCCGCATTATACCGTACCATGCGAAGCCGTTCAGCAAAGGGCATTGTGAAGCTCGCGGTAATCGGCTCTTCCGCTGAGCATGCGATAGACGCTCTCTACGCCGTAACCGCTTTTCAGCCTGCCCGTGCCGTAACATAGGGAGAGATTTCGGCATTATATCGTACCATGCGATGCCGCTCTGCAAAAGGCAATTCTTGCAATTTGACAGTTTTCGTGGGGAAAGGCGAGCATTTGCATGATCTCCAGCTCGTCGGCTGCATCCGTAAGGGCATTGTGCAGCTCGCGGTAATCGGTTCTTCCGCTGAGCATGCGATAGATGTTCTCTACGCCGTAACCCCTTTTCAATCTGCCCGTAGAATAACAGTCCGAGGAAGAGATTTTGGCATTATACTGCCGATACGCGGCAAGCCGCATTATATCGTACCATGCAAAATCGTTCAGCTCGGGCAGATGCCGATAATCGAAAAGCGCGTTATACGCGAAAATATCGGTCACGCTTTCGCTTTGTAAAAAAGCGCGCAAATCGCTTATTACCGCCGTTCGTGAGCCCTCGAAGTCGGGCTTTCGGACGTACAGCGCGCCGGAATACATGCCGCCGTGATTTTTGTAGGGCGTGAGTATGTAATACCGCATTGCAATGGGCTTTAGGCTCTCGAAGTCGGAGAGCGCCGCGCCTATCGACATTACCTCGTCGCGCCATGTGGTTTCGGTGTCAATTACCGCAAACATCTTGTCCTCCCCCGCAATCGCGGAAATGCAAGTTTTTAATTGGGAAATTGCAAAAAAATATACAAATGCACAAATCGTTGATAATATGTGTATTATTTTGCAGCTTTTTGCAGTTGAGATGCAGTCTTTTGCAGCCGTTTTGCAGTTATTTGCACATATTTGCAGTTTTGCGCTGTAAATATTTGGAAATTATGTAAAATAAAGTTAAAATTTGGAAATAGATGTACTAACTGTTTTGGGTTGCCGAAAATTTGCATTGATTTGCAGCCCGCGCTCCCCTGCCCTGCCCCGAAAATGCCGAGTGCGCCGCAAAACGGCGCACTGCCAACTGTAAACTGTCAACCGTCATGTTCTTGCGCAGCCGTCGACCGAGAGTATCTCGCCCGTGATATAGGACGCGAGCGGGCTCGCGAGGAACAGGAACGCGTTCGCGACGTCCTGCGGCGTGCCTATCCTGCCGAGGGGGATCGTCGAGGTGATATACTGCCGCGTCTGCTCGGGGAGCGCGGAGACCATATCGGTGTCGGTAACGCCCGGAGCGACCGCGTTTACGCGTATGCCGTCCTTGGCAAGCTCGCGCGCGAGCGACTTGGTGAGACCGTTCACCGCGAATTTGGAGGCGGGGTATCCCACGCCCGCAGGCTGCCCGTAAATCGATACCATGGACGAGGTGTTGAGGATAACGCCGCCGCCGTTTTCTTTCATTACGGGAGCCGCCGCTCTTGCCGTATAAAAGCAGGAATTTACGTTAAGCTGCATTATCTTGTCGAAATTCGCGGGGTCGTAATTGTACAGCGGGTCGGAAGCGCTTATGCCCGCGTTGTTGACAACGACGTCTATCCTGCCGTATTTTGCCTTGACGTCGTTTATCGCCTTTTCAACGCTTGCGTAGTCCGTAAGGTCGGGAGACATTCCCTCTACCTCGTAGGCGCTGTTTTCGGCCTTGAGCGCGTCGACAGCCTTCCGGGCGGTCTCGGGTCTCGAGCCGCAGAGCACTACCTTTGCCTTGTTTTCGAGGAACGTATGCACGATGGCGTATCCTATTCCGCGCGTGCCGCCCGTTACGAAAGCGACCTTATCCTTTAAAAGCTCCATAAAAATACCTCCTAGTAATATTGTAAAATAATTATATCATATATTGTTCCAAAAGTCAACCGCCGTATTCGCGATTACAGCCCCTTTGCGGCTGTGAGCGTGATGCCGTTCGCGCCGAGGGGTATCTCGTGGTCGAGACCGACGAATTTTCCGCCCTCCTGCCAGAGGACCTCCTTGACGAAGTTGTACTTTTCCGTGTCCCACGTGGTGAAATCGTCGAGAACGAGACCGCCCGTGTCGCCCGAGTTCGCGTTGTAGCACCAGAACGTGTGGTTGAGGTGGTTTTCCTTTATCAGGCGGCGCATACAGGTCATCCATGTGAGGTTGGGCTCGCGCATAAAGCCGCCCCACTCGCCGATGAGCAGCGGCGCGGTGTTGTCCTTGTGTATGTAGAGCCAGTTGTCCTGCCAGCAGTCGCGGATAAGGCTGTCATAGCTGTAGCCCCCTTGGAACCACGGCTGCTCGTAGACCGTGGGACCGTAGTCGTGCGGGGAATAGACGAGCTTGTTTTGGTACTGCCCGAGGTTTACGGGATAATCCTTGACGCCGCGCAGATTGCCGCCCCACCAGTTGAAATAGTAGTCGTCGTTGTTCGTTGACGAATAGTCGCCGTTTTTCTTGGAATATATCTCGGTGCCCTCGACCATTATCAGCAGGTTGGGATTTTTTGCCAGAACCTTTTTCGCGGCGGTCTCGGCGGTGTATTTCCAGTTGTTTTTGTCCGTGGAATTATTCCATATCGCCGCGGCGCTGCCCTCGTAGGGCTTGCCGTGGGGCTCGTTTTTGATGTCGAGAGCGATTATCGTGTCGTTGTCCTTGTAGCGGTCGGCTATCCACTCCAGAGCATGGTAATATTCGTCGACGGAGACCTTATCGGTGTACCAGAGATTGACGTTGTGACCCATGGCGTTGGTCTCGGCGCAGTGGATATCGGGCATTACCTTGACGCCGTTCTCCTCGGCGAGCTTGAGGAAATAATCGAAGATCTGCAGGCTGTTCATATCGTTGAGCTCGGGATTTGAGGCGTTGTTGTAGTTCGCCTTGGGGTACTCCCCGCGAGACCACCGGTTGAGCAGCTCCGCGGAAATGGGCACGCGTATCAGATTAAAGCCGTGGTCGGCGATGCCCTTTACCGAGGCGCGCAGATTGCTGTTCCACAAGCCGTCGAAGGTGTTGGTGCCCGTGTTGTAGCCGAACCAGTTCACGCCCGTGAGCCACACCTGCTTGCCGTTCTTGTCGAGTATTTTGTTGCCGTCGGTATGCAGCCAGTCGTCGCCCTGCTTTGCCTTGTCGGAGCGCTCGAGGAGCTCCTTTACCGTGCCCGACGGGGCGGGCTCGGTTTGGTCGTTTCGGTCGGTATTATTGTTATTGCCGCCTTGATTTTGGTCGTTACTGCCGCCGTTTGAGCCGTTGCCGCCGCTCGGGGCGCTTGTTCGGGAGCCGTTGAAATCGACCGTTTGGGGCGGCGTGAAGGCTGTCGGGCTGCTGTAATTGAACCCGAAGCCGACGCTTCCGCCGACGGGGATATCGCCGTTGTAATCGGCGTTGCTTACGGTCGCTGTGCTGCCGCTCACGCTGAAATTGCCGTTCCAGGAGCTTGAGAATTTAAATCCGTTCGGCACTTCAAAACTCACCTTCCATCCTCCTATATTGCTTGACGAGCCGTTATTTATCGTCAGCTCGCACGACCCGCATTTATTGCCGTTTTCCTCCCATGTGTTGTCCGCCCTCCACGAGAACGAAACGCCGCCGCTGTCGGGCTGCTTGGGTTCGCTTTGGGAGCTTTGAGCGCTTTGGGGAGCGGAGCTGCTCTGCGACGAGCTCTCGGATGAGCTTTCGGCGCTGCTCGAGGAGCTTTGGGAGCTTGATGTTGACGATGAACTGCTGCTTGATGTTGACGATGAGTTGCTCGACGTTGATGATGAACTGCTGCTTGACGATGATGATGAGCTGCTCGACGACGATGACGAGCCGCTTGAGGAGCTTGAAGAGGAGGTCGGGCTTTCGCCGTATGAGCTGTCGGAGACGGACGAGGAGCCGCTCTCCTCATAGGAGGTGACGTTCCCCGAGCAGCCCGTGCACAATAAAAACGCCGCCAGAACCAACGCCGCCGATCTTACGGATAATTTTTTCATATGAAACTCCAATCGCAAAGGTTGTTGTTACTTTTTATTGTAGCACATTATGACAAAAATGTCAACCGCGGAAATTTTTGTCATTCGCGCGAGAGCAGCAGCTCCGCGAAATATTCAGCCATGAACGGGTTGCGTATCAGCAGCGGTCCGATGATGTGCGTTCCGTAGAAATTGCCGATGTGAACGCCCTCGCAAACGGTATCGTTGATATTGTTGCCCGCGCCCTGCTCCACCGTGAAGAAGGGCTCTTTTATGCCGTAGACGTCGCTTGCCTTGTTGACGAAGCCGATGAGCCGTCTGCCCTCGAACTCGACCTCGCTGTCGGTGACGACGCGCTCTTTGCCCTCCTCGGTGATGAAATCGAACAGTCCGAGCCCCTCATAGACCTTTTTGTCGCGGTCGGTTATCTTCCTGCCGAACATCTCGAACGAATTGCCCGTCGCGAGTATCACCGCGCCGCTTTCCGCGGCGTTTTTCAGCGCATCGCCGTAACCGCGCAGATACTCCAGCGCCGCTTTTTGGCTGCGCTCGGTGCCGGAGCCTATATAGATAAAATCGAACTCCGAGAAATACAGGCTGTCGCCGACGGAGCGGCGCATTATTTCGCTCTCCTCTCCCCTTTCGGCGAGCGCGCGCTCCAGCGCGAGGACGTTCGCGTAGTCGCCGTAGAGGTTCATTAAATCGTGAAACAAATGAAGGATCTTCATAGCTTACCTCACTTTACCGTTACCTTGGACAGGAATTTCGCCTTGTCCGAGAAGCAAGTCACAGTGTACAGCCGCGCGTGTTTTTTCGCGGCGATCTCGTTCACGGCGGCGTCTATATCGCTCACAGCCGTGATTTTTTCGGGCGGTATATCGGTGTAGGAGAAGCGCGCCTCAAGGTCGGGAGCGTGCGCGCCTAGCAGGTAGATATGCTCCACGCAGGGGGCGTTCAGCAGCTCGAAATCGACGTCCCAGAGCCAGCTTATCTCGCCCGTGGAATAACGGCGGCTGACCGCGTCGACGATGATGATAACGCCGCAGGGCTCGTTCCGACCGAGAATATAGCGTATCGACTGGTCGTAGGAGACGGAGTTCTCGTGCTTGGAAACGAGGAACGTGCCCTCGCTTTCGCCGAGGGTGTACTCGACGACGCGCCCGCTTTTCAGCACGTAGTCGCTTATTTCCGCGGCAATGCTCTCGGGGGCTGCCCCCGCGAGAGAACACGCCGCGAAGCAGGCGAGGACATTGTAGACATTGTAAATGCTCTTAAAACCGAGCGTTATATCGTATTTGCCGTTTATCGAGATAACGCCGCTTTGCAGGTCGGCGCTCGTCACCGTGAAATCGGTCGGGCGCTTTTGATGACCGCAGCTGTCGCAGATATACGCGCCGATATGGTTGTAGTGGCGGTATTCGTAGCGCATACGGCTCTTGCAGACGGGGCAGAACGCGCCGTCGTCGTAGACGGAGGTGTTTTCGGCTGTGGAAAAGGACTGCTTGTCCATGCCGAACCAAACAGTGTTTTCGCGCCCCTTGCCGAGCTGCGAAATCAGCGGGTCGTCGGCGTTGAGGATAAGCGTGCAGTCGTCGGTAACGCTCTCGCGGATATACTCGCAGACCCACTCGGGATGACCGTTGCGCGTGAGCTGGTCGCGGTAGAGGTTGGTGACGACGTAGTATGTCGGCGAAAAATATCTGTACGTGAGCTTTGCGTAGCGCTCGTCCGTCTCCAGCACGAGCGCGTCGCCCTTAAAGCGCCCCCCGAGCGTGCAGTTGTACAATATGACCGCCGCGATGCCGCTGTCAAGATTTGAGCCCTCCTTGTTGGAGACGACGCGCCTTCCCTGCTTTCGGAGAACGTGCGTTATCATCTCGACGGTGGAGGTCTTGCCGTTGCTGCCCGTGACGGCGATGACCGTATCGGGGAGCTTTATTTTCGACAGTATATCGGGATACATTTTCAGCGCTATCTCCCCCGGGAGGCTGGAGCCGCGCCCTATCAGATGCCCCGCAAAATACGCGAGCTTACATATCAGTATCGTAAAGAATTTTCTCATAAAATTTGCCTTTCGGGTAATAATATTTTCCAAGCACCTTTTATTTTACCACATAATCCCATTTGTGTCAAGCAAAAAACGATTTTTATATCAAAGTGACAGAAATGTGAAATTTCGGAAAGAATTGTGAAAAATCAAGAAAATCGCGTGATAACACTTGACAAAGGCGGCGTTTGGTGGTATTATAAGGCAGGAAGAAGGGATTTATATGAAAAACAATACCGCGGCGGTGGATATAACCAAAAGGTATACGCTCGGCGAGGAGATATTCAATTCGGTAACTCACGGCGTGGGCGGCTTGCTCGCGATAGCGGGAACGGCTGTGCTGATAGTTTTCGCGGCGGCTTACTCGGACGCTTGGGGCGTGGTGAGCTCCGCGGTGTACGGCGCTTCGCTGATAGTCTTGTACACGATGTCCACGCTGTACCATGCGCTCACTAACCGCAGAGCAAAAACGTTTTTCCGCATAATGGATCACGATACCATATTTTTCCTGATAGCGGGGACATACACGCCGATCACGCTGATACCGCTCCGCGGAGCGCTCGGCTGGACGCTTTTCGGCGTCGTCTGGGGCGCGGCGGCGCTCGGGATCGTGATGAACTCCGTAAACCTCGAGAAATTCCGCAAGCCGTCCGTCGTCTGCTACGTCGCGATGGGCTGGGTGGTGATATTCGCGGTAAAGCCAATGATTGAGAGCTGCACGGCGGTATCGCTGTGGTTTTTGCTTATCGGGGGGCTGTGCTACACCGTCGGGATAATCTTCTACGCGATGAAGTCCAAGAAATATTTCCACTCCGTCTGGCATATTTTCACGGTCGCGGGGAGCGTTTTCCATTATTTTTCAATACTGTCAATGATCGTGAACGCATAATACGGCGCCGCGCACGGCAAAAGCCTGCGCGGCTTTTTTTATTTCGTTCGTCTTTTTAACCTCTTGTAGCACGCGAAATACGTCGGGAACAGAAACATATCCGCGAGTATCCACGCCGTGGGGTTAGCGAAGCATACCGCGTTGTAGCCGAACAGCGGCACTACCCACAATCCGAAAGCGCCCCTCGCGACGAGCTCGAACACTCCCGAATAGACGGCGACCTGCGAAAAGCCCATTCCTTGTATGAGGAAGCGCACGATGTTCACAAACGCGAGCAGCAAGTAAAACGCGCCGTTTGAAACAAGGAACTGATGCGCGTGGGAAATTATCTCGGATATCGCCTCGGCGGACTGCGCGTCGTTTTTGTCGACAAACATCATCGCGAGGTTCCCGCCGAACAGCGCCACGATGCCGAACGCCAGCACCGCCCATATCACACCGAGCAGCGAGCACGCCTGAAGCCCTTTTTTGACGCGCTCTATCTTCCCCGCGCCGACGTTCTGTCCGCCGTAGGTCGCCATGGTGCTGCCCATTGCGTCGACGGGGCAGCACATAAGCTGACTGACCTTGCTGCCCGCCGTCACTGCCGCCATATATGACGGTCCGAGACCGTTCACGGCGGTCTGGAGCAGTATCGAGCCTATCGCCGTTATCGAGTACTGCAAGCCCATGGGCAGTCCCGAGGCGCAAAGCCTGCCTATGTAATACGGATCGGGCTTTAAATCGTCCTTTTTCAGCTTGAGTATCTCAAAGCGCTTTACAATGAAGATAAGGCACATCAGCCCCGAAACGAGCTGCGAGATGACCGTCGCCCAGCCCGCGCCCGAAACGCCCATTTTCAGCGCCACTATCATAAAAATATCCAGTATGATGTTCAGTATGCTGGATATTACCAGAAAAATCACGGGCGTTTTGGAGTCGCCGAGCGAGCGGATTATTCCCGAGAGAATGTTGTACAAAAACGTTACGGGAATTCCCAGAAAAATGACAAAAATGTAATCATATGCCTCGGAGAATACCTTGTCGGGGGTATTCATAAGATGAAGAATGTTCGAGCACAGCAGGCAGGTCGCGGTAGTCAGCACCGCCGCCAGCGCGGCGGCGAGCCAGAGCGTGTTTCCGACGTACTTGCGCAGCGCGTCCTCGTCGCGAGAGCCGAACTTCTGCGCGACGGGTATCGCGAAACCCGCGCTGACGCCGATAACAAAGCCCATG
Source organism: Lachnospiraceae bacterium (assembly GCA_023664705.1). GTDB lineage: Bacteria > Bacillota > Clostridia > Oscillospirales > Ruminococcaceae > CAG-115. The sequence goes on along the minus strand of JAMPFE010000024.1, from coordinate 25,025 downwards.
ACGAGGAAGTTTATCGAGCCCGTGGAGCCCACGCCCGCGAGCGCGTCAACGCCGAGATAGCGCCCGACGACTATCGTATCCACCATATTGTAAAACTGCTGAAAAAGCATGCCCAGCAGCAGCGGCAACATAAAGCCGAGGATAAGGCGCATAGGCGAGCCCGACGTCAGATCCCGTACAGCCGATTTTCCCACAATTATCCCTCCAAAGATTCGTATACGCGCCGCGCGACGTCGACCGTCTCCTTGGCGTCCTTGGCGTAGAAATCCGCGCCTATTTTCTCGGCGTACTCGGGCGTGAGCACAGCGCCGCCCACCACTATTTTGCAGTTGACGTTGTTGTCATGAAGCAGCTTTATGGTGCCCTCCATGCTTTTGAGCGTCGTCGTCATCAGCGCGGACAGCCCGACGAGCCGCACGTCGTATTTTATTGCCGCGTCCACGACGGCTTGGTACTCAACGTCCTTGCCGAGGTCGATGACCTCGAAGCCGTAGTTTTCGAGCAGCGTTTTGACGATATTCTTTCCTATATCGTGAACGTCGCCCTTGACCGTCGCGAGAACTACCCTTCCCCTGCTCTCGCTTGCGCCGCCGCGTTCCGAGAGCGCTTTTTTCACCGCGTCGAACGCCGCCTGAGCCGCGCCCGCGGATTGAATGAGCTGCGGCAGGAAAATTTTTCCTTTTTCAAACCTCTCCCCTGCCTCGTCCAGCGCGGGAATGAGCTTTTCGTTGATAAGCTCCATGGGCTCCATGCCCTCCGCGAGGAGCTTTTCCGCCGCGGCGGCGCACTCGGCCTTCAAGCCGCTCGCTATCGCGTGGGAGATATCCGTTCCGCTTTCGGGCGCAGCAGCAGCGCTTGCCGTCGAACCGACGGCTTGAGTGACGAGCTTGGCGTTCGCGTATTTTTCGATGAACTCCGCGCCGTTTTTGTCGTACCCCGACAGCAGCCGAAACGCCCGCACCGCGCCTATCATCGCCGCGGAGTTGGGGTTCATTATCGGAAGGTCGAGCCCGCTGTTCATCGCCATTGTGAGAAAAGTAGTGTTGACAAGCTCGCGGTTCGGCAGCCCAAACGAGATATTTGACACGCCGAGGACGTTTTTCAGCCCCAAGCGCTCCCGAACCATGCGGATAGCCTTGACGGTCTCGGGGACGTTCTCCTGCTCCGCCGAGGCGGTTAGCGTGAGGCAGTCGATATACACGTCGCGCTTGGGGATGCCGTATTCCAGAGCGCGTTTCAGTATCTTCTCGGCGATCTCGAAGCGCTTTTCGGCGGTTTTGGGGATGCCGTCCTTGTCGAGCGCCAAGCCGATGACCGCCGCGCCGTACTTTTTGACGAGCGGCAGCACGGCTTCCAGCTTTTCGTCCTCGCCGTTTACGGAGTTGACGATAGGCTTGCCCGAAACGTTCCGCAGAGCCGCCTCGAGCACCTCCGTCTCGGTGGTGTCTATCTGGAGCGGCGCGTCGGTCACGGACTGCACCGCGTCGACCGCCGCGAGCATCATTTCCCTTTCGTCGATGTCGGGCAGCCCGACGTTCACGTCGAGTATCTCCGCGCCGCCCTCGGTCTGCTCGATAGCCTGCTTCATTATGTAGTCGAGGTCGCGCCGCTTGAGCGCCTCCTTGAAGAGCTTCTTGCCCGTGGGGTTTATGCGCTCGCCGATAACGCAGACGGTATCTATCGTCACGACGGTATTCGCCGAGCAGACCGCCGCGGGTATTTCGGGCAATTCGCGCTTGAATTTTCTTCCGTCAAGCCGTTTCGCGACCTCGGCGATAAACTCGGGCGAGGTTCCGCAGCAGCCCCCGAGAACCTTTACGCCCTTGTCCGCGATACTTGCCATAATGTCCGCGTACTCGGACGGCGTGACGTTGTATTCGTTGGTTTTCGGGTCGGGCAAGCCCGCGTTCGGGCGAATGAGCACGGGCACCTCGCTCCATTTGAGCAGCTCGTCGACGATAGGCATAGCCTCGTCCGGTCCGAGCGAGCAGTTCATGCCGATAACGTCCGCGCCCATGCCGCCGAGCGTGAGCGCCATGGAAGCGACCGTGCATCCCGTGAACGTGCGCAAATTCTTCTCGAACGTCATGGTGCAGACGACGGGTAGGTCTGTGTTCTCCTTGGCGGCGAGCAGGGCGGTCTTTATCTCCATAAGGTCGGTCATGGTCTCGAGGACGATGAAATCCGCGTCCCTGCCGGCGAGCATTATCTCCTTGAACATATCGTAAGCCTCGTCCGCGGGGAGGTCTCCCGTCGGGCGCAGCATCACGCCGAGCGAGCCCACGTCCAGAGCTACCAGAGCGTCCGTTCCCGCGCAGGCTTTTTTCGCTATTTCAATGCCCTTTTTCACCGTTTCGGCAACGGAATACTTGCTGTCGGCGAGCTTATGGCGGTTCGCGCCGAAGGTGTTCGCGTAGACAGCCATTGCCCCCGCCTTTATATACTTTTTGTGTATTTGTTCAATAAGCTCGGGATTTGTGAAGTTAAGTTCCTCGGGAATGCCGCCGAGCTTTAAGCCGCTCTTCTGGAGCATTGTTCCCATTGCCCCGTCCAGCAGCACAAATTCCTTGTTTTCAAGCAGTTCCTTAAATGTCATCTTTCCTTGCTCCGTTCTGTGTTATTTTTGTTTTACCGTTTTGCACCGTATCTCAACAAAACATCTCTTACACTCAAAAGGTTGTTATAAAAATCTTCATCATACCGATAACCGTCGGGACCGTAATATTCAATATCGGAATTAAGCTTTTCCAGCGCGGTCTTTCCGTCTTGATAGCGTGCGTTGACATCCGCGCCGTTTTTCAGCAAAAGCTCCGTCACATCGCTGTTTCTGCCGTCGACCGCCATAAGCAGCGGCGTAACGATCACATCGGGCATTGAAAGATAGCCCATCCTTCGATTGACGTCCGCGCCGTAATCAATAAGAAGCTGTATCTTCTCGCCGTATTGCTCGCGTTCGTTGCGATTGTCGTTGTAATATATCACGAGATAGCCGAGTATCGTAGTCTCCGTGCCCTCGGCGGGAGCATTGAGCTTCATCGAACGGTCAAAAGCCTTGCAGTCGGGGGATACGCCGCTCTCCAGTATGCGCCGCATACCGTCCGCGGTGCCCGAAGTTGCCTGATAATACAGATCGCGGCTGTTGTTTACGCTTTCGCTGACCTTACTTATTCCTGTCGTAATGAGCGACAAGAGCGGCAGAGCGGCAAGACATATACCGATAATCAATGTTTTTTTCGACCCTGCCGTGAATGTTCTGCCGTTTTTAACGTATTTCACAACGCCTGTAACGACAAATGCCAGACCCGTTATCAGCATTCCTGTAAATATCGCGATAATTATGCAAAATATGATCCCGACTATCGCCAAACCCCCGTAACCCATAGAAGCTCCTTCCGTTTATGTTTATGTTTATCCGTATACTGTATCACCTTATCTCGGTCAAAAGCCGCTCCTGCCGTGCAAGCTCCCCCGCTGTCGGCACAGCCTCTCATACACCTCCGAAAGCCCGCTCAAGTCCTTCATGTCAAACTCCCTTGCCGTTATCACAGCAACTATTATATCACTTTCAAACAAAAATTTCAAGTGGATTTCGGAGTTTTTTAAGGCTAAAAGTCAATATTCTTCCGCGCTTGACAATTTCAGCGGCATGTGTTTTGCTTTACGGTTACGATAACCTACGCGCCGTATTTTTACAACGTTCCGAACGCCTACGGAACGCGCGGGATAAAATAATACGCTAAAGATAGTCGCGGGCGACGCGGAGCACGCTTGGTACATAGCCGAGGAGCTGATAAACGACGAGGAGCTGCGGAACGCCGTGGACGTGGTCGGGGCGCATTATATCAGCTTCGCGACCGACGCCGCGAGAAAACTCGCCGACGAATACGGCAAGGAGCTGTGGTTCTCCGAGGCAAGCCCTCCTATGTCCTATTCCGAGGGGACGTGCCGCTATGACGAGACGAAATCGGGGCTGAGCGGGATAAACGGCGTTCTCGACATTGCGAACCGCTTTATCGCGATGTACCCCTGCGGCGGTATGACGCTGTGCGAATATCAGCCCGCCATCGCGGCGTATTACGACGGCGTTACCTTCTGCCACAAGCAGCTCATTACCGCAAACAGTCCGTGGAGCGGATATTTTCATCTTGAAAGCGGATTTTTTATGCAGCTGCATTTTTCGCGCTTTTTCAAAAAGGGTTGGGCGTTTATCGATAACGCCTGCTATTGCGACGCTAAGGAGGGCGGCGACGGTCACGCTCTTGTCGGCGCGGTTTACAGCTATATGACCGCCGCGGACTTGAAAACGGGCGATTACGGCACCGTTATCGTCAATACGACCGATAAGGATATTCGGTACGATTTTACCGTGTCAAATCTCGCCAAAGCGCCGTCGAGGGTTTACGTTTGGGAAACGCGCGGTCCCGAAAACGACAAGGCAAATTACGACGAGAATTATTTCAAATTAAGGGAAAGCGTCGTTCCGACGGGCAGCGGCGACGGAGCATACGGCTTTTCCGTCACCGTCAAGCCGTCGTCGATAATAACCGTCTCGACCGTTGACATAAGCTTCGACGGGGAGTACTTTAAAAACCCCGACAAGCGCGAAAACAACGTTCTCGAGCTGCCCTACCGCGACGATTACCGATACGGTAAATTCGGCGCGGACTATCTTCCGTCAAGGGGCTATGCTCCGCGCTATACTACCGATATAGGCGGCGCGTTTGAGGTTCGGACGGACGGCAGCGGAAACAATTATCTTTGCCAGATCATTACCGAGGAGCTGAGGGCGGAGGAATGGGGTTGGACGCCCGACCCCGTGACGAATTTCGGCGACGACCGCTGGAGCGATTACAGCGTAAGCGCCGACGTAAGGCTCGACGAGCGCGGCGGGGCGGACAACTATGTGGGGATAGGTCTGCGGTATAATCTCGCGTCCGAGGGGCAGAGCGGCTATTGGATACGGGTGTGCGCGGACGGTTGTCGGCAACGAAAAACGTTATCAAGGCGTATTGGGATAGCCGATAAGCCCGCCGAGGCATGGACAATTCGGATATCGCGTTTTGGGCTTCATGGGCGAAAATGAATTTTTTTAATTGGAAACTTGCAAAGCGCAAGGGAATAAGGGACAAATCGTTTGAATTTGTCCCTTTTCGTGCAGTATTTTGCAGTTAGCGTGCAGTTTTTTGCAGCCGTTTTGCAGTTATTTGCAGATTTTTGCGGTTTTGAGATGTAAATATTTGGAAGTACTGTAAATTTAAGTTAAAATTTGGAAATTGCCGTGACGACGAAAAAAATTGCGGTTTTTTGCAGTTCGAGTTATGCGATAATTAAATCGGGGAAATTTTATCGGTTCCGAAAAAATTAAATACCGAAAACACATAAGGTACGGCGTGATGCTTTTTTCGTCCCGGACTTCTTATAAACCGCGCGTTCGGGCATACCTCCCGGAAAATAATGGTTGACTTTTGGAACGATATGTGTTATAATACATATAAGTATATATTTTTTTGATAAGGAGAAGCGGACAATATGAAACAGACAAAGCTTGATTATACCGACGCCGCGTCGTTTGAGCGGTGCCTTTCGGGTCTCGGCTCGAGCGTCGAGTGCGGCTCGAGCGTCGAGTGCGGCTCGGGCGTCAAAAGGGTCTTTACGGTTTTGAGCGAGGGTATTCGCCGCGACGAGGTAACTGAGGTTTGCGGAGCTATCGAAAAGGCGTTCCCCGAGGCTCTCTATTTCGGCTGTACCACAAGCGGTAATATTGTAAACTGTCAGCTTTCGGAAAAGGTGACGGTTCTCTGCACCGAATTTGAAAAGCCGACCACACGGGTCAAGCTTTTTCAATACGACCTGTCCGGGCAAAGCTATGACGAGGTGACCGCGCAGATACTCGAAAGCACGAGAAAAGAGCCGTGGGTAAAGGCGATAGAGCTGTATTTCACCATACCCGAGGAGTCCTCGACGCGCTTCTGCGACGGATTGAGGGACGTGACGAGCGGAGTGCGCATCTTTGGCGGAGTGGCGTGCAGCGAGGACATCACAAGCGACAATTCGGCGGTGTTCTCCAAGGGCTTCGGCTATTCCGAAAAGGCGGTTCTGGTCATATTTTACGGCGGCGAGGATCTTTATGTTGAGTCCATCAGCGCCACGGGCTGGAAGCCTCTCGGAAGAAAATTTACCGTCACGAAGTCCGAGGGCTCGGTTTTGCGGGAGCTGGACGGCGTTCCCGCGTATCAGGTCTATCAAAAGTATCTCAATATCAAAAACGATAAGAATTTCTTCTACAACACGCTGGAGTTCCCGCTTTTGTACGACCATAACAACACCACGATACTGCGCACGCCGCTTTCGAGCAACGAGGACGATTCCATAACCATGTCTTCGGATATCGATATGGGCTCCGTTGTAAGGCTCTCCTACGGCGACCCGACGACTATCGTTGAGACTATCCGCGAGGACAGTGAGCGCATCGCCGAGTTCTGCCCCGATGTTATACATATATTCTCCTGCGCGGCGAGACGCGCGTTCTGGTCGGATAAGGAGCCTACCTTTGAGATCTATCCTTTCAAGAAAATCGCGCCCTCCGTGGGATTTTTCTCGCACGGGGAGTTTATACGCTTCGGCGACAACCTCAATCAGCATAACGTCACGCTGGTAATAGCCGCAATGCGCGAGGGCGAAAAGCGGGAGCCCGACAGAAGCGCGCCGGTCAACGAGGAGCTGCGGACGAGGGTGCCGCTGGCGTCGAGACTTGCCACATTCATCAGCGTTACGGCAATGGAGCTTGAGGATACCAACCGCAAGCTGGAATTTATGAACGCAAAGCTGAAAACCGCCGCCATTGTGGACGGGCTTACGGGGCTGTTCAACCGCAAGGAGATACAGTCGCAGATAACTCAAAGCCTTGAAAACAAGGAGAGCTTCTCGCTGATAATGATGGACATCGACAATTTCAAGTCGGTCAACGATACCTACGGGCATCAGGAGGGCGATAACGTCATTGTGGCTCTCGCGAATATCCTGAACGGCAAGCAGAACTCTTACGCGAACAATTCTGCGGCGGGGCGCTGGGGCGGAGAGGAATTTATGATGCTGCTGCACAACACGGACGTGTCCTCCGCCGCGCTTATTGCCGATTTAGTTCGGCAATGCTTCGCGAATATCACATTCCCGCTCGCGAGAATGCAGACGATAAGCCTCGGAGTTACCCAAGCGAAGCCCGACGATACCGTGGACGTGCTCTGCACACGCGTCGATACCGCGCTTTATGAGGCTAAGAGAACGGGGAAAAATAAGGTCGTTGTGCTTTGAAAACAGGAACCGTCGGGTCACGGTGATCTAATTTGCCAAGCTCTTGCGGAGGGGCGCGGAAAAGCGGGTCGTATACTCTGCCCCGAAGCATTTTTATATGGGGATGATCTTATACAGCACGGTATTTTCAAACTCCAGCGGACGGTTGTAGCGGAAGAACACGATCCCGTCGCAGGGCGCGGCTATCCGGCGAATAACGCTGCCGTCGAGCGGGTCGGTTATCTCGCAGAGAATATCGCCCCTGCGGAACTCGTCGCCCGTTTGCACGAAGCTCTTGTAGATCCCTGCGGCGGTAGAGTGTATCTGCACGAGCGAGCTTTCCTCAAGCAGCTCGGTGATATAGCCGCCGGGGACTTTCGCGCGGATAACTCCGCGAAGCGCCATAAACCTCAAAATCGCGTCGACGGCGAGCTTCGCGGACGGCTCGTCGATATTGTCCGTGGCGTTGGTGTAGACCGAGAACGCCTGAGTCTCCCAGATCTGCCAGTTGTAGTTAAGCGTAGTCGTGTCGTAGGGGCGCGGCTTGCGTATAAACGCGTAGGGCAGCCCGAAATCCCGCATCGGCTCGTGGTCGGTGAAGCCCGTTTCCATGAGCTTTACGTGCGGCAGAAAATCCCCCTGCTGATAGAAGCTGGCGAGCTGCACGCCGTATCGATAGCCCTTTACGCTCTCGAATATCCCCGCCGCGATGCGCTGCGTGGTCTCGCCGAGGTCGTATCCGGGGAACATTCGGTTGATGTCGGTGTTGTCCATTGTCCAGAAGCGCTTGCCGATATTCATCGAGTAGTAATTCGCCGAGGGGATTATCATAATTTCGTTTCCCTTGGAGATAAGACCCTCGGCTTCGAGAGCTTTAAGGCGGTTCACCAGCCGCGAGCAGACGTACATCTGCTGCACCTCGTTGCCGCGCATTGCGCCGACGACGCACGCTGCCTTTTCGCCGTGACCGAATTGAAAGCCGATGACGTCCATGCTCTCGCGGTAGGGCGAGCGAAGCGAATACAACGTCTTTTTACGCATTGACCTCACCTCCCAAAATTCTCGCGATAAGCGAGCCGCCGTAGACTATCGGGAACTCCCGCAGAGTGAAAATTATCCCGTCGCAGGGCGAGGTGACGTATTCCCCGACGCTGCCCGTAACGGGGTCGATAACGCTGCCGATAGCGTCGCCGCGGCTCACCTGCGACCAATGCTCCGCGCTCGGCACGAAGATCCCCGCCGCGCCCGAATTCACGAACTCCACCGCCCTGTCCGCAGAAACGATGGGCTCTCTCACGGGCTTGCAGCCGCCTTTCCACATCCCAAGATTTTTCAGCAGGTTTAAAATGCCCTCGGTGAGCCTGTCGCCGTATTCGCGCGTGATCCTCATTCCGACGCCCATTTCCACCACGAGCGTTTTCGTGCCGACGCTGTTCAGGCTGTACGCGAGCGTGGACTCCAGAACCGTCGCGGAGGCGTGCACCCAGATGAAATCGCAGTCCAGCATTTTCGCGTAGGGAACTAGCTCCTCCGCGGAATTTTCGTTTATCCGCACCTGCGGTATCTCGCGAAGATAGATGTTGCTCGAATGAATGTCTATGCAGATGTCCGCGCCGCTTATGTCCGCGACGATATCCGCAGCGAGACACTCCGCCATGGTGCCGTCGGAGCTGCCCGGGAATATCCTGTTCATATCGAGGTCGAACAGCGGTATGCCGCGCGTTATGGAATCGATGCCGAGCGGATTGAGCGCGGGGTAAACGTCCACCGTGCCATTCAGCAGGGGCAGATTGCTCTGCAGAACGCTCGACAGCTTCGCGCAAACATACTGCCCCTCCAGTTCGTCTCCGTGCGTTCCCGAGACGACGCACACTCTTTTGCCCGTGGGATTTTTGTTGTCCGAGCCGACTATGTGGTTTTTCCTGATAACGACGCTTTCATTGACCGCAAGCCCCGCGCGGGTGACTGCTTCTATCATAATTACACTCCCTTTAAATTTCGATAACGGACGAAGTTACCGTCTGAACGCCTGCCGCGTTTCCGAGATATATGCCGCGCTCTATCGGGCAGTCGGAATAATCTCTGCCGTGGCAGATCTTTATATAATTTTCGCCGATGAAGCGGTTGTTCGCGGGGTCTATGCCGAACCACCGCGAGCCGCTGCCGACCTCCGTCCAGGCGTGGGTTTCACCGCGGTCGAAGGCAAGCCCCGAGACGTAGCGGCAGCGTATGCCGTCCAGCCTACACAGCGACAGGAAAATATGCGCGTAGTCCTGGCATACCCCGGCGCCGAGCGCTAGCGCGTCCTCGGCGGTCGTGCGCACGTCGGTAACGCCCTTTTCGTATCTCATCGCGGAATACAAGGCGGCGCACAGCTCCATTGCGCGGTCGAGCTCGTTTTCGGAACGCGGGGTGTTTTCCGCGTAAAATTCACGAATACGGGCTCCCGCTTTCGTGAGCGGCGAGGCGTAACCGTAAACCGCCGCGGGATACCCCGAAATATCCCGCGCGTTGATTATCTCCGCTTCCCCGGAAACGCGGAAGGAAAACGCGCCGTGCGGCTCGGGTATCCTGCCGCAAAGCAGCGTGTTCCCGAAGCTGTCGCGGCTGGTCCAGACCCTTCCGCAATTCGGGAATATCTCCCGGCGCGGCTCGCGGATAAGCTGTCTGCCGTCGGAAACGGGCAGACAGCGCAGCGTGAAGCAATGCTCCGAGACGCTCTCCGCAAATTCCAGCCGCGCCGAATACTCAAACCGCAGCCGTTTCAAGGTCAGCCACCGCGTTATCGAGAGCGATGAGCGCTTCCACGTCCGCTATCATGGCGCTCCTGTTCTCGTCAAGCTTTTCGGGGACCTCGAGCGCGGCTTTCAGCCGAGAAAGCGCCGTTTTGCCGACGATGCAGCCGCCGCGCCCCGTGTAGCGCTCAACGTGCTTGACTAAGTTGGAAAGCTCGGCGAGCGTTTCTTCGGCGGGCAGCGAGAGCCGCAGGGACATATCCACGCGCTCCACGGACTTGCCGAGGTGAATTATCCGCAGCGCGTCGAAGTCGGTCATATTGTTGTCGACGCTCCCCCAGAACGCGTAGATTGCGTCGCGCACGGGGAGCATATCGTAGCGTATCTTGTCGGTTCCGCGGCAGGACTTGAATTTATCCGCCGCCATTTGCAGATAGGACAGCGACGGCGTTTTTATCTCCTCGCGCAGGACGATGCCGTTTCCGAGCGCGCGCTCCAGATTGGAATAAATGGAATTCGGGTCGTTTTCGTCGAATACGTAGCGATCGAAAAAATCCCCGAAATCGCGGTAGATATTCGGCACGTTGATGTTGTCGAGATATTTCCCGTAAAACTCGCCGCCGTTTTCGATTATTTTGTCGGCGTATCTGAAAAAGGAGTTCAGCGTGATGAACACGCGCTCCGTGTATCTTCCCAGCCAGAAAAGATTGTCGACGTTTATTCTTGTGATAGTACCCATGTGTCTTTAAAGCCTCCCCCCTGCGACGAATTGACCACGAAAGAGTCAATATCGCGTGAAAATCTTGTAAGTCCGCTGCACCAGACCCTCGTCGTCTCGCCCGAAAGCACGAACGCCCGAAGATCGGCTTTGTGCATGGTGGTGTTCCCGTTTTCGTCGACCACGGGCAGGTCGATGAAGTCGATGACCTCCTGCGCGATAAAGCGCCGCGACTGCTCGGTGATGAGCGTTTTCCATTTCGCGAGCTCCTCTTTCGTCATATCCGAGCCGAACACCACGCCGTAGCCGCCCGCCTCGGAAACGTCCTTGATAACGAGCTTTTCGAGGTTGTCGAGAACGTATTTCCTGTCGCTCTCGTAAAACGGCAGATAGGTCGGCGCGTTTTGGAGGATCGCCTTTTCGCCGAGGTAATATTCCACCATTTTCGGTACGAAATAGTATATCCCCTTGTCGTCGGCGGCGCCGTTGCCGGGGGCGTTGATGAGCGCGACGTTCCCCGCGCGGTAGGCGTCCATGATGTGCGGAATGCCGATGAGCGATTCGGGCAGGAACGTAAGCGGGTCGAGGTACTCGTCGGAAATGCGGCGGTAGACCGCGCCAACGCGCGTCTTGCCGTTCTGATAATCCTTCAGGTAAAGAACGTTGTCCTCAACGAACAGGTCGGTGTTCTGCACGAGCGCCGCGCCGGCTTTCTCGGCAAAATAGGAATGCTCGAAATAAGCGGCGTTGTAGCGTCCGGGCGTGAGGATAACGTTGATGCCGCCGCGGTTCACATAGTCCATAGTCTCGCGGAGCATGGCGATGTAGTTGCGGTTGTCGCGCACCTTAGCCTCGCGAAAGACCTCGGGGCTTGTCATGCGGCAAAGCTCCCGCGCTATCAGCGGATAGGACGCGCCCGACGGTATGCGAAGATTGTCCTCGAGGATGTACCACGCGCCGTCCTTCGCCTGTACAAGGTCTATTCCCGAAATGTGGCTGTATACCCCTTTGGGCGGCAAAACTCCGTCGCATTGCTGCAAAAAGCCCGTCGAGCTGTACACAAAGTCCTCGGGGATCACGCCGTCCGCGATTATCTTTTTGTCGGAATAAACGTCGCGCAGGAACATATTCAGCGCGTTTACCCGCTGGATAAGCCCCCTCTCTATCTCCGCGAAATCCGCCGCCGAAATTACGCGCGGCACCGCGTCGAACGGGAAAAGCTGCTCGTGAAAGCTGCCGTTTTTGTATATCCCGAACTTTACTCCGTAGCGCGCGAGAAGCTCGTTTATTTCTTTGGAATTTGCAACGGGAGTGTTCATAAAAATTCATCTCTTTTCATAACAATAAAGGGCGCTTTGGCGGAGATACCCCGTCAAAGCGCCCTTGCTTTATATTTATTATAGCACGGCGCGGCTGCGGTGTCAACCCCGAAATTGACGGAAATATATCAAGAAAATGCAAAAATTAGGTCATTTTGCACAAAAAGCGCCGATTTTCTGCGTTTTTTGAATTTTGACAAAGAAAATCCTGCACATGCGGCGGGTATATTATAATAGGTGTAAATTTGTGGATAATGCAATATTTTGTTTGCGTTATTGCATAATTTTTTGGGTATAAGCGAAAATATCACGGAAAATCGAAGAAATTTGCAAGAAAAGACTTGAAATCTTGCAAATTTTGTTGTATGATAAAAACGGAAACGAAAAGCGCGTTTCCGAAAGGAGAGCGATCCGCATGATAAGGCTTGAAAATATTCACAAGAGCTTCGGCGATTTGGAGGTGCTGAAGGGCGTAAACCTGCACGTAGCCGAGGGCGAGAAGGTCGTGATAATCGGACCCAGCGGCTCGGGAAAGAGCACGCTTATCCGATGCATGAATTACCTTGAAGAGCCGACCTCGGGGAAGGTCTACATACACAACCACCTTATGAGCAGAAAACGCAGGGCGTTCATCAATAAGATACACTCGTCCATGGTGTTTCAGCAGTTCAACCTGTATCCGCATATGACGGTGCTGGATAACCTCACGCTCGCGCCCGTCAAGCTGAAAAAGGTCCCGCGAAAGGAAGCGGAGCAGACGGCGATGACGTACTTAAAACGCGTCGGGCTGGAGGAAAAGGCGCACGTTTACCCGACGACGCTTTCGGGCGGTCAGCAGCAGCGTATCGCGATTGCGAGGGCGCTTACGATGCAGAACAGGATCATCTTCTTCGACGAGCCGACGTCCGCGCTCGACCCCGAAATGGTGCAGGAGGTCCTCGACGTTATGATTGAGCTTTCGCACGAGAAGAATTTCACGATGGTCGTGGTAACGCACGAAATGGGCTTTGCGCGCGAGGTCGCGGACAGGGTGATATTTGTGGACGGGGGAAATATCCTCGAGGAGGGCACTCCCGAGCACTTTTTCACCAACCCGCAAAACGAGAGGACGAAGGCGTTCCTCGGCAAGATAATAAGATGAGGGGATAATTTTCGCCAAGGGCGATTATTATAGAGAGACAACCGAACAAACGAAAGGAAAGTGGTTTTTTATGAAACTCAGGAAAATTTTTGCGGCGTTTGCCGCGGCGGCAATGTGCATGGTCGGGCTTACCGCGTGCAGCTCGGGCGGAGAAAACTCCGACAAGGTGCTGAAGGTCGGGGTAAAGGATTCCGTTATCGGCTTCGGCTACAAGGACCCGCTTTCGGGCGAGTACAGCGGAATGGAGATAGAGCTTGCGAAAAAGCTCGCGGACGAGCTGGGCTACAAGGACGTTGAGTTCACTACGGTAACGGCGGCGACGAGAACGGAGCTGCTCGATTCGGGCGACCTCGACTGCGTGCTCGCGACGTTTACGATAACCGAGGAGAGAAAGAAGAGCTGGGATTTCTCAACGCCGTACTATACCGACGCGGTAACTGTGCTTGTTGAGACGGCAGACGGCATTACGAACGTCGACGGGCTTGTCGGCAAGAAGATAGGCGTTTCCACGGGCTCGACCTCCGCGTATAATCTCGCGAAAACGATGAGCGAAAAGGGCTTGTTCGGCGATTATACCGTTCCCGAGTCCTCGGCGGATTTCGATATTTCCTCGTTTAACCAGGCGGGAACGACGTTTGAGCAGTTCGGCGACTATCCCGCGATCTCCAACGCGATGGCGGCGGGCACTGTGGACGCGTTCTGCGTCGACAAGTCGATACTCGCGAATTTCAAGACCGAGGAGCGCGACTATATCGAGGACACCTTCGCGCCGCAGGATTACGGCGTGGCGACGAGAAAGGATTCCGAGCTTTCCGCGCCTATCGAGGAGCTTATCACGAAATGGCTCTCGGACGGCACGGTCGACGGGTTGATAGCCGAGTTCAAGCTCAACTAACGACATTATAAATTCCCAAGAATGAGACGGCGGGACCGGAAAAATGTCTCGCCGTCATATTCGCTGTTTTATCGGAGGCGGTTATGTTTGATATAAATAAATGGGAAACAGTCTGGAAGCACCGTCAGAGCTTTATCGACGGAACGCTCTCGACGATAATTATGGCGCTTCTCGGGCTTGCGATAGCGCTCATTCTCGGCGTTATTTTCGGGCTGATGTCCACGAGCGGGAAAAAGCCGCTGCACGTTATATCCCGGATTTACGTCGAGTTTATCCAGAATACCCCGCTGATGCTGCAGGCGCTGTTCCTGTTTTACTCGGTGGCGTTTTCGGGGATAAAGGGCTTTACGGCGCTGATGTGCGGCATTATCGCGCTCGGCATTTATCACGGCGCGTATATCTCGGAGGTCGTGAGGGCGGGAATAAATTCCGTTCACAAGGGGCAGAGCGAGGCGGCGTATTCGCAGGGATTTTCGCAATTGCAGACGATGTTCCTGATAGTCCTACCGCAGACGATAAAGATAATTCTGCCGCCTATGGTAAATCAAGTCGTGAACCTCATCAAAAACACGTCCTGTATGTTCCTGGCGGGCGGCGCGGTGGACCTCATTTCGAGGACCAACGCGTTCGCGGTCGGCGAGGGCACGGCTTCGGCGGCGGGACAGGGATATATCATCGGCGGCGTTATTTTCTTTGTGATATGCTTTCCGCTGTCAACGCTCGCGTCGAAGTGGGAGAACAGGCTCAAAAGCCGCGACGTGTCCGCGGATAAGCAAAAGGAGGGAGCGCAATGAGCGAGCTTCAAGGCAGTTTAAAAATGATAACCGACGGGAGCGTGCTGCTTTATTTGCTGAAGGGGCTGGGCTTCACGGTGCTTATCGCCGTTTTCGCGGTAGCGCTCGGGCTTGTCATCGGCTCCGTGCTGGCGATCGCGAGGAATTACTGCACTGACAAAAAGACGGTGATTTTCAAGTGGCTGGCGACCGCGTATATCGAGATATTCCGCAACACTCCGCTGATGCTCTGGATGTTTATCGGGCTGGTGTATTTCCCGTCCGTGGACGTTTCGTCGGGGATTTCAAAGGCTCTCGGTCTTTCGAGAACGGAAATAGCGCTGCTTATCAAGGGCGTTATCGCGCTGGTGCTTTTCACGTCGTCGGTCATCGCCGAGATAGTCAGGGGCGGTCTGAACTCTATCCCGAAGGGGCAGTTTGAGGCGGCGTATTCGCAGGGCTTCGGGTTCGTTAAGACGCTCCTTTATATCGTGCTGCCGCAGACGTTCCGAAACATAATTCCCACGCTTTTAAGTCAGGTTATCACCACGGTCAAGGACACCTCCTATATCGCGAATATCGCCATAGCGGAGCTGCTCGGGAGAACGTTCCAGATAATCCAGATCTCGCCGCGCTATACGGGCTTTACCTCGCAGAACGTTTCGGACGTTTTCGTGCTTTGCGGGCTGGCGTGCGTGATGTATTTTATCATCAATTTCACGCTCTCCTGCGTCGTCCGCCGCATGCAGAAGCCTAAGGTCAGAAAGCAGGCTGCCGCGCAATGAGATTGTTGATAAACGCTCCCTTTTCGGAGGAGAACAGGAAGAAGATACTCGCGGCGGGCAATTATCCCGATGAAACGGATAATATCGAGCTTGCCGACGTAATTATCGGGGATATTCCCGAAGAGTATTACGGGCGGCTCGGAAATTTGAAATGGCTTCAGCTGACGAGCGCGGGCGCGGATAAGATAATTTACGGCGGAGCGGTCTCGGATAGGACCTTGCTTACGAACGCCTCGGGCGCGTTCGGGGAGGTCATTTCCGAGTACGTTGTCGGGGGGATTCTCTGCCTGTTCCGCGATTTTTTTGCTTATCGGGTAAATCAAAGCGAAAGGCGCTGGCGGGACACCGGAAAAGAGCGCATGATTTACGGCTCGCGCGCGCTGATACTCGGCTGCGGAAATATCGGGAGGTGCGTCTCGACGCGGCTGAGGGCGTTCGGCGCGGCGACTGTCGGAGTTCGCCGAAGCCGCGAAAAATGCGCCGAGTTTGACGAGACCTATCCGGTCGAGCTGCTCGACGAGCTGCTGCCGCTTGCCGATATTATAATTTGCGCGCTGCCGCGAACGCCCTCTACGGAGCGTCTCCTGAGCCGCGAACGGCTCGCGCTCGTAAGATCGGACACGCTTATCGTCAACGTCGGGCGCGGCAGCGTTATCGACACGGAGGCGATGTGCGAAAAGCTGCAAAGCGGCGGCTTATACGGCGCGGTTTTGGACGTTTTCGAGAGCGAGCCGCTTGATGAAGGCTCGCCGCTTTGGGGCATGGAAAACGTGTCGATAACTCCGCATATTTCGGGTAATTCGTTCGGGCACTCCGCGAGAACGGAAGATCTTATCGCGGAGATATGCGCCGAAAATCTGCGGCGGTTTGTTTCGGGAGAAAAGCCGAAAAATATTGTTGAACGGGAATTGTTATGAAATTCGATTTTAAAAACGCGCGTATCGGCAGCCGCATAATCAAGTCGGCGGTCGGAGTTATGCTGTGCTACGTTGTGTATCTGCTTCGAGGCAAGAGCGGACTGCCGTTTTATTCGATGCTCGCGGTGCTGTGGTGCATCCAGCCGTACACGAACAAGTCGCTGTCGATGGCGGCGCAGAGAACGGTCGGCACGCTTATCGGCGCGGCATACGGGCTGATAACGATACTGCTCGAAATTTACGTTTTCCCCGTTTACGAAAACGTTATCGGGTATCTGATAAACGCGCTTATGCTGATACCCGTGCTTTTCACGACGGTAGTCCTCAAAAAGAAAAACGCGTCGTATTTTTCCTGCGTCGTGTTTCTTTCGATAACGGTAAATCATATGACGGACAGCAACCCGTTTTTGTTCGTGCTGAACCGCGTTCTCGACACGTTTATCGGCATCGCTATAGGGCTTATCGTGAATATGGCGAGGCTGCCTCGTCGAAAAGTTACCGACCGTTTATTTGTCGCGGAGCTTGACGATATGCTCTCGCCGACCACGGAGGAATTGCAGCCGTATACCGTCGTGGAGCTCAACAGGATGCTCGACGAGGGGCTGAAATTCACGATAGTCACGATGCGAACGCCCGCTTCCCTGATGAAGCCGCTTGCCGACGTTCGGCTGAATTTGCCCGCGGTGGTAATGGACGGCGCAGCGCTTTACGATATCAAGGAAAATTCCTATGTGCGGGCGTATGTTATTTCCAACGAGACCTGCGCGGCGCTTCGCGAAACGATCTCCTCGGAGAATATGAACTGCTTTACGAACGCCTTGCGCGGCGATGCGCTGATGATTTACTACGACAGGCTGGAGAACGATGCGGAAAAAGCTATCGTTGAAACGCTGAAAAAATCGCCGTACCGCAATTATGTAAATCTTGCTCCGCCGCCCGAGGACAGGGTGATCTATTTAATGGCGGTGGACGTTACCGAGAAAATCAACGCCCTTTACAAGCGCGTTTCCGAGAGCGAGGCGGGAAAGTCGCTGAAAATACTGTGCTATCCGTCGGACGACTACAAGGGATTTTCGTATATCAAAATTTACAACAAAAACGCGGATAAGGAGCATATGCTGCAATGCCTGTCGGAGCTTTGCGGCACGGAGAAAACCGCCGTTATCGAAACCGACAGGCACGGGCTGAACAGTATTGCACGGGAATTAAAGCGGTCGTTTGAGCCGCTTGTCACGACAAAAACGCGGTGAATTTATTCAAACTCACCGCGCTTTCGTTTCGGGAAATTGCGGAAATTTTATTTCCACGGGACGATTTTGGGCTTATGCGATTCGTCGTTCGGGTTTGGCGCGAAGTCCGAGGGCTTGTGCTCCGTTTTCGGAGTTTTATCGTCGTGCGGACGTCTGTCAACGCGGTCGGGCTTTTTGAAGCCGTTTTCCCTTGTGTTGCTGTGTAACGGTTTTCCGTCCATGCAAATTACCTCCTTTAAAAAACACAAAAAGGCAGCGAAACCCCGATAGCTTCGTTGCCATAATATTATTATAGCACATGATCTCGGAAAAGTCAATGCTTTATCGATTTATTTTCAGATGTTTGAGCGAAGCGATGATCTCTTGACATAAACGAAAAAAAGTGCTATAATATTAAATTGCAAAGGCGGGACAGCCCGATGAATGAGGGGAGCATTTGCAGTGAAACAGCAAACCGCGAAAGGAGACCGAACCATGAAAAAATTTCTTGCGCTTTTTCTTTGCGCCGCAGCCGCGCTTTCTTTGACGGCGTGCAGCGCGGACAAGGAATCCTTTAATTCCGAAAGCGGCGTTAGCTCGGAGGAGAGCGTTTCCTCGGGCGAGAGTGTAACCGTTTCCTCGGAGGAGAGCGATGTTTCTTCGGAGGAAACCGTTTCCTCGGACAGCAGCGTTTCTTCAAATGAGAGCAGCTCCCCGGAGGAGAGCAATTCCCCGGAGGAACGCACGGAGTACAAATCGCTGACCGTTCTCGGCGACTCGATAGCGTCGGGCTGTATGCTCCCGCAATACGAGGCGGGAAACAACTATTCCGCGCCGGCGTCGTTCGGCAATATGCTGGGAGCGGGGTTTGAGAGCTATCACAATTTCGCGGTGGACGGCAGAACGACGGAGGGGCTGCTGAACGCGCTCGAGACCTCGGACGAGGAGCTTTCCGAAGACGTATCAAGCTCGAACGTGATAGTTATCTCCATAGGCGGAAACGATTTTCTTCAACCAATGCTCTCGGCAATGATGAACGACAGCGAGCTTATCGCTTCGATGTTCACGGAGGGATTTCAGCCCGATATGGCCGACGAATATGCGCAAAAGGTCATAAATTCCGCATTGGAAGCCGCAAAAAACGTCGACGTCAAGAAAACTCTGGATAATATAAGCAAATGCGTTGAGCTTATTTCGGACGTTAATCCAAATGCGGAAATAATTCTTATGACGGTTTACGACCCGTTTTCGGGGAACGAGCTGTTAAAGGAGGCGTCGGAGGTCGCGCAGGAGCAGCTGTCGCTCCTGAACTTCGGGCTGACGATGCTGCAAGGCGAAAAAGTGAGCGTTATAGACGTGTACGGCGAGTTTGACGGCAAAGCGGACAAATACACCAACATAGGCTTTATGGATATTCACCCGAACGCGGACGGGCATTACAGGATATATGAGCTGCTGAAAAAACAGTTGGGAATTGACGATTGAGCTGCCTATTTTTTCGTTGAGAACGTGCCGGTCAACAATATCGCCTTATTTTCCGTAGGGGCTGTCAAATTCTCTTTCGGCCTTTGCAACAGCCTCTTCAAGGGTAAGCCCCGTGAAATAGGGGGCGTTAAGGTAACGTCCCGACTTTCCGTCGTCAACAAAAGCGCCCACAACAATTCCCGGAATTGCGCTTTCGGGAGCGTTTGGCGCGTGAGGTCCGCCCAGATCGGTCCTACACCAACCCGGGTCTGTGAGGTTTATCATAACGTCCGTGCCCTCAACCTTTGAACCCAAGTCGATCGTGATTTTATCCAGCGCGGCTTTGCTCGCGGAATATCCCGCCTGCTCGGGTTCAAGACGTATGCCGCTTGTGGTGTTCACAATTCTGCCAAATCCCCGCTCAACCATTTTCGGCATAAAATGATAGCATATCATCGCGGGGGCGATAGTGTTTATCTTAAAGCTTTCGGTATAGTCGGAAACGGGAGTCCCGTAATAATCGGTGCGGTAAGCGATTTGCATACCCGCGTTGTTCAGCACAATATCAACGTCCGTTTCTATACCGTCGATCTCGTCAAGCATAGCTTGAACGCTGTCCAGATCGGACAGCTCCGCCTCTGCGGCGCAAGCCTTGACGCCCATAGCCTTGACCTCCGCGAGCAGCTTTTCGCAGTGCGCCTTATCCCTGCTGTGGAGTATGAGATTACAACCCTGTTCCGCCATAAATTTTGCGGTAAGATTTCCTATACCTCTCGCCGCGCCCGTGATAAGCGCCCATTTTCCTTTTACGTTTACCATTTTAAAATCTCCTTTTTAACGTTTTCGGTTTGAACGAAACCGATAAAATCGCATACCGTAATTTCCTCGTTTTATAATTCGGCATGTAAACACACCCTAAAATTGCAGAGACCTCAGCTTGTAAAATTCCCCGCGCTTTTCCATAAGCTCGTCGTATGTGCCGTATTCAAGCATACCGCCGTCGCCGATAACCGCGATTTTATCCGCGTTTCTTATGGTTGAAAGACGATGCGCGACGATAAGCGTCGTTCTGTCCTTGACAAGCCTTTCTATGCTGTCCTGAATTTTCTTTTCGGACACCGTGTCAAGAGCCGACGTCGCCTCGTCAAGAATAAGGATTTTCGGATCTCTCACAAACGCCCTCGCTATGGAAACCCTCTGCCGCTGACCGCCCGAAAGGTTTGAACCGTGCTCGGTAATTTTTGTGTCAAGTCCGTCGGGAAGCGAGTCGATAAGCTCCCGCAGATTTGCGGCATTTATGACCTCGTTCAACAACTCGTCGCCGATATTTTCCGAACCGTAAGTTATGTTTTCTCTGATCGTCCCCGTAAACAATATCGGCGTTTGGGGCACTACGGAAATATGTCTGCGGTAGCTTTGCAGGTTAATATCGTTCAGATTTTTCCCGTCGATAAGCACCTGCCCCGAATTAGGGCGGAGAAAACCTATCACAAGATTTATCAGCGTGGTTTTTCCCGCTCCCGAGGCTCCCACAAAGGCGACAGTCTCGCCCTTATTAACCGAAAAGCTTAAATCGTTTATTACGGGAAACTCGGCGTCTTTAAAACGGAAATTCACATTTTTAAATTCTATTTTCCCCTCTACTTTTTTGACTTTCTTTTTGTTTCCCGTGTCCTCAACATCTGCGCTTAAAAGAATGTCCCCCACGGAATTGACCGATTCAAGTCCCTTTGAAATTATCGGTATGAGCGTGACTATGCCGCTGACCTGATTAACTATGGTGCCGAAATATGTCTGGTACATTACAACATCGCCCGGAGGTATTTTGCCCTTTACCGCAAGCCAGCCGGTAAAGCCGAGGCAAATTACCTGAAAAATCTGAAACGAAGCCCAGCTTACGGAACCGAAAAAGGATTGTATCATATCCAGTTTAAAACCGTGTTCCGCAACATTTTTAAGTTGAGAGCCCAGCTTTTTCGTTTCGGTTTCCTCAAGGGCGTGAGCACGCGTAACGGGGATAAGCTCCACCATTTCCATTACCTTGACGGATGTTTCCTCCATTTCGCGGCGGAAGCTTCTGTTGCGGGTATTTATTTTTTCCTTGAAAGCGTTTCTTATAATGACCGCCATGGGTATCGACGCGGCAAAGAAAAGAAACACCGTAAAGGACGAATTAAGCACAACCGTAAGGGACACCACCACGTTAAGTATAATGCTCAGCACCGAAATAAATATCTACGCCGAAAGATTTTCTATCTGCTCCACGTCGCGCATTATTTTCGACTGTAATCTTCCCGACTGCATTTCGTTGTGGTAGGTTATCGAAAGCTGCTGCAATTTGCGTATCATCGAGCTTCGCAGACCGCATTCAACGTTCCGCACGACCTTTGCGTAAAAATATGTATGCAGATAATTTGTCAGCAAATTCTGAAGCACGAGGACGATCATTACCGAAACGTTTATTATTATATTCCGCAGAGCGTTTTCATCGGGGGAAGCCGCCGTGTTTATAATATTCGCCGTGATTACGGGCAGCGCCCACACGGGGGTGTGCTTCACCGCAAACATAAGCACCGACAGAAACAGCTTGAAATATTGTCCCTTGTAAAGCCCTATAAGTATTTTAAGGCTGTGGTTTTCGTTTCTGCGGAAGCTCTCAAGGAGGACGTCCTCGTCTATATCGGCGTTTTTGGTAAGCTTTTCCGCAAAAATATGCTCCTTTTGTTCCTTTTGCTTTTTCATATTTCTCTCCGGAATGGTAAAATTTACAATTAAGTATAGCATTTTATTTTAAAGTGTGCTATAATATTTATACAGAAAAAATTGTAAAAATCTATTTTTGAGGTGATATTATGAGCGGACTTTTTGAAAAAAGCGATTCTCTGAACACTCCCATAGAGTGCTTTGTTTTCGACGCCAAAAAAGAGACTTTCCCCGTAAAGCCCCATTGGCATTACTTTGCGGAATTTATCTATATGCTGGACGGCTGCGCGGAAATGCGCTGCGGCGACGTTTACTATACCCTTAATAAGGGGGAAACGATAATTTTTCACCCCTCCGCGGTACATTCCATATATTCCGCGGACGGAAATTTCCCACAATATGCCGTTCTGAAATTCGACATAAACAAGCTTAATCTTACCCCCGCATACGCTCCTAAATTGAGCGGTATTTTTCAGTACGCCGAAAAAATCGGAATGAAAATTCTCTTTGACGAAAAGGAATCCGAAAAGCTTGAATGTGAAAGAATATGGACAACGTGCCTGTCGGAATTTGCCGATTATAAATATGGCAGAGACCTTGTTTTGCGGGCGAATATATATGAATTGCTTATGAATATTGTGCGCTTGTGGCTTGACTGCGGAATGACAATTGACAGCCGGAATATTCCCCGAAAGGAAGACTACGCCATTGAAAATATAACGGAATATATTGACGATTTTTTGTCGGAAAATCTGCGGGTCGCGGATATTGCGGAACAGTGCGGGTTGAGCTATTCCTGCTTCGCAAAAAAATTTAAGGAGCAGTACGGTATGAGCTGCAAACGGTACATAGAGCGAATGAGACTTTACAAGGCCGAGGAATTTCTTCTTTTCACAGATTTTGACCTTAATTATATCAGCTTGGAAACGGGTTTCTCCGATTGCAGTCATTTTATAAAAAGCTTTAAAAAATACAAAGGAGTCACCCCCAAGCGGTTTAGGACGGAAAGGCGGTAAGCGCCGTTCTAAAGACTTATATACGGTCCGCTTCCGCTTTGGGTACGGAAGAAAAAGAGCTGATATAATTGTTGAGCTGCGAGGTTTATTCGCAGCTCATTTTATTACCGAATATCAATTAAAGCAAGACTCTTTTTGAAAAAAAACGCCCGAAAGTACATATCGAAACCATTGCGGTCAAACGATCTGCTCTCCATTTACATACAGATGATGACCGTTCGCGGCAACGCTCGAAATATCGCCGTTGAACTCGCTCACGTAGCTGTCTGCGGTCAAAGTCCACGTCGAATTTTCAAGTGTTACTTTGACCGTGCCGCCGCTGTTTTCGGAATTTATCGCGCCCGTGATTTCAGAGCCGCCGCTCAACGTCAAGTCAAGCGAGGAAATTTCGTCAACGATAATATTTCCGCCGATTTTCTGAGAATTTGCGTTGAGGATAACGTCGCCGCCGTTCGCGCCGACCGTTCCCCAGCCGCGCGAGGAATCATTGCCCTCGACGCGCAGGAAAGTATCGTTCGCAAGCGTGAACTCGACGTTTTCAAGCGTAATGGTGCAATCGGTGTTCGTGATGTAGAACATATCTCCCGAAAGCGAGGTTATGCTGCCGCCTTTCGCCGCAAAGGACGCTTCACCGAGATCGGCGTCGCCCGACATACTCTGATAGATCATTATGCAGTGGATATTTTCGCCGCTGTCACCGTTATAGGTATTGCTCATTTTTCCGATAACGGTGCAGTTTTCAAGCGCCACAGAATTTTTGCCCTCGACAACAATGCCCTCGCCGGCGTTCGCGGTAAGCGCCGCGCCGTTTACGGTAATGTCCGCCGTGCAGTAGACCGCGGGGCTTCCCGTGCCGTTAGTGACGAATTTGCCGCCCTCAACGTAAACCGTTCCGCCGCCTCTGTCGGAGCGGATCGCCGCCGCGGAATTGCCCTCGGTCTGAACGTCCAGATTATACGCGTTCGTCGTGCCGCCGCCCGTGGTTTGGATACCGCCCGAATTATTCTGCGACGTGCGGATAACGCAGTCGGAAATATTCACAACAGTTCCCTCGCCGTAGCTGAAAACCGCGTTGCCGTTCACAGCGTTGGTATCAAACGTCGAATTTTTTATCGTGACCTGTGCGCCATTCAGCGCCAACAGCGCCGCGTTCTGCCCGTAAAAATCGCCGTTCTCGGTGTTGGACGAGCTGCCGCCGTTTTTGTTTACGGTCAAGTTTTCGAGAATTACCTCCGCTCCGTCAATTCTTAATGCGTTTTCATCGTCGCCCGATGAGGAATATTCCGTATCGCTTACCGTGCCGTTTTCGTCTATCGTGTTCGCGGACGTGCCGTTCGTGACCTCTTGACTGCCGCCGAAACCGCCACCCGCGTTGAGGTTTCTGATGGTGAGCTTCACGGCGTTGTTATCCGCGTCGAGCGTCACGTCAAGCACGCTGCCGACCGCCACGTCGTCGAGCGAACCCTCGCCGCTGCCCTGCAAAAATTCAACGGTAATTTCCGTGCCGTCCGTTACGTTAAATGTGAGAGTTTCGCCGCTTGAAGCGAAGCTCATTCCGCCCTGTCCGCCTTGCCCGCCCGACATTTGCGGTGGTTCGCCGCCCGAGTTGCTCGGAGCTTCGCCATTCGGCATTTCGGGAGGCGTGCCGCCCTCATTGCCTGAAGCATCGCCGTTCGGCATATCGGGAGGCGTGCCGCCCGGCTGAGCGGAAGTCTGCGACAATTCGCCGACCTCAGCGGTAACGGCGTTTCCGTCAATGCTCGTGACCTTGACCGTTTTCTCCGTGACATCGGAATTATTATCATCGGCGGAATTATCGGAGCTTTGCGAGCTTTCGCTCGACGTTGGCGACGATTGCTCAACAGTCGTTGAAGAACCGCTGTCACCCGAGCTTTCCTCGCTGTTGGCGCACCCCGAAAGCAATGCCGCTATTATCACCGCGCACAAAAATATATTTCGTTTTTTGGATGTCATATCATCACAACCTGTTATAATATAATTACCGGCAAATCCCCGTAAGCCACATGGGGTAGACGGTGT
>JAMPFE010000023.1 GCA_023664705.1 Lachnospiraceae bacterium | reverse complement strand
GTTTGAAAAACTATCGCTAACTAACGCCTATATTTGACAGACCGAGTTTTCAGCGCATGATAGACGATATCGAGGACGGCAAAATCACCTGCGTTATCACGAAAGATTTGTCAAGGCTCGGCAGAAATTATATTCTCACGGGACAATACACGGACATCTACTTCCCGTCAAAGGGTGTGAGATATATTGCGCTCAGTGACGGTGTTGACAGTGAGAAGGGCGAAAGCGAGATCGCGCTGTTCCTCAACATTCTGAATGAAATGCACGCTAGGCAGACCAGCAAAAAGGTCAAAGCGGCGATGAAAACCCGCTTTTTGAACGGAGCCTATTACAGTCCATGCGCTCCGATAGGTTACAAATGGCATCCTGAAATTAAGAGCAGACTAATACCAGATGAGGAGACTCGGTGGATCGTTGAAAAGATATTCGATCTCGCCGCGCATGGCGTAGGGGCTGCAAAAATCTGTAAAACTCTCACCGAGGAACATGTGCCTACGCCGGCATGGATCAATTATCAAAAATACGGTCTGTACGCGCGTATCATTGAGGGTCAGCCCGAAAGCAGACGATATGCTTGGATAGTATCTCAGGTCAAAAATCTGCTGAAAAACGAGGTATATATCGGCAACAGCATACACTACAAGCAGTCCACGATATCCTTCAAAAACAAAAAGATGCAAAGAAAACCGGAGGAAGAATGGCTGCGTATCGAAGGAACTCACGAGCCGATAATTTCGCGTGAGATTTGGGAACAGGCGCACGCGCATATCGACAGCCGAAAGCGATCCTCAAAAAACGGCGAAACACAGATTTTTGCAGGACTTCTGAAGTGCGCCGATTGCGGTCGGACATTGCGGTATATGCACAACAACGCAACTGCGACACGAAAAGAAAAACCTGCTTCTTCTGCACAACATACAGTGAGTATGGCAAGAATAGATGCTCGCAGCACTACATTCGGTATGATATGATATACGCCGTTGTACTTGGCAGACTGCAATATTGGATATCACAGGCTCACAAAAAGAACAACAGCGAGCTGCTTGAACGGTTGCTGAAAAGCGGCAACAAGCAGCGTGCAAAAGAAACCGCGAGCACCAAGAAAGAGCTGTCGAGAACCGAAAAGCGGCTGCAAGAATTGGACAACCTGTTCGCCAAGATGTACGAGGACTCCGCCGCTCCCGGACACAATTGTCGCATAAAAAAGCGTCGTTTCTCACCCTATGACGTTGCATTTTTCCCGAAACCGTGCTATAATCGTTAATGAAAGGAGCGATCGGAAATGATAGATCAAATCAAGATCGGCGGTTTTCTGAGAGAGCTGCGCAAAGAAAAGGGCTTGACGCAGGAGGAGCTTGCCGAGAAATTCGGCTTGTCCTCGAGGAGCGTATCCCGCTGGGAAAACGGAAACACAATGCCCGACCTCGGTATGCTGGTTGAGCTCGCGGATTTTTACGGGGTCGACATCGGGGAGCTCATCAGCGGCGAAAGGAAAATCGAGATAACGGAAAACAAGGATACCCTGCTGAGGGTCGCGGATTACGCGGAAAACGAGAAAAAGCTCGCCGTAAAGCGGAGAGGGATAGTCACGGTCATCGCGGCAGCGGCGGTATTTCTCCTTTTGCTCGTGCTCTCGTGGACGGCGGGTCGGGACGTCGGCAGGGACATCGGAGAATTTGTCTACCACCTGACGCATTGACGCGCCCCGCCGTATCACAAAACGAACTGCAAAAAACCGCAGACTTTTTCGGCGGCAAAACAGTTAGTACGTCTATTTCCAAATTTTAACATTATATTACATTATTTCCAAATATTTACAGTCAAAAACTGCAAATAACCGCAAATAACTGCAAATCGACTGCAATTCACTGCACGCCGACTGCATTTTACTGCAAGAAAAGGGACAAATCGGCACCGATTTGTCCCTTTTCCGAAATTTTTTGCAATTTCCCAATCAAAAACTTGCAAAAGCTTCAAGATAATACACAACCGCGCAATAAAACCCCGGGCGCTATCTCACGACATTAAACGCCGACATTCCCGGGTATACGGCAGCGCTGCCGAGCTCCTCCTCTATGCGCAGCAGGCGGTTGTATTTCTCGACGCGCTCCGACCGCGAGGGCGCTCCCGTCTTTATCTGACAGGTGTTGAGGGCTACGGCGAGGTCGGCTATCGTCGTGTCGGCGGTCTCCCCCGAGCGGTGCGAGGAAATGGCGGTATAATGCGCTTTGTGAGCCATTTTGATAGCCTCCAGCGTCTCCGAAACGGTGCCTATCTGATTGAGCTTTATCAGCACGGAGTTCGCGCACCCGCCCGGAGCCCGGGTGGTACCCGAGATCCCCTTTGCAATGCGCTCCGTGTTGGTCACGAAGAGGTCGTCCCCGACCAGCTGGACGCGCTGTCCGAGCCGCTCCGTAAGGGTCCTCCAGCCGTCCCAGTCCTCCTCGTCAAGCGCGTCCTCAATGGAGATTATCGGGTACTTGTTCACCAGATTTTCCCAATGCGAAATAAGCTCCTCCGCCGAGAACCTCGTGCCCGCCTTCGGCAGTACGTATTCCCCGTTTGAAGCGCCCTTCCATTCGCTCGCGGCAGCGTCCACGGCTATCATAAAGTCCACTTCGGGCTTGTAGCCCGCCTTTTCAACGGCGCTGAGAATACACTCGACAGCCTCCTCGTCGCTTTGCAAGTTAGGCGCGAAGCCTCCTTCATCCCCCACGGAAGTCGCCAGCCCCTTCGATTTCAGCAGCGCCGCCAACGCGTGAAACACCTCGGCGCACTGCCGCAGAGCCTCTTTAAAGGATTTCGCCCCCACGGGCATTATCATAAACTCCTGCACGTCGACGGTGTTCGCCGCGTGAGCGCCCCCGTTGAGGATATTCATCATCGGCACGGGCAGTCGATTGCCATTCACGCCGCCGAGAAAGCGGTACAGCGGCACGTCCAGCGAGCACGCCGCCGCCCTCGCCGCCGCTATCGACACGGCAAGAATGGCGTTCGCGCCGAGATTTGACTTGTCCTTGGTGCCGTCGGCTTTGAGCATAGCCGCGTCGACGGCGTAGGTGTCGCGCGCGTCCAGACCGCACACCGCCTTGCAGAGCGCGTTTGAGATGTTCCCGGCGGCTTTGGAAGTCCCCTTGCCGCCGTAGCGCCCCTTATCGCCGTCGCGGAGTTCCAGCGCCTCGAACTCCCCCGTGGAAGCGCCGCTGGGAGCCGCCCCGAACGCGACCGTACCGTCCGCGAGATGCACCTCCGCCTCAACGGTCGGATTTCCGCGGCTGTCCAGAATTTCGCGCCCGACTACCTTTTCAATGCCCGTATAATACATAAAAATACCTCCGAAAAATTTATTCGGAGGTATTATTTCACATTTCGGGAAAAATATGCGTTAAGCCCGCTGAACCGCGCCGAGCTTTTCCTTAAGCGCCGCAGTGACCGCGCTCATCTCGCCGTCGGCAATCTCGTCGGTAACGTCGCTGTCGTCCGCGAACGTTATCGAGAACGTCAGCGACTTCTTGCCAAAGCCGAGCTTTTCGCTCTCAAAGCTGTCGAATAAGCGAATTTCCTTAGCCAAAGCGCTCGCCGCCGCGATAACGTCCTCTATCTCCACGCAGAGCGTTTTCTTGTCGCAGATAAGCGACAGGTCGCGCTTTACGACCGCCCTTCCGCTGTCGGGAACAAAGCGTATCTCGCGCTTGTACAGGCTCTCTATCGCCGAGTAGTTCAGCTCCGCGAGTATAATGTTCAAGTCGTTTTTCTTGCCCTCGGCAACGTTCAGCCCCTCAACTATCTCATACCGCAGCTTGCCGAGCGTTCCTATCTTCTCGCCGTTACAGTAAATATCCGCACAGATGCCCGAGTGCAGGAACGGCTCGCTTCCGCGCTCATAGCGGAACTTCAGACCGTTCACCGCCGCGAAGCTCTCCAGCGTCTCCTTGACGGTAAAGAAGCTCTCGTCAGCGCCGTAAGCCCCGATACAGAGCGTTTTGCGCTCCTCGGGCTGCTCGGTCAGCGGCAGCGCCTTCGGCAGATACACGTTCGCCAGCTCGAAGAACCTGCCCTCGCCGTGGTCGTTCTTGACGTTGGAAGCGATGACGTTTATCATGCACGGCGCCATAACCGTGCGCATTATCGAAAGGTTGTCGGTTATCGGGTTCAGCAGCTCGACGACCGTGCGCCTCGGGTCGTTTTCGGGGAGCATTATCATATCGAGCTCGCGCTTGGAGTACATCGCGAGGGTCTGCACCTCGTAGCAGCCCTCCGCGCAGAGGAATTTCTTCGCGGCAAGCTCCTTGCTCTGGAAAAATGCAAGACCGCCGTTCGTAACTTGCGCGCTGTCCAAAAACGTCGGCACCACATGAGAGTAGCCGTATTCGCGGATTACCTCCTCGGCGATGTCCTGATAATGCTCAACGTCGGTTCTCCAGCGCGGCACGGTGACGGTGAGGGTCCCGCCGTTTTCGGCAACGCCGAATTGCAGCGATTTGAGTATCTTTACTATCTCCGCCTGCGGCACTTCGATGCCGAGCACGGAATTTATCTTGGGGACGGTCACATCGAACACCGTCCTTTGCGCGTCCTCGCCAGCGTTCACGTCGATATGCGTCGCGCCTATGGTCGCGATGCCGAGGGTCTGCACGAGGTTTAACGCCCTTGCCATTCCGCGCTCCGTGCCGTATTCGTCAACGCCCTTTTCGTAGCGCGCGGCGGCATCGGTGTGCATTCCGAGAGCACGCGCGGTCTTGCGGACGCTGTCGCGGCGGAACTTCGCGCACTCGAACAGCACCTCGGAGGTGCTCGGCTTTATCTCGGAATTGAGACCGCCCATAACTCCCGCCAAGCCGACCGCCTTCGCCTTGTCGCAGATGAGCAGGTTCTCGGGCGTGAGCACACGCTCCTTTTCGTCGAGCGTGGTGAGCTTTTCGCTGTCCTCGGCGCGGCGCACAATTATCGAACGCCCCTCCAGCGTGTCCATATCGAACGCGTGCATGGGCTGCCCTATCTCCAGCAGCACATAGTTAGTAACGTCAACTATCGCGTCAATTGCCGAAAAACCGCACACGGAGAGCCTCCGCTTCATCCACTCGGGGCTTTCAAAGTGCTTTACGTCGTACACGTAGTGTCCGATATAGCGCGGGCAGACGTCGGGCGCCTCCACGGTTATCGTTGTATCGGGAGTTGTCTTGTCGGTGCAGTCGTAAGCGTAATCGGGCTCCTTAAGCGGCTTCCCGAGGAACGCCGCGACCTCGCGCGCAATGCCGAGAACGCTCTGGCAGTCGGGGCGGTTGGCGGTTATCGAAATGTCGAACACGTAGTCGTCCAAGCCGAGCACGGTCTTGATGTCCTCGCCGACCTTGCTGTCCTCGGGGAGTATCAGAATACCGTTGACCTCCGCGCCCTTAATCCAGTTGTCGTCCAACCCGAGCTCCCCGCCGCTGCACAGCATGCCGTAGCTCATCATATCCGCCATTTTGCGCGGAGCTATTTCGATACCCCCGGGCAATTTCGCGCCCACGACCGCCGCAGGAACCTTCGCGCCCTTGAACACGTTGTCCGCGCCCGTGAGAATAACGTTATCCTTGCCGAACTCGCCGCAGTCCACATGGCAGATGTACAGATGAGTGCCCTCGTATTTTTCAATAGACGTGACCTCGCCGACGACCACCTTTTCGATGTCCCTGCCGAGATAAATCGTCTCCTCGACCTCGAACCCCGCGCCGAAGAGCTTTTCCTCGAGCTCCTCCGCGCTTACGTCTATGTCAACATAGTCCTTTAACCAGCTTAATAAAATCTTCATTCCCTTACCCCCTTACGCCTTGAACTGCTTCAGCAGATCGAGATCGTTCTCAAAGAACAAGCCCATGTTCGGGATGCCGTATTTCAGCATCGTAATGCGCTCTATGCCGATGCCGAAAGCCAGACCCGAATATTCCTCGGGGTCGATATTGCAGTTTTCGAGCACCTTTTTGTTGACGACGCCGCCGCCGAGGACTTCTATCCAGCCCGTTCCCTTGCAGAGCGAGCAGCCCTTTCCGCCGCACTCGAAGCAGCTCACGTCGACCTCGACGGACGGCTCCGTAAACGGGAAATACGACGGGCGCAGGCGGGTTTTCGTGCCGCTGCCGAATATCTGCTGCACGAACCTGTCCAGCATGCCCTGCAAGTCGCAGAGCGTAATGCCTTTATCGACGACCAGCCCCTCCATTTGAGAGAACATCGGCGAGTGCGTCGCGTCGCTGTCCGAGCGGAACACCTTGCCCGGCACGAGCACCTTTATGGGCGGCTTTTTCGCGTCCATGGTGCGTATCTGTCCCGGGGAAGTGTGGGTTCTCAGCAGCAGATCCTCGGTGAGCCAGAACGTATCCTGCATATCGCGCGAGGGGTGATCCTTGGCAACGTTCAGCCGCGTGAAGTTGTGGTCGTCGTCCTCAATCTCGGGACCCTCGTAAACATCAAAGCCCATGCCCGCGAAAACCTCTATCATCTCCTGCTTGATGAGCGTTATCGGGTGCAGATTGCCGGGGGCGCGCTTCAGAGCGGGCATCGTCACGTCCACCGTCTCGCGCTCGTAGCGGCGCTCCAGCTCGCGCTGCTTTATTTCAGCCTGCTTTGTGCGGTACAGCTCCTGCGCCCACTCGCGCACGTCGTTTACCGCCTTTCCGAACAGCGGCTTTTCCTCGGGCGGGACGCTCTTCATCTCCTTCATCAGCCCCGGGATAACGCCCGTTTTCCCGAGATAGCTCTGCCAGAATTCGGACAGCTGCGCACCGTCCTTGACCTCGGCTATTTTCGCCTTGACTTGTTCTTTAATTTCGCTGAAATCCTTCATAAATTTCTCCTTCCATAACAAAAACGCCCCAAAGTCAAAGACCTTGGGACGGAATAATTATCCGCGGTACCACCCAAATTCGGGGTGCTCTGCCCCGCTCTCGAAGCACCTTAACGCGGTGATACGACTCCGCTTAGTTTCTCGCGGGCAACTCCAATGCTGAAATTCACGCTTCGCCCGACAGAGCGCTCTCAGCCCATAGGCGCTCACTCTCTGAAGTCGATTTCCCGAAACGCTACTTACACATTTTCACGGTCATTATTTTAATTATAGCACATTTCCCCGCGCTTGTCAAGTACTTTTCCACAACAATTTGCTGCCCTCGAAAATGCAAGCGACCTCCCCGTTTTCCTTCAGCCACGACAAATAGCTGCGCGTTGTCGCGCCGACAAGCTCGTACTGCATAAGATAGAGCTTTATGCCGAATTCCGCGAACAGCTTTTCCAGCAGCCCGTCGATAGTCAGCGGCTCTTTCAGGAACCCTTTTATCGTCTCGGCAACGCCGTAAACGCTGCGGATATTCGCGTCGGCGAGCCCCGCCATATCGTTCAGCGGCTCGGAGTGCGACGGTATGAACAGCCGCCCCTCGAGCGTTTTGAGCTTCTCGAGCGATTTCAGGTGCTCGCCGACGTCGTACAGGAACGAAATTCTGTACCGCTCGATAACGCCCTCGTCGACCGCGCCGTCGGCGGTAAACCACACGCCGTCCGCGGTACCGAACGCGGCTTGCTCGAAATCATGCCCGTCGATATGCACAAATTCCAGCCCCTCGGGGAGCGCGTCCTCGGTCAGCTCATTGCACTCGCACGCCCTCGCCATAACGAATTTGGAGCGCATTTCCCTTGTCGGATAGCCCCCGAACAGCGTTACGGGCTGCAAAAAGGAGTGCCGAACGACCGCCGCGCACACCCCTGGAGCATAAATCTCGCAGCCCGTCCGCTCGCGCAGCGTATGGCAGCCGCCCGTATGGTCGGCGTGGGAATGTGTGCAGAACACCTTCTCGAGCTCCCAGCCGCGCTCCGCGATGATTTTCAGCGCGGCGTCCGCAAAGCCGCTGTCGCCGCCCGCGTCGATAAGGCAGCACCGCCCGCCATATTCGTAAACGCCGACGTTCGTCGGTGCGGCGATGTAGTAGGTGTGCCCGCCGACCCGCTTCAACTCGTACATTTTTTCATCTCCGAAGAATAAAATTACTTCAAATCGACCACGGTAACGCCCGCCTCGCCCTCGCCGTAAGCCCCCAGGCGGAAGCTCTTTACGGGCATTCTGCGGAGCGCGGCATGAACCGCCTCGCGCAGAGCTCCCGTGCCCTTGCCGTGAATGATAACGACCTGCGACAGCCCCGACATTATCGCACCGTCGATAAACCGCTCGACCTCCATAACGCCGTCGTCGCCCATATAGCCGCGGATATCGAGCTCCATGCCGCCGCGCCTGTTGAGGTTCGACGTAACGGATTTCGTTATCTTTCCGCTCTGCTTGGGCCGATCTTGCGCCTTTTTCTCGACCAAACGGAGATTTTTCGCGTTGGTCTTGACCCTCATCGAGCCCACCTGCACGAAGCACTGCCCCTGCATATTCGGCACGGAGAGCAGCGTTCCCTCGCGGCCCGTATCGGCGAGCTTCACGGTGTCGCCCTGCTTGAACGGGCGCGGCGGCACGTAGTTTTCGAGCTTCTTTTCGATAACGGGGTTCGCCTCGTCCTGCATTTTGTTCAGCCGTCCGCCGACCCTCGATTTCGCCTCGGAAAGCCCCTTTCTGAGCTCCTCCTTGTCCTTCGCCTTTTTCAGCTCCTCCAGCTCGTTTAAGAGCATATTGGACTGCGCCCTCGTCTGCTCGATTATCGAAATCGCCCTCTGCCGCGCGTTTTCAAGCTCCTTTTCCTTTTGAGCCTCCAGCTCGGAGAGCTTCTGTTTGAGCTCGCTCTCGGTGAGCTTGGCGTTTCGCTCGGACACGGCAACGCTCTCGCGGAGCTGTTCAAGCTCCTTGCGAGACTGCTCCAGCTGGTCGATTATCTTCTCGAAGCGGCGGTTTTCCGTGCTGACGAGCTCCTCCGCGCGCGAAATTACATAGTCGCTCATTCCCAGCTTTTTGGTAATCGCGAACGCGTTCGACTTTCCCGGAACGCCCACTATCAGGCGGTATGTGGGCTTCAGCGTCTCCACGTCGAACTCGCAGCTAGCGTTCTCCACGCCCTCGGTCTCCAGCGCGAACATCTTGACCTCTTGATAGTGCGTTGTCGCGAGGACTTTCGCGCGGTAGCTCTTTAGCTGCGCGAGTATCGACACGGCGAGCGCCGCGCCCTCGACGGGGTCCGTACCGCTGCCGAGCTCGTCTATCAGCACAAGCGAGTTCTCGTCCGCCGCGTCGATAATGCGGATAACGTTCGTCATATGCGACGAGAACGTCGAAAGGCTCTGCTCGATGCTCTGCTCGTCGCCGATGTCGACGTAAACGCGGTCGAAGCAGCCGATAACGGAGCCGTCCTGCGCGGGCACCATCAGCCCGCACTGCGCCATCAGCGTCAGCAAGCCCACCGTCTTGATCGCGACGGTCTTGCCGCCCGTGTTCGGTCCCGTGATTATAAGGCAGTCGTACTTTTCGCCTATTTCCACGGAAATCGGCACGGCAAGGTCGCGGTCGAGCAGCGGGTGCCGCGCGTTATTCAGAATGACCTTCGGCTGCTGCACTATCTTTGGAGTTGCCGCGCGCATTTTCGCGCCAAGGTTCGCTTTGGCGAAGTAAAGCTCCAAAATCTGTGAGAGTCGATAATTCTCCGCGATAGCCGCCGCGTTTTCGCCGACCTCCGCGGACATCTCGCGCGTTATGCGCTCTATCTCCGCCTGCTCGCGCGCCTTGAGGACGCGTATCTCGTTGTTCGCCTCGACAACGCTCATAGGCTCGATAAAGAACGTCTGCCCCGTCGCCGAGGTGTCGTGGACGAGACCTGGTACGTCGTTCTTGTGCTCGCTGCGCACGGGAACGACATACCGCCCGTCGCGCATTGTCACGACGGCGTCCTGCAAATAAGAGCGCGTGTTTTTGTTTTTGATCATGCCGTCAAGCTGCTCGCGGATATGCAGACCCTGCCGCGTTATGCGCTTGCGTATGGACGCGAGCTCCGCGCTTGCCGCGTCGGACATCTCCTCCTCGGAGACAATGCTCTCGGAAATGCGCCGCTCCAGAGCCTTCACGGGAACCAACCCGCGGAAATACTCCGCGAGCGAGCTTTCCACATTCTCGCACTGCGAGAACCAATCGCACAGCGCCGCCGTTTCGCGCAGCACCGCCGCCGTGTCCAGCAGCTCCCGAAACGACAGCATGCTGCCCGTCTCCGCGCGCTTCAGGCTCCCCGAAACGTCCTTTATCTTCCGAAAGGCGGGCGTGCCGAACTTCGCGGACAGCGTGAACGCGTCGTCCGTTTTTTGCAGCTCCTCGGTAATTTTCTCGAAATCCGTGACGGGCTTCAGCTTCAGCGCCCTTTCGCGGCAGCCGTCGCTCACGGTCTGCTCCGCGAGGAGCTCCAGTATCTTATCGAGCTCCAGTTTTTTGTAATATTTGTTCATTTTGTTCACCTAACTTTTTACTTATTGTCAATTTAAAGAAAAAACGAAAATCCGCTCTCGATTATCTTCTTCATAGCGTCTCCGCCCGGCATATGCCCCGAGCGCGGCAGAACGGACAGCGTTAAATTGCCGTTTGCGGCGGTGTTCACGAAATCCCTTATAAATTTTGTGGACGTTACGATATCCGTTTCTCCCTGTAAAATAAGGTAGGGTATTTTCACGCGGGCTAAGACATCCGTGATATCCAAGGAAACTATCTCTTTGTACAGAGAATTGTTTTTGGTCGTGCCGTTGACCGCGACGGACATAAAATTCTTAAAGGAATAGTCCGGGCTTGTGAGCAGCCCCCACAGTATTTTCGCCATGGGAGTTTTCCCGCCGCCTTTCGCCTGATACCCCTCGGTATATCTTCGGATAAGACCCGCCATATCTTTTATATCCTTTGTGCCGTGCTCCCGCCTTGAGGCAAGCTCTTTCAGCAAAGCCTTGTGCTTGCCCGATATCGCGGCGGCATTCAAAGCCTCGAGAACCTCGCTGTTAAAGAACAAATTTTTCGTGACCTGTCCGTATACGGCAGCCTTGTTGATAAGCTCGGGAACCTTTTCCGCAGCGCGGGCGGCGAGTATGGAGCCCCATGAAACCCCGAAAAGATTTATCTTGTTTTCGGGAAAGTCCTCTCGTATCGCGTAAAGCAGGTCGACGGTCATCGAGACATAATCGTCGACCGAGAAGCTGTCGTCTATAACATGATCGTTGATACCGCAGCCGAGCTGATCCCAGTAGACCATGATAAAACGCTCCGTGACCTCGGGGAAAAGCCCCCTGCTGCCCGCGCAGAACGGAACGGGCGAGCCCGGACCGCCGTGCAGATAAAGAATAACGGGGCTTTCCCTGTGTCTGCCCTCGTAAAATACCTTTTGAGGATAACCTTGCAGTGTATATTCCTTTGCGTCCAGAACTTGACAAGAATTGATGTATCGTGTTCGCTTGCTCATTTTGTTCACCCTTTCGGCTCATATAAGAATTTTCCGCGTTATCTGTATTTCCCGCAGGACTTGCACTCGCCGTCCAATTTGCTGTTGATATAACCGCAGTTTTTGCAGTGCCATTCGTCCGCGTTCCCGATGGGATTTTTCGCCTTGTGTATCTTCCACAGCCGTGAATATCTCAATCTTCCGCCGCCCAGCCGCTCGTTGAAAAAGTTCAGCTGATACACGGAAAGAAACAGCAGCACGACGCTGAAAAAATTAAGCGACAACACAAAAATTTCCGCGAACGACCCCGAGCACCACATCAGATACTCGACCGAGCCGTCTGTTTCCAAAAACACGGTTGCGCACACTCCCAGACCGCACACCGAAAGCACGATAAAAATCACCGAAATAATGAACTCGACTGCCTTGAGCGCTCTTGTATCCTTTTTATCCTTTTTAGCGGCGGGCAGAGGGTCGGTCGGGATTTGGCTTTGGCTTTCTTCTATGTACCTGCTTATCCCCGCGTTATTCCAGATGCCCGTGTAGTAACTCACGTCGTATTTAAGCGGCTTGCATTCCTCCAAAAATTCTTGATAATCATCGCATTTCAACGCCTTTTCAAAATAATAATGATATATTTCCCGTTCCCTTTGTTCCTCCTCGGTAAGTTCTTCAAGCACAAACGGCTCGGACGATACCGATGTTGAACCAGTCGAGGGCGAAACGTTCAGCGCCGACAGCAGCAAAACGACGCCGTAAGCAAGCTGCACCGCAAAAGCTATCGCCGATAAAAGCGCGGCAAATCTCGGCGTAGAGCGCGACTTTTTATCGACCGTTTCATCGAATTTCAGCCGTTTCAGCAAATTGAGCGCCGTGGTTTTCCGTCCGCAGGCGGAACACGTTCCGCTGAAATCGTCGTCCAGCGGCTCAAAGCACAGAGCGCAGTATTTCTTTGCCAGATAATTTACATCTCCGTTTGCCATTGCGTCTCACCTCTTCAGAACCTCAAGCTCTTGTAATACTCCAGCGCGGTAAAGCTCCGCTCCGTGCGATAGAGGAAATAGTCCTCGGTCAAAGCCGAGAGCTGCCTTTCGGCGTCGCCGCCTATCGTGAATTTAAAGCACCTCTCAAGCGGCGAAAACACCGCGCACCGCATCGCGAAAAGCGTCTCGGGGAGCAGGCCGATATGCTCCCCCTCGTATTCGCGGTTAAAGCAGTCCGCGCAGAGCAGCATTGCCTTTCGCGGAAGAAAGTACATTCCGCGCTCACACTCGTATTCTCCGCAGTTGTCGCAGGCGATAAGGTTCGGCGCGAAGCCGAGCATGGAGCTGTACCGCAGCTCGAACGCGCTCTTTACCGCGTTCAGCGAGCGACCGTTCTCCCCCGCGTGAAGCACCTCGTACAGCGCAATGGCGAAAAACCGCACGTGGCTGTCGGTCGGGCGCTCCGACTGCACCTGCTCGCTGGGCGTGCAGAATTTCACCGCCTGCGCGAAATACGACGCGAGCGCGAGCTTTCCGATGTCGCTGCCGAGCTCGTGGAATCCGAATTTCGGCTTTGCGGAGTTGACCGTGTAGCGCATTTTCGTCTTGTTCAGGCAAAACGTCGAGTACGAAAAAAGCGCCGCGGACGACAGCAGGCTGCTGTTTATCTTCTTCGCCCCGTGAGCGGTCGCCTCGACGACGCCGCGCTCGTCGGTAAGAATGTCGATAAAGCAGCTGTTTTCGCCGATCTCGCGCCGCCCTATCACGATGCCGTCGCAGGTCACAAGCACGCTCTCACCCCCGAATGTTGTTCAAAAACTCCGCCACCCCGTCGTTATCGTTGGTATCGGCAACAAATTTCGCCGCCGCCTTTACCTCGGGCAGCGCGTTTCCCATAGCGACGCCCGTGCAGTATCCGAGCATCTCCAAATCGTTCATATCGTCGCCGAACGCGAGTATTTCCCTCGGCTCTATCGACAGCCCGCCGCAGATATGCTCCAGAGCGTTCCGCTTTGTCGCCTCGATATGCGCGAACCTGCGCCATATCTCTCCGCGGAACGAAAGCGTTCCGCAGTCGGGAACCTCGGCGGCGAGCTTTTCCGCGTCCTCCGCGCGCTCCACCT
The DNA here is from genome assembly GCA_023664705.1 of Lachnospiraceae bacterium. Lineage (GTDB taxonomy): Bacteria > Bacillota > Clostridia > Oscillospirales > Ruminococcaceae > CAG-115. The sequence goes on along the minus strand of JAMPFE010000023.1, from coordinate 23,978 downwards.
CGGCAGTCACCTTGTAGGCGGGATGATCGAAGTTTGAAAAGCCGCAGTGCCGCACGTTATCGGGAGTTTCATAGCGCGAAAAATCGCAGTCGGGCTTGTAGTTCCAAAAATAGCCGAAATCGGTGTCTATCGTTATCTCGCATTTTCCGTCGGACAGCTCAAGGCAGCGCTTTATGATATGCCGAACGCTCTCTGCCGGGAGCTGCCGCTTGAACAGAACGTCATTGCCGCGCTCGACGAGAGCGCCGCCGTTCGAGATGAGGATATCGGGCTGCACAGCGGCTATGTATTCCCGCATCGCGCCCGCCGACCTCGCCGTCGAAAACGCTATGAGCGCGCCGTCCTCCCGCGCCCTTTTCAGCGCCGCGAGGTTCCCCTCGGATATTTTCTTTTCCGAGTTCAGCAAAGTCCCGTCGAGGTCGAGAACTATCAATTTATACATAAAAAATCCTTTCGTTACGTCCGCGGTACATTATTAACCATTGTACCACAAATTTCACGAAAGGTCAAGCGTTTCGCTTAAAATTTGATTTTGCCCTTAAAGAAATCCTTGCCGAGGACAGCCTCGAACCGCGGCTTTATGCCGATCTTCTCGTCGAGATGCCCGTAGTTCTGCGCGATGTCGAAGCCCGGCATATTGTTCGCCTCGAGGAGTATCGGTCCGTCGGGCGTTATCGCGACGTCCCAGCCGAGGTAGCGCATATTCGGGAACTTCTCCGAAGCCCTTTTCACCAGCTCTATCGCTTCCTTGTAATACGGTATCTCAAAGCCGATAAAGGACGTCCCCGTAAACGGGTGCGGCTCGTAAAACTCCCCCGTCGCCGAGCAGTAGGCGGGCTTGCGGATAACGCCGTCCGTTTCGATGGGGCAGTACATTCCGCCGCTGCAGATGTTGTCGACGCATTTTTTGCCGTCCGACATCCTCAGCATCGCGTACATCAGATAAAGCTCTTTTTCGTAGTAAAGCGTGACTATCCTCAGCGTATTGACGGACGAGCCCGCGAGAGAGCTCATTTTTTCGTGCTGGATTATCTCCTGCTCGACCATGAGCTGCCCGTTCTTTATCAGCCGTCCGTACAGCGCGTCGAGGTCGGCGTCCTCGGAAAGAGGAATTTTCTCGACGTCCGTTCCGCCGCAGCCGTCCACGGGCTTCGCGAAAAGGCAGTCCTTGCCGCTGCAGAAGCTCTTGAAGTCCTCCTTGGACGCGCCGCGGAGGTCAAGCCACTCCCGCCCCGCGAACTCCGAAAACGCCGCGTTGAACTTGCCCTTGTCGTAAAAGATGTCGAAATCCTCGCGGGAATTGAGCCTGCTCGACAGGGTTATGTTGTCGTTCATATTCAGAAACGTCAGGCGCTTTTTTCCGCGGACGTTCGCGAAGCCGAAGCAGTGATAGTCCGAATATCCCATTCTGAAGCGCAGTATGCACCACGTCATATCGAAGAACAGCCACACGCGGCTTTTGCCCGTCTCCCTGTGGATAAGACCGATATGCATAAGCATTTTCTTAATGCTGCCGCCACGCATTCGGCGGATAAATACGCCCGTCTTGTTCGTCATAGTCCTTCCCCGTTTCCTATGTCAGCCGAAGCTCTCGTTTACAGTGACGAAAAAAATCTCCGAAGAGTCACGTTTTTGGGGAAAAATTACGATATGATAATTAAAAAATGCAATGCTGTTTGATACGTCACGGTCTGTCGTCGTCATAAATTATACAACGGCGTCTTGATAACAGCGGTATAGTCTCTTGTAAATTTTGTGAAAAAATTATGAAATATTTACTTCACAAAAACTTGCCGAAAATGCGTTATCGGTTTTTCTTGAAAAAATCATCGCCGAGCACCGCCTTGAACCTCGGGAGCACCCCGAGCTTGTCGTCGATATGCCCGTAGTTCTGGCACATATCGTAGCTCGGGAGCGTGTTGCCCTCGACAAGCACGGGCTTTTCGGGCGTTACGGCAACGTCCCAGCCTATGTACCCGACCTGCGGGAACACTGCCGCGGCGCGCTTGCAGAGCTCCACGGCTTCACCGAACATCGGTATCTCGAAGCCGCTGAACTCCGTTTTCGTGAACGGGTGCACCGCGTAATACTCGCCCGTGGCGTCGCAGAAGGCGGGCTTGCGGATAACGCCGTCGGCGCCTATCGAGACGTACATGCCGCCGCTGCAGATGTTGTCGACGCAGTTTTCGCCGTTGCTCATGCGCACGAGCGCGTACATAAAGTGCGCCTCGCCGTTCCAGAAGAGCGTTACGACGCGGATCGTGTTTATCGAGGACGGCGACAGCAGGTTCATTTTTTCGTGCTGCGCGAGCTCGTCCTCGACAAGGTACTGCTTGTTATCGCAAAGGCGCTCGTAAAGCGCCGCGAAATCCGTTTCGGGGGAGAGCTCCTCGCGCGAGACGCCGCTGCCGCCGAAATCGCTGACGCGCTTGGCGAACACCGTGCGCTTGCCCCCGCAGAAGCGCTCCAGAGCCGCCGCGTCCGCGTTCCTAAGGTCGATGAAATCCCGTCCGATATATTCGCGGAACTGCTCGTTGAACTCCGCTTTGTCGTCGAAATAATGAAAATACTCGCGCGAATTAAGGCGGCGGGAAACCGCAGAATTGTCGTTCATCGTCATAAACGTGCGGCGGTTCTTTCCGTGTATCAGCGCGAACCCGAAAACGTGGTAGTCTTGGTAGCCCACGCCGTACCGAAAAATGCACCAGATCATATCGAAGAACATAAAGAAGCGGTTTGCGCCCGTTTCCCTATGGATGAGGTCTATCTGCTTGAACATTCTCCTGAAGCTGCCGCCGAAGAGCCGTCTGAAAAATATTTTGATCTTGTTCATTTTATCGCTCCCAAAAATTACTGCCAATTGTATTATAACACTTTGCCGCGCGATTTTCAAGTATATTTGCAAAATCGAAGGATTTTTTGGGAAACAACGCGTTTTTTGCGGTCAGATGCGGTTTTTTATCTTGTTGAGCGCGCCCTTTTCCAGTCTCGACACCTGCGCTTGACTTATGCCTATCTCTTTGGCGACCTCGACCTGCGTTTTGCCGCGGAAAAAACGCAGGCTGAGTATCCTCTTTTCACGCTTGCCGAGCTGCGCCATTGCCTCCTTGAGGGAGATTTCGTTCAGCCAGTTCATATCGTCGTTGTGGTCGCCGAGCTGGTCGAGCACGTAGATGGTGTCGCCCGACTCGGAGAACACGGGCTCGTACAGCGATATGGGCTCGCTTATCGCCTCGAGCGCTATGACGATGTCCTGTCTGGGCACGCCTATCTCCTTGGCGATATCCTCAACGCGCGGCTCGCAGCCCTTTTCGGCGGTCAGCTTTTCCCGCGCCTGCATCGCCTTGTACGCAAGGTCGCGCACGGAGCGGCTCACGCGGACGGGGGCGTTGTCGCGGAGATACCTCCTGAGCTCGCCCATTATCATCGGCACGGCGTATGTGGAAAACTTTACCTGCTGGGACATGTCGAAGTTATCTATCGCCTTGATAAGCCCTATGCAGCCCACCTGAAACAGGTCGTCCGCGCTTTCGCCCCTGCCCATAAAGCGCTGTATAACGCTGAGCACAAGCCGCAGATTGCCGCGGATAAGCTCCTCGCGCGCCTGCATATCGCCCTGCTTTACGCGCTTGAGCAGCTCCGTTTTTTCCGCTTCCTTAAGCACCTTCAGCTTTGATGTATTGACCCCGCTTATCTCAACCTTGTTATAATACATAACCGACCTCCGCTTTAACTTTGTACAACTATTATTGTCGGAAAACGGTTTTGATATTCCCCAAAAAATGCGCGGGGAAAAATTTCACAAAGGGGCTATTCAAAAAGGTAGGCGGTCTCCTTTTCGGTCAGCACGCGCAAAGAGCTGCCGTCGCTTATTATCACGATATTCCCGTTTGCGGCTGTGGAATACGCCTCCTCGCAGCCGACCGCCGCAAGCCTTTCGAACACCTCGCTTCTCGGGTGCCCGTAATAGTTTATTTCGCCCGCCTCGAACACGGCTATCCGCGGCGTGACGCGGCTCAGGAACTCGGCGCTGCTCGAGCCCGCGCTCCCGTGATGACCCGCCTTGAGCACGTCCGCGTCAAGCTCCGCTCCAGCCTCTATCAGGTCGAGCTCACCCATACGCTCGAGGTCGCCCGTGAACAGGAACGACGTTTCGCCGTAAATCAGCCGCACGACTATCGAAAGGTTATTCTCCTCGCTGTAATCAAGGTATATCGGCGCGATTATATCGAGGAAAATATCCTCTCCGAGCAGCAGGCGCTCGCCCGCCTCGGCGTACCGAAAGCGGATATTCCCGTCGTTTATGACCTTCATAAGACGTTTGTATGTAAGGCTTTGAGCCTCGTACTCGGGCATAACGACCTCCCCGATATCGAAGCGGCTCAACAGCTTGTGCATACCGCCGTAATGGTCGTCGTGCGGGTGCGTTATTATCACCATGTTCAGCTGCTCGACGCCGCTGTATTTCAGAAAGCCGATAACGCTGTCTATCGTGTCGTCATCGCCGCAGTCGATAAGAACGTTATACCCGTTCACGGAGATGAGCTCGCAGTCGCCCTGCCCGACGTCGATAAAGCTGACCGCCATTTCGCCGTCGGAGAGCTCCGCGTAAGGCTTTGCCCCGCCGCCGAAAAATCTGATAACGTCGTAAGTCGACGGCACCGCGGCAATGTGCAGATAACGGTCGTTGATATGCAGAAAAAGCAGCGCCGCGAGGAATATCGACGCGGCGATGCCGATTATTGCGGAAACAAGATTTTGCCGCTCGATTTTCTTCGCGCGCTTTATTCTGTCCTCGATCATTGTTCCCCGCCCTCCGAGCTGCCGAGCTTTTCAACGAGCGTCGCCGCCATGACACCGAACAGCGCGCAGGCGAAGCCGTAGCCCGTTTGCAGATTGAAGCCGAAGCCCTCGGGCAATATCGCGTAAACGGAGCCGATGACCAGCCCCATAAGCGCCGAATACACCATAAGCTTGTTTTTCCCGATAAGTACAGAGATGAGTTTTGCGCCGCCGATTATGCCGATCACCGCGCCTATCGCGAACGGGATAATGACAAGGAAGTTCATATCCTTGACAGCGCCGATTATCGTCTCGTAAACGCCAAGCAGCATCATGACGAACGAGCCCGAGATGCCCGGGATTATCATCGTCACCGCCGCGATCGCCGCGCAGACTATCAGCTTAAGCGAGATGATAAGGTCAAAGCCCTCCACAACGTCGGGCGCAAGCGAGAAAACGTCCAGCCTTTCGAGCACCGTAAGCCCGACAACGACTGCCATTGCGATCACGAACGGCACGGCGCAGGACGGCTTTACGCTTTTTTCCGCGGTGCCGAGCTTATAGATAAGCGGCACGCCGCCCAATATCAGCCCGATAAAGAACATATTCGTCTGCACGCCGAAGCTCTCGAACAGCGAGGAGATGACGAACGCCGAGAGCACTATCCCCGCGCCCGCGCCCAGCCCGAACGTGATAAGAAAACGGATGTTTTGGAATATCTTTTTTACTCCCGAGATAGCCTCGGTGAGCTTGTCGAATATGCCGAAAACGACCAGCATCGTGCCGCCGCTCACTCCGGGGATAACGTTAGCCGTGCCGAAAACCAGCCCGCACAGGAAATATCTGAGATATTCGATGATTTTTTTCATGAAAGCTCCTTAAACCCGATGAAATGTTTTGCGAAATAATATGCAGCCGCGGGGAGTATCCCCGTCGCGGCGCTTATCAGCAGCGCCAGCACGTTGACCTCTGCCAAGCCGAACGCCGAATTGATAAACGGAACGTACACGAGAACTATCGGAGCGAGCGCAAACACGGCGACAGCGACCTTGGCTGCCGTTCCCGTGCGGATAAACGCCCTGAAAGGCTCCTCGTCGGAATGTCGGAGAACGGCGAACGCCGCCGAACAGAACGAATAGGCTATAAGCGCGCAGCTTCTCGCGTTTTCGATATTGCCGTTGTACATCAGCAGATAGGAAACTATCGCGACCGCTCCCGACAGAAATCCGAAAAGCGCAGCGCCGCCTATGAAGCGGTAGTTGAGCTTCCTTTCGGCGACAAACTCCGAGGGCGGCATCACCGAGCGCATATCCGCGCGACCGTCCATATATTCAAGCGCCGCGACGGGCAGGAATATCATGGTGACGAGCGCTATCATCGCGGGAGTGAGCACCAAAGGCGCTGCCGTGAAAAGGTTTATCATCATGATGACCATAAGCCCCGCATAGCCCGATATCATCAGCGAGACGGCGCGCTTTATGTTGCGGTGTATCTGCCTTGCGGCGGCTATCATGTCCGCTATCGTCGAAAAATTGTCGTCGTTCATTATCACGTCGGCAGCCTCTATCGTGCAGCCCGCGGAGTGCTGGGAAATGGTGATGCCCACGTCGGCGGCTTCGAGCGCCTCCGCGTCGCCCGTGCGCGTGCCTGTCATCGCGACGACCTCGCCGTTTTCCTTCAGCCTGCCGATAACGTACAGCTTCTGCTCGGGGGTCAGCTTGGCGTAGATGTCCGCGTCAAAATCGAGCTGCGTTCCGTATTCGGCGGACTCCTCGATCTGCTTGCCCGTAATCACGGAACTTGCCGACAGCCCTATCATTTTGCCCGTGGACTCGGCAACGCTCGGGTTTTCCTCGGTCAGCATGACCACGCGCACTCCCGAGCGTCGGCAGGTCTTTACCGCCGAGGACACGGAATCGCGCAAGGGCGCCGAAAACGCCACAAATCCCACAAAGGTATACGAAAAGCCCGCCGTTACGTCCATGCCCTCGGAGTTTGCGTCCACGCACGCCACAGCCATTACGCTGCAGCCCTTCGCGTAGTAATCCTCGTACTTCTTCTGCGCCGAGAACAGCTCGTCGCCGCTCAGCCTGCACATCGGCAGTATCTGCTCGGGGATGCCCTTTATGCAGCATATTTTCGTGCCGCCGACGCTCCAAACCGCGCCCGTTATGGACTCGCCCTCGGATATCTTTTCAATGAATTCGTTTTCCGTGTAAACGTCGGCTATCTTATCGTCGAAAAACGTCGCCTTTACCATGAGCGCGCGCTCGGCGGGGTCGATGGTGTTCGGGTCGCAGGCGAGCGCAGCCACCTTGTACAGCAGCTCCTCGCTTTTCGCGTACACTCCCCTTGCCTCAAGGGAATTTTTGGAAATAGCGCCCTCCTTTTCCACGCAAAGCACGGATAAAGAGTTCAGCTTTTCGATATCGGACAGCGATTTTACCACCGCGCCGCCCTTTATGAGGCTCATCGCGCCCCTCGTGTAGTACATTCTGATGACCGCGCCTATACCCGTCGGGATAAAGCAAAGCCCGAGCGTTATCCCTCCCAGCGCGGACGGTATTATCTCGCTGCCAGCCAAAACTTTGACGAGCATGGAAATGATCGTCAGCACGAGCGCAACGGCGCTGCACATGGGAACTATCGAGCGCACCACTTTTTCGAGGTCTGTGTAATACGGGTGTCGGTCGGAGGCTTCGCCGAATTTCTGGAAATATCTGGTATCGACGCCCGTGGCGCTCACCTTGCATACCGCCATGCCCGTGATAACCGTCGTGCCGCTGTATACAAATGTCGGCTTAAGGTCGCTCTTCGACATCGCGCCGACGTATTTCGCAACGGGAGTCCTGCTCCCCGTAAAAACGCCCTCGTCCACAGTAAGGTCGCGCGCCTCGAGAATAAACGCGTCCGCGGGAACTCTCTCCCCAGCCTGCACGACGATAGTGTCCTCGGGAACTATAAGCTCCTTTTCGATGAGCTCGGGCTTGCCCGAACGTATCACGCGGAACTTCGTCGAGGTCGTTTCCTCTATCTCGTCGAGCCTGTCGTCCGAGGTTTTTCTGAAATGTATCTCCATGCACACGTAGATCGCGTCGATAAGCAGCACGACGATGCCCATGCCGACGCCCGAGCCGAAAAAGCTCAGCACCCCCGCGATAAACATAAGCAGCACGGAGGGCGACAGAAAGATCTCCGCATACGAAAAGCCCATAACGGCGCGCGGCGTTCTGGTATATGTATTCAAGCCGTACATTGACAGCTTTTTTTCTATCTCGCTTTCGGTGAGCCCGAAATATTCCTCATCAAAATTAAAAAACTTTGCCATATAAAAACTTCTTTCCCTATAATAAGATGCATGTACACTCTCTTTTATTATCTCATATTTGCGCCAAAAAATCAATACATTTTACAAATTTTTACTCGATCACGCAAAAAAATTCCCTCTAACGGCAAAATCCGTCACAGCCCGTCCCACAAATATTTTTCGAGGTCTACGGTATTGTCGGCGCGGACCTCTATCCCGTCCGCCCGCAGCATATCCGCCTGCACGTCTATTCCCCCGAACGCGAATGCGGGCGCGAGACCTCCGAAGCGGTTCACCACGCGGTAGCACGGTATCCCCTCGGGGTCGGGGTTCGCGTGGAGGGCGTAGCCCACCGCTCTCGACCACCTCGCGTTGCCCGCGAGCACGGCTATCTGCCCGTAGGTCGCGACCTTGCCGCGCGGGATTTTTCTCACTATTTCGTATATTTTCTCGAACGTTGTCATAATCCCCTCCAACGGAAAAGGCAACGCCAAACGGCATTGCCTTAAAAATCAGCCTATCTTCTTGATGCTTTTTTTCGTCGACTTTATCGCGCCCGTTTTGCCGTCGCGCACGATAAGCGGCTTGCCCTCGCCGTTTACGCAGTCGAGCGTTATCGTGACCTTGGATATCGCGGGGTCGCTCGGCGCGGTGAACATTGTCTCGCGCAGAACGTCCTCGACAATGGAGCGCAGTCCGCGCGCGCCCGTCTTGGAGGCGATAGCCTTTTTCGCGATCTCGCGCTTTGCGTCCTCGTCGAACTCCAGCTCCACGCCGTCCGCCTTGAACAGGCACTTATACTGCTTGATAAGCGCGTTTTTCGGCTCGTCGAGTATTCTCACAAGAGCGTCCTCGTCAAGCGCGTTGAGCGGCGTTACTATCGGCAGACGCCCGATAAGCTCGGGGATGATGCCGAATTTCATCAGATCCTGCTGCGTCACCAGCTTCAGCATATCGGCGCTTTCCTTGTCGCTCGCGCTCTTTACGTCCGCGCCGAAGCCGAGCGCGGAGCTCGAAACGCGCTGCGCTATCATCTTCTCGATGCCCTCGAACGCGCCGCCGCAGATGAACAGGATATTCTTGGTGTCGACCTGAATAAACTCCTGATGCGGGTGCTTTCTGCCGCCCTGCGGGGGGACGTTTGACACCGTGCCCTCGATTATTTTCAGCAGCGCCTGCTGAACGCCCTCGCCGCTTACGTCTCTTGTAATGGACGTGTTCTCGCTGCGGCGGGAGATCTTGTCTATCTCGTCAATGTATATAATGCCGCGCTCGGCAGCCTCTATATCGTAATCGGCAGCCTGCACGAGCCTCAGCAGCACGTTTTCAACGTCCTCGCCGACGTAGCCCGCCTGCGTGAGCGTCGTCGCGTCCGCGATAGCGAACGGCACGTTCAGCAGCCTCGCCAGCGACTGCGCGAGCATCGTCTTGCCGACGCCCGTAGGACCGAGCAGCAGCACGTTGGACTTCTGGAGCTCCACATCGTCAACGTCCTTGCCGTTGAGGAACGTGCGCTTATAGTGATTGTAAACGGATATCGCGAGCACCTTTTTCGCCTCGTCCTGCCCGATGATATACTCGTCGAGATACGCCTTTATCTCCTCGGGAGTCATAAGCTCGTCGGCGTTTGAGAGGAAATTCGAGCTTTCCTTGCCCGTGCGGACGGTTTTCGGCACCCTTGCGGGGCGAACGTCCCCGCTTTCGAGAAGCATATTGTACGAGGTCACTATGCAGTCGCTGCAAATGACCGAATTTTCGCCCATACCGTACAAAATACGGTTGACCTGATTTTCATTTTTCCCGCAAAAGGAACAAACCAACATTTCAATGACCCTCCGCTCAGCTCTTCTTTTCCTCGCGCCTGTTGTAGACCTTATCGATAAGCCCGTATTCGAGAGCCTCCTCGGCGGTCATAAAGTTATCGCGCTCCGTGTCGCGGCAAACGACGTCGTAGTCCTTGCCCGTGTTTTCGCTGAGGATGCGGTTAAGCTTATCCTTTGTGCGCTGGAGGTACTTCGAGCGTATCTGTATATCCGTGACCTGCCCCGAAATACCGCCGCCCGAAATAAGGGGCTGGTGTATCATTATCTCGCTGTTCGGCAGCGCTATGCGCTTGCCCTTCGCTCCCGACGACAGCAGAAACGCGCCCATGGAAGCCGCCATACCCGTGCATATCGTGGAAACGTCGCACTTGATATACTGCATCGTATCGTAGATCGCCATTCCGTCGGATACGGAGCCTCCGGGGCTGTTGATGTAGAGGAAGATATCCTTGTCGGGATCCTGTCCCTCCAGATACAGCAGCTGAGCGACGATAACGCTCGCCGTCGCCGAATTTACCTCGTCGTGCAGCAGAATTATCCTGTCGTTCATCAGTCTGGAGAAGATGTCGTAGGAACGCTCTCCGTGACTGCTCTGCTCCACCACATAAGGAATATATGCCATTTGTAAGCTCCTTTCTCCGCACACGCGGAACGCCGTTTAAAATGCCTCGGAAATCACTCCTTGACTTCCTCGACATTTGCGCTGTCCTTAACGAGGTCAAGCGCCTTTTCTATCATGAGGTCGGTCGTCAGCGTCTTTTCGGAGATCGCCGCCTTTACGTTCTCGACGGTGAGCTTGTACTGCTCCGCGAGCTCGTTGTACTCGTTCTCGATATCCTCCGCGGAGACCTCGATGTTCTCGAGCTTCGCGATCTTCTCAAGGCAGAGCCGCATATCGACCTGACGCCTTGCCGCGTCCCTGAAATTAGCGCGGAACTGCGCCATGGTCATACCCGTATACTTCAGATAATCGTTTATATCGATGCGCGTTCTCGCGACCCACTCGCGGGCTATCTCGTCGATGCGGCGCTCGTACATCACCTGCGGTATTTCCGCTTTCATATTCGCGAGCATCTTATCCATAAGCTCCATATCGGAGGCGTCCTCCGCCTCCTCGGAGTACTGCTTTTCGAGCTTTTCCCTGATCTCCGCCTTAAGCTCGTCTACGGTATCCTTATCGGAAACGTCCTTTACGAAATCGTCGTCAAGCTCGGGCATCTCCTTCGCCTTTATCTCGTGGAGCTTACACTTGAACACAGCGGGCTTGCCCTTGAGGTTATCCGCCTGATAGTCCTCCGGGAACGTAACGTTCACGTCGAACTCGTCGCCGATGCTCTTGCCGATTATCTGCTCCTCGAAGCCCGGGATAAAGGTGTGCGAGCCTATCTCCAGCGGGAACTTCTCGCCCTTGCCGCCCTCGAACGCTTCACCGTCCGTAAAGCCCTCGAAGTCGATGACCGCGGTATCGCCGTCCCGAACGGCTCTGCCCTCGACGGTAACGATACGCGCAACTCTGTCGCGCATCTTGTCGATCTCCCCGTTCACTGCCTCGTCGGTTACAGTCTTGACGGTTTTCTTCACGCTTATTCCCTTATAATCGGAAACCTCCACCTCGGGCTTTACGATAATGTCCGCCTTAAGGGAAACGCCGTTCTCCTTGCTGACCTCCACGACCTCGGTGTTCTCAACGTTAACGACCTCGAGACCCGTCTTGTTGACGATCTCCTCGATATTGTCGTTGTACAGCGTGTTTACCGCGTCCTCATAGAAAACGTTTGCGCCGTAGTGCGTCTCAATGAGCTTTCTTGTAGCCTTGCCCTTGCGGAAGCCGGGGATGGTTATCTTGGACTTCTGGCGGTTGTAAACGGTATTGAGAGCCGTCTCGAATTCATCCGCGCCGAATTTTACCTCGATCGCGTAAGTATTTGTCGCCGTGTTGTTCTGGGATATAATTTCCATATCAATTTCCTTCCTTGTCCTTAAAGGACAATTTTATTTACTTAGTTTATTCTTATCGGATCAAATCCGAGGCTGTCCGCGGAGACCAGCTTGTAGCTCACTCCCCCGCGTTCGCCGTTCAGCGCGCCCCTTATGCTGTAACCGTGCAGATGCGCATAGTAGCAGCGCTTTACGTTGTATTTATGCAGAATTTCCGTTATAGGTACGTTCTCCTCCGTGCCGTATATCGGCGGATAGTGGATAAACGCCGTGAGCTCCCCGCCGAGCTTTACGCCCGCCTGCAGCGACATTTCCAGCCGCCCCGCCTCGCGCGCGAGCACCTTTTGATCCGCGGGCTCGCCGTTTTCGCTTATCCAGCCGCGCGTCCCGCAAATCGAGATACCCTCGACCAAAAACGCGTTGTTGAACAGAAAGCTCAGCGAAGAAAACCCGCTGCTCTCGGCAAAATCCGTGACCTTCTTCATGGTCGACCACCAAAGGTCGTGGTTGCCCTTTGACAGAATTTTCCTGCCGTTGAGCTCCTTGTCGATAAACTCAAGGTCCTTTCGGCTCTCCTCAAGCTTCAGCGCCCACGAGTGGTCGCCCACCACCACCACCGTATCCTCGTCGGTGACCTTGCTGTTCCAGTTCTCGCGCAGTCTCTCGACATGATTTGTCCAGCCCGGAAAAATATCCATGGGCTTGTCGACCCCGAAAGGCAGGTGAAGATCGCCTATCGCGTATATCATTTCTTTCCTCCGAGGAAATCAAGCACGAACTCTCCCATTTCCCGCTTTTCGACGGTCTTGGAGAAGCGCACCGCCTTGTCCTTGGTAGCCGCGAGCGGCGCGGGCATTTTCGTCCCCGTTTCCCGCTCCAGCTTGGCGATGAGCTCAAATTCGTCCTCGCCGCCGTCCCTGCCGCCGACAGCCTCATAAACGGCTCTGCCGAACTTGTAGGGGTTCGCCGTGGAGGCGATTATCGTCTTGGTATCGTCGCCCGTTTTCGCGCGGTAATCCTCGTACACCTTTACGGCAACGGCGCTGTGCGTATCGAGCAGATAATGCTCATTCTCAAACGTTTTGTGAATTTGCGCCTTGGTCTCCTCATCGGAGCAGCAGCCCGCCCAAAACAGCTCCGAAAGCTGCCTTTTAACGTCGTCTCCGACCTCGTATCTGCCCTCGGTTTTCAGCGCGCCGAACCACTCGTTGATGAGCTTGTCGTTTTCGCCCGTGAGATGATACAGCAGGCGCTCCAGATTAGACGAGATAAGAATATCCATCGACGGAGATATCGTCGTATAGAACTTTCTGTTCCTGTCGTAAACGCCCGTGTTTATGAAGTCCGTAAGCACGTTGTTGCTGTTGGACGCGCATATCAGCTTATTCACGGGGATGCCCATAAGCTTAGCGTAATACGCCGCGAGGATATTGCCGAAATTGCCCGTCGGCACCACGATATTCACCTTGTCGCCGTACTTGATATCGCCGTCCTTGACGAGCTGAGCGTAGGTTGAAATGTAGTAGATTATCTGCGGCGCGAGCCTTCCCCAGTTAATGGAGTTCGCGCTCGAAAGCAGCGTATTCTCCGCGGCGAGCTTATCCTCGATAGCCTTGTCGGTGAAGATAGCCTTAACGCCGTTCTGGCAGTCGTCGAAGTTTCCCTTGACCGCGCAGACGCTCACATTGCCGCCCTCCTGCGTGGTCATCTGGCGCTTCTGCATCGGCGAGACCCCGTCCTCGGGATAGAACACCGAGATAGACGTTCCCGGAACGTCCTTGAAGCCCTCAAGAGCCGCCTTTCCCGTATCGCCGCTCGTCGCGACGAGGATAGCGATCCTCTTCCCGTCGACCTCTTTTTTCGCCGAGGTCGTCAGCAGATACGGCAGTATCTGCAGCGCCATATCCTTAAACGCGCAAGTCGGTCCGTGCCAAAGCTCGAGAACGTACTTCCCGTCCTTCAGCTTGGCGATCTCCGCGATGTTGTCCGTATCGAAATTTTTGGTGTTGTAGGCGCTCTCAACGCAGTGCCGAAGCTCCTCGGGAGTAAAATCCGTCAGAAATTTCGAGAACACCGCAAACGCGCGCTCAACATAGCTCTTATCGCAAAGTCCGAGAATTTCCTCCTCGGAAAGCGCGGGAACGCTCTCGGGAACGAACAGCCCGCCCTCGTCGGACAAGCCCTTTACGATAGCGTGCGCGCTCGACGCTTTAAGGGAGGAATCCCTTGTGCTTGCGTAATTCATAAACCGTCATCCTTTCAGTTTACCGTATAAATGCCGTCGGTCGTAAACGCGTCCTCGTAAATCGTTATCCCCGTTATCCTCGGGAATTCCCCGCGCGTGACCGTCACCTCGGCGACGTCGTACCGCGGCTGGAGCTCCGTGGGGTTCTCCGTCAGATACGCGTCCGCCGTCAGCACGATTTTCTTTTGCTTTGTGAAGTTCACCGCCTCCAGCCCCGAGACCATGCTCCCGAGCTTCCGCGTTTTCACTTCCGTAAAAACTATATATCGTCCTATTTGGGAAATTATGTCAATTTCCCCGACCCTCTTGCGGTAATTTACGGCAATTATCGCGTGTCCGCGCCTTTCAAGCTCCGCGCGCACCGCGTCCTCGCCCAGCTTACCCTTAGCTTGTTTGTCCATATTTTTTCAGGAACGTTTTCCTATGTATCGGGCAGAGCCCCAACCTCTCAATGGCTTCGTAATGCGCCTTGGTGCCGTAGCCCTTGTGCTTCTCGAAGCCGTATCCGGGATATTTCTCCGCCATTTCGCACATATACTCGTCACGTTCCACCTTTGCGAGAATGGAAGCCGCCGCTATCGCCTCGGACTTGGCGTCGCCGCCGATAACGTTCTTCACGAGCGCGTCCAGCTGCGGCAGTACGTCTCCGTCAACCAGCACTATCCCGCATTTCCCGCCGATATTGCCGAAAGCGCGCTCCATAGCCGTTAAATCGGCGGACAGAATGTCGGTTTTATCAATATCCTCCGCGCTTACGAACGAAACGGAGAAGAACAGCGCCTTGTCCCATATCTCCTCATAAAGCCCCTCGCGCTTTTTCGGCGAGAGCTTTTTGCTGTCGTTCAGCCCCTCTATCGGGTTTTCGGGGTCGAGAATGACCGCCGCCGCGCAAACGGGACCCGCTATAGGTCCTCTTCCCGCCTCGTCGATACCGCAGACCGCGCCGAAACGCTCGAAAACGACCCTGTCAAATTCGCGCAGCGACAGCCCCTCAAGCGAAACGCCCTCGATAACGAGCTGCGTTTCGCGGCTTTTCTTGTGCTTGCTCTGATAAGCCATAGTCACGCTCCGTTCGTCTCGGGAGGCATTTCAAGCGTTATCCTGCCTATCCTTCCTCCGCGGAACTCGTCAAGCAGCGCCGCCGCCGCGCGTTCCGTATCGGGCTCGCCGCCCGAAATAAGCATGCCGCGCGCCCCCGCTATCTCCGTGAGGATATCGCCCCCGCCCGCTATCTTATATCTCGCCTTCACAAGCTCGGGATAGTCGCGCAGAAGCGTCTCGCCGAGCGCCCTCGCGAGCGCCGCCGTGTCCATTACCTCGTCCTTGACGGCACCCGTGAACGCCAGCTTCAGCGCCACGTCCTTATCGTCGAACTTCGGCCACAAAATGCCCGGCATATCCAGCAGCTCCACGTCCCTGTCAATGGAGACCCACTGCTTTCCGCGCGTGACCCCCGGGCGGTCGCCGACCTTGGTTTTTTTTGAGTTCGCCATACGGTTGATAAACGAGGACTTCCCGACGTTCGGAATGCCCACGACCATCAGCCGCAGCGCCTTTCCTATCATGCCGCGCGCTTTTCTGCGCTCGATAAGCTCCGCGAGCTGCCTTTTCACGGCGGGGAGAAATTTGTTTATCCCCTTTCCGCTTCGGCAGTCGCACACGATAACGCATATCCCGCGGCTCTCGTAGTATTTGCGCCAAGCCGCCGTCGCCATTTCATCGGCAACGTCGCACTTGTTCATTATCATAATGCGCGGCTTTGACCCCGCCAGCTCGTCGATTATCGGGTTTCTGCTGCTCTCGGGGATACGCGCGTCCGTGACCTCCGCGACCGCGTCGACCATTTTCAGATCCGCCTCGATAAGCCGCCTCGTCTTGGTCATATGCCCCGGGAACCACTGAATATTTCCAACGTCGCTCATTTTATCACAGCCACTTAAAATTCTTTATCGGAGAAACGCGCACGAACGCCTTTCCCATTATCATATCCTTGTTTATAAACCCGACCTGCGGAAGATTTCGGCTGTCATTTGAAACGGGGCGGTTGTCGCCGAGCACAAAAACGCAGTCCTCGGGCACGTCGTAGCTCACGCCGCTCTCCATCCAAGTGTCGTTATGACGGAAAAAGGTCAGGTCTTTAATGTAGTCCTCGTGCAGCAGCTCTCCGTTGCGGTAGCCCTCGCCCTTGTCGAAATCTATCATCACCGTATCGCCCTCAACGGCGATAACGCGCTTGATAATGGGCTCCCCCCACATATTCGTATCGTCGTTCATCAGCTTGTTCGCCTGAATGATAACAATATCTCCGTAATCGGGAGTGTAGAAGAAATTTGTCGCGACGACCCTGTCGCCGTCCTGCAGCGTATCCAACATAGACGGTCCCGAAACGGTTATCGAGCGCAGGAAAAACAAATTCAGCACAAGCATCGCGGCAACCGCGTAAACTATGCTGCTCACCCAATCCAGCGCGTCGGAAAAGGGCTTTTTCGGCTCCTCGTCCTGTTCGGCAGCATCCTCCGCGGCGGCCTCCTCGGGCTGTTTCTTTTCCTCGTCGATCTCGTTCATGGCACATCTCTTTTCTCAAAATTATCCCCAAAGCATTCCCGCGGAGCAAACGAACAGCGGCACACGCCGCACTCCGCCGCCGACGGGAATTTCGGGGATCTTCGGGGATTAAACTCTGGACTTGACCTTGGCAGCCTTACCCACTCTGTCGCGCAGATAGTACAGCTTGGCTCTGCGAACCTTACCGTTTCTCACTACCTCTACCTTGTCCACGGACGGCGAGTGAACGGGGAATACCCTCTCCACGCCGCAGCCGTGAGCCACGCGCCTTACGGTAAACGTCTCGTTGATACCGCCGTGCTTCTTCGCGATAACGGTGCCCTCGAACATCTGGATACGGCTCTTTTCGCCCTCCTTGATGCGCACGTACACCTTCACGAAGTCGCCGATCTCGATCTCGGGAGCGTTCTCCTTCATGCTGCTCTGTTCAATCAACTTTAATGCGTCCATTTTTTCCTCCTGTGATTTTCGGATATTCTTGAACCCGACCTTTTCGGGCTAAAACATTGCCGCGGGTCTCCCCGTGTCATACATTGCCGCGGGTCGATTCCCGCGCGTTCAGCGGACTATCCGTTTTTAATGTTTGCGGGCGAATATGCTCCCGCGCGCATTAACACACGCCTTACCGCCGCCCGAGACCTACATATTGCGGTCTGTTTTCGGGCATAGCAATACCGACGGATACTAAATGCCCTATTATTATAACACTATTGCCAAAAAAAATCAAGGGGGTTTTATCAAATTTTCACAATTTTTTCAATATCATTCCTAAAATCCGTTCAAAATGAAAGATAATCAAAGTAAAATTTGTCAAAATTTTCCAAAATCTCCCCCGTTATATCGCGTGAGCTTCGCGCGATTTCGGCAGCGGTCAGCCGTATCTCGGGCTCTTCGAGGCACATTATAATGCCCTGCTCCGCCGCGTTCCGGCAAAAGCCCGCGCTCTTGCGGCTTTCGGGCAGCGCTCCCAGCTCCAGCAGCGCCCTCAAGCCGTTTTCCGACGCGAAAGCCTCCCCCGACAGGAACGTCCTCCCCTCCGCCGAGAACAGCTCAAACACCGCGCGGCAGCGTGCCTTGTCCGACTGTATCACGCGCACGTCGCTCTGCGAGACGAAAAAATCCTCACCTATATAAAAGAGGTCGCGGTCGGTCATTATGCCGTCGCCGTCGAGAACGCCCGCGCCGCGCATCACGTTCACGGCCATAGCCGCCCCGCACGGCGAAACGCCTATGCTGTCGCCGTCGCCTATCACCTCGTAGACTATCGTCCCGTCCTTTTCGCGCCGAACCGCGTCAATAGCGCCGTTCTCGGCGGGCATTCCGCTTTCGAGCCCCGAGCCGTCAAACGCTCCCGAGAGCGGAAAAGATGCGCAGACAATGCCGTCGGCGCGCTTTTCGGCAATGCAGAGCGGCGGCACGACGTCCGCGATAACGCAGTCGCCCTCGGGCAGCGTGAGCAGCGCCGCGGTGAACCGTCCGCTTATCCCCGCGGAGATGAACGGCACGAAGAAGATCTCCGTCTCGGGCGGCAGGTACAGCTCGTCCGCCGACAGCGACCGCTCGAGGGCGCTCTCGATATGCACGGGCGCGGCAATGCCGACGCTTTTCACCGCCGAAGCGCCGATACCGTATCCGCGCATCGACGTTACCAGCAGCCTCGCAAGCTCCCCGGCGGCGTTCGCGGCGGTTATCCGCTCGCCGAAGAGCGCCGTCCGCGCGTATCTGCGCTTTAAAGCGAGGTCGCAATACACGACGGCAATCGAGCAGGCGGTAATATCGACCGCCGCCGCGAGCTCCGCGCTGCGCTCGGCTCTGTATTTCTCGTTCGTTATGTGAATTTTCGCTATCAATTTCCTTGCTCCGTTCGTGATATATTACTGTAAATTATAGCACATTATCCGCTGTTTTTCAAGTATTTTGCAAAAAAGTATTGCAATAAACCGCGGATTGTGTTATAATTATTAGGTATAACGTTAACGAAGGCGGGGAGTTTGTTTGGAGCTGAACATCGTTCTCGGGGAGCCTCGGATCCCGCAGAACACGGGCAACATCGCGCGGACCTGCGCCGTCACGGGCGCTCGGCTGCACATCATAAAGCCCATGGGCTTCGAGCCGACCGACAAGCAGCTCAAGCGCGCGGGGCTGGACTACTGGCATTTTCTGGATATAAGCTACTACGACGGCTTCGAGGATTTCTTTTCCAAGACCGACGGGCAGTGCTTTTTCTTCACGACAAAGGCGCAGAACCGCTACACCGACGTAAAATATCCCGACAAGTGCTATATCGTTTTCGGGCGCGAGGACGCGGGGCTCCCCGAGGAGCTGCTGTTCCGTCACAAGGACGACTGCGTGCGCATACCGATGATGCCGACCCTGCGGAGCCTGAATTTGTCGAACAGCGTCGCGATAGCGGCTTACGAAGTTTTACGGCAGTGGGATTTCCCCGAGCTTCGGAATTTCGGCAGCCTTACGAAATTCGACTGGTCACAGGCAGAGTAAATCAACCTACGAAAGGATAAAAAATATGAACGAAAAAGTAAGAATTATAACCGACAGCGGCTGCGATATATCGCCCGAGGCTGAAAAGGAATGGGCGAAATATCTTGTCGTTATGCCGTTCGCCGTCACTATCAACGGCGAGACCTACCTCGACAGGATAGACATCACCCCCGACGAGTTTTACAAGGTGCTGAAGGAAAACGACGAAATTCCCAAGCACTCCCAGATAACCCAGATACAGTTCGAGGACAAATACCGCGAGCTTTACGCCGAGGGCGTGCGCGACATCATCGTCGACGTCATCAACTCGCACGGCTCGCAGACCTGCGGGCAGGCGCAGCTCGCCGCGGACAATCTCCTCGAGGAGCTTCCCGACCTCTCCGTGCACGTCATCGACGGGCGCTGCTATACGCTTTGCTACGGCTATCCCGTTCTGGAGGCGTGCAAAAAGCTCTCCGAGGGTCAGACCGTCGAGAGCGTCGTAAGCTACCTCAAGGATTGGGCAAGCCACACGGAGGCATTCATCATCGGCTTTGAGCTTCGTCATATGAAGAAATCGGGGCGCATCTCCGCGGCAGCCTCGTTCCTCGGGGAGCTTATGGGTCTGAAGCCCCTCATAGTGCTGTACGACGAGAAAACCGAGGTTCTGAAAAAGGCGCGCGGCGAAAAGGCGGTCATCGAAGCCGCGGTCGAGACCATCTCCTCGCGTATGATACCGAAAACGCCCTACAGCGTCATAACGACCACCCGCCCCGACCTCGAAAAGGAATTTATCGAAAAAATGACGAAAAGGGTCGGCTACGCGCCGACGCTCGTGGAAAAGTGCGGCGTCGTGGTAAGCTGCAACGCGGGTCCCGAATTTATCGGCGTCATCATACGGGGACAAGAGCGCAAGTGACCGTATTCCGACATTGTAAAGGAGCATCGCTTTGGAAAGAGCAGTTGAATTTATCAGCGACATTCTTCAAAATTTCCTGAGAACGATACAGTCGATAAACTTTTTCGACGTTCTGGATATTCTGATCTTAACGCTGCTGGTGTACTTCCTCATCAAGCTTATGCGCGAAACGCGCGCCATACAGCTTTTAAAGGGCATATTCTTTATCGTCGCCATTTTCATTCTTGTCGAGATATTCCAGCTTAAAGTAATGGGCTTCATCATCGACAACTTTCTGCAGGTCGGCATCATCGCGATCATCATCGTTTTCCAGCCCGAGCTTCGGCGCATCCTCGAAAAGGTGGGACGCACCAAGGTGGGCACGTTCACGCAGTCGGTCGAAAAGACCGCGGGGAACGCCTCCGCGCGCGACAGAGCCATTCTCGGCATAGCGGACGCCTGCGCGAGACTCCACGACAGCAAAACGGGCGCGCTTATCGTAATCGAGCGCCAGACCAAGCTCGGCGACATCATCGAAAAAGAGACCACCAGCATAATCAACGCCGAGTGCGAGCCCGAGCTGTTCTGCAACATCTTCTACAACAAAGCTCCGCTCCACGACGGCGCTGTGATAATCCGCGACAACAGGATATACGCGGCGGGCTGCTTCCTGCCGAACACGCAGAAGGACCAGTACCTGTCAACGGAGCTCGGCTCCCGCCACAGAGCCGCCGTCGGAATGAGCGAGAACTCCGACGCGCTCGTGGTGGTCGTTTCCGAGGAAACGGGAACTATCTCCGTCGCGCTTGACGGGCAGCTCTCCCGCGACCAGAGCCGCGAGGGGCTCATAACCATTCTCCGCAAGTATATGCCCGGCGCGTCGCTCGATAAAAAGAAAAAAACGCGCTCTAAAAGCAAGTGAGGAGGGTAAAACGTGAAAAATCTTATCCTGAACTTTCTCAACGACATAAAAAAGAACTATAAAACGCTTATCCTCGCGTTTATCGTCGCGTTCGGTATCTGGGTGGTCGCCTCGATACAGGTGTTCCCCACCACCGACGTCGACGTCAAGGGCATAGGGATACAGGCGCAGCCCACCGAATATATGGTTCGCAACAATCTGGAGATAGTCACGGGCATCACCGAGCTCGCGAATATCAAGATAGAGGGTCGTCGCTACGAGATAAGCGACCTCACCGAGGACGATTTCTTCGCCACGGTCGACCTCTCCGAGGTGCGCTCCGCGGGCACGTACACGCTGCCTATCGAGGTCTCGGGCAAGTCCGACAAGGAATACGAGCTCGTAAAGTTCGAGCCTCGCGCCGTCACGCTTACTATCGACGAGATAATCTCCAAGGAGTTCACGCTCACGGGCACGGCGCCCGACATCAGCCTGCCCGAGGGCTATTACGCCGACAGCATCACCGTGTCGCCCGAGAAAATAACGCTTACGGGCTCCGCGGAAACGCTCGGCAAGATAACGCGCATAGAGGCGAGGAGCTTCTACCACGGCGAGCTGTCCGAGTCGCGGCAGACGAGCGGCGAGCTGTACATTTACAGCAACAGCACAAGGCTGCCCGTCGAGGACGTTCTCGGCGACGTGCAGCTTTCAACAAGTAGCGTCTCCGTAAACATAAACATCCTCAAGCAGAAGGAGCTGCCCCTGAAAATATCCATAACGGGCTACCCGAGCAATTTCGACATAAACAGCCTGAAATACGAGATACTGCCGAAAACCATCACCATCGCCGCTCCCGACGATTCTATCGACAGCCTCAGCGAGCTCAACATCGGCACTATCGACATCTCGGACATTCAGCTCAACCGCAACTCCGTTATCCCGATAGTCCTGCCCGACGGCTACAAAAACCTCTCCAACAACAACAACGCGCGTATCGAGTGGGATTTCGAGAATTACGGAACGGTAGACGTCGCCGTAAATCTCACCGAGGAAAACGTCAACATCTCCAATCCCCCCGACAACTACGACGTAACGCTCATCACCAACGAGCTGCTGCTCAAGGTGATAGGCCCCAGCTCGCGCATCATGGGGCTCACCGCAAACGACTTCACCGTCGACGTCAACCTGCTCGGCGTGGCGCTCCACGAGGGCTCTCAGGACGTAGGCGTCACTATCCGGACGCGCGGCGTCAACCAGCAGTACTGGATCTCGGGCGAATACAAAGTCACCGTCAGCGTTTCGGCAAAGCCCGACGAGCAAGCCGAGGTCCCCGAATAATGGCGGTCATCGTTTCGCAGATAAGGACAAGCATCGGCGGACGCGGCAGCGCCGCGGAAAAGGCGCTCGCGCTGCTGCGGCTCTCCGAAAGCGAGGTAAAGTCCGCAAAGATATACAAGACCTCCGTCGACGCGCGGCGGGAGGTATCGTTCGTCAGCTCCGTCATTATCGAGCTTTACAGCGCCGAAAAAGAAAAAAAACTTGCCGAAAAGCACGAAAACGTCAAGCTTTACGAGCGCGGAGAGCTGAACATAAGCTTCGGCACGGAACCGCTCGACGGCGATATCGTGATAGCGGGCTTCGGTCCCGCGGGAATGTTCTGCGCGCTCACGCTCTGCGAGTTCGGCTATAAGCCGATAGTGCTGGAGCGCGGCGCGGCAATGGACGAGCGCGTCCCGGCTGTGGAAAATTACTGGAAAAACGGCGCGCTCAACCCGAAAACCAACGTCCAGTTCGGCGAGGGCGGCGCGGGAACGTTCTCGGACGGAAAGCTCACCACGCGCATAAACGACCCGCTCTGCACGCGCGTTCTCGAAAAGCTTTGCGAGCTCGGCGCGCCCGAGGAGATACTCACAAAGGCAAAGCCGCATATCGGCACGGACAAGCTGCGCGGCGTCGTAAAAAATCTGCGGCGGCGCGTCATCGAACTCGGCGGCGAGGTGCGCTTCCTGTCGCCGCTGGAAAATATTTCCGTACAAAACGGAAGAGTGCACTCTCTGCGCGTAAACGGCAGCGAAATAAGCTGCGGCGCGCTCGTGCTCGCGATAGGGCATTCGGCGCACGATACCTTTGAAATGCTGCTGAAAAACGGCGTGCAGCTCGTTCCCAAGCCGTTTTCGGTCGGCGCGCGCATCGAGCATCTCCAGTCCGATATCGACAAGGCGCTGTACGGCAAATTCGCGGGGCATCCCGCCCTGCCGCCCGCGGAATACGCGCTCTCCCACCGCGAGAACGGGCGCGGCGTGTACACGTTCTGCATGTGCCCCGGGGGCTTCGTCGTCGCCTCGGCAAGCGGCGCGGACAGTATCGTGACCAACGGGATGAGCTATTTCGACCGAGCGGGAGCAAACGCCAACAGCGCCGTGCTTGTCTCCGTCTCGCCCGAGGATTTCGGCAGCGAGCCGCTTTCGGGCGTTGAATTTATCCGAAAACTGGAAAACAAGGCGTATGAAATGGGAGCCGTCCGCGGAAAAAACGGCGTCGCGCCCGCAATGCTCACGCGCGAGTTCCTCGGGAACGGCGCGGCGTTCTCGCTCGGACGAGTAACGCCTACCTATCCGCTCGGCATTGAACCGCGCGACCTGAGGGAGCTGTTCCCCGATTTTGTAAGCGAATATCTCGCCAAGGGTATTCGGCAATTCGAGCGCCGCGTGCGCGGCTTTTCCGACGGCGACAGCATACTCACCGCGATAGAAACGCGCTCCTCGTCGCCCGTGAGGATACCGCGGAACGGTCAATTCACCGCCGAAAGCTGCTCCAACCTCTACCCCTGCGGAGAGGGCGCGGGCTACGCGGGCGGGATAATGTCCGCGGCTGTCGACGGCATAAAAACCGCCGCCGCTATAATGAGCAAATACAAAGCGTGCCGCCGTGGCGGCAGCTTCTGCCTTTGGCAATCTCAATAAAACGCCCCCGAAAGTGGGTGATGTCCTTAACGGAGAAATCACGAAACCGAATAGGACAGCGAAACGGCGCATTCGATC
>JAMPFE010000022.1 GCA_023664705.1 Lachnospiraceae bacterium | reverse complement strand
TTACCAAACTTGACAAAATACGTCCAAACTTTCCCAAAAACTTGACAGGGGGATTTTTTGTGCTATACTGTGCTTATGAGAAATTTTTTTGTGGAGGTCAATTATGAAATTTAATAAAACAGGGATCGTATTGTTGACATTCGTTTTGGGTTTGACGCTTTGCGGCTGCGCCGATTACACGTTATCCGATTCAAATATGATAAATACGTCCGTCGCAGACGATCCGATGAACACCCCGATAAGCGGCGTAACCGCTATAGAGGTTGGCAAAGAGCCTATATCGTTTGCTTACTCATTCGGCTTTGGCGAAGATTATTTTAAAATCGAAAACGGCAAATTGATAATATCACCTGCTCTTACAGGTGATGACAAGACCTCTGTAAATGTGGGTTTAAAGGTTTTCATTGACGGAATTCCGCAATACTATACCAACGGCGCTGCCCTCAGCAGCACCGATATGATGCGGATCAATACCGTTGTAGGCATCAAGAACATATATGAATTGACCGTTGACGCGGCTATAGACCCCGAGTTGACGCAGCATACGATTTCAGCAGCGAGTTTGGCTTATCCCGATTATTATCCAAAGGATAATGCGAGTTTCGGCAATTATCATAAAATGCTTTCATCCGTAACATCGAACCTTCCTATTGAGGACGCTGCTTTTTCTCCTGCACAAAGCATAAAAATTCTCGAACTTGAGAATAGTGTTATGTCCCAAGAACAAAAGGAAAGTTTTGGATTAAACGATGCGAACGGCGTTATGGATATTGAATTAAATCAAAACGGCAGCGGCACTTATAAAATTAAGAATAACTCGCTGACGCTTTCTTTTGACGCCTTTTCTACTGCGGCTGCGGTCATTCCGTATCGGGTGTCATTTTATAAAAATCATGAACAGGTAAAGTTTAATGACGGCTATGATTACATTGACTTGTCACTTGAGGGCGGAAAAATGTCACAAGCGGAAATTAAAATCAGCGATGTGAAGTCGGGTGATTTTATTTATTGTATCGCCGTGCCTCTTATTAACAGGGAACTACCGTTAAAAAGCCGTTCAACCATTGCCCTTGATGACGGCAGCGGATCGCCGTCAGAGAACGACACCGACATAATTACAAGCAACCCATCCGAAAATATATCATCGAACGGCTCGGAAAACAGCCATTCAACCGTGACCGAAAGCAAACCGAATTCCGAGGTATCGGAGGTTTCATTTCAAAACCCAATGCCCGCGTTCTCGATTGGCGATACATTGTACTACACCGATTATGACGGGAAAATGAAGATCTACTCAACTCAAAACGGTACTGACATCGTTGATCAAACTTCTTTTGATTTCGAGAACGGACGCTTTTTCGTACACGGAAACTGCATTTCTTGTTACACCGTTGTCGGAGAAGATTTTTATGCGCATTTATATGACAAAAATCTAAACCTTGTAAGATCGGTGAAATTAAACGACGTATTGCCCGAAAACCTGTGGGAAATAAACGGTACAAATTGTATCGATTTTGACGAAAACCGCATTGTTTTCGCATATTGGGACAACGGCGCAAGCCCGCACTACGAGCTGCGCAGCTGTGATTGGGATTTGCAGAACGTAAAAACTGTTTTTTCCCTGCCCAAAAACGAAAACGACCCGACAGCGTCCATAGCTGCGGTAAGGTTGTGCGACGATTATGCCGCATTTTGGGTAAACGGATTTTCAAACGGTAAAGCAACACAATCCTATGGAATTTCCGATTTTAGCGGAAATTACAAAATCGAACGCAAAGACGGGGTCTACCTTCCGCAAACTAATGGGAACGTTGCGCTGTGGAGCGACCAGCACGTTGATATAGGCGCGCTGCCGAGCGGAAGCGTTGTTGTCGCTGAAAACGGAGAGTTTTCCTCTTTCAAGACCGATGAGCAATCCGAAAGCCAATTCGCTTTCCTTTGCGGTGATTCGATTCTTACGCTGAACGGCAACGGAAATATACTCCGCATTTATGACACAATCGGGAGAAAAACCGCACAGATCACGATAGAAAGCGGTTACACGGGCTCGGAGGCTATAATGGTCGGGAATAAGGTCTATGTGAGTGCCTCCGGAAAGTCAAGAGCAATATTGGTCTACGAGGTGAATTAGATGGAACTTTCAATAAAAAACATCACCAAAACCTACGGCAAAAAAAGAGCTTTATCCGACTTTTCGCTTGACCTCAAAGCGGGAGTTTACGGTTTGCTCGGACCGAACGGTGCGGGAAAATCTACGCTTATCGGAACGATCACGGGACTTGTCAAAGCCGACTGCGGAAGCGTGATCTATTCCGATGAGAACGGAAATAAATTGCACAACAAGTTGGGCTATCTTCCGCAATATCAAAGCTATTACAAAAATTATTCCGCATCCGAGTTTTTGAAATATATGCTGGCTTTGAAGAATTACAAACCCGAAAATCCCGCAAAATACATTTCGGAGCTGCTGGAGCTTGTCAATCTGGGCGACGTCGGGAAAAAGCGCATCGGCGCGTTTTCGGGAGGTATGAAGCAGCGTTTGGGAATCGCGCAGGCGCTTATCGGAGAGCCCTCCGTGCTGATTTTCGACGAACCTACGGCGGGGCTCGATCCCAAAGAACGAGTTCGATTTCGCAATATAATTTCCTCGCTCGGAAGCGATAGGATCGTTATTTTGGCAACGCATATCGTATCGGACATCGAGTATATCGCAAACGATATAATTCTGCTGAACGGCGGTGTTATGGTGGATTACGGAACGCAGCACGAGATCACCGAGAAGATAAACGGCAAGGTTTGGGAATTCACCTGCGACAGCCGCAAGGTGCTTGAAATTATGAACAGGCTCAGAGTGTCGAACGTAGTTTCAATGGGCGAAAAAAGCAAGATCAGAGCGGTTTGCGATGAAAAGCCAGCCGAAAATGCGGAAAACGTAACGCCCGATCTGGAGGATGTTTGCCTTTACAGCTTTGGAGAATTGTGATGAAAATTATCTATTATGAAATGCGGAAGAGCTGGCTGAAAGTGTCAACATTTATTTTCCTGATCATTTTCTTGGGGTTGAATCTCTTTCGCCTGAATGATTTCTGCAGAAGCTATTACAAGACCTACGGAAACTTTCAGGAGCCGTATTTTCGCCTTTACGAAACCGTTTGCGGGGAAATTAACGAGGAGAAATTAAATCCGTTAAAAATCCGCGCCGCCGAGCTTGAATCCGAAATTATGACGCAAACATATTCCACGGAATACGATACCGAAAAATATATTTATACGGGATACGCGCACGGAGACTTTGCGCTCTACAGTCTGATGATCTCACCCGAGATCTCATACGCGGCGACCTATTCGAACACGTCCAATCGAATCGCGGCAAAAGCAGCCGAAAGCAGTTACTTCTATCGAGAAATAGGGAATGATTACGAGAGCCGCAAGAACGCGATGATCTGCCATCTCTATTCCGGTCGCAGAATTTCGGAATATCGTACGACAAATTGGGCTGACGCGTATTTCTCTTACGATTTTTCCTCGCTTCTGTGCGTTATTCTGCTGATTCTGGGGCTTTCATCGAGCTTTACAAGAGAACGCGAAAGCGGAATGCATCAGTTGATCGCTGCATACGGAAAAACGGGTAGCACGGTTATGTCTAAGATCGCTTCATCAGCCGTTTTTTGCTTGATCCTAACAATTGTTTTTACAATTTCGGATTTAATGGGCGTAAATGATTTCCTTGTCATAAAGAACGCCGAAATGCCGCTTTATTCGGCGGAAATATTTGAATTGACGCCGTTTAATTTCACATTTACAGAGGCAATATTCATGTGTGCGGGATTGAGGTTTTTGGGATTATTCGCGATCGCTCTGCTTATTCTGACGATCTCCAAAATTGCGCCGAATACTATTGCAGCCACTGTTTGCTCATTTGCGGCGGTATCGATTTTAATATTATTGTCGCTGGTTTCCGGTAATCTTTTTAATCCTATAGGTCTGCTTACACCCAAAAGCTATCTTGAGAAATTCGGAGTTGTTAATTTGCTTGGCAACCCGATTCTCGAGCTTTACGGAGCGGTTATCTGTGCGGTTCTGCTTTGCTTGGCATTTATCGCCGTTATTGCGTTTAGGAGGAAAAACAATGCTGCGTCACGAACTTAAAAAGCTCCTTATCAAACAGTATGGATTGTTGCTTTTTGTTATTTTGCTGCTTGGAGAAATCGTGTTTCTTAATGTGCAATATCCCGAAAACCGCCCCGCGAATGCCGTCACAAAACAGCATCTCGATGAGTATATGTCAAATTTTTCGGGGAAATTAACCCAGAAAAATGAGGAAAAAATTCTTGTCGAGCAGGAGACGATCCTCAACGCAAAGAATGTCGAGAGCGATATAATGCGCAGGCTTTGGTATAACGAGTATGAAAGCGAAAGCGATTTTCTGTCCGAGCTTGCTCCCGTTTCGATTGTTTCGGAGCGCTCCGGCGCATTCGATATTCTTATGTCAAAATACAATTACGCGTCGAAAAACCCCGAAAACCGATATATAATAAATTATGAATACAGCGGCTTGACAAGAGATTATCCCGATATTTTTATCACGCTTCTTGTAATACTTTTGACCGCGTTTTTGTTTCTGAACGAGGAAAACTCGAACGTAATAACAATTATACGGATTTCCGAGAACGGAATGAGAAAAACGCTGCGCTCCAAAATCGCCTCCGTTTCGATTTTGATTTGCGCCGCGCACGGAATAAGCGTGGTCGCGGAGCTTATGTTTATGCTGTTTCGCGGAAAAGCGGACGAGTTGTTGTTTCCCTTGCAAAGCATCGAATTTTATCGGAACTGCCCGTTTGAAATATCAATTCTCGGAGCGTTTTTTGCGCTTTCGGCGATCAGACTGCTCGGATATTTTTTCCTTGCCGCTTTGATCGCTATGCTGTCCGTGACAATTAAGAAGCCGCTGCTGACCGTATTTATTCCGACAGCCGTCTGTGTTTTGCAGCAATTTCTTTTTTCGCCCGCAACTCCCGCGTATTATCTTCCGACGGGACTGCTGCGCGCTGTGGGATATTTCCGCGGTAACTCCGAGGAAACGCGGAACAGCGGTACAATGATCGCCGAAACCGTACCGAATTTCTCGGAAATTCCGTTGACTGTGTTTATTCTTATAATCGCCGTTTCCATGATTTTTATCGGCTTTGCGGTGTTTCTCGCCGCTCGGTATTACGGAGGTTATAGATCCGAAAAGCATATAAAAATTCCCGCGCTAATCGTGTCTGTTATGATGATGTTTTCTCTGTCGGGCTGCTCGTCCGACAAGACAGAAAATATTGCTTATAACGCGGGAGAGAATTTATTCTTCGCGCAAAACGGCGAATATTTCTTTGTAAGCGATGACAATGGGATAACAGCGGTTTCAAAGGCTTCGGGCGTTTCGCATAAGTTGGTCACGGACGCGTTTAAAACGAGCAACATGGACTGTCGGGTGACGGTTTGCGGCGATTATCTGTATTACTGCGACCGGAATCCTATGGATAACTCAATAAACAGGCTCTCCCTCTCGGATATGACGAGCGAGAATCTTATTTCGTCCGAAACGGATAAGGGTGGCTTTTTGGGAATTTCGCTGAACCACAGCGGCGACCTGTCCGAAAAAATGATCGACTCGTTTTTCACGGACGGCAGCAATTTATATGTTACTCTTGACGATGACGGGATTTACCAACTTTCGGGAAATCGGTTTAAGTGTATCATCTCGGAGCGTTTGTATAAAAACACCAAGGTCAGCTTTGACGGAAACAAGATTTACTACATCAACAGAAGATTGGAACTGAAGTCCTATGATTTTAAAAGCGGCAATACCGAAACAATATCCGGCAGCTTTACGAAAGCCGTTTATTATGACGAAACGAGATTGCTGTATTCCAACAGCAACGGAATTTTTTCGCTGAATACCCGCGACAACTCAACGGATAAGCTGTCCGATGAGATAGCCGACGAATTATCGTCCGACGGAAAAAGCATTGTTTTTTCTAAAAACGGAGCTTTATACTTGTTGGGCGATAAAAAACAGCAGATTCTCGACTATGAACCGCCCTGCTTCGCAATATTAGGCGGTACAAATATGTTATTTGTGCGTAAATCCCACAACGATGATGATTATAGTATAATTAAATTTAACAAGTAAGTTGTGCCAAAGTGTAAGCCTCGACCTCACATTCGAGATTTTTGCGCTGTTCTTCAACGAGATTGTGAATTTTTCGGAAACCTCCCGCAAAATAATGTGAATTTTTAAGAAAAAAACACTTGATTTTTACACGAATTTGTGGTATAATATGATCAAACCTTTAAGGAGGTATCGATCATGTTCCGAAAAATTTTCAATCATTTGATGCTGTGGAAGAACGACCCGCGCCGCAAGCCGCTTATCCTGCAAGGGGCAAGGCAGGTCGGCAAGACCTACTCGCTGCTGGAGTTTGGGCGCGTTGCTTATGAAAATGTGGCGTATTTCAATTTTGAAACGAACCCCAAGCTGAACGCGACCTTTGACGACGACATAAGTCCGAATTACTTGATACCGATCTTGTCGCATATCGCCAGACAGACGATAGTCAAAGAAAAAACTCTGATAATTTTCGATGAAGTGCAGCTTTGCGAACGCGCTTTGACTTCTCTCAAATATTTTTGCGAGGATGCTCCCGATTATCACATAGTCGTTGCCGGAAGCTTGCTCGGAGTTGCGGTGAACCGCACTCAATTTTCTTTTCCCGTCGGCAAAGTCGATATCAAAACCATGTATCCAATGGACATCGAGGAATTTATGATCGCTTTGGGTAATAAGGATTTGACTCGGCAGATAAGAGAGCATTTTGATAACAATTCGCCAATGCCCGCCGCGTTACACGACGAAGCTATGAAACTGTACCGTCAATATCTCGCAGTAGGCGGAATGCCGGAATGCGTTTCGCAATTCGTCGAGACCAAAGATTATATTCTTGTACGGCATACTCAAGACACGATCCTTGCGAGTTACCTCAACGATATGAGCAAGTATAACACCGCGAACGAAATCAAAAAAACGCGTCTTGCTTACGACAGCGTTACCGTTCAGCTTTCGAAGAAAAACACGCGCTTTCAATATAAGCTGATCAAAAAAGGCGGCAGAGCTTCCGAATTTGAAAACGCTATCGAATGGCTTTGCTTGTCGGGAATTACCTCAAGGGTCTACAGAACCGAGCAAATCAAAAAGCCGCTTGAAAATTACCGCGACATCGATGCGTTTAAGATCTACGTTTCCGACACGGGGCTGCTGTGCGCCAAAAAAGATCTGCAAGCGAATGATGTTTTGTATATGGTTGAGGAATTAAACGATTTCAAGGGCGGTATGACCGAAAATTATGTGCATAACCAGCTTACGGCGAACGAATTTAAAACATATTATTGGGAATCCGAACGCGGCGCGGAGATCGATTTTATCATACAGCGCGACCGCGATCTGATACCCATCGAGGTAAAATCCGCCGACAATGTTATGGCAAAAAGTCTGCGCGTTTATATGGAGACCTACAGTCCGGCTTACGCAATAAAACTATCAGCAAAAAACTTCGGTTTTCGTTCGGGAATCAAAACGGTTCCGCTTTATGCGGTATTTTGTCTGTAAAGGGGAATGGCGATGAGAAAACTTATTCCGCCGTGCGCCAAATGCCCTTACAAATTAGGATTGGTGAAAACGTTGGTCGAACCCTGCACCGCTTGCAAATCAAACAATTATGACGCTTACAAGCGTTTTATCAAGGGCAACCAAATAGGCGCCGAGAAAAATATGATCTCAAAAAACTAACAGCAATAAGCCGCCGATAACTTTATCCCGACAATTTTCTGTCGGGATTTTTTTCGGGGGTTTACTTTTAGGACTGGGGTACCCTAAAAGAAAAGTGAAGGGGGTCGCACTTCACTTGAAAAAAGTGTGCACTTTTTTCTATGGCTTGCTAAAAGTTCCAAAACCCCAAGATTACGTATTCTTTTTTCAACTCCTTTTTTCGCCGAGTGGTTATCCTCAACTAACTTTCGCTTGAGGATTTTTGTCGGGATAGCGAGACCCCCTAAAAAATTTTTGCAGATGATCTTGTTGAAAAGTGGTTACAGTAGACTAACTAGCGAACACATTTCTTGCTTGTGAGAGTATGACCCTACCGTCTTGTCAGCTTTGGATTTTTGCTTACAGCTGTATGCCCCCTCGAAATTTTTCAAGCACGATTTTGCTAACTGCTTGTTATTCTCTGCTAACTACTGCTCGGCGGTTTTAGTCGAGATAGCGATACTCCCTCGAAAATTCTTTACGCTGCCTTGACCGAAAGCAGTTATACTTGACTAACCTACGAGCGCAATTCCCGCTCGTGAGAGTATGCCCCTACCACATAAGTGGCTTCGGATTTTTGCTTGCGACGATATGACCCCTCGAAATTTTTTGAACGTGATCTCGCTTATGGTTAGTTATCCTACGCCTACCCCTGCTCGGCGGTTTTGGTCGAGATAGCGATACCCCTCGGAAATTCTTTACGCTGTCTTAACAGAAAGCTGTTATGCTTGACTAACTTTCGAGCGCATTTCTTGTTCGCAAGAGTATGCCCCTACCGTTTTATCGGCTTCGGATTTTTGTTTATGGCGGTATGACCCCTCGGAATTTTTTGAACGTGATCTCGCTTATGGTTAGTTATCCTACGCCTACCCCTGCTCGGCGGTTTTGGTCGAGATAGCGATACCCCTCGGAAATTCTTTACGCTGTCTTAACAGAAAGCTGTTATGCTTGACTAACTTTCGAGCGCTTTTCTTGCTCGTGAGAGTATACCCCTACCATTTTATCGGCTTCGGATTTTTGCTTGCAGCTGTATGACCCTTGAAATTTTTTGAACGTAATCTCGCTTATGGTAGTTATCCTACACTTACTCCTGCTCGGCGGTTACGGTCGGGATAGCTAGATCCCTTGAAAAATTTCTTGCACTGCCTTGCTGCATAGCGACTATTCTATACTCCCTCACTATGAACGGCGGTTTTCGGTCGAGATAGCTACCCTCACTGATTATCTTTCGGATGGCTTGCTTACAACACGTTATTTGTAGCTAACTTATAAATACAGTTCCCCCTTCACGGATTTATGACCTCACCACATTTTCGGAGTGACCGAATTTTCAAATCTCGCCGTTCTTCTTAGCTGAACAGCTTTGGATTATTCTCACGATAGCCAACCCCTTTGGAAATTTTTAAGGACGGTTTCGCTCGCGTCTTGTTACCTCGACCAACCCATACTCAACTTATCTGGTTGAGATATCTATCCCCATTAACAGAGCGGCAGCGAATTTTTCTTGCAACAACCATAGCCCTCTTAATGTTTGTGAACAGATGAAAACCCTAACTACGAGCCCCAGACGTAAAGAGGGATCGGACTTTCGTCTGCAACTTCATAGCCCCTATAAAACTTTCCGCGCTTATTAAGCTCACACTTGATAAGCGCTCTTTTCTTGCGGTAATGCACATATACAGCAAGCGTGTTTAATGCAAAAAGCAGAATATCAAAAATTTTACTCCAAGCCCCCTAATAAATCGCCGTTCGCAAGCATATAAAGTTCGGGCTAATGATCGACACTACCGACTGACGGAATCGACAGCATTTATATGGTAATTCTGCACAAAGTTCTTTGTGCAATATGTAAAATCCCGAAAAATAGACCGTAAAATCGAGCCAATTTTTTCCTATGGGTAGAGGGCGAGATTCTGAGAACAATCATTCGGCAAAAAAAATTGCAAAACCGCCGAAAATAGGCTGACGATTTGGCGGATTTTTGTCCTATAAGTGAGAGGAGCTTTTTATGACGTCATTCTGCACTAAAGAGCCGCCTTAAATTGTACAGATGTCACAAAATTCAGTAAAAACCGAAAATTTCTCGGAAAACAGACTTAAAAAATCGCCTGAAACTGTAGGTAATTATGAAGGAGTGATTTTTTGCCGCTGCTGTTCGCTGCTGCAAAGGTAAATTTTGCTCCGTCAATCCGCACTAAACAGAAGCTCGTAATTGTGCAGATGTCACGAAATTTCTTCAAAATCCCGAAAAATTTGAAATTGGGGTTAAAAAACAGGGGGCTAAATGACTGGAATATATGAGAAGTTAAATTCTCGCAGAATCAAAGGAGGTACTGCTATGAGAAAGTACAAGCAAGTCAAAGAGAAAAAGGTCATCTACTCACTCGACGAGTGGACGATCATCGAGCATCGCGCCGCAGCGCTCTCGTTGAAAACGGGAACGTATATCAGGCGAATTTCCCTCGACGGCGAAATCAAGCAATACAACGTAGAGGATATTTCAAAGCTAATGAATGCGCTCCGAATTATCGGAAACAACATCAACCAGATCGCAGCAAAAGCGAACACGATTCACGATTTCCACGTCAACGACATTGATGAATTAAAATCGGAGGTGAGCCGTTTATGCCTTACATTAAGTCGATTAGCATTCACGGAACGGTCGAGCGCAGTTTAGCGTACATACTCAACCCCGACAAAACGGACGATTTGCTCTACGTCAACGCCATGAACTGCGTTCCCGATCCGGAGTGCGCTTATTTAAATATGAAGATGGTGTACGGGCAATTTTCGGGCTATAAATTCAATGAGCAAATTCCCAAGAGCGGCAAGGGCAGAGTGAAAGCGATTCACTACATACAGTCGTTCGATCCAAAAGACAAAATCACACCAGAACTCGCTCACGAGATCGGGAGAAAATTTGCTCGGAAAGCATTCGGCGATAGCTGCCAAGTCGTAATAGCAACTCATCTTGACAAGGGACACTTGCACAATCATTTCATCTTGAACACCCACGGAATCAATGGGCGAAAATTCAACGCAAACAAGAAAACTCTCGACAAAATCAAGGAAATTTCCGACAGAGTTTGCCTTGCGCACGGAATTAAGCCGTTCGACAAAGATAACGCCAAGCACATCACAATTGCGTACAACGAGTGGCAGAACGAGAAGCGCGGCACATCGTGGAAGCAGAAAATCCGTGATGAAATAGACGCGTTAATTATCAAGGCGAAAAATGTAGACGAACTTCTCGCCGAACTCGAAATGCTCGGCTATACTGTTCGGCGTGGAAAATATATCTCGGTCAAAGCACCGAACCAACAAAGAGCGGTTCGCTTGAAAACGCTCGGCGAGGACTACACAACCGAAAACCTTGCTTCAAGAATATTTTGGGCGAAAATCGGTTCGGGAAATAATAACCCTTGCACAAATTTTCCCTTGTTCAACACCTATAAATCCACATCTGACGAAGCGGAGAATAAAGGGTTAGACGTTTACAAAATCTCTGCACAACTCGCCGTAATAAATCGGGATAATATCCGTTCAATCGGTGAGCTTGAGGGCAGAATAAATCAGCTAACTTGCGAATTGGAAAAAGCTCGAAAAGCCGTCAATACAGTGGAGAGTGAGTGCATTTTCTTAAAGAGCCTTGCCGCACAGACTGAGGAATATTTTTCGCTTCTCAAAAAAGAAACGCTTACGGATGAAGAACAGCTTCGAGCAAAAATGTATGCCGAAACGCTTTCAAAGCAAAACATCACAAGCCCCACTAATCTTGACTATTTGAAAGACGTTATCGCCGAAACGGAACAGAAAATGATTCCGATTAGGGAACAGTACGGCAAGTGTGCTCAGCTTATGCGCGAGTACACCGAGATAGCGGAAACATACCGCGAAATTTCTCAAGGCGATTACATTAGCAAACTTATTGAACAGCAACAAGACGTTACACAAAAGCGTCCGCGAAGATAAGGAGGGTCACAATGACTTACAGAAACAAGCAAGAACTTATAAAACAGATTGTTGACATACTCAATTCAATGATTGAAATTGACGAGCAAAAACCAGCTGTTACAGCAACAGATGACAAGCCGCTTGAAATGCTCACTATTAAGGAATGTTCCCAAGCTGTAAGCGGATTATCTGAGCATACTGTGCGGCAGTTGATCACTCAAAACAAAATCCCTTATATCAGAACGGGACAGGGCAAGCGCGGAAAAATTCTTGTGAATAAATCGGCGCTGCTCGACTACTTAAATTCGGCGGCATAAAAATTCAAAAAATTTCGGCGCGTCAAATGCAGAAGTAAATGCAACACAAGCCGAAAAACAGGCATAAAATATCACGAAAACAGCTAAAAACAACGCTCGAAACGATGAAAACACCGAATTTTGGCTAGAAAACGGCAAAATTTGAGCGCAGCAGTGCTTTGGGCATCGATTTTTTGTGCAAAAGTAAATGCAACGCTCAATTTCATAATGTATTTTTTTCGGGATTGTTGTAAGCACCTACACAGCGCATCCGTGCATCGCGTGGATTCCAAGGAGTTGCGCCGTACGGCGCAACTCCTTGGAATCCATTTTAGCACAAAATCAAGGTTTTGTCAATAGTTTTAGTTCAGTATTTTCGTGCATTTTTTAATGCAACACTTTGAACACCTAATCCTTGCCTTTGTGCAAAGGTAAACGCAACGTTTTTCATAAAACTGTTGCATTTACTTCTGCATTTGACGAAAAAATTTTGGCGTATCTCGAAAAAAGCTCTTGACTTTAAAGCGAGAAAGTGATATAATAAAAGCGCAGAGATACGCCATACGTAAATTTAGGAGGGTTTTACTATGGCAACAATTCAGAAAAGAGGCGGCAGCTACTCGATTCGGGTCAGCTGCGGCTACGACACACAGGGCAAGCAGGTCATCCAATCAAAAACGTGGACTCCCGAACCGGGAATGACCGAGCGGCAAATTCAAAAGGAACTCGAACGGCAAAAGATTTTATTTGAGGAAGAGTGCAAAAAGGGATTCCAATCGCGCGCGGTAAAGTTTGAAGCGTTCTGCGAGGAGTGGTTCGCCGAGTACGCCGAAGCGAATTTGCGGAACTCGACTTACACGTACCTTTACCACCAGCGGCTGCGAATCAACAAAGCAATCGGTCACTTGCGAATGGACAAGATAACCACGCGGCAAATTCAGGCGTTCATCAACTCGCTCTTGAAAGACGGCGCGAACGAGATCAACGGAAAACCGCTTTCGCCGAAATCCGCACGGCATAACCTCAATCTCATATCCGACGTTTTTAATTTTGCCGTGAAGATGGGCGTTGTGTCCGACAACCCGTGCAAGAACGTCACCGTGCCGAAAAATCAGGCGAAAGAAAAGGAGATTTACACGCCCGCCGAAGTCAACCGTTTCTTGACGCTGTTGAGAGACGAGCCGCTGAAATATCGTACTTTTTTTAACCTCGCCGTTTACAGCGGTTTCCGGCGCGGTGAGTCGCTCGGTTTGGAGTGGAAGGACGTTGATTTCGAGAATAACATAATCAGCGTTCGGAGGACATCTTGTTATGTGTCGGATCGCGGAATTTACACCGACACAACGAAAACGCGCCTCTCGCAGCGCACTTTGAAATTTCCGCAAGAGATAATGGATTTGCTCAAACAGCTTCGCGAGGAACAGAACGCGGAAGCGCTTAAACAGGGCGATCATTGGGTTGAAACGGATCGGCTGTTTACCAAAAATAACGGCGAACCGCAGCATCCGAATACCACTTACACTTGGCTTGAACGGTTTTGCAAAAAGAACGATCTGCCGTTTCATGGTTTACATAGCTTCCAGCACCTTTTTTGTTCAATGCTTGTTAATCAGGGAGTTGACATTGTGACGGTTTCGGGCGCATTAGGTCACTCGAACGTTGCGACGACGAGTACGATCTACTGTCATATCTTGGAAAATTCGAGGGCAAAGGTTTCCGAAGCGATCAGCAGCGCTCTGAACTTTTCGGGCGAGAAAGGAGCGTGATTATCAAATAAAGAACAAACGAAGAACAAAACCGAATTTTTGGCGAAAAGAAAATCTCCGAACCGGCTCTATGAGCCGATCCGGAGATCCTATCAGTGGTGCGAGTGACGGGACTTGAACCCACACGGCAATACTGCCACTAGCACCTCAAGCTAGCCTGTCTGCCTATTCCAGCACACTCGCGTTTAACGACTATATAATTATATCACACGAAGAAACATTTGTCAATAGCTTTTTTGAAAAAAAAGAAAAAAATTGCGGCGGGGAAGAAGGTGTGGGAGATGTGAAATTTTTTGATACTACTTGAAAAATTGCGCGGAATGTGGTATAATATTAAGCAGTGTGTTATATAAATAGAGCGGACAGACTTGCTTTGTCAATTTTGCCGAAAATTGAGGGCAACAGGAGCCGAAAATTGTGAAATATGAGGTGACTTATGAAAGCCGATTTGCACTGCCATACCACGATATCCGACGGATCGCTGGGTATCTCGGATATAATCAAGCAAGCCGACAGGAACGACGTCCGCTACCTTGCGATAACCGACCACGACAGCTTGGCTTCGTTATCGCGTTCGGCGGTACTTGGAAAGCGCTATAACGTAACGGTCGTTCCCGCCGCGGAGTTCTCGGCGTTCGACAGCGCCCGCGGCAGAAAAGTCCACATCCTGTGCTATATGCCCGAAAAGCCCGACAGGCTGGAGGGGCTCTGCCTGCGCACCTCCGAGGGCAGAATGAAGCTCGGAAAGAGCATCGCGCTGCGCGTTCTGGAAAAATATCCCATCACGCTCGAAAGCATATTGCGGTATTCGGCAGGCAGCAAGGCAATATACAAATGCCACATAATGCACGCGCTCATGGACTACGGCTACACGACCGAGCTTTACGGCAGCGTCTACGACGAGATATTCGACGCGAAAAGCGGTCTCTGCGCGTCTCAGGTGCAGCAGGAGGCGGATTTCTACCCCGACGTGCGCTTCGTGACAACGCTGATAAAGGCGAGCGGCGGCGTCTCCGTAATGGCGCATCCCAAGGTATACGACAGCCTCGACCTGCTCGAGGAGCTCGCCGCGGACGGTGCTATCGACGGAGTCGAGGTTTGGCACTCCAGCGCCGACGAGGCGTTCCGAAGACAGGTAACGGAGCTTTCGGCGCGGTATGGGCTCATCACCACGGGCGGCTCGGATTTTCACGGCTTCTACAACCACTACGCGATACAAATCGGCTCAAATCCCACCCCCGAGGAGGAGCTCGAAAAGATATTGAACCACAAGGTGAAAGCGCTCTGATTTTGAGCCGAAAAAAACAAGCTCGAATAAAACGCGAAATTTTCGTTGAAAAATCGCGAAAAAACGCACGCTTTTTTGAACGGAAAACGCAATTTTTAAAATCGCTTTTTTCGGCATTGCAAAGCCGTATTCGGCGAATGCAGCTCGCTAAAAACGACCGCGTAAAAGCGCCTTGAAAAAACAGCTAAAAAAGCTTCAAAAAACGGGTCGGATTAAAGCCCGATTTTCATACAAAAGAGGTTTGGAAAATGAACGTAAAAGAACAGGCATTGAAAAAGCATTACGACTGGCAGGGGAAGATAGAGGTCGTCTCCCGCGCCCCCATTGAAACGCGCGAGGACTTGTCGCTGGCATACACCCCCGGAGTAGCGCAGCCCTGCTTGGAAATAGCAAAGGATCCCGAGCTGTCCTACAAGCTCACGCGCCGCAGCAACCTCGTCGCGGTCATCACGGACGGCACGGCGGTGCTCGGGCTCGGCGACATCGGCGGGCTCGCGGGAATGCCCGTAATGGAGGGCAAATGCTGCCTTTTCAAGGAATTTGGCGGCGTCGACGCGTTCCCCCTGTGCATAAAAAGCAAGGATCCCGACGAGATAGTCCGCACCATAGAGCTGATCTCGGACAGCTTCGGCGGCATAAACCTCGAGGACATCTCCGCGCCGCGGTGCTTCGAGATAGAAGCGAAGCTCAAGGAGCGCCTTGATATCCCCGTGTTCCACGACGACCAGCACGGCACGGCGATAGTCGTCGGCGCGGCGCTGATGAACGCGGTCAAGCTTGCGGGCAAGAAACTCGGAGAGATAACCGTCGTCATCAACGGCGCGGGCTCGGCGGGCATCGCCATCGGCAAATTTCTGCTGAAATTGGGCGTCGGCAACCTCGTAATGGTCGACATCGGCGGCATAATAAACCGCGACGAGAGCTACGAAAACCCCGCCCACGCCGAAATGTCAAAAATTACCAACAAGAACAATATAAAAGGCTCCCTCGCGGATGCAATGCGCGGCGCGGACGTGTTCGTCGGCGTATCCAAGCCAAATCTTGTAACGCCCGAAATGGTCCGGTCCATGGCGGACAAGCCCGTGCTGTTCCCCATGGCGAACCCCAATCCCGAGATAACCTATGAGCTTGCTAAGGAAAGCGGCGCGTTCATCGTCGGAACGGGGCGCAGCGACTACCCCAACCAGATAAACAACGTCCTCGTGTTCCCGGGCGTGTTCAAGGGCGCTCTCGCGGTGCGCGCAAAGGCTATTACCGAGGAAATGAAGCTCGCCGCGGCGCATGCCATAGCGTCTCTCGTGCCCGACGACAAGCTCTCGACCGACTGTATTATCCCGTCGGCACTCGACAAAAGCGTCGCAAACGCCGTCGCAAAGGCTGTCGCGGACGAATGGAGAAAGGAGAACGACCGATGAAATACGAATACACCCCGCGCGGTGTCTGCTCGCGCAAAATGATCTTGGAAATAGAGGACGGCGTCATCGCCGACCTTAAGGTGGAGGGCGGCTGCAACGGCAACCTCCAAGGCATTTCATCTCTCGTCAAGGGAATGAAAATAGATGAGGTCATCGAGCGCCTTTCGGGAATACGCTGCGGCTCAAAGTCCACGTCCTGTCCCGCGCAGCTCGCCGAGGCTCTCAAGCAGTTCAAAGCCGAGGCTTAACGGGGGCGCGCCATGAGAATACCCGAATTATTCAAGGAAAACCGCACCGTCCTTTCGTTCGAGATATTCCCGCCGAAAAAGGACGGCTCTATCAAGACGGTTTACAAAACGCTGGACGAGCTCACCGACCTGAAGCCCGATTTCATCAGCGTTACATACGGCGCGGGCGGCTCTCTCCCAGGCTGCTCCACGCGCGAGATAGCGACCGCTATCAAGGAAAAGTATCACACCGAGTCCATCGCGCACCTCACCTGCGTAAATTCGACCAAAGCCGATATCGACCGCGTTATCGGCGAATTTCAACAATTCGGCATCGAGAACGTCCTCGCTCTGCGCGGCGACGTCAACCCCGATATCGAGCCGAAAAAGGATTTCGCGCACGCCTGCGACCTGATAGCCTATATGAAGGAGCGCAGTTCTCTCAGCTTTTCGGGAGCGTGCTATCCCGAGGGGCACCCCGAAGCCCCGTCCTTCGACGACGATATCGCCAATCTCAAGCGCAAGGTCGACGCGGGCGCTTCACATCTGATGTCTCAGCTTTTTTTCGACAACGACTATTTTTACCGTTTTCTGGAAAAAGCCCGCGCAGCGGGCATAAACGTCCCCATAGAGGCTGGAATAATGCCCTGCGTAAACGCCAAGCAGATACAGCGCATGGTAACGATGTGCGGCGCGTCTCTGCCGCATAAATTCACGCGCCTTATCGCGCGC
The DNA here is from genome assembly GCA_023664705.1 of Lachnospiraceae bacterium. GTDB lineage: Bacteria > Bacillota > Clostridia > Oscillospirales > Ruminococcaceae > CAG-115. Next base: position 21,031 of record JAMPFE010000022.1, on the reverse strand, counting down.
TACGGCGAAAGCCCCGAGGCTATGCGCGAGGCGGGAATAGCCTACGCGATAGACCAGATAATTGACCTCGCGGCAAACGGCGTCGACGGAATCCACCTGTACACCATGAACAACCCCTACGTCGCACGGAAAATCAGCGACAGCGTCTCGAGGGTGATAAGATGATCGACAGAGCGCTTGCACTTCGTTATATGGGAGTTCGCGGCGAGCCCGACGAGCGACTCTCCGCGCTTGTCGACGAATGTGAGGAGGAGCTTCTGAAAGCCGCCCGCCCGCGTTTCGTGTGGAGGGTTTTCGATATCGAGCGCTCCGAGGGCGAAATTTCGCTTTCGGGGTGCGGTTTTTCGCTCCTCGGCAGCGATATAGCCCGTCATCTCGAGAACTGCCCCAAGGCAGCCGTCGTCGCTGCAACGCTCTCCGCGGACGCGGACAGACTCTTAAAGCGCTTACAGCTCTCCGACGGCGCCAAGGCAGTCGCCGCGGACGCCTTGGCGAGCGTTCTCGCCGAGCAGACCTCCGAGCAGGCGCGCCAAGCCGTCCAAAGCGAAATGCAGGGCTATTACGCGACATGGTGCTACGCCGCGGGCTACGGCGATTTCCCGCTGGAGCAGGCGGCTCAGCTCCTCACGGCAGTCGACGCCTACAGGAAAATCGGCGTGAGCTGCACCTCCTCGAAAATGATGACCCCGCAAAAGAGTATAGTCGGCGTGGTCGGTCTCTCCGAAACGCCCCCCGCCGGCCCGCGCAAAAGCTGCTCCGACTGCGATCTGAAAGACACCTGCCGCTTCCGCAAGGACGGTCTCAAGTGCAATCTGTAAAAACCATATCCTTACAGAAATCCGCCCCCGAACTCTCGGGGGCGTTTTATTGGGCATGCCTATGGCGGCACGCCATGCAAACGAACGCGTATGTGGCTTTAACGTCCGTATTTGCCGTTTAAAGGGCTTCCTTCGCGGGCTCGGCTCTCTGCGCAAGAGTCACCGTCCCGCTCATGAGGTTGACGGAGACCTTATGCTTGTTGCCGCCGCCGAATTCGCCGTTAGTGCCCTTGCCGAGGTTCATAAACTTGCCCCTCTCGTTTCCGAGGTCGGTCTTGACCAAGCCCGAGACCCCGTCGAACTGCACCTCCGCGCCGCTGTCATCGGGCAGCTCCACCTTAATGCAGCCGCTCACAGCGCCTATCTTCAGGTCGCCGTTCCAGTCCTCGTAGCTCACGTCAACGGTTCCCGAGGTCACGCTGATATCGCCCTCGCCGCCCGCGCCCGCGTATTCGGTATTGCCCGAAACGGAGCATATCGAGAACTTCTCGGCTCTGTACCCGTCCACGCGCACGTTTCCCGAGGCGGTGTCTATTTTCAGCAGCTTCGCCGCGTCCCCTGCGGGATTTGTCACGGAAACGTTCCCCGAGGCGGTCTTTATCCTCAGCTCCTCGAAAAACGCCCTCACCGCGATATTTCCCGAGGCTGTGTTCAGCTCGAATTTCGCCGCGGTAACGCTCTCGTCCGTGATGTCCGCGCCGCCGCTCGCGGTGTTGATCTTCAGCGCCGCGTAAACCTTCTTCGGCAGGGATACCGTGATAGCGTACCCCTCCTTGGGCTTCGCGCAGAACAGGCTGAAGCCCGCCTTCTCCTTAAGCGTGAGCTTCTTCCCGCACAGCACCGCGCAAAACTCGGGCTTGTCGTTGGGATTGTCGTACTCTGCGGTAATTCCGTCCTCGTCGGTGGATTTCACCGTGATAGGCGCTCCCAGCGAGCAAACCTCCACCTCGTCTATCTCGTTGCTAAACTTGTAAATCTGCTTTTCAGCCATAATGCTTCTCCTCTCGTCAGGTGATTTTCTGTTTCTTCCCAAAAAGGTTATTCGCGAGCCTCGGCGAAAATACCCTCTTCACGCAGAGCGCGCTCTTGATGTCCTTCTCCGTCAGCTCGGCAAAGCTTCGCCCCTTGGGAATACCGTAGCTGTAGCGTATGCTTAAAAATTGCAGCCGTTTCATGCCGTTTCTCCTTTATATTGTTAAAAGCGGGGGACTGGGGAAAGATTTTATCGCAATGTTTTTCGGGATTTGGGAACGTCCCCCGCTTTATAACCGAATTAAAATATCTCGGGCAGCTCGGGAAGTTCCGGCAGCTCCGGCAGCTCCGGTAACTCGGGCAGCTCGGGAGCCTCCGGCGCTTCGGGCGCCACGGGAGCCTCGGGCGCCGCAGGCACTTCAAACACGCTCGTCACGGAGGTGCTGTACTCGGGTATCGCGACCTCTGCGGGCACGTTCGACTGCGCGTACATACCCGACGAGTTCCCGTCCACGGTCGGCGCGCTTACAATAGTCACGCCCGTTACCTCGGAAACAGCCTCCGCGCCCGCGACCGTAAAGCCCGTTATCTGCGCGAACCTGCTTATATCGGGCGCTCCCTCGAACATCGTCGGCGCGGTGTATTCCGAGGTATTGCGGATATTCGCCCTGCCGCTTCCCATATCGATATAGTAGGCATGCACACCGTTTTCCTCGGCATTCTGGTGGTTATGCATGCCGCTTTCGAGGTCGAGCTCCTCGTCGTCGCTGCCGAGCGAGAGCTTCTTCTCAATGCCGTAAGCGTTCACGTTCACGCTCCCCGAGCCTATATCCGTAAACAGCAGACATCCGTCGTCATCGGGGAAGTACAGGTCAAGCGAGCCGCTTCCCATATCCAGAATATTCTCGTCGTAGTTCTCGCCGAAGCTCGCGTAGGCTATCTTTCCGCTTCCGCTGCCCATATTTATCTCGCCGTAGCCCGAAAGCCCGCCGAAGTCGAATTTGCCCGACCCGATGTCAATATCGTAGCGCGCGGTCTGCATATTGCTTAAAACGGCGTTCCCCGAACCGATGTCCACGGCAAACATATGCGCCGTAAATTGCTCGCTCTTGCTGAATTCAAACTTGCCCGAGCCTATGTCGAAGTCGTTGTACTTGGCGTTTAACCCGTCGATCATCAGCGTTCCCGAGCCGTGCTCCACATAAAGCGCGTCGTAAATAAGCTTCGGGAACGAGACCACCGCCGTAATATCGTTCGAGTTGTGGAAAATGTCGTCTATCCAGAATATCTGCCCGAAATCAAGCGCGTCCCCGAACGTTATCTCGGGCGGGTGTATCTCGACGGTCAGCCTGTCGCTTTCGCTCTCCGCCTTCACGGCAACCTTCTCGTCGCCCGTCGACAGAACGCCTATATGGATAAACTCGTCCGCGCTCTGCGTCACGTAAACGTTCGCGCCGCCCGTCCGCAGCATTATGCTCGGATACGCGTCGAGCTGCCAAGCCCCCGAGCTCGTCACGACCTCGTCGATATATGTTCGGTACCCGTAGTCGACGGCAACGTAGCCGCTGTTAGCCTCGCTGCGGTACCTCGTCCCCAGACACGCGACGCTTATCCCGAACAGTATAAAGCTCACCAGACAAATCGGTATAGCCCCGAAGAAAAGTTTTTTCACAGTCCCGCCCCCTTAAAGATCGTAGATCGCACGAATGTGCATATTGATAATAAACGCCAACAGCCTTAAAAGCAGCTTAATGAACACTATCCCCACGTAAATGAAGATAATTACCGCCGAGAGCATCCCTATAGCGAGGAACAGCCTGCTCAAAAAGTAATACGTACCGAATCCCCAGCCGAACAGCGCCGCGATCGCGTTTCCGAAAAGCCCCAGCGCTCCGCCGAAAACTCCCCCGAAGATCACCGCGATAAACGCGGGTATCAGCCAGCTCCACACAAGGCAGTCCAGCAAAAGCGCCCCGATGAATTTCCCGACGTTGAGGTGCGGCTTCAGCTCCGCCGTATTTATCAGCTTAAAGCCCTTGCCGCTCGTCTTGGCTTTGCCGTACTGCGGCGGTATCGTCCCCTTGCGGTCGTTGTTCGTGTTCGCGCGGAAGCTCTCGTTCGGTCTCGGCACCCCGTCGTTATGCGGCGGCGCGTTATACACTCCCGTCCTCTGCGCGTGCTCGGCTTTAGCCCTTCTCATCGCCTCGGCAGCGCTCTGCCCCGCGGTTTTCACAGCCTCGGCAGCCGATTTTCCCGCCCCGATAACGGCGTCCTTAACGCCGCTCTGCCCGAAAGCGTCCGCGATAGCGTGCCCCGTCACCTTTGCCGCGTCGATAGCGGCTCTCCCCGCGTTGGAAAACGCGTCGGCAACGTTCGATCCAGCGGCAGCACCCGCTGCTCCGACATTAGCGCCGTTGGCATTGCCCGCACCGTTAGTATTGCCGTTAGAGCTGCCCGTAAACCCGCCGTTCGGAACGCTTGCGGAGGAATTTGCGCTCATATTCGGATAGATCTCCTCGGACAAATGCTCGGGAGTATACGACCTCACGCAGTCGGAGTTTATCGCCTCGGTGCCCTTTATCAGCGACAGATCGGCGGGAACGCTCCTCCCCGGCTTGGTAAGGCTCACGCCCCTCTTGTGCTCGACGTCCCTCGCGATAATGCTGTTTATCCGCGAGCTTTCAAGGTTCAGATAGCTCCTCGCTATCTCCTTCACGTCCCCCAGACGCTCCGCGGTCTCCTCCTCGGAGATGCCCTGCGCGGCGCTGTCCGCGAAATGCTCCTCAAAGTCCGCGAATATCTCCCCCGTGTCCTCTATGCCTATCCTGTTCAGCTCTCTGCCGAGCTGCTCAAGAAATTCTTGCTTGTTTTTCGCTTTCATCACTGCCGAAATCCCCTTTCAAAAGCTCGTTAATGCTGCTCGTGAACTCGTACCATTCGTCGGCAAGCCTCGACAGCTCCTCCGTCCCGACCTTGGTGATCTTGTAGTACTTCCTCGGCGGTCCCTCCGTCGATTCGACGATATAGCTCTCGATAAGCCCGCCGTCCTTCAGCCTCTTCATCAGAGGATAGATAGTGCCCTCCGTGATCTCCATGCATTTCGAGATACGGTTGACGAGCTCGTATCCGTAGCAGTCCCCGCGGTTCACCACGCAAAGCGCGCACAGCTCCAGCGTTCCTCTTTTCAGTTGAGAATTCATTCCTTCACTCTCCTTCGGCGGCGCAATACAGTTGACAGTTGATAGTGTACAGTTGACAGTTTTTTCTCACAAGCTACTTTGTGCCGCATAGTAGCCGTCTGAAAAATATACACTTTCGTGCCTGTAATTATTCTACCACAAAGTATTTTGTTTTGCAAGATACTAAATAACCAAATTCTCCCATAAATCACAGCAGTTTTTTGTGCACATTCCACAAAACAGTTGACAGTTGACAGTGTACAGTTGATAGTTGACAGTGTACAGTTGATAGTTGACAGTTAAGGAAGTAATGCGGATTATTACGTTTGTAGCGTCTCGGATAAGCGCTTGCTTGCCGAGGTGCTACAAACGTGACGGCTTTCTGCCGTACATTAACTGTCAACTGTACACTATCAACTGTCAACTGTCATCTGTCATCTGTTTCTCTCCTTGAGAGCGCGTTCTATCTCGCGCCCCGCGTCGCGCTTCGCCATATCCTGCCGCTTGTCGTGGAGCTTCTTGCCCTTGCAGAGCCCGACCTGCACCTTCACGCGGCTGTCCTTGAAATACATGGAAACGGGTATAAGCGTGTAGCCGCCCTGCTTCACCTGCCCGAACAGCTTCATTATCTCCTTCTTGTGCAGCAGCAGCCTGCGCACCCTGTACGGGTCGCGGTTGAAGATGTTCCCCTTTTCATAGGGCGCGATGTGCATCCCGCGTATAAACGCCTCGCCGCCGTCAATGGAGATCCACGAATCCTTAAGATTAACGCCCCCCGCGCGGATAGACTTCACCTCCGTGCCGAACAGCTCTATCCCCGCCTCGTAGCTCTCCATAATAAAATATTCGTGCCGAACCTGTCTGTTTTCGGCAATAGTTTTGGTGTTGCTCATAAATCCCCCTTATCCGAAAAACGAGCCCCTTCGTGCCGATTACTATTATAGCACAGTTTTTCCTTTTTTACAAGGGAAAATTTTACATTTCTTACAATCTGCCCTTGACTTTTGAAAAAAAATGTGGTAAAATGTATATAAATAAGGACAGCAAACGGTTTTGCTTTGGACAGCCGCAAATGATTTTATTTTTGGAGGTCAGCAATGGCAGAGAAAAACACCATTTTAATAGTCGACGATTACGAGTTCAACAGGCTTATGTTAAGCGATATGTTCTCCGATAAAAACATAATCGAGGCTGAAAACGGCTTCAGAGCTATCGAGGAGTACGAAAAGCACAAGGACGAGATATGCTGCGTGCTGTCGGATATAATGATGCCCGTGCTTGACGGCTTCGGGCTGCTCGATTATTTCAATAAGAACAGGTACGTCGAGGTGGTCCCCGTGTTCATCATCAGCGCGGACACGTCCACAAAGTCGCTCACCAAGGCGTACGACCTCGGCGCGGAGGACGTCATAGCCAAGCCGTTCAATATAAATTTCGTCAAAAAGCGCATAAACAACACCATCGAGCTGTACAGGCTGCGCGAGCTGTTCTACAAGGACGACGATACCGACGACGAGTTTGTTTAACGTTGAAATATTTTGCGTTCAAAAGTGTCCGTAAAAAAGTTTACAGTTGAAAGTGTACAGTTGACAGTTATGGTGCGCCGCTTTGCGGCGCGATATTTAAAAATCGCCGCCGTAGGCGGCGTTCCGAAACTGTCAACTATCAACTGTACATTGTCAACTTTTTTTATGGGCGCTTTTTGCATTTTAAAAAACAAAAACCGCCAAAATATTCAAATATTTAACCGAAAAAAGCGGTTTTTTGCCGAAAATGACGATTTTTCCGCAAGAATTAACAAAATCGCTTGCAAACCCCCCCGCCTTATGCTATAATATATTGAGATAAATACAAATAAGAAAGGAAATTTCTGCCATGCGTTACGATGAAATGAATAAAGACGAGCTCGCCGCCGAAAAGGCGTCTCTCGAAAAACAATACGAGGAGTTCAAGAAAAAGGGCTTGAACCTCACAATGGCGCGCGGCGTGCCCGCCCCCGAGCAGCTCGACCTGTCGATAAATATGCTGCTGCATTGCCTCGACGGCGACTGCAAGTCCAAAAGCGGCACGGATTGCCGTTCCTACGGCGTTCTCGACGGCATCCCCGAGGCAAAGGAGCTTTTCATGGAAATGCTCGGCGTGGGCGCGGACGAGGTCATCGTCGGCGGCAACTCCAGCCTCCAGATGATGTACGACACGATAATCCGCGCAATGCAGCTCGGCGTCCTCGGCAGCGAAAAGCCTTGGTGCAAGTACGACAGCGTAAAGTTCCTCTGCCCCGCCCCCGGCTACGACAGGCACTTCGCGATGTGCGAGGCTCTCGGCATCGAAATGATAACCGTCCCGTATAAAGAGGACGGCCCCGACATGGACGAGGTAGAGCGCCTTGCCGCCTCCGACGAGTCGATAAAAGGCATCTGGTGCGTGCCGATGTACTCCAACCCCACGGGCATCACCTATTCCGACGAGGTAGTCCGCCGCTTCGCGAACCTCAAGCCCGCCGCCAAGGATTTCCGCATCTTCTGGGACAACGCCTACTGCGTTCACCACCTCACCAACGACCACGCTCACCTGCTGAACATAATCGACGAGTGCAAAAAGGCGGGCAATCCGAATATGGTCTTCGAGTTCTCGTCGACCTCGAAAATCTCCTTCCCGGGCGGCGGACTGGCGGTAATATGCGCCTCCAAGGACAACATCGACTTCATCAAAAAGCAAATGGCGTTCCAGACCATCGGCTTCGACAAGCTCAACCAGCTCCGCCACGCGAAGTACTTCAAGAACTTCGAGGGCGTAACGGAGCATATGCGCCACCACGCCGCGATAATCTACCCCAAATTCGAGGTAGTGCTGTACATGCTCGAAAAGGAGATCGAGCCGCTCGGCATCGGCAAATGGACGAACCCCAAGGGCGGGTATTTCATCTCGTTCGATTCGCTGCCCGGCTGCGCAAAGCGCATCGTTTCTCTCGCTAAGGAGGGCGGCGTCGTGCTTACGGGCGCGGGCGCGACGTTCCCCTACGGAAAGGACCCCAACGACAGCAATATCCGCATTGCTCCGACCTATCCGTCGGTCAGCGAGCTGCTTCAGGCGATGGTGCTGTTCTGCATCTGCGTAAGACTCGCAAGCGTCGAAAAGCTTCTCTCGGAAAAATAATTCGCGGCGCTTTTTTTCCGCAAATTCATCATAGCACGCTCGGAACTGCAATTTACTGCAAACATTTTCTCCCCCAAATCAGTTAGCACACTAAATTCCAGATTTTAACATAAAATTACAGCGCTTCCAGATATTCCCACCCAAAAACCGCAAAAATCTGCAAATAACTGCAAATCGACTGCAAAAAGCTGCACGCAAACTGCAAAACACTGCAAGAAAAGGGACAAATTCGCATGGATTTGTCCCTTTTTAAAATTTTTTTGCAATTTCCCAGTCAAAAACTTGCAAAAACGCGCCCGACCGTCAGCCGTTTCTGTTCTGTTTTTCCGCGTATTTTCGTATCAGCTCAAACGGCAAGTCCTCCGTCTTAATGGTATTCCTAAACTGCGGGAACACGTACCGATACCCGATTACACCGTAGTTTGTCGTTATCTCGACGTTGTAGCCGTTGTCAAACCACAGGAATTTCCGCTTGGAATAGGTCACTCCCGCGACCTCGTTGTAGTAAATATGCTCCTCCGGCTTGTTCTTCGCGGTCACGACAAACTCCCTGCCGTTGGCTTTGTAGCCGCGTTCCGTGCCCTGCCGTATATACTTTATTATCGTCAGCGCCGCGGCAAGCGGCACTAAGGCAGCTCCTGCGGTCGCGATCGCGTATAAAAGAGCCACGGTCATCGACGAGATCGCAACAATCGCCGCAAACACCGCAATCGCCAGCAGTATCACGGCGGCTATCCACAGCGGCACGGCAGCCCTTTTTGAAAGCTCGACGCGGAAGGTGCCGCTTCCTATCACATCGTTTACGGGAACCTCTCTTCCGTCATCGCCCATGTACATCTGCGGCGGCGCGACGACCTTTCCGTCCTTGCCGAGCGTCGGCATATCCGCGGCGTATCCGCCGACCGTCGGCGAGACCTTTTCCCGTATTTTTGCAATATCGTAGCTCTCCTCAATTCCCTCCGGTATCACGGGAACGTTCGCGGCGCGCGCCTCCTGCTCGGCGCGGTAGGCTCTCACGGCGCGGGCGGTGTTGCGGTCGTCCTTCGCGAGGCTCACGCCCGGCATCTCGGCGTCCTTTCCGAGCAGCTCGGTAACGCGGTCGTAAACGTCGCTTTTACGCTCCCGCGCCTTGGCGACGTCCTCGGCGCGAATGGGGCGGCTGCTTTCGCCGACGGCATTCATACCCGCCAATCTTGCACGTTCGTCGTATTCGGCATTGCGGAGCATTTCGGCGCGCTCTCTGATAATATAAAACGGGGTGTTCTTTTCGGATAGAAAGCCGTCGAACGTTATGGAGTAATGCTCGTTTGCGCCGTTTATCTTTACGGTGACGTCGTAGCCGTTGACCTTTCCGAGGGAGGAGCGGGGCAGAAAGTGCACCGTTTGCACGTCCTTATAGTATATAGTGTGCATATCGCCGCCGATGGTCAGCACCATTTTTTCGTCGTTGGCTGTATATCGGCATTTGAAGCCGTAATTAAGCGCCCGTATGGAGGTTATGGCGACGATTATGCAGACAATGGCGATGACGGCTATCACAAAGACTGCTATCAACGACAGGAACAGTTCTCCGTTGGCGACGCTCGGGAGTATTTGCCGATACAGAGCCAGCGCCGTTACGACGGTTATCGCGATAACGGTTATCGCGGCGGCTATTATCAGCGCGGAGACGATATGCGCGCCCTTGAACGGCGCTCTGAATTCGCCGCTTTCACTGAACCCGAAGCGCCCCCTGTCGTTGGGATTTATGTAATTTCTGCCTGTCATTGGAACACCCCCGAATTTACAATTGAAAATTGACAGTGTACAGTTGACAGTTAATGTATGGCTGAAGACGGTCACGTTTATAGCGCCTCGGCAAACAGGCGCTTATCCGAAAACCGAATACGGTTAAGGTAATTTAAATCCGTCCGCCGAAGGCGGACACCGAAACTGTCAACTATCAACTGTAAACTGTCAACTATTATTAGTATAGCACACGTTTTTTTTGATGTCAATATATTAACCAAAAATTTCTCGGGCAATAAATAAAAATTGTGAATTTTAGACATTGATTAAATTTCACAAAAATAATATAATAAGTTTGGTAAATAAGACAAGAGGTGGAATATTTTGGAAGCATATGAGTGCTTTAAAGACTTAGCGATAATAATTATCGCCGCTAAGCTGCTGGGGCTTGCCGCCAAAAAGCTGAGAGCGCCGCAGGTCGTCGGGCAGATCGCCGCGGGGCTGCTGATAGGTCCGAGCGTGCTGGGGCTGGTCGGGCAGTCCGATTTTATCGTTATGCTCGCGGAGATAGGCGTGGTGCTGCTGATGTTTTCGGCGGGGCTGGAGACGAATTTAAAGGAGCTTGTGAAAACGGGTCCCGTGGCGCTTTCCATCGCGTGCGCGGGGGTTTTTGCGCCGCTGGTGATGGGCTGGGCGCTGTACGGGTGCTTTTTCGGGTTCGCGCCCGTAGGCTCGGACGAGTTTTTCCGCGGCGTGTTCATCGGAACGATAATGACCGCGACCTCTGTGAGCATTACCGTTCAGACGCTGCGCGAGCTCGGGCATTTGAAAGGCAAGGTCGGCACGGTCATCGTTTCGTCGGCGATAATCGACGACGTTATCGGCATTATCGTGCTGACGTTCGTTATCGGGTTCCGCTCGGCGGACGCAAAGCCGTCGGACGTCGTGATAAAGACCGTGCTGTTTATCGCGTTCAGCTTTGTGGTGGGATTTTTGATATATCTGCTGTTCAAGTTCCTTGACAAGCGCTTTTTCCACCACCGCATGATACCGATCTTCGGGCTGGCGCTCTGCTTTTTTATGGCGTACTGCGCGGAGAAGCTTTTCGGCATTGCCGACATTACGGGAGCTTACGTTGCGGGGATAATACTCTGCAACCTGCGCGACGCCGAATATATCGCGGGAAAAATGGATATTTCGAGCTATATGCTGTTCGGTCCCGTGTTTTTCGCATCGATAGGGCTGAAGACTAATTTCGACGGGTTTACGCTGAATTTGCTGTGGTTCTCGCTGGGGTTCGTTGTTGTGGCTATGGCGGCGAAGGTCATAGGGTGCGGGGCGGTTGCCAAATTATGGAAATTCAACGTGCGGGACTCGCTGAAGGTCGGCGTGGGGATGATGACGCGCGGAGAGGTCGCGCTTATCGTCGCGCAGAAGGGGCTTGCCGTGGGAATGGTCGAGCCGCAGTACTTTACCTCGGTGATACTGCTGATACTGTGTTCGTCTGTCGCCTCGCCGATACTGCTGAAGCTGCTGTACAGGGGCGAGGATAAGCCCGACCATGTGCTGACGACGGGCGAGAAAGCCGATATCGACGAGACGGACGAGGTTTACGCGGAGTATTAAAGGGCGTTGAATTGCCTTTCGGTAATGTGAAAATATTGTTAATTTCGCGTGCCGCCTTGACAAATTGTTGAAAAAATGCTATAATATAAAAGGCTCGTTCCTGCGGTTGAATCGGGGCGGGCTTTTTTTGACTTTATGTTCCGAAAGGAGAACGCTTAATGAACAGAAGATTACGGAGCGCTGCCGTTGCGGCGGCACTGGCTCTCGCTTTGACGGGGTGCAGCACGAATATCGAGGGCAGCGTCCCTCCGATAAGCTCTCAGAACCCCGCTGCGGCACATTCTTCGTCAAGTTCAAGCACAAGTTCTGCTTCAAGCTCAAGCACAAGTTCAAGCTCAAGTTCAAGTACAAGTACATCGTCAAGCTCGTCATCGAGCTCGTCTCAATCGACGTCGGAGGCTTATTCACAAAAGCTGGCGACGCTGAACGGGTTTGAGAGCTTTGTTACGGAATACATACAATACATTGCCGATAAAAATGCCGACGAAGATAAGCTCGGCGAATACGCGGAGAAGTCCGAGGAGATAGCCGCGGAGCTGGAAAATTTTGACACGAGCGGAGTGTCTGCGGAGGAAAAAACCGAGCTCGAAAATATTATCCGCAGCGTTGAGAAGATGCTGAACAGCGTGGAGGGGAGAGCGCCCGCAGCGGGAACATCCTCTTCCTCGAGCGCGCCCGTTTCAAGCTCGACCAAGCCGTCGTCCTCGTCGTCGACGCACACCGTTCCGAGCTCGCCCGTTGCTTCGGGCTCCTCCTCGAGCAAGCCCGTTTCCACGGTAACTCCCGCTTCGACGCATACTCCGAGCTCTTCGAGCACGCCGAGTTCTTCGAGTTCGGCAAGCACGCCAAGCTCTTCGGCGGAGCCCGTGAGCAGCAGCGAGCCATCTAGCGTGAGCACGGAGACGACGCCCGTTGAATCGACGAGCGCTTCCGAGAGGGTCGACCCTCCCGCGGTGGACAGACCCTCGCTGCTTACCAACTATACCGAAAAATGGGCGTATAATCAGCTCGGTTCCGTTCAGAAGACGCTTTATGAGAGGCTGTACGACAGCGCCGAGAATTTGACCTCGACAATAAACGTTATCGATATCGGTCTGAGTGAGTCGGATATTTATACGGCGTACTGGGCGTTCGACTATGACAACGCGCAGTTTCTGGAGCTTGGAAACGGCTGCGGCTACCGCAAATATGAAGACGGCACTGTTCTCGATGTTTCGATAAATTTCGGCAGGAGCAGCGTTCCGCAGTCCGAATTTGACTCCACTGCGAGCGCCGTTATTGCCGAGGCGCTGCAGAGGGGCACGGATTACGAGCGGCTGAAATACATACACGACTGGCTTGTGAACAACACGACCTACCAAAACAACGGAAAGACCGCGTATGAGGCGGACGGTCCCGTGGTTTACGGGGCGGCGGTCTGCGAGGGGTACTCGAAGGCGTTTATGTATATGGCGCAGTCGATGGGTTACGAGTGCGTTTGCGTGGCGGGTTCCGCGGGCGGCGGAGACCATATGTGGAATATGATCAAGGTCGGCGGGAACTGGTACCATGTAGACGTGACGTGGGACGATCCCGTTTCCAGCAGACCTATACTGAGATACGACTATTTCCTTATAAGCGACAGCTCGATACGGCGCGATCACGTCATCGACAATGAATACTTTGCCGTGCCGACTGCTCCGTATGATTATCAATAAAATGAGGTGCTTAGTATGGCAAAGCGTTATGACAAAAACAAAAAGAACGACAAGCTTGAGCGCGCTTACGCCCGCAACTGGATAATCTGCGGGGTATCGCTGGCGCTGATAATCGTTCTTTACTTTATGTCGATGAGGTGACGTTCTGTATATTTTAGCCTTACAGAAATCAGCCCCCGAGCTTTCGGGGGCATTTTATTGGGATTGCCCGAGGCGGCACGCCTTACCATTCGCAGTCGGGAAGAGCGCAGCGCAACATAAGCGACAGGGTCTGCTGCATATGCTCTATCGCGCCCTTTATCGTCCATTCGTCGGAGGCGAACATATACAGCGCGCTGCCGATGACGAGCGATTTGAGGAACTCCGCCGCGGAGGAGAAGTTCTGCTTTGCGGCGTCCTTTATCGCTGCCATGCAGGACAGATAATCGTCCTTGGCGAGGGCTCCGCAGGAGAACGCGAGCCTTGAAAAGCCCGCCTTTTCGCTGAGATCCCAGCCGATAACGCCCGCCTCGGGGAGGTATTTGGAGATGGGCTTTATGAACATACAGGCGTGCAGGAAAGCGCGCTGCCCCTCTTTATTGAGCGTATTTACGTCGAAGTTGGGCTTTCCTCTGAAGAGAGCCTTTACGTCGGCGAACATTCCTTGGATATTGCAGCCGCGGGAGGAGCGGTAGAAATTTATGAAGCTGTTTTTGTCCTTTATGCCGAAAACGCTTTCGAGCCATTTGGACACGTTTTCCCGCTCTTCGCCTTGGAACTCGACGAAGAAGTCGTTCAGACCGAGCGGTCTGCCGACGGCGGGGATAGGGCGCATGGACGGGACGAGCCCGAGCAGCACCGTAAATTCGCCGTCGGACATTTTGCGCTTTTCGCGTTTTTCGGCGCAGCGCTCGTCGATGCGCTTTACTGCCTTTCCCGCGAGGTTTTCCAGCTTCATAAGGTCTTTTTCGGTCGCCTGCCTGCATTCCTCCACCTCGTCGGGGAGGTCGAGACCGCTCGTATTTTCGGGGTCGGCAGCGGCGCCCGCCTCGTAGAATACCTGCGCGGACATTTCCTTGTCGTTCATAAAGCGGATGTAGCCGTGGTTATAATAAAACCGCGCCAGCTCGTCGGGCTTTTTGCAGTCGGGGTATATTTTTTCGAGCTCGCGCAGGGAGGTCTCGAAATCCTTGTTGTTGCTCAGGGCGTTTATCATTCTGAAGCGGAGCTTTACGCTGCGCTGCTCCTCGGGAACGCCCATTGCCGCCGCGATTATGTTGTCGTACTCGTCCTTGTCGTAGAGCTCGTCGAGGAGGTCGTACAGCGCGTCGTTATCGGAGATCTTTCCGTTTTCGTCCAGTGTTATATTTGGCATTAAAATGGTTTCCTTTCGTTTAATATCTCTATTATACTCCTTTTTTGCGCGGTTGTCAAGGCTATCCGCACTGCAATATCAGCCACACGTTATCGAAGTTCCGCGCGGCAAGGTCCTCGCGGCGGATATAGAAGTAAATTCTGCCGCAGTCGCCGAACATCAGCTCGAAGCCGTCCGTTTTCACAGTGCCGAGCTGAAACAGCAGCAGCCAGTCGCGGTTCGCCCATTGCTTGGATTCCTGAAGGTCCTGCGGAGTTATTCTGTTGTAGCCCTCCTCGTTGCCCATATAGTAGCCGCGCGACACCAGCTCGCACTGCTGCGTCATATTGCCTTGGATAATGTCCGCCCAGCCGAGCAGCTTGGAGCGCGGGTCAAGGTCGTCGGACTCCTCGACGCCCATGCTTTCAAGTACCTCGTCGAACTCGTCCCATTCCAAGAACATTTTATCGTGCTGAACGATAAAATCCTCATAGCTCTGATAGGATTTCTCGGTTTTAGCGGATATGCCCAGCTCGGGGAACAGATAGCTCTCCCCGAGCGGGTTTTCTTTCAGCTCCTCGGGGAACTCGGCGGGCGAGAGGGCGTTCGCGTCCTCGAAATAAAACACCCTCGCGCTGCCCTTATCCTTTGGGTCAAAGCCCCACTTCATCGTTTCGAGGTCGTAAAAGAACGATAACAGCCCCGTTTTCGGGAGCATATTATCGGTATCGAACTGCGCGATATTGGCGAGGTCGAACTGCGCGAGGAAAGCCAGCGGACGGGGTTTCACCTCGTCTGTGAACATGCTCTCGCCCTCGTAGCGCGGCCATTGGAAATTTTCGGGAACGTCGGGAACGCCGCCGAATTTCGTAAGTCCCGACGGTTTGCCGGAAATGTCCAGTTGTATCGAGTTCCGAGCCGTCTTTTCAAGCTCTTTTTTGACGTATATCATAAAATCTCCTTTCGTTATACGTTCTGGGTGGGGCGCTCGGGAGCGTCGGGCTCGGGGATATGCGGCTTTTCGGAGTTTATGCCGCTTGCTATTGCCTTGCCCTGCACGAAGGAATTGACCATTTCGCCGAGATTTATCCCGAGACCGTCAAGCAAGCCCGCGCTTGCCTGCGTAGTCGCTTCGGTGATGTCCTTGACGAGCTTTACGGCGTTGCCGTCGCCGTACATGGTTATCTTGTCGATGTTCTCGAGCGGCTTCGCGATAGCCTCGGCGATCGCGGGCATCTGCTCGAAATACATCTGCAATACCGCCGCTTCCTCCATTTTCTTCATAGCCTCGGCTTTCTTGTCGAGACCCTCCGCCTCCGCGAGAGCCTTTGCGCGGACGGCTTCCGCTTCGGCGAGACCGCGGGCTCTGATACCCTCCGCGTCCTGCTCGGCGGCGAAACGCGCGGCTTCGGCTCTTGCTTTTTCGGCAGCGGCTTCGTTCTGCGCCGTCACGAGAATTGCCGCGGCTTCGTTTTTCTTTATTTCAAGCTCCGCTTCGGCGTTCTGAATGTCCTCGTACTTACGGGCTTCGGCGTTTCGCGAGACGGTGTACAGCTCCGCGTCCGCTTTCTGCTGAGCGGCGTACTTTTGAGCGTCGGCGGTCTTTTTTACGTCCGCTTCGAGAGCGCGCTCCTTGATCTCGGCTTCCTTCGCCTTTATCTCGACCTCTTTTTCCTGCTTTGCGAGGTTCGCGTTCGCGGTCGTTATCTCGATAGTCTTGCGCTGCTCCTCTTCCTGAATTTTGTAAGCCGCGTCGGCTTCCGCCTGCTTGATGTCCGCGGCGCGCTTCAGCTCCGCCTGTTTTATGGCAAGCTCGTTCTGGCGCTCGGCAATGGCGGTCTCGCTGTCGACGCGCGCGTCGTTTGCCTTGCGGTTGGCTTCGGCTTGGGCGATCTTGATGTCGCGCTCCGCCTCGGCTTTGCTGATAGCCGCTTTTTTCTTGATCTGCATGGTATTGTCGATACCCATATCGTTGATGATACCGTTGTCGTCGACGAAATTCTGCACGTTGAACGAGACTATCTCCAGCCCCATAGCGCGGAGGTCGGGGTCGGCGTTCTGCTTTACCTTGTCGGCGAACGCCTGACGGTTGGAGACCATTTCCTCAAGGCGCATCTGACCGACTATCTCACGCATATTGCCCTCGAGGACCTCGCGCGCGACCTGCGTTATGTATTGCACGTTCTTGTTGAGGAAGTTCTGCTGGGCGCGGGCGATAGTGTCCGCTTCGGGGGAGATCTTGACGTTGACGACGGCGTCGACGTTGATGTTGATATAGTCTCCCGTGGGGACGGGCTGGGCGGTCTTTACGTCGACGGACATCAGCGCGAGCTCCAGCGTATCGCAGCGCTCGAAGAACGGCAGCTTTATCGCCGCCTTTCCGATGACGACCTTTGCCTTGCGGCGCAGACCGCTTATGATGAACGCCTTGTCGGGCGGCGCCTTGCGGTACCCCGCGGCGAACATCACTATCACTATCAACAATATTATAACTACGGGTATAACGACACCTCTGAGCTGTTCAAATTCGGGCATATGTAACTCCTTTCACGGTAAAACCGAAAGCCTTTATATGATTATATTGTATCACTTTTAAAAAATTTCGTCAAGATACGGCAATGATTTTTGTGATTTTGCACAAAAACAGCCCCGTATTTTCTTCATAGCAAATGTTGCACAATGTGTTATTTTTTTACGAAAATTCCAAAATCGAGGCTAAACCGACGGTAAATTTGTTGAAATTGACTGTTGACGATTTGGCGAGTTTGATTTAAAATATTTAAGGTATTCAAATTTTTTAGGCTATATTATAAATATGTATGCGCTGGCGGGGGTCGTTATGGAGATTTTGCAGGAGATAATCAGAATGGATAAGGAGGCGGCGGCACGCGCCGAAAGGGCTGTCGAAAAGGAGCGCCGTCTGTCGGACGAATCGGGCGAGTCGGCGGCTAAGGCGCGCGAAAGGCTGGTCGCCGAGGAGCGCGGCAAGGTCGAGAAATTCTGCCGCGAGCAGGAGGCTAAGCTTTCGGAGCGGCTGTCGCAGGCGGAAAAAATACGCGGCGAGCAGTGCGCGAGGCTCGACGAGAGCTTTAACGCGCACAAGGCGGCTTGGAAGTCCGAAATTATCGGCAGGATAACGGGGTGTTGATATGTCGTTTTCTTCAAATTCCGTTGTCGCAAAGGCTCGGGCTGTGCTCGGGCGGTCGCTGACGGCGGAGGATTATACGCAGCTGGCGGCTAAGGAGAGCGTGCCCGACGTGTGCGCGTATCTCAAGCAGACGGCGCGGTACGGAAAGGCTTTGGCGGCGGTAAATCCGCAGACCGTTCACCGCGGGCAGCTGGAGGCTGTGATGCGGCGGTCCGTGTTCGATATTTTTGAAAGCTTTCACAGGTTCGATTATACGGAGAGTAAAAATTACTTCAAATATATCGTAATGCAGCTGGAGATAGAGCAGATAATGTCGGCTATACAGTGCGTGGAGCACGGAAACGCCGACGCGTATATCGCGGCTATGCCGATGTTTCTGACCGAGCATACGGGCATCGACCTGCCCGCGCTGGGCATGGCGGAGAGCCTTATCGAGGCACTGCATATTCTGGAGGGCACGCCTTATTTCGCGGTGCTGAAGGAGCCTATCGTCGCCGCGGCGGAGACGGGCAGGCTCGATATCTGCGAATGCGAGCGGCGGCTTTACGATATGTACTATATGCGGCTGCTGAAGGCTATCGAGAAGGGTTACAGGGGCGCGGCGAAAAAGGAGCTCAAGCGCACCGTGCTGCGCGGGATAGACATGGAGAACGTGGTTTCCGTGCACAGGTACACGGTGTTCTTCGGCGGGGACGCGGAGAGCGTAAGGGGCTCGCTGATACCGTTCAGGTACAGGCTGACGGGCGAGACGATAGAGCGGCTGGCTGCCGAAAAGGATATCGCGAGGATATCCGCAGCGCTCGCGGACATCGGCTATCGGCACGGCGCGGAGACCCCGCAGACCGTGGAGCTGCTTACCGAGCGGATAAGCCTCGATTACCTGCGGAAAACGCTGCGGCTTTCGCAGAACGCATCCGTCGTGTATCTGGCGCTTACGGAGCTGCTGGAGATAGAGCTGAAAAACATCAAGACGCTCATCGAGGGGATAAGATACGGCCTCGACGGCGCGGTCATTTTGAATATGCTGGTCATCTAGCATAAGACGATCTGTTATATTTTGATTGAAATATACTTTCGGTAATGTAAAATTGCCTTAAAGGAGTGAGGGTATGGCTATTGAGAAAATGTCGCAGGTTTCCGTGGAGGGTCCCGTCGAGTGGCTCGACGCGGCGCTTATGGAGTGCTGCGACAGCAGACAGTTCCAGATATCGACGGGCGGCGCGGTTTTGCGGAACCTCAACGAGCAAAATCCCTATCTCGGGACATACGCGAAAATACGGGATATGGCGGTAAATCTGAATATCAAGGCGGAGTACTGCGATTTCAAGTATGTGCCGTATGAGACGGGAGAGGATTTCGAGGGCTATTTCGAGGATATAAGCAGGCGCTACGACGAGATAAACGCGCAGCGGGAGCAGGTCGCGCGGATGCTGGAGGAGCACAGGGAGACCGACGCGTATCTTAAGCATCTGCTGGGGCTGGACGTTTCGTTCCGCGATCTGTTCGCGCTGAAGTACGTCAAGATGAGGATAGGGCGGCTCCCCGCGGAGAACGAGGGCAAGCTGGTCTACTACGCGTCGAAGTGCTTTGTGTTCCTGCCGTTTGAGAAAACGCCCGATTATGTGTACGGCATCTATCTCGCGCCGACGACGCTCATCGAGTTCGCGGACGCGGTGATGAGTTCGCTCGGCTTCGAGCGGACGATACTGCCGACATACCTTGAGGGCGACGCGGAGGGCGCGGATAAGAAGCTCGCCATGCGGATCGCCGCCGAGGAAAAGGAGCAGACGCGCATCGAGCAGGAGCTGGCGTACTTTACGGACGAGCTCCGCGGCGAGTTCAACGCGGTCATGTGCAAGCTGAAATACAAGTCGGACTGCTTTGAGCTGCGGAAAAAGGCGCTTATCTCGGACAACAAGTTCTCGTTCTGGGGATTTTGCCCGACGAGCGAGTTCAAGAGGCTGGAGGCGGCGCTGAAAACCGTATCGGGCGACCTGAGGGTGCTGGAGATACCCGTTGAGGGCGGAAAGGCGCGCGCGGACGTTCCCGTAAGGCTGAAAAACAACGCGCTGACAAGACCGTTCGAGATGTTCGTGAAGATGTACGGGCTGCCGACCTACGGCACGTTCGACCCCACGCCCTACGTCGCGTTTACGTATATGATACTGTTCGGGCTGATGTTCGGCGACGTGGGACAGGGCTTGGTGGTGACGCTGCTGGGCTTGCTGCTTACGAAGCTGACGAAAAACGGGCTCGCGCCGATAATGACGCGGCTGGGATTTTTCTCGATGGCGGGCGGCTGCATTTACGGCTCGGTGTTCGGCATTGAGACGATAATCAAGCCGATTTACCACCGAGAGGAGATCTGGCATAACGTCTGCAAACTCTTTGGCGGTCTCGGCATTCCCGAGCATCCCGAGAACATCTTCCAAGCGGCTACCGTGGTGCTGCTGTTCTCGCTGGGGATAGGCATTATATTGATACTTATCTCGATGATATTCAATACCGTGCTGAACTTCCGCGCGGGGAAAAAGGGCGAGGCGCTGTTCGCGGTGAACGGCGTGGCGGGCATAGTGCTGTACGCGGCGCTCGTCGTCGGGCTGATATGCCAACTGCTGTACGGGATACCGCTTATGAACGCGGCGTATATCATCTGCCTTATCGTGCTGCCCGTGCTGCTGATTTTCTTCAAGCACCCGCTCTCGAACCTCATTTCGGGCAAAAAGTCCGAGGAGAAACCGAGCGTCGGCAACTTTATAATCGAGAATTTCATCGAGCTGTTCGAATCGGCGATAAGCTTCCTGTCGAA
The DNA here is from genome assembly GCA_023664705.1 of Lachnospiraceae bacterium. Classification (GTDB taxonomy): domain Bacteria; phylum Bacillota; class Clostridia; order Oscillospirales; family Ruminococcaceae; genus CAG-115. Next base: position 565 of record JAMPFE010000022.1, on the reverse strand, counting down.
CACGATGTCGTATCTGAGAGTCGGCGGCTTCGTGCTTTCGCACGCGGGCTTCATGCTCGTCGTGTCGCAGCTCGCGGGCACGGCGAACGGCGATGTTGAAATAACCGCGAAAACGGTCATCGTCTACATTATCGGCAACGCCGTCGTTATGGGTATCGAGGGCTTGCTTGTGGGCATTCAGGTGCTCCGTCTGGAGTTCTATGAGATATTCAGCCGCTTCTACGAGGGCGGCGGCACGGATTTCAAGCCCGTGGAAATAAGTCTTGACGCGGAATAAACGAATTTTTTGGAGGACAAAATTATGAATACGGTATTTCTTTTCCTTATGCCGCTGGTTGCGGTCGCGGCTATCATGCTGCCCCTTTTCGTGAGCCTTAAGCGTATGCGCGACAAAAAGCCCGTGAACAGAAAGCGCGCCGTCATCGCGAACGTAGCGTCGTTCTTCGGCGTGATGCTCGTCATGACCATGCTGCCCGTTTCGGGCGCGTTCGCGGCTGCCGCCGACGCTGCCGCCGCGGGCACGGACGGTCTCGCGGAGGGGCTTAAGTACATCGGCGCGGCGCTC
>JAMPFE010000021.1 GCA_023664705.1 Lachnospiraceae bacterium | reverse complement strand
TGTTGTTCCCCCCTCTCCCGAAGGGTGTCCTCTTGCACGAGGTTAGTGGTTTAATAAAAAACAACCTATGATGACGAGAAATTGCCTTAAACCAAATGCCAAAGGCGCTGCCGTAAATTCTAATTTGTACAAAAAAACTCATATTTTGTCTTTGGAATTAGTTGAAACTAACAAAAACATACGCTTTTTTATTTAAATCCCGCCGTTATGTCTTGACAAAATTGCCGAAATTGTGCTATTATAACGGTAGTTAGCGTTGGCTAACCAAAGCGTATATAAAAAAGGAGTGCAACATTATGTTGGTTGAACTGAACGACGTGGTTAAAACCTACGGCTCGGGCGAGGGCAAGCAGACCGCCGTGGATAAGGTGAGCTTTACGATTGACGAGGGCGAATTCGTCGTTATTCTGGGACAATCGGGTGCGGGAAAGTCTACTATTCTGAATATGCTCGGGGGGATGGATACCCCGTCCGGGGGCAGCGTTCGGGTCGCGGGAAAGGAAATTTCTTCCATGAACGACAGGCAGCTCGGGGAGTACCGCGCCGATACCATCGGCTTTATTTTCCAGTTTTACAACCTGCTGCCGAGCCTTACGGCGTATGAGAATATCGCGCTGACGAAAAGCATCGTCAAAAATACGCGCGACGCGGACGAGCTGCTGGAGCTGGTGGGACTGTCGCACTGCCGCGACAAATTCCCCTCGCAGATGTCCGGCGGCGAACAGCAGCGCGTCTCTATCGCGCGGGCGCTGGCGAAAAATCCCAAGATACTCCTCGGGGACGAGCCTACGGGCGCGCTGGATTCGCAGACGGGCGTTATGGTGCTGGAGCTGCTGCAAAAGCTTTGCCGAAGCGAGGGCAAGACCGTGATACTCGTTACGCACAACAGCGATATAGCAAAGTGCGCGGATAAGGTGATCCGCATGAAAAACGGCAAGATAAGGGAGATCGTCGTGAACAAGAAGCCGCTCTCCGTCGGAGAGGTGGACTGGTGACGCCGATGCGGGAGTTCGGGGGGTTTTCTCGGCGGTTTCGGATAGGGCGCTGTTTGTGAGCTTTGAGGTGCATGCGTTCCATGGGGAGGTCAATTTGTGGTGTCGAAAAGGAAGCCGATACGGGAGCTCGGGCGGTTTCGGATAGGGCGCTGTTTGTGAGCTTTTGAGGTGCACGCGTTCCATGAGAAAGTTGATTGGTGATGCCGAAAAGGAAGTTGATATGGGAGTTTGGGCGGGTTTTATCGGCGCTTTCGGATAGGGCGCTGTTTGTGAATTTTGAGGAGTGGGCGTTCCATGAGAAAGTTGATTAGCAACGCCGAAAAGGAAGCCGATATGGGAGCTCGGGCGGTTTTTATCGGTGGTTTCGGATAGGGGGCTGTTTGTGAATTTTGAGGAGTGGGCGTTCCATGGGGAGGTTGGTTGGTAATGCCGAAAAGGAAGTTGATATGGGAGCTTGGGCGGGTTTTCTCGGCGTTTTCGGATAGGGCGCTGTTTGTGAGCTTTGAGGGGCACGAGTTCTATAAGGAAGTTGATTGGCAATGCCGAAAAGGAAGCCGATATGGGAGCTCGGGCGGTTTTTATCGGCGGTTTCGGATAGGGGGCTGTTTGTGAGCTTTGAGGGACACAAGATATTGCAGAACGCGGCGAGAAACGCGTTCTATGAGGAGGTTGATTTGTAATGCTGAAAAGAAAGCTGATGCGGGAGTTCGGGACGAATTTCGGGCAGTTTTTCTCGGTGCTTATTCTGGCGTTTCTGGCTATGGCGCTGTTTGTGACCTTTGAGGGGCACGCGATGTCGCAGAACACGGCGAGAGACACGTTCCATGAGGAGGTGGCGCTGTCGGACGTGTGGGTCTACGGAGAGGGCTTTTCCGAAGACGACCTCGAGGCTGTCCGCGCGCTTGATTTCGTGGAGCTCGCGCAGCTGCGCATGTCGGCGCGGGGGACGGCTCCCGATTTCGACGGGGCGCAGACGGATATTTACCTTATGCGGGAAAACGTTGTGAATATGCCGTATCTTTACTCGGGAGAGGAGTTCGACCCCGCGGATACCGAGGGGATATGGCTTGCCGACGCGTTTGCAAAGCGCAGAGGGGTGAGCGCGGGCGACGATTTTACCGTGGAATACAACGGCGTTCGGTTCACGAAAAAGGTAAAGGGGCTTGTCGAGAGCGCGGAATATGAATATCGGCAGGCGGAGAATGACGCGGATATGTACCTTGAAAACATCGCGGTGGTGTTTATGTCCTACGACGCGTTTCCGCTGCGGGATTATGTGAGACGGCTTATCGAGACGGAGAAGATTACCGCGCGGAAAATTTCCGAAAACACCGAGCTGCTCAAAGACAGGCTGGAGGCGCTGGGGGCGGTCGGAATGGGCGTTGACGATATAACGCGGGAGATGCTTTTGGAGCTTGTTGACAAGATAGACGACGAGAAGCTCGCGAAGATGTTTCCGTATACCGAGCTTTTGGTGCGCACCGAGGACGGCGGCGGGCTTTCGCATGAGCGGGAAATAGCCGAGGCGCTTGACGGGAACTACGCAGCGATGGTGGACAGGAGCTCCGTGGCGGGGCTTGCGCGTCTCGACAGCGAGCTGGAGCAGCACAAGTCGTTTTCGTATGTTTTCGTGGTGGTGTTCGTCGGGATAGCTGTGCTGGTCATTGCCGTTTCCATGAACCGCATGATAGAAAAGCAGCGCACGCAGATAGGCACTATGAACGCGCTGGGAATGAAAAAATCCAAGGTGCTGTTTCACTACATAAGCTTCAGCCTTATCGTTTCCGTTATCGGGTCGGCGCTGGGCACCGTTGTCGGGACCGTGTGGCTTTGCCCGATAATGATAAATATGTTCGCGGAATGGTATATCGTGCCGGGGCTGCGGTCGGCGTTCCACCCTATGTATATCGTAATGGCGGCGGTGATCGTGCTGGCGTGCGTGCTGGCGGCGTATTTCAGCTGCCGCAGGCTGCTGAAGGTAAAGCCCGCCGAGGCGCTGCGCCCCGCGCCGCCGAAACAGGGAAAGCGCTGCGTTTTTGAGAGGCTGCCGTTCTGGAAAAAGCTGTCGTTTAACGCGCAATACAATCTGCGGGACGTTTCGAGAGCGAAGCTGCGCGCGTTTATGTGCGTGCTGGGGACGGCCGTCGGTATGCTGATGATGATCTACGGTGTGGGCTGCACGGAGCTTGTCGACCAGATGACGGAGCTGAATTTTACCAAGACGACGCCCGCGGGGTATCGGATAACGCTCTCCTCGGACGCGCCCCTTGACGAGGCGGATAGACTTGCGGAGGAGCTCGACGGGGAGCTGATAATGATGTCGGCGGTGGAGGTCGCAAAGGTTCCCGAAGCCGTTACCGCGGAAAAGGAGAAGGGGACGGTCACTGTTCTGGAGGGCAAGGGGCTGTACAATATCCTCGGGCTTGACAACGAGACCGTGCGGCTGTCTGCGGGGAGCGTCGGCATAAGCAGGAAGTTCTCGGAGAGTCTCGGGGTGAACGTCGGGGACAAGGTGTACTGGCACATCTACTCCGAAAACGACTGGCACGAGGCGGTCGTCGGGGTCGTTTACAGAAGCTCCGAGACGCAGGGGATCACCTATCTGCGGGAGGATTTTGAAGAGACGGGCGCGGAATACGAGCCGTCGCTGCTGATGACGGACGGCGTTTCGGAGGACGTTGAGGGGCTTGACTTCGTGACTGCCGTGCACGGGAAAGCGGAGCTGGAGGCGGCTTTCCGAAAGGCTATGGAGTCCGTGAATATTCTGATCGTGATGATGATAGGGTTTTCGGCGGTCATGATTATCGTGGTGCTGTACAACTCGGGCTCGCTGTCGTTCGGCGAGAGGGTCAAGGAGTTCGCGACGCTGAAGGTGCTGGGCTTGCAGTCCGCGAGGATAAGAGGGCTGCTCGGGGCGCAGAATTTCGGGCTCTCGCTGGTCGGGATAATTCTCGGGGCGCCGCTGGGGACCGTTTCCTTGAACGCTATGATGAACAGCAACGGGGAGAATTTCGACTATGACTTTGCGCTGCCGTTTTACGATTTTATCATTTCGGGAGTGCTGGTGCTGATTATTTCCGTGTTGGTGAGCTTTATGTTCTCGAAGAGGATACGGCGGCTGGATATGGTCGAGACGCTGAAGGGAGTGGAATAGGCTAAAAAATGCTTGACTAAACGTTGAAAATGTGCTAAAATATGTGTATGCTTTTGTCACGCGGCGCCGTTACCGCCGTATGACAGCGCGGCGCCGTTACCGCCGCGGGCATATACGTATGACGGAGCGACGGCACGACGAAGCGTCGCGCTCCGTTTGATTTGCATACCTGTAATGGAGGGTGAAATGTTTATTTTCAAGGCAAAGAAGCAGGAGCAGGAGGACGAGCTCCACCGCGAATACGGCGTGCTCGGCAACTGCAAGTACATTTTCGGCGCGTATCTGAAATACCGCAGGTCTATGATAGGGCTGCTGTTTCTGGGAGGTATAGCGGGCGCGTCGATGTCCTATATATGGACGTTTATAGGGAAGCTTGTCGTGGATATGATCGAGCGGCAGGCTGCCGCGGAAAACAAGGACGTAATGCCGCTGGTGCACCTTGTTATACTGACGACGGCTGTGGAGCTGCTGATGCTGATACTGAACGCGTTCGCGGCGAAAAAGCTGGAGCTCGGGTTTCAGTACGTGAGGCTGTGCATTGTGCGGGAGCGCATCGCGAAGGTCCTCGGCATGGAATACGAGACGCTGGAGACGCCCGATATGCTCGACAGGCTCCAGAAAGCCAAGCGCGCCACCGGGGGCGGCAACGGCATACAGGACTTTATGCGGGATATGTATACAATGGCGACGCAGTTCACCTGCATTATCGCGGCGGTGGGCATTATGTCCACGCTGAGCCCTTGGATAGTGGTCGTCATTATGGTGCTGTCCGTGATACAGTTTGAGTATTTCGACTACATTCGCTTAAAGGACAAGGCGATAATGTGGGACGCGATGGCGGGAAACTGGCGGAAGCTGGAGTATATGATGACGGTCGCGACCGACTTTTCCTACGCGAAGGACGTAAGGCTGTACGGGATGAGAAAATGGCTCGGCGCTAAGCAGAAGGAGGTCAACGCGGACGAGCTCCGCCGCTGGAGGCAGTCGAGGCAGTACTGGATATACAACTCGATCTTTTCATCGGGGCTGACGCTGATACAGGCGGTCATCATTTTCGGGTGGCTCATTTACGATATGCTCGTGAACGGGCAGAGCGTGGGAAACTTTATCCTGTACAGCGGCAGCGCTATCACGTTCTCGAATAATATACGCGCGTTTTTGCAGGCGCTGGGCGGCATGCGGGAGCGCTCCGCGCGCGTGGACGATTTCCGCAGCTTTATGGATATTCCGAACCCCGACGAGGGCAGGGAGACCGTTCCCGTGCCGAAGGCGGACAGGTACGTTTTCAAGTTCGAGAACGTTTCGTTTAAGTACAAGGGGCAGGACAAATACGCGCTGAAGAACCTCAATCTGACGCTGGAGGCGGGACAGAGGCTCGCGGTGGTCGGGCTGAACGGCGCGGGAAAGACGACGTTTATAAAGCTGCTGCTGCGGCTGTACGACGTGACCGAGGGGCGCATACTCTGCAACGGCGTCGATATTCGCGGGTTCGACAGGGCGGAATACTACGCGCTGTTCGCGCCCGCGTTTCAGGAGGTGGAGGTGTTCGCGTTCAAGCTGGCGGAGAACGTTTCCATGCGGACTGCCGACGAGACGGACAAGGAGCTTGCGGAGCGGTACCTCCGCGACGCGGGCATGGGGGAGAAGCTCGAGGGGCTGCCGAAGGGCATGGATACGGAGCTTTTGAAGGTGCTGTACGACGACGGCGTTGACCTGTCGGGCGGCGAAAAGCAGAAGCTGGCTTTGGCGAGGGCGCTGTACAAGAACGCGCCTATCGTGATACTGGACGAGCCGACGGCGGCGCTGGACGCGCTCGCGGAGAACCGTTTGTATCAAAGCTTTGACGGAATGATCGGCGACAGAACGGCGGTGTACATATCGCATAGGCTGTCCTCGACGCGGTTCTGCGACGATATTGCGATGTTCGTCGCTGGGGAAATGGTGGAGTACGGCACTCACGAGGAGCTGCTCGAAAGGAACGGCGCGTATGCCGAGATGTTCCGCGTTCAGGCGCAGTATTACGTCGGGGAGGGGGACGCCGTTCATGAGTGATAACGCGAAAAAGCGGGGCGTTGTCGGGAAAACGCTGAGGTACTTCTTCCCCGTTGCTTGGAAATTCGACAAGGCTTATTTTATACTTTCGGCGATCAACGTGCTGCTGGGCGCGGCTGTGCCGTTCCCCGAGATAATGCTTATGCCGCGGCTGCTCGATTCGCTGATAAGCCCCGAGCGCGATCTGAAAACCATAATCACATACGCGGCGGTGATGATAGCGCTGAACGTCGGGATATCGCTGCTCAATTCGGCGCTTTCGATACATCTGGAGAAGTATTCGGACAAGTTTTACAATTTCGTTGCCGAGGAAATTTCGCAGCGCTGCATGGAGATAGATTTCGCGCTGACCGAGAACAAGGACGCGCTCGACCAGATAAGCCGCGGCAGGCAGGGCTTGGATTACTCCAACGGGGTGCACGGCATTTCGTTCGCGTTCTTTACGATACTTACGAACGTGCTGAAGATTTTCGGGGTCGTGGCGGTGCTCGCGGTGAGCGCGCCTTGGATGCTGCTGATAATCGCGGCGCTGCTGACTGTTTCGGCGGTGATAAACAGCCGCAAGAACAGGATCGAGATAAAATATTTCTCCGACCTGTCGAAGGTGGAGCGCGTCTGGAGCTACGTTCTCTGGGAGCTGGAGAATTTCCGCTTCGGAAAGGACATTCGCATATACGGCGCGGCGGACACACTCGTTAAAAAATCTACCGAGCAGACCGACCGCATTATGGCGTTCAACACGGAATGGGCGGAGAAAAAATATCCGCTGGATATTCTCGGCGTTATCGTTACGGCGGTGCGGGATTTCGGCACGTATCTGTATCTCGGGGCGCTCGCCATTTTCGGCAGGATAACCATAGGCACGTTTTCGCAGCTGGTGACGGCGGGGGGAACGCTCAACTCCTCCGTGGAGGGGGCGATATTCGGCTATCAGGATATTGTCAAGCGCTGCAACTACGCCTACGAGGTGGTGAAGCTCATGGAATATCCGCCCATGCTGCAAAAGGGCAGCCGCCGCGTGGAGAATTTGAACGCGCCGCACGAGATAGAGTTCCGCAACGTCGGGTTTTCCTATCCGAATACGGGCGTTCGGGTGCTGGATAATGTTTCCATAACCATTAAGGCGGGAGAGCGGCTTTCGGTGGTCGGGCTGAACGGCGCGGGGAAAACCACCTTTATAAAGCTGCTGTGCAGGCTTTACGACGTGGACGAGGGAGAGATACTCATCGACGGCGTGAACATCCGCGAGTACGATTACGACGAGTATATGAAGCTGTTTTCGGTGGTGTTTCAGGATTTTCGGCTGCTGTCGTTTTCGGCAAAGGACAACGTGCTTCTCGGAGCGGAGGACGAGGACGGGGACGGGGCTGTCGACGCTATGCTTGAGAAGGTCGGGCTGCTTGACAAGATAAGCTCGCTGCCGAAGGGGCGCGATACCATGATGTTCCGAGAGTTCGACCGCGAGGGTGTGCAGCTCTCGGGCGGCGAGCAGCAGAAGCTTGCCATTGCGAGGGCGCTGTACAAGGACGCGCCCGTGGTAATTCTCGACGAGCCGACGGCGGCGCTCGACCCCGTTGCCGAATATGAGATATATTGCAGGTTCAACGAGCTTGTGGGCGGGAAAACCGCCGTGTATATCTCTCATCGGCTGTCGAGCTGCAAATTCTGCGACAGGATAGCCGTTTTCGGCGGGGGCACGATAAAGGAGCTCGGCACGCACGACGAGCTTGTGAACCGCGAGGGCGGCATATACTCGGAAATGTTCCGCGCGCAGGCGCAATACTATGTTTGAGTTATAAAAAATCGAGACCTCTCGGGAGGTCTCGTTTTGTTTTCGGGAAAATCACCACGGTTGGCACTGACCGACTATCTCGGAGAGGGATTTTATGCCGTTTTTCTCCATATACTCGGCGAGACCGTCGATGACGTTCAGCGGGGCATAGGGGTCGGTGAATATCGCCGTGCCCATTTGCACTGCCGACGCGCCCGCGAGCATCATTTCGACCGCATCCTCCCATGTGGAAATGCCGCCCATGCCGATTATCGGGATATTTACGGCTTTAAAGCACTGCCAGACCATTCTGACCGCTACGGGGAATATCGCGGGACCGCTCAGACCGCCGACGTTGTTGTGCAGAATGGGGCGCTTGGTGCGGATGTCGATGCGCATGCCGAGGAGCGTGTTTATCATCGAGAGCGCGTCCGCGCCCTCGGCTTCGACCGCCTTGGCTATCGAGACGATGTCGGTAACGTTGGGCGTGAGCTTGACGATGAGGGGCTTGGAGGTCGCCTTGCGGACCGCCTTGGTGACGCCCGCCGCGCCCTCGCAGGTGACACCCCACGTCGCGCCGCCCGCCTTGACGTTCGGGCAGGAGATGTTCAGCTCGATCATATCGACGTCGGACTTGTCGAGAACCTCGACCGCGGCGATATAATCGTCGATGGTCGCGCCCGCGACGTTCGCGATTATGACGTTGCCCTCCTCCTTTAAAACGGGGAGGTAGAACTCGACGAAGCCGTGAACGCCGATGTTCTGCAAGCCGACGGAGTTCAATATGCCCGAGTAGGTCTCGGCTATACGTGGGGGAGGGTTGCCGAGCTTGGGCTCTATCGTCATGCCCTTGCAGGAGATACCGCCGAGCCGCGATATGGGGTAAAGGTCGGTGTAGCACTCGCCGTTGCCGAACGTGCCCGAGGCGGCTATTACGGGGTTCGGGAACTCCACGCCCGCTATTCTTACGGAAAGATCAACCATCGAAGCGCACCTCCTCGGCATTGAATACGGGGCCGTCCTTGCACACCCGCGAGTAAAATTCCCTGCCGCCGCGCACGGTCATGCACGAGCAGACCACGCACGCGCCCACGCCGCAGCCCATGCGCTGCTCGAGAGAGACCTGACAGGGGACGTTATGCTCCTCGCAGGTCTTTACGACCGCCTTTAACATCGGCGCGGGTCCGCAGGCGAGAACCGCGGCGGCGTCGCCCTTTTGCAGCTCCTCGGCGAGTGGGGCGGTAACTACGCCCTTTCTGCCGACGCTGCCGTCGTCCGTGCAGAGAACGGTGTTCGAGCCGTTTTCCTTGAACTCATCCACCAAGATTATCTTGGAATAATCGCGGAAACCGATTATTGCCGTACAGAGCTCGCCCGTTTCATGCGAAACTCCGAGCAATGGGGGCACGCCTATGCCGCCGCCGACGACTATTACGCGCTTTCCGTCGGGTATACGGAAGCCGTTGCCGAGAGGTCCGAGAATGTCGAGGCTCTCGCCCTCGGCAAGCATGGCGAGCGCCTCGGTGCCTTTTCCGCGAACCTCGAACACAAAGCGCAGCGTGCCGCGCTCCTTGTCTATGCCGCAGACGGAAATGGGTCTGCGGAGCGTGAAGCCGGGGGCGGCGACGTTCGCGAACTGCCCCGCGCGAGCCTCGTCCGCGAGCTCGGGGGCGTCGACGTATACCGAATAGACGCCCTTGGCGAGCGTCGATTTTTCAATAATGGGATATTTCCCGCAATAAAAGCTCATGAATAACGTTACTCCTTATCGTCGTTATCGGCAACGCGGACCCTGACGACGGATTTTTCCGCGCTTGGGGGAGCGCTGTCGGTCTTTTCGGTTATCTTCCTTATTCTGTGCATTGTAAAGCGAATTATTATTGCCACGATAATAATATCCAGCAGCACCTGAAGGCTGAAAAAGCTTGTCTTATCGCCGAGCATGCGTTGGTGGAAAATATACATAATGTCAAAAATTCCCATAAGAACGGGGATCTTGCAGACGGAAACGCAGAACGCGTACCAGTCGTAGACGTCCTGCGCGGTGCGCTTGGTGACATTGAATTTGCCGAGCTTGCGGCTTGTGAGCGTGAGTATCAGATACGCCGCGAACACTCCGACGACCAGCGCGGGGAATATCAGCACGAGCCAGTAACGCCACGATATCGAGCTCATATATTCGCTTTCGATAGCCGCCACCGCGTCCGCGCCGATTTTTCGGAGCATCATGCGGTACTGCGCGATAAAGTTTATCGCTGCCGAAAAAATGAGCACGGCTATGCCGAGAGACAGCACGTCGCTCACTGCACGAGCGACCCGAAACGTCGGCTTGACGGGATATTTTCCGATTTTCATAATTCTGCTTTCACCCCGTTATATTTTGGTAATATCGACCATTTCGAGGTCGTTTATCGAGCGGCGCGACTCCAGACAATCGAGCAGGGCGTTTGCCGTGTCGATAGCCGTGAGGCAGACGATAGAGCGCTCGACCGCCTTTCTGCGCATGCGAACGCTGTCGAGAGAGGGCTTTCTGCCCGTTTCGGAGGTGGAGATGACGTAGTTTATCTCGCCGCTTTCGAGCAGGGTGATGACGTTGGGCTCCTGCTCCTCGTGGATACGGCAGACGTGGTTCGCGGCTATCATATTGCGGTTCAGCACGGAAGCCGTGCCGCCCGTCGCGTATATTTTGAAGCCGAGAGCCTCGAAGCGGCTCGCTATCTCGATTATCTCGTTTTTGTCGCTGTCGCGCACGGAGATGAGCACTCCGCCGCCCGTTTCAAATTTATATCCCGCCGCGGTAAGACCCTTGTACAGAGCCTCTCCGAACGTCTTGGCGATGCCGAGACACTCGCCAGTGGACTTCATTTCGGGACCGAGCTGGTTGTCGACGTCGTGGAGCTTCTCGAACGAGAACACGGGAACCTTGACCGCGACGTATTTTGCCGCGGGGTAAAGTCCGCTCTCGTAGCCCATGTCCTTGAGCTTTTTGCCGAGGATTATCTTGGTCGCCAAGTCCACCATGGGAACGCCCGTTACCTTGCTGATGTACGGGACTGTGCGCGAGGAGCGCGGGTTCACCTCGATGACGTAGACCTCGTGGTTGTACACGACGTACTGGATATTAACGAGACCGATGACGTGGAGCGCCTTCGCGAGCTTTTCCGTGTAGTCGATGATGACCTTTTTGATATGATTTGTAAGATTTTGGCAGGGGTATATCGAGATAGAGTCGCCGGAATGTATGCCCGCGCGCTCGACGTGCTCCATTATGCCCGGGATAACGAAATCCTCGCCGTCGCAGATAGCGTCGACCTCGACCTCCGTGCCCATCATATACTTGTCTATCAGCACGGGGTTTTCGAGCTCCGTGGCTGTGATTATCTTCATATACTCGTCAACGTCCGCGTCGCAGTGCGCGATTATCATATTCTGACCGCCGAGGACGTAGCTCGGGCGCAGCAGAACGGGATAGCCGAGCTCGTTTGCGGCTTTGAGAGCCTGCTTTGTCGTGAAAACCGTCTCGCCCTTGGGTCTGGGGATGCCGCATTTTTCAAGCAGCTCGTCGAAGAGCTCTCTGTCCTCGGCGGCGTCGATGTCGGCGGCTTGGGTGCCGAGAATGCGCACGCCCATTTCGGTGAGGTGCTTGGTGAGGGAGATAGCCGTCTGACCGCCGAACTGCACGACGCAACCGTAGGGCTTTTCGGTCGCGATGAGCGCCTCGACGTCCTCGCGGGTGAGCGGGTCGAAATAGAGGCGCGTGCCCGTGTCGAAGTCGGTGGAGACGGTCTCGGGGTTGTTGTTGCAGATGATGGCTTCGCAGCCCTCCTCTTTGAGCGTCCAGACGCAGTGGACGGAGCAGTAGTCAAACTCGATGCCCTGCCCGATGCGGATAGGACCGCTGCCGAAAACGATGACTTTTTTCTTTCCTGTGGGGTGGGCTTCGATGAACTCGGCGGCTTCGTTTTCGCGGTCGAAGGTGTTGTAGAAGTACGGAGTGTCCGCGGAGAACTCTGCCGCGCAGGTGTCAACCATCTTGTACACGGCGAGACGGCGGTCGATGCCGCAGTCGGAGAGCTTTTGCCCCGAAAGCCGCTCGATGGTGCTGTCGAGGTAGCAGTATTTTTTCGCGGTATCGTATTTTTCCTGCGTGAGCTTGCCGTTGGAGAGCCGTTTTTCGAGCTCGACGAGGTTGTTGAGCTTGGCGATGAACCATTTGTCGATTTTGGTGATTTCGTGAATGGTATCAATTGAAATTCCGCGCTTTAGTGCTTCAAATACGCAGAACGAGCGGTCTACGTCGACGTCCTCGAGCTTTTTGAGGACTTCATCGTCCGAAAGGAGCGTGAACTCGCGTTTGGTCATGGTGTCCATTTTCAGCTCTATGGAGCGGACGGCTTTCATCATGCCCGCCTCGAACGAGGGCGCTATCGCCATTATCTCGCCCGTGGCTTTCATCTGGGTGCCGAGGGTTTTCTTGGCGTAGACGAATTTGTCGAAGGGCCATTTCGGGAATTTTACCACGAGGTAGTCCAGCGCGGGCTCGAAGCAGGCGTAGGTCTTGCCCGTGACCTGATTTACTATCTCGTCGAGCGTGTAGCCGACCGCGATGCGCGCCGCGACCTTTGCTATCGGGTAGCCCGTCGCCTTGGACGCGAGCGCGGACGAGCGCGATACACGCGGGTTGACCTCTATCACGGCGTACTCGAAGCTGTCGGGCTTCAGCGCGAACTGGCAGTTGCAGCCGCCCTCGACCTCGAGCGCCTGAATAATATCGAGCGCGGCTGTGCGGAGCATCTGGTACTCCTTGTCGGCGAGCGTTACGCAGGGTGCGACGACGATGCTGTCGCCCGTGTGGACGCCGACGGGGTCGAAGTTCTCCATGGAGCAGACGGTGATGACGTTGCCTTTGCGGTCGCGCATGACCTCGAACTCGACCTCTTTCCAGCCGGAAATGCACTTTTCGACGAGAATTTGCGTTATCGGCGAGAGGCGCAAGCCGTTTGTGGCGGTCTCGTGGAGCTCCTCGCGGGTTTCGGCGATGCCGCCGCCCGTGCCGCCGAGCGTGAACGCGGGGCGCACGATGACGGGGTAGCCGATCTCCTCGGCGAAAGCCATGGCATCCTCAAGATTTTCGACGACCTTGGAGGGGATACAGGGCTGCCCGATAGCTTCCATTGTGTCCTTGAAGGCTTGTCTGTCCTCGGCCTTGTGGATGGTTTCGGGGTTGGAGCCGAGCAACTTTACGCCGTGCTCATCGAGAAAGCCGCTCTCGGCGAGCTGCATTGACAGCGTGAGCGCGGTCTGCCCGCCGAGATTTGAGACTATGCTGTCGGGCTTTTCTATCTCGATAACGCGCTTTACGACCTCCAAGGTGAGCGGCTCGATGTAGATTTTGTCCGCCATGTGCTTGTCGGTCATAATGGTGGCGGGGTTGGAGTTGATGAGGACAACCTCGAGACCCTCCTGCTTCAGCGCGCGGCAAGCCTGAGTTCCCGCGTAGTCGAACTCGGCGGCTTGTCCTATAACGATAGGTCCCGAGCCTATTACAAGTACTTTCTTTATATCGCTTCTTAACGGCATTGCTTGTTCCCTCCCATAAGCTTAATGAACTCGTCGAACAGATACGAGGTGTCATGCGGACCGCCGCAAGCCTCGGGGTGGAACTGCACCGTGAACGCGGGCGCGTTGGTGTAACGGACGCCCTCGCAGGTGCCGTCGTTGCCGTTTATGTGGCTGACCTTGCCGGCGCTTTCGGGGACGCTTTCGCTAACTACCGCGTAGCCGTGGTTCTGAGAGGTGATAAACGTCTTGTCGAGAGCGAGGTCCTTGACGGGCTGATTTCCTCCTCTGTGACCGTATTTGAGCTTTTCGGTCTTGGCGCCGTTCGCGAGCGCGAGGAGCTGATGCCCGAGACAGATGCCGAAGGTCGGAATCTGCGCGGGGATAAGTTCTTTGAGCGTGTTTATAGAGGCGGCGTTGTCGGCGGGGTCGCCGGGACCGTTCGAGAGCATAATGCCGTCGGGGCTGAGAGCCTTTATCTCGGCGGCGGTCGCGTTGTACGGCATTACCGTGACATTGCAGCCGCGCTTTACAAGCTCGCGGCGGATGTTGAATTTGTAGCCGTAATCCATTAGAACAACATTATATTGCGCGTTTTCGGCGGGATAATACTCCTTTTCCTTGACGGAGACTTTGGGAACGACCTCGCCGACCCTGTAAGCGCGTATTTTTTCGAGAAGCGCGTCCTTGTCGAAATCTCCGCTGACTATCGCGCCGTTCATAACGCCGCTCTCGCGGATAATGCGCGTGAGGCGGCGCGTGTCGATATCGCAGATGCCGACAATGTTCAGGCTTTTCAGGTAGCCGTCAAGGTCGCCCTCGCAGCGGAAGTTGCTGGGGACTTCGCAGCACTCGCGCACTATGTAGCCCGAAACGGCGCTGCCGCTGCTTTCGGGGTCGATTTTATTTACGCCGTAGTTGCCGATGAGCGGGAAAGTCTGCGTGACTATCTGACCGCAATAGGACGGGTCGGTGAGCGTCTCCTGATAGCCCGTCATGGCGGTGGTGAACACTATCTCGCCGATAGTATCGCCCTCCGCGCCGAAGCCCTCGCCCTCGAAAACGGTGCCGTCCGCGAGGACAAGCGCCGCCTTTCTTTTGTTCTCTGTGTTCATATTTTCAGTTTCTCCTCTGTTGCCAACCTAAACCGTTTTACTTGCCCGTTTTTATCTCTCCGACAAAGCTCATTATCTCGTCGCGCATACGGATAGCCTCGCGGCGGGCAGCCTCGGCGAACTCGCGCTCGCCGCATTTTTCCTTTTGATACGCGCACATAATGCCGCGGGAGCTGTTGACGATACCGCCCAGACCGTTCTTGTCGAAAGCGGCGGCGATGTCCTTGGCGGTCGCGCCCTGAGCGCCGTAGCCGGGGATTAGGAAGAACGTGTGCGGCAGTATCTCGCGCAGGCGCTTTATCTGCTCGGGATAGGTCGCGCCCGTGACCGCGCCCACGCCGCTGTAGCCGTATACGCCGGGGAGCTCCCCGCCCCACTCCTCGCACATTTTGCCCATGAGCTCGTAGATGGGCTCGCCGTTGACTTTCTTGTCCTGAAGCTCGCCGCTTGACGGATTGGAAGTCTTTACCAGCACGAAGATGCCCTTGTCGTTCTCCTTGCAGACCTTGAGCAGCGGCTTGATGCCGTCCGAGCCGAGGTAGCCGTTTACTGTGAGCGCGTCGCCGAGGAACGGCTCGTACTCCTCGCTGCCGACCTTGACCTTGCCGAGGTGCGCGGTCGCGTAGGCTTCCATGGTGGTGCCGATGTCGTTGCGCTTGGCGTCGGTGATGACGTACATTCCTTTGGAGCGGGCGTATTCCTGCGTTTTGTAGAGCGCTTTGACGCCCGCCGTGCCGTACATTTCGTAGTACGCAGCCTGCGGCTTTACTGCGGGAACGACGTCGTAAAGCGCGTCGATAAGCCCCTTGTTGAACTCGTACAGCGCCTTTGCCGCGCCTTTGAGCGTTTCGCCGTGCTTTTCAAAACACTTCTTCTTGATGTACTCGGGGACGTAGTCCAGCTTGGGGTCAAGCCCCGCTACGGTGGGGTTCTGAGTTTGCTCGATCTTCTCGATAAGTCTGTCAAGTGCCATAAAATTATCTCCTTATTTATCCTCGTAAACTATCTTTCCGTCGACTATCGTCATTTTCACTCTGCCCTTGAGCTTCATTCCCTTAAAGCAGGTGTTTTTGGACTTGGAGTGCAGCTTTTCGGGGTCTACCACCCATTCCTCGTCGGGGTCGAAAACCGTGATGTCGGCGATGTCGCCCTCGCCGAGAGAGCCGCCCGCTATGCCGAGTATCTTGCGGGGATTTACGCACATCAGGCGGACTATCCTTTTGAGCGATATTTTGCCCCTGTGATAAAGCTCGGTGAGCGTTGCCGCGAGCGACGTTTCCAAACCGACGACGCCGTTGGGCGCTTTTTCGAAATCCGCCTTTTCCTCGGGGGCGTGGGGGGCGTGGTCGGTGACGATGCAGTCTATCGTGCCGTCGCAGACCGCCTCGGTTATAGCGGTGACGTCGTCCTCGGTGCGGAGAGGAGGGTTCATTCGGTAATCCGCGTCGCGGAGACGAAGCTTTTCGTCGGTAAGCATAAAGTAGTGCGGACACGTTTCCGAGGTCACCATTGCGCCGTAGCGCGCTCCGAGCCTTACAAGCAGCATGCTCGTCGCCGTGGAGACGTGCGCTATGTGTATCGGCATTTCGAGGTCGCCCGCCATGACTATCTCGCGCGCCGTGGAGATGTCCTCGGAGATGCGGTGCATTCCCGGAACGCCGAGCTCCTTTGAGACCTCGCCGCTGTTCATAATGCCGTTTTGGATGACCTGCGGATCCTCGCAGTGCGAAATAACGCGCAGCCCCGCGTAATGCGCCTTTACCATTGCCCTTGACAGCAAGCGCGCGTTCAGCACGGGCTTGCCGTCGTCGGAAACCGCTACGCAGCCCGCCGCTTTCAGCTCGGCGTAATCGCAGAGCTCCTCGCCCTTCTGCCCTTTTGTTATGCAGCCGATGGGGTAGACCCTCGCCTTTGCGCCCTTGGCTTTGTCAACGATGTACTTGACCGTTTCGGCGTTGTCGACGACGGGCACGGTGTTCGGCATACACGCGACTGCCGTGACGCCGCCCGCGACGGCAGCCTCACAACCCGTGAATATGTCCTCCTTATGGGTCTGCCCGGGGTCGCGGAAATGGACGTGCATATCGCAGATGCCGGGGATGACGGTCTTTCCCGCGCAGTCTACGGTCACGTCGGCGGTCTCGGCGATATCGGGGGCGCATTTTACGATTTTCCCTTTATTTACCAGTATGTCGGCGATGCCCTCGAAATCGTTCGCCGCGTCGACCACATAACCGTTTTTTAACAATATATCCATACTTTTCCTCCGAAAAATTACTGTCAAGCAAAAAAAGTCCTGCCGTGCGGCAGGACGTTAAATCTACATCAAAGTCCGACTGCGGGGGCGCTCCCCCGCGCGGATTTGTCTAAATTTTTCACGAACCTTGTCGGCGCCGACGCGCCGAACCAAGACAGCGCGGTGCTGCCCCAAAAGCCGCTCGTTATCTTATATATTATACTAGATTTGACCGACTTTGTCAAGAGATATTTTACGATTTTAAACAGAAAATAACAATGTTCTGTAATCGTTTTCAATGTGCGTTTTCACCAAGGCGGGGAAAACGCGGCGCAAAGCGGTTTTGCTCGGCGCCGCGGTATATCCTATTCATCGACGGTCTCGAGCGCTATGCCCGAAGCGCCCGCGATAAACTCCACGAACTCCGCTCGGCTTATGGGGCGGGAGAAGAAATAGCCCTGAATGAAGTCGCATTTCAGGTTTGAGAACGCGTCCACCATTTCCTGCGTTTCGATGCCCTCCACGACGATCTCCATTTGCATATCCTTGAGCATTTTTACGGTATTTTGCAGGAATATCCACATTTTGGGATTGTGTTGGTCGTCGACGAAGGATTTGTCGAGCTTGACGATTTTCAGCGGGAGCTGGATAACGCGCTTCATATTCGAGTAGCCCGTGCCGTAATCGTCGAGTGAGAAGGACAGTCCCGCGCGGGAGAGCTTGTTGAGGTTCTCCGTCATTACGCGCTGCGAATAGGACGCGGCGGTCTCGGTTATCTCGAGGTTTATGCTGTCCGGGGAGACCTCGTACTTACGCATAACGGAGAGAATTTTATCCGCCAAGTCGCCGTGCATGCACTGAGCGACCGAGAGGTTGACCTCGATATAATCCAAGCCGAGCGCCTTGTACTCGCGGCTTGAGACGAATTTGCAGACCTCCTCGAACACGAACTCGCCGATCTTGTGGATAGCGCCGCTTTTCTCCGCGGCGGGGACGAGTATTTCGGGGGAGATGAAGCCGTGCTCGTCGTCGTAAAGTCTGAGGAGAGCCTCGGCGGAGACGTATTTTCTTTCGCTTATCGAATAAATGGGCTGGTAGTACACCTCGAACTTATTGTTATCGAGGGCGCGCTCGATTATCTTGTCGATGTTGTTTTGTATAGCGAACTCGTTGGAGTCGTATACGTCGGGCGCGAGCATTACCTGACCGCTGTAATGGTTCTTTTCGTGGAAATCGTTGCCGAAAGCCATAAGGGACTCGAAGCTCTCTATTTCCTCGGGGCAGCGCGCGAGGACGATATAGGGCGTGAAATTGATGTCGAGACCGTTGATGTGCGAGCGCATTTTGAGCTCGTTCATAAGCTCCGACGCGGCGGTCTCGGCTTCGGCGCGGTAGCGCTCCCTGAAAACCATGCGGAAGCGTCCGCGGTCGAGGAAGTACAGCGCGGCACGCCCGTGCAGACGGGCGTTGATATTGCTTATGGTCGCGGATACCTCGTTGAGGATGTCGGTCATCATATCGTAGCCGAGCATGGTCGTGAGGGTGTTGTAGTTGCCGATATTGAGCATTACGATGTTGACGTGCTTGTCGTTGTAGAAGGAGCGCTTCATGTCGGAGGCGTAGGCGGTGTGCTTATACAGACCCGTGAAAGAGTCGATGTAGTCCTCGGGGCGGAGAACTCCCGCGCTGACGATGAACAGCGACATAGTTATGGCGAAACATTCCACCAACAGCGGCTGTATGAACAGATGTACCATAACCGCTATAAAACTGAGGACCGTCATGGAAAACAGCGAGAATATCTTGCGGCGGTTAAGCAGCGCGCGGTATTTGATGATATGCACGATGTTGTAGATTATGTACGGCACTATGCAGATATACAGCATATGGAACAGCTTTTCGTGGGTATAGCCGTTGTCGACCGTGAATATGAAATGCGTGAACGGATTTGTCGCGACCAGGGTAAAGGTGACGCCGTACGGCAGGAAGAACAGTATTATTTTAAGGCGGCTGCGGAACACCCTGTGCCATGTGTCCGTAAGGCTGATGACGAAGAGCATATGCACAAACGGGTGGATATTGTGAATTATCAGATACCCCATATGCGCGATATTCAGCGCGAGGACGTTTCGGCTGTTGTAGTTGTCGAGGGTGACGGCGAAGATGTCAAACGACGTGGACGCCACCGCGAGGAGCATCTGGAGAAGAAACAGGCGGTTTGACGTTCCTTTGGTCATCTTGCGTATTACGACGGTCACAAACAAGACCGCGAGCATTATCAATGCCGAAACGTCAAACAAAACGCTTTTCATGCGGCGTCCCCTCCCTCCATATATAATATATCCGCGGCGGACGGTTTGTATGCTATCCGCTTTCGCTATATTTCACAATTTTAAATCGTTTGGCTTGAAGTTTTTTGTAAGGTTTATATATATTATACCAAAATGCCGTGTAAAAGTCAACCCCGTTTACAATAGTTAATAACTCAGAGCGATTTTTTTGTGCAAAAAGTACAACTTATTTGGTGGATTTGTCCGTACGTTTTCAACATATCCCTACCGTCGACCGAAAGCTCCCGCGTCAAAAAAATTTTTAAAACCTATTGACTTTTTCCTTCCGTTGTGATATAATATTACCGTTGGATATCTGGGTGTGGCGCAGATTGGTAGCGCGCTACCTTGGGGTGGTAGAGGCCGCAGGTTCAAATCCTGTCACTCAGACCAATGGAAACCGCATAACAAAGCCGTTTGCGAGACTTTCGCGAGCGGCTTTGTTATGCCTTAAAACCGTTTTTGTGCGCCGTTTGTGCGCCATTGCCATAAAACGAGATTAAACGATACGAAAAGCAAGCCGCTCGATATTCCCACAAAACGGGAGTACCAAGCGGCTTATTTTTATGAAATTTCTTCTTTCGCCTCATCGTCGGGCTTTTCGGCTTTGGGCAGCAACATTATATCCAGCTTGTTCACAGCCTCAATGTCTGCCTCTTCGATTAGATGTAAGTATTTGTTGGTGGTCTCAATATCGCCGTGACCGAGCCGCCCTTGCACTTGCTTGATGTTCACTCCCGCATATAACAGCAACGTAGCCGATGTGTGCCTCAGAGAATGGAATTTTCGGTGTTTCAGTCCGTTTCTGTTGAGGAATTTTGAAAACTGCTTTGTCGGTGTCATCGGGTTCATCATCTCGCCGTTCCACTGCGTAAAGACCCAATTGCCGCCGATCCACTGAGAGCCGAGCCGCTGCGTGTTCTTGATCTTTTCGGCTTTGAGCATTTTCAGCAGTTCAACGCAGCTTTCGTTAATGGTAACGGTTCGGGTTTCGTTGTCCTTTGGCGCTTTCGTGGCGAGCGGCTCTCCCTTGATCTTGTAAGCCGCTCTCTCTATCGTGATCTTGCGCTGTTCAAAGTCAATATCCGAAAATTTGAGAGCGACCAACTCGCCGCGCCGCGCTCCCGTGAAGATCGCGAGTTGTATCAGCGTTTGAAATTGTAAGTCCTCATCCTCCAGAGCATCCAGCATTTGAGCGGCTTCCTGCTTGGTGAATATCTCGATTTTCGGGGCTTGTGCTTTCGGCAGCGTGAGCCGCTCCATTTTCGCGGGGCTGTCGGCGATCAGTCCGAGCTTCATAGCTTGCTTAAATACCGATTGCAACACCGTCAAATAGCGGCGCACGGTGGACGGTGAGATGGTTTCGCCGTCCTTATTCGGCGATCCGCTCCGCGTTTCTTTCGGCATTGAGGCGAGCTGATTAACGAACTTTTGAACGTGCGAGGGGTTTATGTCCTTGAGCTTCAAGTGACCGAGCGCAGGGATTATCAAACTGTCGATTTTCAGCTTGTAAAATTCGTATGTTGCGGGTGAAAGGGTCCGATTTGCGATCTCAAGGTATTTCGGCGCAAAGTCCGAGAGCCGCATACTCGAATTAGCCTCGCCGAAATGCAGGCACTCGCGCTCGAACTCATCGGCGAACCGTTGAGCGGCTTTATCCGCTTGCTTTGCCGTCATTCCCTTTTCGGGCTTGTAGGACGTTGTAAACGGCTTGAGGCGGTTGCCGCTGCTGTCGTAGCCGTGATACACCCGTATCGTGTATGAGGTTATGTTGCCGTTCTTGTCGCGGCGGGGGGTTATGTTAGCCATTGTAAATCAGTCCTTTCTAAACTGTTCATCAAAAAACTCAATAAATTCACTAAGAGCCTTTATATCCTCTCGTATCTCCTGCTGTTTTTCATTAAGTTTGTTGCTAGGATAGCGATTTGGCGCATCTTCTAAGTTGCTCTGTAAATTCATAAGCAAATAGTCAAGTTCAAGCCCTATTTGCTCATCAAATTCTCTAAACGTTTCATTATCCTTTGTCGTGTCGCACTTTATATCGTTGATTATTGCTCTAAATATGTGTTCCGTTAATTCATATTCTGTAAGAACCAATTTTTCTTTATAAAGATTGTCGCAACTTTCCCAAGAAGTAATTACAGAGCCATCTATTTGTGTGTCATCATTGAATTGACGTTCAATAATTTGTGTTATAACATATAGGAAGCTGGAGAACAATTTGATATTTGATTGAAATTCGTTGTTTTCAAGGTTGGGATAAATTTTTTCGTTATAGTACCGCCGCCCGACAGTTATACACTTGATTTTATCCAACAAAGCGACAATGCTTTTGAACTCTTTGCGCTCAAGTATCGTATTAGCATTTCCGCCGCTTTGGGTTATGGCTCTGATGTTTTCGGTCGATTTTTCAGAAAGTCCCAAATTATCACACGCATAGGCATTTTCTTTTTTTCTGGCTGTTGTATTTCCCAAAAGATAATCAAGGGATACATCAAAGTATTTTGCAGTTCTGGCAAGTATTACGATGTCCGGAGTGCGTTCGGCGCATTCATAAGAACCAACCGTACTTTTAGATATGCCGATTGCATCACCAAATTGTTTTTGTGACAAGACTCTTTCTGTTCGCAATTCTTTTAACCTTTTTCCAAAGATTTCAACACAGTTTTCTTCCACGCTTTCAACCTCCAAATAGATATTTCGAAAAAACGGAATAAATCTGTGGCATTGTATTGACAATGGGGTTAAAACGTGGTACAATATAGCCGCAGCCACAAATTTAAATCATCACAATCATTATACCACATTTTTTGGCCTATGTCAAGTATCATTTCAAATTTTTTAAGGAAGGGAGAATATTATGTGCAACATAGATATCAGAACAGCGGCAAAGGAGAGCGGTGTCTTTCTCTACGCTGTTGCAGAGCGGCTCGGAATCAGCGAACCAACGATGACGCGGCTGCTTCGTCACGAACTGCCGGCAGAGAAGAAATCTCAAATCAAGAGCATAATCAATGAGCTTGCGGCAGAAAAGCAGACCAATACCGACGCAAAGTGAAGCCGCTCAGCTGGTAGCAACAGCTGAGCGGCAAGGGAAAACTTTAAATTTATGCGATGCTTTGATTTCCCAATTCTATTCTAATGCATTTAGAGATGGAAGTCAAGGGGAAAGAGAGGAAAAGTGAAGATCACGGATTATATTCCTTTGGGTAGGAAAAACGCTATTTCTAACGAGCAATTAGCGTTGATTTTGAATACTGATAAGCGCACAGCCCGCGCTTTGGTTCTGGCGGCGCGTATGCGCGGTGCTCCGATTTGTTCCGTCTGCGGAGAGAACGGCGGTTACTATATGCCTCGCGATATAGGTGAAGCCCAGATTTATTTGCGCCAGCAGAGAGCAAGGGTGAAAAGTTCTAATGCTGCACTACGCGGCATTAAGGACTATATTAAGCGGAATGGAGGATTTGTATAATGGATAATGCAATAAAAATTCCCCATATGGAAACCATAACTAATACCGCCATCGTGTACAATCTGCCTGTTCATTTTATCCGTGCGGCGGTCGCGAATGGTGATATTGTCGCTGTCCGCGCTGGGCGCAAATTTTTGGTGAATTGTGATAGCCTGGAAATGTTCCTCAGAACAGGAATACCACAAGGAACAGCAATGAAAGCCGCTCCTCGCCGCTCCGACGAGGAAGCCGCGCCGCGCATTTCGCCAATCTCTTTGCGTTAGGTGGTGAAGCAATGGGATTTATAAAATTGCCCGACAACCTTGACGAATGGGCTTGGTTCGGCGACAACATCACGCTGGCGGTCTACATACGGCTGCGGCTCGCGGCGAAATACAAGCCCGCCGATGTCGGGAACGTTCATCTTGAGCGCGGACAGCTGGTGACAAGCATTAGGGAGGTAGCCGAAAAAAACGGTATTTCAATTCGACAAGCTCGGACTGCGCTTGAACGTCTGGAAAAGACACACAAAATAGCAATCAAATCAACGGCGAAAAACAGCGTCGTGACGTTGATTGATTATGATTGTGAAAGTGACAGCGACACACAAAACGACACGCTAATGACAAGCCGCCGACACACAGAGCGACAAGCTAACGACACACCAACGACAAACTGCCGACAAACCGACGATACAGCTTCTTTATTAAAAACAAATAGCAGATTGTCAGAGGAGCAGAGAGGCAGAGAGAACACGCCCGCGCGCGAAACCTCCGACAAGCCCCAAAAGCCTAAAAAATCCGCTCCCGAAAAGAAACGCTATGCCGAATACGTTACCTTGACGGAGGAAGAATACGCGAAGCTGGTCGAGCAACACGGAGAAGAAGCCGTTAAGTGGTTCATACAAAAACTCGATAACTACAAAGGTTCGAGCGGAAAGAAATACGAAAGCGACTACAGGGCTATCCTCTCGTGGGTTATATCCAGCTACAAGGAGGAACAGGCAAAACACAAACAGCCTCCTGCGCAAAACAGACCGCCGAACGGATATAACCAATCGCAGAGCGGAAACCCGTTCTTGGATATGCTAAGAGACCTTGAGGAAAAGGAGGCGAACGAGATTGACATACAAGGAAACGTTACAGATAATGGCAGTACTTAAAACCGCCTACCCGAATTACTACAAGAACAGCGGCGATCTGGAGCAAGCCGCCAAGCTGTGGGCGGAGCTTTTCGCGGACGATGATGTGCTTGTTGTTGCGGCAGCAGTCAAGGCGTTTATCGCGAACGATGAAAAGGGCTTTCCGCCTGTTATCGGGCAAATCAAAGCTATGGTGCGCGACCTTGCGAGCCCAAAGGAAATGACCGAACTTGAGGCGTGGGATATTGTAAATAAAGCCTTGCGGAACAGTCTTTACAATCACGTCGAGGAGTACGAAAAGCTGCCGCCCGTCATTCGGCGGATCGTCGGCTCTCCGGCAACTTTGCACGAGTGGGCGCAAAGCAATCTGGACGAGCTGCAAACGGTGATAGCCTCGAATTTCCAACGCTCTTACCGCGCGAAAGCAAAAGGCGAACGTGAATTTATGGCTTTTCCGCAGTCTACAAAGGACTTTTTGTCGCAGCTTGCGGGTAAAATGGATCTCGAAAACGCGCTGGAGGGCGGCAAGCAGGAACAGCCGCCCTCAGAGCCAAAATCCGATTGAAAAACATACAGCGCTTGTTAACCCCCATAAATCAATTATACAACATTTCGGGGGTGCGGTCAAGTGAAAAATGAGCAATTAGCGGAATTTATTCAACAGGGCGGCAATAATGAGCTGTTGCCGCTCTTGTGGGCGAATCGCCGCAAGCGGCGACCCTAACGAATACGCCGCCCTATACGAGGCGGTTGACAGCCTGCCCGACATTGAGCGCAGAATTATAATCGAGCGTTACTTCAAGGGGTTTACGTTCGCCAAAATCAGCATATTGCACGGCTTTACAAAGTCGAGAGCGCAGCAGGCGCACAAGCGGGCTATACAGCTGTTAAGGCGCGGACGGATAGGGCGCAAGCTGTTTGAGGCTTACGGGAACGAGTATAAATGCACGTTCAACGGTTCAATACGCATAGCTAAAAAGCCGCGAGAAAGGAAGAGTTTATGAGCAACAAAGAATTTATCATCAACAGTAAACTTTACTCAACGGAAAAATCTTTGCTTTTGTGCGAAGCAAGCGAGCCATTCGGCAAAGCGTTATACTACACCGAAAAGGGCGCGTTTTTCACCGTTGAGCAAATCACGGGACAAAAGAATGTCAAGGTCATAAGCAAGCAGGACGCTTTGAAAATCCTTAACGAGAACCCCGCCGATATTATCAACGCGAATTACATCAAGGTTTTCGGCAACGTAGAGAACGGATAACCCCGTTTTTTGTCTAACTTTTGTCTAACTTTCGTATAACCTTTGTACTACTTTTGTACTACCGATTTCGGTACACTTTCGGTATACTTTCGGTACACTCTGCCAAATGAGCGTAAAGCCGCTCCGTTGCTTGGATTTTTGCAAATTCACAAGCCGAAACCTACCCAACCTTTACCCAACTTTCGCCCTACTTTTGACCAACCTTTGAGCAACTTTCTATATACTCCCGAACAAGGCAAAAAATTCACGCAAAACGCTTGACTGTTGGCGGGGTTTGTGCTATAATATAATCAAGCGTCAAGGCGATTTGCTCTCGCTTTGTTTGCTTTCGGTCTGATAAGGAACGGCGGTCTTGTTGGCTGCCGTTCTCCGTTTCTCGGAAAGCGAGTTGAGAGAATGTACTCAAACTTGTTCAGAAAGCCGCTCTTTTGCGTTGTTTCTTGGCTGCAAGTCACAAGTTTCTTTTTCAAACTTGGCAATGAATTTCAAGCAAGCCGTTTTCGGGTTCGGCGAATTTTGCTCCTACTTTCATTTCAAGTACTGTTTCGGAATTTGGAATTTTGCTGCGATTTTTTAAATCACGCTCGACCTGCGGCTCGGAGATTTGCCGCGCTCATTGCGATATTGTAAAGCCTCGCTTGACAATATCGCTATTGAGTTAGCCAAATTGACAAGCACTTGGAAAATCGGCACTCCGAAGCTGTTCAATATCGATAGCACAGCCGAGCAAAATTCCGCGCTTCCGTGTTGTCGCTTTATGTCGGACGCGAGGTAAACCGTTTCGGCTGCCGAATTTATCGAGAGCATTTACAGAACACAGAGCGGCTCTCATCTGCACAGAGAGCGCGAGAATTGCCCTGTATTTGCGTTTTATGTTCTCAATGGTTAACTAATCCTATGGAACGGCAAATCCGTCTTAAACGTGCGATTTTCGGGGCGTTTGAGGCATACACGAAAAAGCCGCTCGGTCTTGAATGATTGAGCGGCTTTTCTCAAAAACCAAGAGCGAGCCGAAGCCCGCTCCCGGTATGACCCGTAAGGGTAGAATAAAAATTGTAAGACCCGCAAGGGGTAAAATTAACCTTACAATAGCGGTTCATATAACAATATATGTTCCACTTTGTATATTGTACACTATTTTTTCCGATTTGTCAAGAGGTTTTCGTAAAATTCCAAAAAATTTCTGTTGTTATTGGAAGATTTTGTCAAATTACGCTTGCTTTTTAATGATTTGATCCAGCTTATCATCAATAAGCTGTAGCTGACTGCCATTTAAGGTCGCTTTCTTGTCCTTTGGAGTGGTTGGCTTGCAAATGCGTATTTTGCTGATAGCTCTTATTTGATTGGGTTTTGCTATTGTTGCGGAGTTTGTCCAACCGATTATGTTGTCACCTATATATACATCGGTTTTGGGAATATCCTCTACGCTCTTGCCGGGATCAAGCGAGGTCAGCGGAACAACTACGATATTACCATTAGATTTATTGTTATTGTTCTCGATAACAACGGCGTAATGAATGCCGCCAAATTCTGCGCCCACGTTAAAGCCGAAATCGGCGTACACAATATCCCCTCTTTTGTAAAAGGGCAAGAACTTGGGATTGAAATTATCCTCTCTGCGCAAAAATACACACCATTTTTTGAGCCATTGTGTCAGTATCTGCTGCTTCTTTGGCGGCTTGTTCAATATGGTGTTTTTAAGGTCGTTCAGCGCAATTTCCAAATCTGTCATCGTTTTAAATTCCTTTCTATGGAACATTATCGGCGAGCGGCTTGCTATAAGGTATTGTTTATATCGCGTTTTACCGCTTCGTCTATGGCTCTGTTGATAAAGCCGTTGAGGGTTTCCCCTTGCTGCTCTGCGTGAGCCTTTAATCGGTCTTTTTCGCCTTTCTTGACGGTTACCTCTATGCGATCATAGTTGTTTTTAACGTATTTATGAACCGCTTTTTGTTGTGATTTGCTTATTGCCATTTCATCACCCCTCTATATTGTACCACAAAAATATATTATCGTAAATAGGCAATTTACACATATTCACGGTAATATATTTGTGCATTTTACCACTTGATATATTCCCGTGAATAGTGTATAATAATAAACAAAGAGGGGGTGATGAATATGGATGTAATAAAAAAGCTTGTCAAGCTGTTGGAGCAGCTTAACAAGCTGGGGCTAAAGGTTCTTGAGCTGATAGGCACTCTAACTCTCATAGCCCTGTCGCTGAAATCTCTCTTTGAGATGATCTGAGCGGCGAACGACCAAACCCGGACGAAAGTTCGGGGGCGGTCAATCCGCTTGAATATATTATATCACAACGAAAGGGGTTTTGTCAAGTGGCAAAGCAAATTTTTAAGCTGGTGTTCGAGTGCGTGAAGCTGCTGCTCATCGCGGCGGTGTTGGTACTCGGAACGATGGGCGCGGTGAGCTTCCTGCTCGGATAAGCCGCTCGACCGAAAAGCGAGGTGAACACAATGCCGATATTCCCGAATGAATACGAGTACGAGCTTGAGGAACTCGAAGCCCCGAAGCCGCTCACAGCGGAGCGCCGCGCGGAGATCGAGGAGATACACCGAGATCGCCGCCGCACTCGCAGAGATCAACGCAGACTAACGAAAGGAAGCAACACAATGAGTATGAACGAACTTACCAAAAAGATACGCGAGCTGAAAGAGCTCAAGGCAATGGCGGACGAACTCGCCGCCGAGATCACAGCCATAGAGGACGACCTCAAGGCGGAAATGACCGCACAGGGTGTTGACGAAATGACGGTGGACGTTTTCAAACTCCGTTACAAGACCGTTGTTTCAAGCCGTTTTGACAGCAAGGCTTTTAAGGCAACGCACGAAGAACTCTACAAGCAGTACAGCAAGCCCACAGAGTGCCGCCGTTTCACGGTAGCGTAAAGAAAAGCCCTTGCAGCTGCGAACTGCAAGAGCTTAGTACAAACGGCAATGTGCTATAAAAGCCGCTCGAACACAAGGCTATTATAGCACATCTCGCCGAATTTGTCAAGACAGAAAGGAAATTTTACTATGGAAAACAGCGTATTCGATATTGAGGAAGCGGAACTCACTCTCCATAACATCGAAAATTTGATCGAGGTGTACACGGACTTTTTCGGCAGACATTGCACTCTCGAAACCGAGTGGGACGAATACACCCGCAAGGGGCTTGACATACGTTTCAGCGTTATTCTCGCGGCGTTGGACTCGATAAGGCGGCTGCGCGGAGTAATGCAGGAGAGTATCAACGTGAAATTTGCCAAAAACAAGCGCAACAAAGCATAGACCATAGGCGGGAGCGGCTCAACGTTCCCGCCCTTTTTTGCGCTGCGTTCGGCTCGACGGAGCGCGGCGGGAGAAAGTATGCGTATACTTTCTATGGCTTGCTGAACGTTCTCTAACTCCATTTATGACAAATCACAGCCGCCTTTGACTTGAAAGCGGGCGAGCGGCTTTCCCCTGCACCGCAAATTATAAGCAAACTGTGAGAGACTTTCAAATCGAGCGTTTAAGGCGGTTTTATGTTCTTTCGGCAAAGTTACAGGCAAGTTAGCACGGAACGCAAACAAGGGGCAGTTCTCGCGCTCTCCGTACAAAATTAACGCAAAGTTACTTTTGACACTCGGCTCGTTCCTCGCTCGTATCAAAAGCCTTTGCGCCCTATCGGGGAAATGCTCGTGTGCGCCGTTCCGTTTGAATGTCTTTACTATTTTGGGGTAGAGTTAAGGCGATTATTAAAAATGGCTTGACAAGAAGATTTTGTTTCAGCCGCTTTCCGTGTGCGCCAAAATGGTAGAGGTTGTATTGAATCGAGATTTTGTGCGCTATTTGTGCGCCATTGTTACGATAGCGCACAAAAAATCATTAAAAGTTATGAAACGAAAAGGAACGCCAAGCCGCATAATAAGAGAGATTATTAAATGTTACGAAATGATACAAAAAGCAAATTGCGCCTTTGGGGTGGTAGAGGCCGCAGGTTCAAATCCTGTCACTCAGACCAAACCGACGAAAGAAAACGAATGGCTTAACAGCGTGAAATCGCATTGTTAAGCCATTTGTGTGTTATTGGTAATTTACGGTAATTCGGATAGAAACACTAAAAATCGGGCGAAAAAACGGCATTTCGGAGCATTATGCAACACGAAATGCAACACGCCGTTGTTGCCGTCAACCCGCATAACGACTCCGTTTAAGAGCCGCACGCACATTTTATATAGTGCCCCGCCGTGTATCGGCGGGGCTTTTTGTCGTTTAAGGGGCAGTGCGTGGTATGTTCTTGTAAGGCGCGACCTACTGCTTTTTGTAAAAAACCTTGACATATGGGAAAAAATGTGATATAATGGAAATTGCGGTACAACTGAATATTTTTGCAATCACAGAGATACCCGGCAACGAGTGGCTCTCTTTTTCCTATGCCTGTGATTGCAATGGAGTTGTACCGCAAAACAACGAGAGACACTTTTGCAGTGCGCTCTCGTATATGCGGGGCGCACTTTTTTGTGCCTACAAATTTCTACTACAAGGAAGGTAACAAGGCAATGAACAAGAGAATTTTGGCGAGTTTTTTGACTGCGGTTATGTGTGTCGCTTTGGTGGGCTGCGACAACCGTTCACCGCTCGAAAAGGAGTTCGACAACGCGATGAACGAGTTGGATAAGGAATTCAACACACCTGTCAGTACGCCGACCTCAACGCTAACGGAATCCGTCAAACCCGAACCCAAACCCCTCGACCCGTTTGAGGATGTGGAAATAACGTTTGAAGGCATTGCGCCGCAGGTGCGGGCGAGCATCAAGGGCGGAAACGCCAACGTGAGCTATGAGCTCGACAAGAAAAGCGAGCTCTCGAACGGCAGCAAAGTCACCGTCACAGCAAAGCTGCGCGTCGGCAAGGAGGAGGATTACTCCCTCACTTCGGACAGCAAGGAATTCACGGTGGAAAACCGTCCCTATTACATAATGAAGTTATCCGACCTCACCGACGCGGATATGGAGAAGCTGAAGACGAAGATGGAAGAAGCCGTAAGAATTGACCTTGACAGTCATAGGGGCGGCGGCGAAAACAGCACGATAAACAAATTCGACTTTCTCGGTAATATCAATATTACGAGTTCGGACAGAAACGAGAGCCTGTATTTTGTGTATGACGCGAACATTACCTTTGCCAACGCGGGTGAAACGGTGAACTACATTTTTGCGGGGCAATACGATAATATTTACAAGGAAGCGGACGGCACTATCGTTTACGACGGCGGCATACCCCGTGCGGGTTACGATATGTCGCTGGCGATAGACGGCGTTTACGTCAGCGGCTCCTACGCATCGTTGGATTCGCTCAACTCGAAAATATCTAACTCTCGCTATGAGCGCGAATCCACGGTAAAATCTTAATTTTTCGGGAGGTAACGATTATGTTTGGCATGTACAAGAAAATTTGCGGCGGCGTTCTGGCGATAGGCGGTCTGCTCTGCGCTATCGGCGGAATAGGCGCCATGGCAAACAGCGCAACCCGCAAGTTGCAGGCAACCATTAACATGGCAATACTCGCGCGAGTGGGTGCTATAATCGCGTTTGTGGCGGCGATAGCACTTATAGCGGTGGTTTTCCGTGACCAACGTCTCGGGAAACGAGCACCGATAGTGGGCGGCGTGTTCGCATTGGCGGGATTTATCGGGCAGTTTTTGATAGACCCGATGACCAGCATCGAAGGGATGATGTCGACGCGCTCCGCGGGCGGAGCGGTCGTTGGTGTATTTATGCTGGTTGCCGCAGGCATTGGGGCATTGGTGTGCGGCATTGTAAGCGTTGCTTCGAAGCAACGCAATGCGTAAGGAGGAAAAATTATGAAATATGCTATCAGAATTTTCGCACTGTTGGCGGCGGTCGTTATGCTGCTGGGAGCGCTTAGCGGCTGCTCCGGCGACCCGATTCTCGGCACGTGGAAGGCGACAACAGGAGCAGGGGGACTGGGAAAGATCACGATAGAATTCAGAGGCGACGGCACCTGCACCTTTGCCGACAGGGAATGTAATTGGGAACGTAACGGCGATAATAAAATCGTCCTCAGCGGAGACGCATTAAAAGGCATCTCGGCAAGCGGTACCATTGATTTCACGAATCTCAGAATCGAGGACAACAGGATGCACTTCTTCAGTTCGTTCGACCAGGTGGCGTATACAATGGAAAAGCAGTGAAATAACTGTGAACTCCCCACCCTGAAGACGAGGAATTTTATTTAAATCAAACGGTGCCATACTAGCGTACAGTGTGCCCCCGCCATACGGCGGGGGCTTTTTTGTTTTGCGGGTCTTTATGACCCGCTTATTTTTTTGTCCTTTTCGTTCGTGGATTTCGCCAAAATTTCACGAAATATTGAAGCCGAATTAGCGAAAAGCGACAAAAATTGGGGATTTTTTAAAAAAACGCGGCAAAAACCACCGAAACAGGGGGATTTTTTCAATTTTATAGTAAGATTAAGCACACTTATATAATAGAAGACATGATTTTTAAAATGGCAGTTTATTGTCATTTTAAAAGTCGACGGCAAAAGCCCCTTGAAAATGTGTGGAAACTGTGGTTTTTAGAGTGCTAAAGTACTCGAAAACGGCTTAGGTATGCTAACGCGCGCGCCGCCTAAGGGCTTGTGTGGCGGCGCGAGCCCAGCTGTGGTAACTGTGGTTCGGCGGCGACGCGCAAAGCTGTGAAACGGCTTTGCAGCGGCGTTTCTAGCCATTCCCCGTTCCGCCGAAAACCACAGTTCACCGCAGCTGGGCGGTCGTGAACACAATTCAACAGCGCCGTAGGCGCTGCAAAGCCGCGAAGCGGCTTTCGGAAATCAGGTAATTAACAGAAAGGAGAAAAATGATGAAAGCGAGAATATTCAATATCACACAGTACGTAAACCACCCCATAACGGGCGAATTATTACTAAGTCGGGAGCAAATTGAAGCTGCTCTAAAACACAAGTCAATCAAGCGGCATGCGTATGCGTTGCACAACAAAGATAGCCACATTCAAGAAGACGTTGACATGGCTTTGAAACGTCGCGAAGAAAACCCCGACACAATTGTTCCCGAATTGGGTGCCGTAAAACCGCCGCATTGGCATGTTGTTTTGCAATGCAGAGACGCAGTCGAAGTAGAAACCATCGCCAAGTGGTTTGACATCCCCGCGCAATACATAGATATTCCTAAGGGGCGCGGTAGTTTTCTCGATTGTGTGCGATATCTCACGCACGAAGATGAAAAACAACAAGCACTTGGAAAGTATCGCTATCCCGACGAGGAAATTATCGCTAATTTTGATTTTCGCGCCGAATTGGACAAATGCCAAAAAGGGAAAACGTCGAAAAGAGAAGAGATACGTTTAGCCGTTTCGCACGGTTTGACGATAAGGCAGTTGTGCTCGACTGATGAGGGGATTTTGAATTATTTATCCGACAAGACTGCACTCGATAACGCACGCGCGGTATTTCTGGCAAACGCCCCTTTGCCGCTGTATCGCTTGAATTTTTATGTTGAAGGTAAGGGCGGAATCGGAAAGGGGTTGATGTCGCACGCTATTGCGCACCTGTTTGTTTCGGTGTTAGGTTTGCCCGAGGACATTGATGATGAAGATTTGATTTGCGAAATAGGCGGTAAAGGCGTGTCCTTTGACAAATATGACGGACAACCGATAATCATATGGAACGATAAACGAGCGGGAGATTTTGTCGGAGAATTCGGTCGGAATATCTTCAACATTTTCGACCCATTTCCAAAAAGAATTGCGCAGCACAAAAAGTATGGCAATGTAACGCTCCTCAATGCTGTAAATATTGTGAACGCCGTTGAGCCGTACTCGGATTTTTTGAACGGTCTTGCTGGAGAATATCAAAGTAACGGTATCGAATATCACGCAGAGGACATAGGGCAGGCATACAGACGTTTCCCCTTGATAATACACGTTTATGAAAACGACTACGACTTAATGATAAACAAAGGTATCATTGAGGGCACAAGAGAGTTCACACAATACTATACTCACAAGGGCATTATAGGAAATCTTGAAAAAATTCACAAAGTTTTGAAATCATCGGAAATGTTGAGAACGGTTGAGCAACAGATGATTTCGCCTATTGCGGCTATATCGGAAAAAATATATGCTGAAAAAACAGCAGTTGTTAATGGTAATCTGTCAGCACAACAAGCCTTAGAATTTGCGAACTACGGCAAAACCCAAAAGGAAATAATCGCCGAGTATAACGCGAAAAACACCGATGATGTCTATCCGTTTTAGTGACGGCAGGGGTGCAGGGGGCGCAGCCCCTTGCCAAGCGGCTTCACTTGTGAAGTGTAGCTTGCGTACACTTCACTCGGAAAGGAGAACCTTATGAATTACGAAAAATACGGCAAACACGAAAAACGCAGCAAGGGCAAGTCGGGCAAGACGACCGTCAAACCACCCGCAGGTAGGATTATAGAACACGACGCAAGAACCTCGTCACCCGACGCGCCCGACCGTCCGCGGGGCAATGAAAACATCGACCCGACGCGGACGCACCTGAACTACGATTTAGCGGCAGATTTGAGGGGCGGCATAAGCGCAAAGGCGTTGTATACCTCGCGCCTTGCCGAATACGAAAGCGAGTACCAAAAACGCGAAGGAAAGGCAATGCGCAAGGACGCTGTAACATACTGCAGTTGGTGCATTACGATGCCGAAAGACCTTGACCCTAAATACGAAGCAGAATTTTTTCGGGGTGCATTTGATTTTATTTGTGAACGCGTTGGTACTGACAACATAATCAACGGCAACGTGCACAAGGACGAGGTAACACCACATATACAGATAGGATATATGCCCTTTGTGGACGATGAGAAAAACGGCGGCAAAAAACTCTGCGCCAAAGGTATGGAAACGCCGCAAACATTAAGGCAAGCGCACATCGACCTACAGAATAGATTAACGGAAAAACTCGGAGTGCCTGTTAACCTGCTGAACGGCTCAACCGTAGGCGGAAATAAGACAATTGCGGAATTGAAACTCAAAACCGCAATGCAGAATTTAAGCGACGCGCAAAATCAAATTGCAACTTTAAATGCTGAACTCACCGCGAAAAACAGCGAGGTAGCGGAACTCAATAAGAGAGCCGAAAAAGCCGAAAGCGAACTTGCCAAAACTATCGCCAAAAACGAAGCCGCCGAACGCGAATTAGCGCAGACGCTGAAACATAAAGCAAACGCCTCGGCGATCAAAAAGCCGTTATTCGATAAAAGCGACGTGCGGCAATATCACGACAATATGTTGGAGAGCATAAGAGCGATAGGCGATAGTGCCGCCGCCGACCGCGCAAAAGCAAGAAACGACAAGCAAGAGGCAGAGGCTCTTAAACGCGAAATCGACATCAAGGCAAATTCCGTTAATGCGCTATACCAGCAAGCCGCCAACGACCGAGAACAGGCGCGAAAGCTGAAAGCACAGCAAGAATATTACATCGACCAAAGGGCGCGAGAAATCGCAGAGAAAGCCGTTAATTCGGCATTTGAGAGCGGTACACCGACAACCCGTGAAAAGCGGTTAGAGGAGTATTGCGGCGGTTTAACATTCGGCGACGGTACGACCGTTTTAGAGGGTTTTGAACGTAGCGAACAAACTCTC
This sequence comes from Lachnospiraceae bacterium, assembly GCA_023664705.1. Taxonomy (GTDB): domain Bacteria; phylum Bacillota; class Clostridia; order Oscillospirales; family Ruminococcaceae; genus CAG-115. The sequence goes on along the minus strand of JAMPFE010000021.1, from coordinate 6,850 downwards.
AAAATGGCGGCACAGAGCCGTGCGGATAACGCAATTAAAAAGCACAACAACGAGATTGAACGTTAAGAAAGGGGTATTAAGATGATGAAGGAAAGACTTGACAAAGTGGTAAGGAACATTAAGGTGGTCGCGGCGCAGAACGGCGAGTCCAACTCGGTCGCTAAAATCAGCGAGCGCGTTCATATTCCCGCGACGACGCTTAGCGATAAGATGAAGCACCCCGAGCGGTTGACTATGGTTGACTTGCTTAAAATCGCCGAGGGGCTCAATGTCGATTTGGAAAAAATCATTGAATAAGCACTTGACATTTCCAAACCGATAGATTATAATTAAAAGTGCGGGGAGCGTCTTTGCCGCTCTCCCGCTCTTTCGGTCGGTTTGGTCGTACACGAAAGGAAGATACAAATGGCTAATGCAAAGAAATTACCCAGCGGGAATTGGCGCGTACAGAAATATGTCGGAAGGGAAAACGGCAAGCGGATATACAAGTCATTCACCGCCGAAACGCGCAAGGAAGCGGAATATCAAGCCGCCAAATTCGCGGCGACAAAACAAGACGTCTGCCGTTCGGAAATTACGCTCGACAAGGCAATGGAGAACTACATCGACAGCAAAAACAACATTATCTCGCCGTCGACGTTGAATCATTACCGTCAAATGCGCAGAACGCTTTCGGCGAGCGTCGGGGGAGTAAAAATCAAAAACATCACGCAGGAATGGGTTCAGAAGTGGGTGAATGATTTGGCGAAAACCCGCAAGGAAAAAACCTGCCGCAACTATCACGGCTTTCTCGCCGCAGTCCTCAAGGATTATCGCCCCGAACTGGTTTTGCGGACTACTCTCCCGCCGAAAACCAAGAAGGACATTTACGTCCCCGATAAGGCAGAGGTCGAAGAAATCGCGAAAATCGCTAAGGGTACGCCGATTTATATTCCGTTTCTTTTGGCTACGCAATGCGGTTTGAGAGCCTCGGAGATAAGCGGCTTAGAACTGAAAAACGTTCACGAGGACTTCATCGAAATTACGCAAGCGAGGGTGCGCGGAGAAAAGGGCAAAAATGGCGTGCTCAAACAGCCTAAAAGCGTTTCGGGCTACCGTAAAATCCCGATTGACAAGTGGCTTTACGACACGTTGCTTGAAAACGCTGTGGGAGAGCGAGTTTATCCGTTTCCCAGTAGCGTAATCACGAACGCGTGGGGGCGTTTCCGCAAGCGCAACAATCTTGACACGGCGTTGAATTTTCACGCTCTGCGTCATCACTTCGCGAGCAAGTGCCTGTTGTTGCCCTCAATGCCGCAGAAGTACATAGCCGAGCTTATGGGGCACAAAGACACGGCGATGATAGAGCGAGTTTACCAACACACTTTCCCCTCTGCAAAGGCAGAATTCGCCGAACTGTTGAGACACGATTCGGCGGCGTTTTTCGAGGTATGCAACACGAAAAGCAACATAGACGATGAAAAACCGCTTAACAAAGCGGTTTGAGAGCAATAATGGCGGGGTTCAAATCCTGTCACTCAGACCAGTTTGGTGTCCGCCGAATGGCTTCACAAGAGCGTTCGGCGGACTTTGATTTTCCGAAAAGCCGAATTTGTTCTTCGTTTGTTCTTTATTTGATAATCACGCCCCTTTCTCGCCCGAAAAGTTCAGAGCGTTTGTGATCGCCTCGGAAACCTTTGCCCTCGAATTTTCCAAGATATGACAGTAGATCGTGCTCGTGGTTGCAACGTTCGAGTGTCCTAAAGCTCCCGAAACCGTCACGATATCCACGCCCTGATTGACAAGCATCGAACAGAAAAGGTGCCGGAAGCTATGTAAACCATGAAACGGCAGATCGTTCTTTTTGCAGAAGCGCTCCAGCCAAGTGTAAGTGGTATTCGGATGCTGAGGTTCGCCGTTATCTTTGGTAAACAGCCTATCCGTTTCAACCCAGTGATCGCCCTGTTTGAGCGCTTCCGCGTTTTGCTCGTCTTTGAGCTCCTTGAGCAAATCCATAATCTCCTGCGGAAATTTCAAGGTGCGCTGAGAAAGCCTAGTTTTCGTCGTATCGGTATAAATTCCGCGATCCGACGCATAACAAGATGTCCTCCGAACGCTGATAATGTTGTTCTCAAAATCCACGTCCTTCCACTCCAAGCCGAGAAGCTCGCCGCGCCGGAAACCACTGTAAACAGCAAGGTTAAAGAACGCGCGATATTTCAGCGGCTCGTCTCTCAACAGCGTTAGGAAACGGTTGACTTCGTTGGGCGTGTAAATTTCCTTTTCTTTCGCCTGATTTTTTGGCACGGTGACGTTTTTGCACGGATTGTCGGACACGACCCCCATCTTCACGGCGAAATTAAAGACGTCTGAAATGAGGTTGAGGTTATGCCGCGCGGATTTCGGCGAGAGAGGTTTTCCGTTGATCTCGTTCGCACCGTCTTTTAAGAGCGAGTTGATGAACGCTTGGATTTGCCGAGTTGTGATTTTGTCCATCCGCAAGTGACCGATTGCTTTGTTGATCCGCAGCCGCTGGTGGTAAAGGTACGTGTAGGTCGAGTGCCGCAAATTCGCTTCGGCGTACTCGGCGAACCACTCCTCGCAGAACGCCTCAAACTTTACCGCGCGCGATTGAAAGCCCTTTTTGCACTCCTCCTCAAACAGCACTTTCTGCCGTTCGAGTTCTCTTTGAATTTGGCGCTCGGTCATTCCCTCGGCGGGAGTCCACGTTTTGGATTGGATGACCTGTTTGCCTTGTGTGTCGTAGCCGCAGCTGACCCGAATCGAGTAGCTGCCGCCTCTTTTCTGAATTGTTGCCATAGTAAAACCCTCCTAAATTTACGTATGGCGTATCTCTGCTAACTACATTATATCACTTTTTCACTTTAAAGTCAAGAGTTTTTTCGAGATACGCCAAAATTTTTTTGAATTTTTTATGCTGCCGAATTTAAATAGTCGAGCAATGCCGATTTATTAACGAGAATTTTCCCGCGCTTGCCCTGTCCCGTTCTGATATAAGGGATTTTGCTTTGAGCGACCAACTGCCGCACGGTGTGCTCAGATAATCCGGTGATTGCTTGCGCACATTCTTTGATCGTAAGCATTTCAAGCGGCGCAGTGTTCGCTATTTTAATCGTAGGCTGCTCGTCAACCTCAATTGTCGAATTGAGTATGTCAACGATCTGCTCAATAAGTTCTTGCTTGTTTCTGTAAGTCATTGGGTCCTCCTTATCTTCGTGGACGTTTTTGTGTAACGTCTTGTTGCTGTTGGTTTTGTTCTTCTTGTTGTCGCTTAATAAGTTTGCTGATGTAATCGCCTTGCGAAATTTCCCGATATGTTTCCGCTATCTCGGTATACTCTTGCATAAGTTGAGCGCACTTGTTGTACTGCTCTCTAACCGGAATTGCTTTCTGTTCTGTTTCCGCAATTATGTCTTTCAAATAATCGAGATCGGCACTACTCTTGATATTTTGCTTTGAAAGAGTTTCGGCGAACATCTTTACACGGAGCTGTTCTTCTTCCGTGAGAGTTTCCTTTTTGATTAGCGAGAAATATTCTTCGGCTTGTGCGGCGAGGCTTTTTAGGAAATTGCACTCGCTCTCAACCGTATTAACGGCTTTCCGAGCCTTTTCCAATTCACAAGTTAGCTGGTTAATTCTGTCCTCAAGCTCACCGATTGATCGGATATTATCCCGATTTATTACGGCAAGCTGCGCAGATATTTTGTAAACGTCTAACCCCTTATTCTCTGCCTCGTTGGCTGTGGATTTATAGGTGTTGAATAAGGGAGAATTTGTGCAAGGGTTGATAGCTCCCGAACCGATTTTCGCCCAAAAAATCCTCGAAGAGAGGCTTTCGGTTGTGTAGTCCTCGCCGAGAGTTTTCAAGCGGACTGCTCGCTGCTGATCGGGAGCTTTGACCGAGATATATTTCCCGCGCCGCACCGTGTAGCCGAGCATTTCAAGTTCTGCGAGCAGCTCATCTACATTTTTTACCTTGATAATTAGCGCATCTATTTCATTGCGGATTTTTTGCTTCCACGATGTGCCGCGCTTTTCGTTCTGCCACTCGTTGTAGGCGATTGTTTTGCGCTTGGCATTCGCCTTGTCATACGGCTTAACTCCGTAGGTCAGGCTCGCTCTGTCGGAAACGATCTTGATCTCTTGGAGCGTTTTCTTGTTGTCATAGAATTTCTTACCGTCAACTCCGTAGCTGTTAATTATAATATGGTTGTGCAGATGACCCTTATCAAGGTGTGTTGCCATCACGACCTGCGCATTTTTCCCAAAGGCTTTTTTGACAAAGAGTTTTCCGATCTGAAACGCTTGCTCAGGAGTGATTTTATCTTTGGGATCAAAACTCTGTATGTAGTGGATAGCTTTGACGCGCCCTTTGCCTTGCTTGGGTGGCGGCTCATCGAATTTTTTGTTGCTGAATTGCTCATACACCATTTTCATATTTAAATAAGCGCACTCCGGATCGGTAATGCAGTTCAGTGAAGCAACGTAGAGCAGCCCATCGGTTTTGGCAGGGTCGAGAATATAGGCTAAGCTTCGTTTGACTGTGCTTCTAATAGGTATTGACTTAACAAAAGGCATAGCGGTTTCCATTGACCTCCCATTTCTTCAAAATCTTTGGCGTAAATGTTCTTGGTTTCGTGCGCCTTTTTTGCGAGTTGATTCAGATTGTTGGCAATGCTTTTCATCGCGTTAAGTGTGGGCGCGATGTCGGGCATATTCATCCGAACGACTTTTTGGTTCAGTGCCATTCGCCGAATATACTCGGTAGTATTCAACCCAAGCTCTTTTGCTTGCTGCTCGATATTGCTCCACTCGTCCAAGTTGAACACGATTTCTTTGCGCTTTACTTGCTTGAATTTTCTCATACATAATCATTCCTTTCTTGGCTTAGAATTATAGCGTTCACGCTATTTATTATATTATACGGCAGAAATTTTAAAAAGTTAAGAGTTTTTTAGACGATTTACACAGAGAAACAAGAATAGCGGAAATTTGGCTTTATAAGGTCAATTGCGGCTGTTTTACTCTCAAAAAACGTAGAGCTATATGGCTTAAAATCAAGTTAAAATCAACTGTTTCTCTGTGTAGATTTTCGGGATTTTTTAGAAATTCCCGAGAAAAATTTAAAAATACTTCACTTGACAATCGCATTAAATTGTGATATAATTTACACAGAACAACAAACTCGCGGAGGGTGAAAATGGAACAGATCAAGAGATTTATTTGGAACACAGCAAAAAGCAAACTCGAAATAAAGCTGCCACTCAAATGCGCTGATGATCCGTTGCTGCTCTGTGTTGAGTTTAACAGTGACAACGAGCGTTATTACTTCGGTGAAGCAAAGGCGGTTCGGCAGGTCATCGAGGACTCTAACCGTTTATCCAAGCACGGTGGTTCAATACTTACGCTCTCCGAGCAGCGACCGCTCGGCGGCTTGCTGATGGACAGCTACGATTTTGTACAGAACGGCTGCCTTCGGTCGAGAGCCTTTTCCTCTCAATGCTCAATTCAATTGACAGCGGCAATAGCGAAAAGTCCTCCGATTACAAAATGCTTGAGAAGCTGTGGCAAGTGGGCAATGCCTTTCAGCGGATAATAATTAACTATTTCTTCTGCAAGTTCTACCTCGTCAAGCGTTCGGCAGCTGGAGGCAAAACCGGCATTGTGGCATATCCCATCGAGCGTAGGCGGCAGATGTATTCTGAATTAGAGATGGTGATGTCGAGCGAGTTTGAATTACTCAAACAAAATCCAACTACGCTCACGGATTTGAAGCGGCAGCATTTTGGCAAGGCAACACCCACCAGTAATAAATTGCTCTGCTCCGATCTTGCGGAATTTTATGCGGGATACATAACCTATCTGTCGAAGCACAATCTTTTCTTTAGGGTGTGCCCTCGGTGCGGCGAGTCATTCTTCGCCAATACATCGCGGCGGCGGTATCACGAAAAATGCGCCGAGCTCCAAGACAAAGATAACAAGCTTTGCAGCCAACGCAAGCTTGAGCAAGATAATTTCTACAAGCTATGCCAAGCCGAGCGGTACAGCTACAACAACTTTCGTAGGGGCAAGGCTTTTCGGAACGCGAGCGAAAAGTTGCAAACCGAGTACCTTGCTCTCTTTGAGAAATTCAAGACGGAACTTGCCAAGAAGAATGAAAAATTGAAATCTAAAGATGACTCTGTGCAGCGGCAGGCGATGAATAAATGGTTGGATAAAATTTCGCAGAGCCGCAAAGACCTTGAGGGAAGAATTATGCGCGGAGGAAAATAAAAAATCGCTGCTGTCGGATAGCTACCTCCGAGAGCGGCGAATATTTTGCGCGAGGTGTTGCTATCCCGACCGAAATTCCTGGACAGCGGTTAGCGTCAGATGACAATCTGCAAGCAAAAATCCGAAGCCGATAAAGCGGTAGGGGCATTCTCTCACGAGCGGAAAATGCGTTCGCAAGTTAGTCGAGCGTAACCGCTTTCGGACAAGGTTGAGCAAAAAATTATTAAGGGGGCTCGCTATCCCGACCGAAACCGCGAGCAGCAGTTAGCATAAGGTTACAAGTTGTGAGCGAGATCACACCTGAAAATTTTCGAGGGGTCATACCATCGCAAGCAAAAATCCGAAACTGATAAAATGGTAGGGGGCATACTCGCACGGGCGAGAAGCTTATCCGAGGGTTAGGCGAATGTAACCACTTTTCAACAAGATCATCTGCAAAAATTTTTTAGGGGGTCTCGCTATCCCGACAAAAATCCTCAAGCGAAAGTTAGTTGAGGATAACCACTCGGCGAAAAAAGGAGTTGAAAAAAGAATACGTAATCTTGGGGTTTTGGAACTTTTAGCAAGCCACAGAAAA
>JAMPFE010000020.1 GCA_023664705.1 Lachnospiraceae bacterium | reverse complement strand
GGTGTGGAGCGGGGGAAAAGGCAGAGATTATTTCAAAGCTTTACCTATCGTTATCCAAACACTTCCTCATCTCGCTGATTTTTCAGCAGCTCTACCGTGAGATTTTAACGGTCGCTGACGAGAAAGGCGGTCAGCTTGACAAGCGTGTGATGTTCTATATGGACGAGATAGGAACGCTGCCCAAAGTTGACGGTTTGGAGATGATATTCTCCGCGTCGCGTTCCCGAAAGGTTTCAATCGTTGCAATAATCCAATCGCTGGCACAGTTCGAGAAAACCTACGGCAAAGAGGGCGCGGAGATCATCGTGGACAACTGCCAATGCACGCTGTTCGGAGCGTTCGCGCCGAACTCAAAAACAGCCGAAGCTATGTCGCAAAATCTTGGCAAGCAAACGGTTCTCAGCGGAACGGTGACGCGTTCATCGGGGAACAACGGCGACAACCGCCAATTACAGATGATCGAACGTCCGCTGATGACCGTGGACGAGCTGAAATCCATGCCCAAAGGTCACTTCATTGTGATGAAAACGGGATGTCATCCAATGAGGACACGGCTCAAGCTGTTTTTTAAGTGGGGAATACAGTTCGAGGTTGCATATTCGATTGAGGAAAAGTCCGAACGCAAGGTGCAGTACGCCGATAGCCGCGAGGTCGAGGGAGCTGTGTTGGAGAGGTTTCCGCCACAGGCTGTTCCAATCGGGTTTTCGAGCAACTTTGAAGATACCTCGATTGAATATTCCGAAAGGAAACGTCCGCCAAAAACAAAAGCAAAATAACACTAAATCCGGCAGCATTATCAAAATAATGCTGCCGGATTTAATTTTGTAAAATCATATAAATCAACATTGATAATTATCAAGAAAATGATGAACTCCGACATCGTCCTTATAAGCGATGATTGTGTTCAAATTGACATTCTCGACGCTTCGAAAAATATTGTTTTCCACCTGCGGATTTGTCTTTTTAAGTTCGGCAATCAGCTTTTTTATTTCCTGCCGCTTTGACCCCGTGCTCGCGGGTGTACAACTCGTACAGGTGTCTGTGAATTTACAAGCGCATTGAATGAAATGCAGATCGTTATAATCACGCCAACGCTTGATATCGTCCTCGCGTATAAGATAAAGCGGACGTATCAGCTCCATTCCTTCAAAATTGGCACTGCGAAGCCTTGGCATCATAGTCTGCACCTGTCCGCCGTACAACATTCCCATAAGTATGGTTTCAATAACGTCGTCAAAATGGTGACCCAGTGCGATTTTGTTGCAGCCGAGTTCTTTTGCCTTAGCGTATAAATATCCCCGTCTCATCCTTGCACAGATATAACAGGGGGATTTTTCAATATTATATACGGAATCAAAAATATTTGATTCAAACACCGTTATCGGCACGGACAGCGCCGCTGCGTTTTTCTCGATAATACTGCGGTTTTCGGGGCTGTAACCCGGATCCATTACGAGGAAAACAAGCTCAAACGGGAATTTACCGTGCCTTTTCAGCTCTTGAAACAGCTTTGCCATCAGCATTGAGTCTTTGCCGCCCGAAATGCACACGGCAATTTTATCTTCGGGCTCAACAAGCCGATATACGTTTATAGCCTTTGTAAATTTACTGAAAACCATCTTGTGAAATTTTTTGCGTATACTGCCTTCAATGCGTTCGGCGGTTTGAGAATTTTCGAGTTTTTCCCGCAGCCATTCGTAATATCCGCCGATAAGATTATACGCTTCATAACCGCCGGCGCACAGCAGCTCCGTTGTTTCGCAACTTATCTGTCCGCTTTTGCAGCATATGACAAGTTTTTTATCCCTCGGCAGCTCCGCGCGGTTTTCCTCCAACACCTTTTTCGGGATATTTACGGCGTTGTCGATATGTCCGAAACCGAAAGCGTATTCGTCGCGCATATCTATCAGCATATAGCTTTCCGCAGGCATTTCCGACAGCTCTTTGACGGTTATCTCGTTATCCATATGCGGCAGTATTCTCATAAACGCTCTCACAGCTCCGCATCGCGAGGATCGTCCGCTCGATAAGCATATCCAATTCCCAACCGAGCATTGCCGCTCCTCGCTCGATAACTTCTCTCGAGCAGCCCGCCGCAAAATTCGCGTTCTTGTATTTTTTCTTGACCGATTTGAGTTCAAGGTCCGATACGCTTTTCGACGGACGCATCAAAGCCACAGCTCCGATAAGCCCCGTCAACTCGTCAACGGCATACAACACCTTTTCCATTTCATGTTCGGGCGTTATATCGACGGTAAGCCCGTAGCCGTGACTCGCCGTCGCGTGAACGATTTTCTCGTCGACGCCTCTTTCACGCATAATCTCCTGCTCTTTTACACAGTGCTGCTCGGGAAATCGTTCAAAATCCAAATCGTGCAAAAGACCGACGACGCCCCAAAGCTCCTCCTCATCGGAATACCCAAGCTCCCTTGCGAAATATCGCATAACACCCTCGACCGTGAGCGCGTGTTTTAAATGAAAAGGCTCCTTGTTAAACTCTGTCAGCAAATTCCACGCCTCGTCTCTTGTAAGTACGTTTCCCATAAAATCTCCTCTCGTAATTTATATTATATAATACCAGCTATCGTCTTGTTCAAGCTCTGCCCGCTGAACGGGGTGCTGCTCGTCATAATTATAGCGGAGTTCTTGATTTTTAATGCTGACCTTTGCTCCCTCGGGAATGGATTTTGTAATAAAAGCGTTTCCGCCTACGACCACGTTCTTCCCGACCACGGTCTCTCCGCCCAGAATGGAAGCTCCGGAATAAATCGTTACGTTATCTTCAATAGTGGGATGACGTTTCTTGTTTTTTAACGCCTGTCCGCCCCTTGTAGACAATGCGCCCAGCGTGACCCCTTGATAGATTTTTACATTATTGCCGATGATTGTTGTTTCACCGATAACGATCCCCGTTTCGTGATCGATAAAAAAGTATTTCCCTATCGTCGCGCCCGGGTGAATGTCAATGCCGGTCTCGCTGTGAGCGTATTCCGTCATGATCCGCGGAATAAGCGGGATTCCGAGAAGATAAAGCTCGTGCGCGATCCTGTTCACCAAAACCGCGAACAGCCCCGGATAGGAAATGATTATCTCGTCCTTATTGAAAGCCGCGGGATCGCCGTTAAACGCGGCTTGAACGTCGGTATCCGCGTATTCGCGGATCTTGGGTATTGTTTTAAGAAAATCCAGCGCCAATTGCTCCGCTTTCTTTGAAATGGACGCTTCCTCCGAGGCTTCATACTCGGGTACATACCTCAATACTATCGAAATCTGCCTTATCAAGTTAAAAAGCACGTCCTCCAAAAGCATTGTCGTGTTATTTCTTACCGTGTAGACGCGGTAGGTTCTGTTTTTGAAATAGCCCGGAAAGATAATGTTTCTGAGTTTTTCGACAATCTCAATAACTACCTCTTTTTGAGGATGGTCAAACGTATTTACATTGTCAATATCTCTGCCCTTTTCATAATCGGACAAGATATTTTCAATCAGCCCGTTAATCTCGCCTTCAAGTTTGTTCATTCGGGAATACCTCCATAACTGTAACGCTCATTCTTTACTTTGAACCGATTCGCCGCCCTTAAGCAAATCGGCGATCGTGATTCCGTCAAAAAAGCGGTTAGTCAGGTCTTGATACTTTTCCCACATAGGATGAGTTCTGCATTCGTTCGCGCAGGGGCAGGATTCGGTTTCCCCATTAAAACAAGTGACCGGAGCAAGCCCGCCCTCGGTCAGGCGCAGGATATCTCCCACATTGTACTGCTCCGGAGGACGGTTAAGCCGATATCCGCCGTGTTTTCCATGCGCACCGTCTATAATTTTCTCTTTCACCAAAATCGGAACGATCTGTTCCAGATATTTTTTGGGAAGATTTTGCCGTTCGGCGATTGATTTTAATGAAATGTAACCGCTGCTTTCCTGTTCGGCAAGATCAATGAGCATTTGAAGCGCGTATCTGCCCCTTGTTGTGATCACTTGTATTCACCCCGCTCTTTTATTGTTGTTACGCGGCATAAGCGCCGAGCTTTTTCAGCACGCCGGTTTTCGCGACTACTTGGACGAATATCACTCCGAATACCAGACCGAACACACCCTGAACGCAATTCCCAAAAACGCCACCCAACGCGCCCAAAAAGCCGTACCCGAGCAGCGCCGCCTCATACAGATAGTATCCGCCGACCATTATCAGTTCCGCTGCCAGACCGCTTACGGCAAAGCCGGCGAAACGCAGCTTGGCGCTCTTTTTCAGGAACGCCTTCACGATAAGCGCCGCCGTCACCGCCATTAGACCCTTAATAAAAAACGTCCCGGGAACGTATTGCGTGTAGCCCATAAGGTCGACCAGCGCCGAGCCGATGCCCGCCGCCGCGAAGCCGTACACGGGTCCCAAGACCCACGCTGCCGTCAACACGAAGCAGTCTCCGAGATTGACGTAACCGCCCGTCGGAGTGGGTATCTGTATGAGTTTCGTCGCCGCGAAGATAAGCGCCGCGAACGTCGCCGCAAAGCAGAGCTTCAACAGCTTTTCATGAACCGAATTATTTTTTCCCATAAGATCATCTCCTTATTCGCAGCAATGCCCGCAGCTTTCGCAGTCGGGGAATTGCGACTTGTCGTACTCGATTCCGTGCTTGTCATAGTAATCTTGAACCGCCGCTTTTATCGCCTCCTCGGCGAGCACCGAGCAGTGCATCTTGTGCGCGGGAAGCCCGTCGAGCGCCTCCGCGACCGCCTTATTCGAGAGGGAAAGCGCCTCGGAAAGCGGCTTTCCCTTTATCATCTCCGTCGCCATCGAGCTGGACGCGATTGCCGAGCCGCACCCGAACGTCTCAAACTTCACGTCCGAGATAATATTGCCATCGATTTTCAGATAAATTTTCATAATGTCGCCGCATTTGCCGTTGCCGACCTCGCCCACGCCGTCGGCGTTCTCGATGACCCCAACGTTGCGCGGGTTGGTGAAATGATCCATTACTTTTTCGCTGTACAAAGCCATTTTAATTCCCTCACTTCAAATAAAATTCTTTTTTGCCGCTGACCTTATCCCGCCACAAAGGCGACATATTCCGCAGATATTCCACAACTTTGGGAATTTCGGCGAGCATAAAGTCGACTTGCTCGTCGGTATTTTCCGCGGAGAGCGTCAGCCGCAGCGAGCCGTGCGCTATCTCGTGCGGCTTGCCGACGGCGAGCAGGACGTGGCTGGGGTCGAGCGAACCCGACGTACACGCCGAACCCGACGACGCGCAGATCCCCTTTTGGTCGAGCAGGAGCAGCAAACTTTCCCCCTCTATGCCCTCAAAGCAGAAATGGATGTTGCCGGGCAGACGGTTCACGGGGTCGCCGTTCAGCGCGGAGTGCGGAATTTTCGACAGCCCCGCGATGAGCTTGTCCCGCAGCCGCGAAACCTTTGCGGCGTTTTCCTCCATATGAGCGACCGACTCTTTCAGAGCCGCCGCCATGCCCATTATCGCGGGAATATTTTCCGTGCCGGCGCGTTTTCCGCGCTCCTGAGCGCCGCCCTCGATGAGGCTCGCGAGCGGCACGCCCTGCCTCGCGTACAGTACGCCGATACCCTTCGGGCCGTGGAATTTATGCGCCGAAAGCGAGAGCAAATCAATATTCTGCTCCTTGACGTTTATCGGCAGATGTCCCGCCGCCTGAACCGCGTCGGTGTGGAACAGCACGCCCGCCTCGCGGCACACCGTGCCTATCTCCGCTATCGGCAGCACGGAGCCTATCTCGTTATTCGCGAACATCACGGAAACAAGACAGGTATCCTCGCGAATCGCGTTTTTGACCTGCTCCGCCGTCACCGTGCCGACTTCCCCGACGGGGAGTAATTCCACGTCAAAGCCGCGATTTTTCAGCTTTTCCAGCGTATGCAGCACGGCGTGGTGCTCGAACGCGGTGGAGATGATGTGCTTTTTGCCCTTGCGCTCGCCGATAGCGGCGGCGGAGAGAATGGCTTGGTTGTCGGATTCGCTGCCGCCCGACGTGAAATATATCTCCTTAAAGCCCGCGCCAATGTAGTCGGCTATCCTCTCGCGCGCCTTGAACAGCGCCTCGGCAGCTTTCTGCCCCGCGCCATGCAGACTCGATGGATTGCCGAAATTCTCCTCGAAATACGGCAGCATAGCCTCCACCGCCGCGCGGCTCATCTTCGTGGTTGCGGCGTTGTCCGCGTAAATATTCATCGGTATACTCCTCCTTCAGTCTATAACATATCAATTTAGTAGGCTTTGTATATTATAACCGATTTAAAATAATTTTGTCAAGATATTCGGCATATTCACGGTAATACATAAAATTTATAAGAGGTTATAGATTTTTTATATAGCTGATTTAACTATGATCCGAAAAGACATATTCGGTGTAAAAAAATAATTTGTCGAAAATCATAGAAAGCCTATTGACATAATAGGTTATTGATGATATAATATAGATGATACTGACCCGTAACAAAAAGGAGAGTTCGTTATGACGATACAGCAATTGCACTATATTATCACGATCTCCGAAACGGGGTCGCTCAACAAAGCGTCGGAGATTTTGTACGTTTCGCAGCCTTCGCTCACAAGCGCCGTAAAAGAGCTTGAAAAGGAGCTCGGCATCACGATTTTTCACAGAAGCGGCAGGGGCGTAACGCCCACCAACGAGGGCACGGAGTTCTTGCTGCACGCGCGGCAGCTCTATCAGCAGTACGAATCGATCCTGCAAAAATACGGCAAGCTCGGCAATGTGAAAAAGAAATTCGGCATCTCGACGCAGCATTATTCCTTTGCGGTAAAGAGCTTTGTGGAAACGGTGAAGAAATTCAACGCCGCCGAGTATGATTTCGCAATACGCGAAACCAAAACCCGCGAGGTCATCGACGATGTAAGCACCGGCAAAAGCGAGATCGGGATAATTTATCTCAGCGGCTTCAACCGCGCGGCGATAATGAAGCTGCTGAACATGAAGGATTCGGAGTTTCATGAGCTTGCCGTCTGCGACGCTTATGTGTACCTTTGGAAAAATCACCCGCTTGCGAACCGCGGTTCCATTCGCTTTGAGGAGCTGAACCAATACCCCTGTCTGTCATTTGAGCAGGGCGACAACAGCTCGTTCTATTTCGCGGAGGAAATTCTCGGCACAAAAGAGTACGCGCAGACGATAAAGGCGAACGACCGCGCCACCATGCTCAACCTTATGATAGGTCTGAACGGATACACGCTGTGTTCCGGGATAATCTGCGAGGAGCTGAACGGTACGGATTTTATCGCCGTTCCGTTTGAGTACGAAAATCCCGAAGAAGCCGACAGAATGGTCATCGGGTACATCAAAAGGAAAAATATGCCGCTCAGCGCTATCGGCGAGCTTTATATTGAAGAGATACGCAATTATCTGACCCAATGCGGGGCTATCAGTAAAACCCAAAGTGGCACTCAAGGTTATAGATTTAATCTATAACTCGGAATACATATTATATATTAGACAACCGCCCCGCGCGGTGGTATAATGTATACAAGAACAAAAACGGGAGGTGAAAAGTCATGCCGAATCCGGTTGAACCCAAAAAGTCGTCCTATCTTGAAATGATAGACCGGCTGATACGCGAAACGAAATACGGGAGCGTAACGGTCATCATTCAGGACGGGAAAGTAATCCAGATAGAAAAAACGGATAAAATAAGATTACAAAACTGACCGGAAAACCGGAGGTTTTTACAGAACGTGTTCTGTGAAAAGCTCGGGCTTTTTTATTTGTTGCAGGTAATTTTTATGCTCGTACTTAATAATGATGTCTGTAGAACATTGCTCTCTCACGCGGAGAGCGAATATCCCGACGAATGCTGCGGCGTTTTGCTGGGGCAGCGCATCGGCGGAAAACGCGTCGCCGAACGGACTGTTCTTTTAAAGAACCAAAGCGGCTCGGATAAAACCGCGCATTTTGCGGTCAATCCGCTTGACATTCCGAGGATAGAGCTGGCGGCTGCCGCGGAAAATCGGGAGATTATCGGGTTTTATCATTCCCACCCGAACTGCGCCGCCGTCCTCTCAAAAACGGACGAGCGCTATATGCTGGAGGACTGCTCCTACCCCATCGTTTCGGTAAACGAGGGCGCGGACGGAATGTATTTTAAGATCGCGAGTTTTGAGAAAATTATCGGCGTATGCTCGGAGGAGCAAATTTCGGAAAGCGAGAAATGAAATGAAGAACACGTTATATATTTCGGCAACGCTGCGCCTGTTCGCGGAGCAGAATTCCGAAACGGAAATCGAGGGAGCGACCGTTCGCGAGGCGCTGGACGCTTTTCGCGGAAAATACCCCGAAAGCGCGAAAATTTTTGAGGAAAACGGTATTTTAAAGCCGTTCGTGAGCGTTTTCGTCAACGATACGCGGATATTAAACGGCAAATACGATACCGCCTTGAAAGAGGGCGACCGCATTTTGCTGCTGCCCGTTATCGCGGGCGGCGCGCCGGTCGGGAGCATTATATCCGACGAGCGCCGAAAGGCAGCCACGCTGGACGACGGCGAAATAGAGCGTTACAACAAGCACCTTATGCTGAAGGACATCGGCGTTAAGGGACAAAAGCGCATCAAGGCGGCGAAAGTCCTGGTGATAGGCTTAGGTTCCCTGGGAGCGCCCGTCGTGCAGTATCTGGCGGCTGCGGGCGTGGGAACGCTCGGCATCACCGACTTCGACGAGGTGTCGCTCGGCAATCTGCAAAGTCAGGTGATACACACAACGCGGGACGTTCACCGACCGAAAACCGCCTCCGCGAAGGACACGATAAAGGCGATAAATCCCAAGATCAAGATCGAAACGATAAACGAGCGAATAACCGCCGAAAACATCGCCGCGATCATCGAGAATTACGACGTTATCGTCGACTGCACCGACAATTACCCGTCGCGGTATCTCATCAACGACGCGTGCGCATTGCGCGGAAAGCCGCTGGTATTCGGCGCGATGTACCAATTCGAGGGGCAGGTGAGCGTTTTCGACGCGAAAAACGGACCCTGCTTTCGGTGTCAGTTCCCGTCGCCGCCGCCGGCAGGGCTGGTGCCGACGTGTTCCGCGGGCGGCGTGATAAGTCCGCTGCCCGGCATCATCGGCAGCATTCAGGCGAACGAGGTTCTCAAATTGCTCATCGGCGGCGGAGAGACGCTCGCGGGCAAGCTGTTCGTTATAGATTCTTGGAATTTCCGCGCGTCGGTTTTGAATATCTGCAAGGACGAGAATTGCCCCGTCTGCGGAAAATCGCCGTCCATTACGGAGATAACCGAGTATGATTACGAGGATTTCTGCGGCTTGAAGCCCGCCGAGGACGAAATTCCCGTAGAAACAATGGACGTTGAGGAGCTTGTCGTGAGGATCGAAAAGGGCGAACCCGTAACGATTGTGGATATCCGCGAGCCGCACGAGCGCGCGATACACCGCTTCCCGAACGCGATCGTTATCCCCATAGGGCAGCTGGCGCGGCGGCAAAAGGAGCTCGACCCCGATATCGACACCGTGTTCATCTGCACCGAGGGGAAGCGGAGCATTCTCGCCGTGAACACGCTGCGCGAGGCGGGCTACGTCGGACCGATGTTCAGCCTGAAGGGCGGCATGGAAGCGGCGAAGAACGTTATCTTTGCGAACGAGGGAGCATGGTTATAAAGCTTTTTAGCTTTCAAAATATTTTTTTAAGGAGACTAAAATCATGGCAAACGAAGAACAGACTATCAAGGCGCTGGGAGCGCGCGCCGCGTATAATCTCGCGGACGTAAACAAAACCAAGCCGCAGTACGGCGCGATAACCCCGAAATGGCTCACAAAGCTGCTGGAATTCAAGGGCTTGGCGACGGGCATCTACCGCGTAAACAAGGTCGTTGAGGGCGAAACTCCGCTGGACGTTTTGTGCAGTCAGACGAAAAAATCCGACATTATCCCCGACGGCTACATAGAATACGAGGAAGAGCCGCGCGAGTACCGCTTAAATTCCATTTCCACGATAATCAACGTGAATACAGCCATTGAGGACGTGTACAGCGCCCCCTACGATCAGGTAAAGGAACAGCTCGCGCTCGCTATCGAGAGCCTTCGTGAGCGGCAGGAGAGCCAGCTCATCAACAACGACGATTACGGCTTGCTCAAGAACATTCCCGATTCGCAGAGGATTCAGCCCGTGCAGAGCAACGGCGCGCCTACTCCCGACGACCTCGACGAGCTTATCACAAAGGTCTGGAAAGAGCCGTCCTTCTTCCTCGCGCACCCGAGAGCCATCGCGGCGTTTGAGAGAGAATGCACGCGGCGCGGCGTTCCTCCGGTGACGGCGAACATCGCGGGCGGCACTTTCATCACATGGAGAGGTATTCCGATAATTCCCACCGACAAGCTGTTGGTGGACGGGCTGAAAAATCCCAAGAGCCAAAGCGGCAAGACTAACATTCTGCTGCTGCGCACGGGCGAGGCGAAGCGCGGCGTTATCGGACTTTATCAGGCGGGCATGAAGAACGAGCAGTCCAGAGGGCTGTCTGTGCGCTTCCGCGGCATAGACGACAAGGGCGTTGCGTCCTATCTGCTGTCGCTGTACTGCTCGGCGGCGATCTTGGCAGACGACGCGATAGCTGTACTTGAGGACGTTGAGGTGGGCGAGTATCATGATTACGAATAATTTCGGGTATTCGGGAATTCCCTCGGAAACGGAGCTGGAAACGCTCGCGAACGAGCTTTTCACCGACATAGACGGAAGCCTTTTTCAGCCCGACGTATGCGCGGACGGAATTCAAAGGCTCGTCACAACGGGAGATACGGGGATTATCGATACCGCCGCGAATAAAGCGTTTTCCGCGCTCGGAGCAAGCGATTACGAAAATATTCTCGGTGAACTCGGCGCCGAATTGAATAAAGGGCTGAATTTCGACGGTCTTTCGGGAGCGAACGCCGAATTCCCCGCTTT
The DNA here is from genome assembly GCA_023664705.1 of Lachnospiraceae bacterium. Lineage (GTDB taxonomy): Bacteria > Bacillota > Clostridia > Oscillospirales > Ruminococcaceae > CAG-115. Next base: position 32,023 of record JAMPFE010000020.1, on the reverse strand, counting down.
TGAGGATATGGGCGGCGCGTTCCGCGAGCTTGAAGATCAAACCGCGCAGTACGCTTACGCAGAGCCCGAAAGAACAAAGACGGCGGCGTTTTCTCCGAGCGTGATATCGCAGTCGCAGGCGGATAACGACAGCGGCATAAACGTCCGCACCACCGCGAACGACAACAACGTCATCCCGAAAAAGGACAGCGGCGGCGTGAGTTACGAGACGGTTGGCGGTCAGAAAAACAACACGAAAATCGTCGTCGGCACGAAAACACTCGAACAGATACGCGGGGATTTCCCCATTCTGCGGGAAAAGGTGAACGGCAATCCGCTTATCTGGCTGGACAACGGCGCGACTACGCAGCGCCCGCAAGCCGTCATCGACCGTTTGAGCTACTATTACGAGCACGAAAATTCCAACGTCCACCGCGGCGCACACACGCTGGCGGCACGGTCGACCGACGCGTATGAAAAGGCGCGGCAGACTGTCGCGGACTTCATCGGCGCGCCCTCAAAGGACAATATCGTTTTCGTGAGGGGAACTACCGAGGGAATAAACCTCGTCGCGCAGTCCTATGTGAAGCCGCTCCTTGAGCCGGGCGATGAAATAATCCTGTCGCTGCTGGAGCACCACGCGAACATCGTTCCGTGGCAGCTTGTCGCACAGGAAACCGGCGCGGTTATCAAGGTCATTCCCGTGGACGAGTCGGGGCAGCTGCTGCTTCCCGAGTACGAAAAGCTGTTCACCAAGCGGACGAAATTCGTCTCGGTGACGCACGTTTCCAACGTTCTGGGAACGATAACTCCGGTTGCGGAACTTATCGCGATAGCGCACCGCCACGGCGTGCGGATACTCATTGACGGGGCGCAGTCGGTGGCGCATATTCCGGTGAACGTAAGCACTTTGGACGCGGACTGGTTCGTGTTCTCGGGGCATAAAATTTACGCCCCCACGGGGATAGGCGCGGTATACGGCAAAAAGGACGTTCTCGAGAGCGCGAAGCCCTATCACGGCGGCGGCAACATGATAAAGGACGTTACCTTTGAGCGAACGGTGTACAATCCCGCGCCGAATAAATTCGAGGCGGGAACAGGCAGCATTGCGGACGCGGTGGGGCTCGGGGCGGCGCTGGAATATCTGAACGGCATCGGAATGCCCGCCGTCAGCGCCTACGAACACGAGCTTGTAAGCTACGGCATGAGGGAACTCGGCAGGATAAACGGGCTGCATCTCATCGGCACAGCTCCCGAAAAATCGAGCGCGTTGTCTTTCGTGATAGACGGCGTACCCAACGACACGGTGGGACAAATACTCGACCAATACGGCATCGCCGTGCGGGTGGGACATCACTGCGCGCAGCCTATCCTGCGGCATTACGGACTGGAGGGAGTTGTGCGCCCGACGCTGGCGCTGTACAACACCTTCGAGGACATAGACGCGCTGGTAAGGGCGTTAAAAACGATATGAAACGGTATTGAGATATGGAATTTTGTACAAAGGTACTTCACGGCAAGTCGGCAGGGAGGTTTCAGAACGGCGCGACGCTCCCGCTGATAAGCCAGGTGTGCGCGTTTTCCTACGAGAACGCGGAGGAGCTGCAAAAGGTTTTCGAGGGCAGAGCGCTGGGCTTCGCGTACACGCGTATCGCTAACCCCACCGTAGACGCGTTCGAGCGCCGTATCTGCGAGCTGGAGGGCGGCGCGGCGGCGACGGCGTGCGCTTCGGGAATGGCGGCGATCTCTTCCGCGCTGCTGAATATTCTGCGAACCGGCGATGAGATAATCGCAAGCGCGGGGCTGTTCGGCGGCACGGTCGACCTGTTCCGCAACCTCGGAGAATACGGCATTGCCACCAAATTCGTCACGCATATGACCGCGGAGGAGATAGAAAAAAATCTCACCGAAAAAACGAAGGTCATTTTCGGCGAGTTGATCGGAAATCCCGGACTGGATGTAATGGATATAACGGCGGTCTCTGCGCTGGCTCACAAGAACGGCATACCGCTTATCGTCGACGCGACCACCGCCACGCCGTACCTTATCCGCTCGATAGAATACGGCGCGGACGTCGTGATACATTCCTCGTCGAAATACATCAACGGCAGCGGAAATTCGATAAGCGGAATTATCATCGACAGCGGAAAATTCAAGTGGGATATTGAGAAATTCCCCGTGTTCGCGGAATACAAAAAATTCGGCAGTCTGGCGTTTACCGCGCGGCTGAAAAACGACACATGGAGAAACGTCGGCGGATGTCTCTCGCCGCTGAACGCTTACTTGAATTTGATTGGCGTTGAAACGCTGGCGCTGCGCATGGAGCGAATCTGCGAAAACGCCCTTGCTTTGGCAAGGGAACTGCAAAAATTCGACGAAATCTCGGTGAATTATCCGGGGCTGGAAAATAACCCGAATTATTCGCTTGTTCAAAAGCAGTTCGGCGGCAGGGGCGGCGGTATCGTGACGCTGCGAGCGGGTTCGAGGGAACGCGCCTACAGGCTGATGAACTCGCTGAAATACGCGCTGAACGCGACGAATATCGGCGACACGAAAACGCTCGTAATTCACCCCGCGTCCACAATTTATCTGCACAACACGGCGGAGCAGATGAGAAACGCCGGAGTGTACGACGACACGATACGCGTGAGCGTGGGAATTGAGGACGTGAAAGACCTTATCGAGGATTTCGCCGAAGCCGTTCAAAAACTGTAAAAGAGGTGTTAAAATTGGCTGATTTTGAGATAACCGACACGGTGGATATTACCGACGTGAATTGCCCCGTGACGTTCGTGAAGGCGAAGGTGGCGCTGGACGAGTTGGACGAGGGCGATATACTGAAAGTTCACATGAACGGCGGCGAACCCGCCGAAAACGTCCCGAGAAGCCTTAAAGAGGAGGGTCACGAGATCCTTGACCTCACCGAAAACGCGGACGGAACGTTTGACCTTCTCGTGAGAAAGGTCGGTGATTAGTGTGGCGGAGCGTATCGGCAAGGAGGATTTTTCCGAAAAGGTGCTGAATTTTCCGGGGCTTTCCGTGGTGGAATTTTACACGGATAGCTGCGTTCCCTGCAAGCGTATGTCGCCGATTTTGACGGCTCTCGGGGAGCAATATTCCGAGGGAGTTTTTATCGCGAAGGTGAACGCGGCGTTTGAGTCCGAGCTTGCGGAGGAATACGACATCGCCGCCACGCCGACGTTTCTGCTGTTCAAGAACGGCGGCATCGTCGAGCGCTTTACGGGGGCGCGGAAAAAGGAAGAACTCGAACAAATTATCGAAGAAAACAGATAGGAGGAGCGTATGAAAATAACGGTTGCGGGAGCGGCAAAGGAGGTCGCGGAGGGCTTGACGATAGCCGAGCTGATAAAACTTGAGAACGTGGAAAATCCCGATTACGTCACGGTTTCGGTGAACGACGAATTTGTTGAGAGCGGAACGTTTGCGGAACGGAAATTGACGGACGGCGATTCGGTGGAATTTCTGTATTTTATGGGAGGCGGCAGCTATGGCGTTCACTAACGAGCAGCTCGAACGGTATTCGCGGCACATTATTTTGAAAGAGATCGGCGTAAAGGGGCAGAAAAAGCTGCTGAACGCAAAGGTGCTGATAATCGGCGCGGGCGGCTTGGGCGCTCCCGCCGCGATGTACCTCGCCGCCGCGGGCGTGGGAACTATCGGCATCGCCGACGCGGACGAGGTGGATCTTTCCAATCTTCAGCGGCAGATCATTCACGCGACGGACGACGTGGGCAAGCCCAAAGTCCTCTCCGCAAAGGAAACGATGAACCGCATGAACCCCGATGTTACGGTCAATACCTATCACGAATTTGTAACGTCCGAGAATATCATGGAGCTTATCCGCGATTACGATTTCATCATCGACGGCACGGATAATTTTCCCGCGAAATTCTTGATAAACGACGCGTGCGTTATGGCGAAAAAGCCGTTTTCTCACGCGGGAATAATCCGCTTCAAGGGGCAGCTTATGACCTACGTTCCGGGCGAGGGTCCGTGCTATCGCTGCGTGTTCAAAAACCCGCCGCCGAAGGACGCTGTGCCTACTTGTAAACAGGCGGGAGTTGTGGGTGCTATGGGCGGAGTTATCGGCAGCTTACAGGCAATGGAAGCGGTGAAATACATAACCGGTACGGGCGATTTGCTGACGGGATATTTGCTCACCTTCGACGCAATAAAAATGGAATTCCGCAAAATAAAATTGCCGAAAGCTGACGGAAAATGCGCGGTTTGCGGCGAAAATCCAACAATTACCGCGCTTGTGGATTACGAACAGACCGAATGCGAGGGCGTTTAATGGTTATAATATCGAAAGAAAACTATGAAAAAATCGTCGCGCACGCGCTTTCCGAGCTGCCGAACGAAGCGTGCGGACTTATCGCGGGAAAAATCGACGGCGAGGATAAGCGCGTCGAAAAGGTCTATCTGCTGACGAATATCGACAGGTCCAACGAGCATTTTTCGCTCGACCCCAAGGAGCAGCTTGCCGCCGTCAAGGATATGAGGGCGAACGGGTTGATTCCGCTCGGCAATTGGCATTCTCATCCCGAATCGCCGTCGCGCCCGTCGGAGGAGGACAAGCGGCTCGCCTACGACAAGACCGCAAGCTACCTTATTTTGTCGCTTATGGATAAGGAAAATCCCGTGCTGAATTCGTTTCATATCGACGGCAAGGACGCGCGGCGCGAGGAGCTTAAAATCGAGGAATAAAATGAGAGATGTTGTGATAATCGGCAGCGGTCCCGCGGGGCTGTCAGCCGCTTTGTACGCGAAGCGCGCGAATCTGGACGCGCTCGTAATCGAAAAGGATTTTCAAGGCACGGGGCAGATCGCCGAGAGCGCGCAGGTCGATAATTACATCGGGCTTTGCGGAATTAACGGATTTGATTTGGGCGAGAAATTCCGCAGTGACGCTGAAAAATTCGGCGCGGAATTTTACGAGGGAAAAGCGCTGAAAATCGAGCTCCAAAACGGCGTTTGGCGAACGTTTTTCGAGAATGAAATTATCGAATCGCGAACGGTAATTTACGCCGCGGGAGCGGTTCACAGAAAGCTGAACGTTCCCGGCGAGGAAAAATTCATCGGCAGGGGCGTTTCGTTCTGCGCGGTGTGCGACGGCGCGTTGTACCGCGGAAAAACGGCAGCCGTTATCGGCGGCGGAGACACCGCGCTGGACGACGCGCTTTATCTCTCCGAGCTTGCCGAAAAGGTGTACCTCATTCATCGAAGAAACGAATTTCGAGGCTCGGAGAAAAGTGTTTCAAAAATCAGATCAAAAGAAAATATCGAGATAATTACCCCCGCGAACGTTCTCGAAATTATCGGCAAAAACCGCGTAAATTCAATAAAACTCGACAACGGACGAGAACTTCCGCTGGACGGAATTTTCATAGCGGTGGGAATGTCCCCCGCGACCGATTTAGTCAAAAATATCGTCGAATTGGACGGCGGCGGGTATATTCGAGCGGACGAAACCGGAATTACCAACGCTCCGGGATTTTTCGCGGCGGGCGACGTGCGCACGAAAAAGCTGCGGCAGGTCGTCACGGCGGTCTCCGACGGCGCGAACGCAGCATTTTCGGCGATTGAATATCTCAAAAATAATTGAAAAACGGTATTGCGGTTCGACGCGATACCGCTTTTTTTATACAAGATTTCTATATCTCACTATATATGTTTCGTATTAGACAAAAAGCGTCGGTTGCGGTATAATGGATTTAAAGAAAGGAATGAGTATAGTGAAAAATTATTTTGAAATGCTCATAAGACGGAATTTCAGATTCGGACGATGTTGCTCCCTTCGAAACAAAAAATGACTTTTTGTAAGGAGGGCATTATGGACTTTTTATTAAGCATCAACTGGATCGCGTTATTTGCGCTTTCAATAGTGGGTCTGTTGTTTGTGCTGATACACGCGCTCTCCAAGAAATTAAACCGTACGATTTTAACTTTACTGGCGCTTCTGTTCGGGGCTGTTATCGGTATTGTTTTTGCATCCGAAAACTACACATATCTCGTCTGGGTGGAGCTTATCGGCAATATTTACGTGAACGTGATAACCGCGCTCGCCGCGCCGATAATCTTGGTATCGATCATCTCAAGCTTTGTTTCTCTCAAAAGCAAGGACGCTGTGAGGTCTATCGGAGTGCGCTCCGTGTTCTGGCTTCTCGCGTCTGCCGCGGGAGCGATCGTACTGAGTCTGCTTGCGGGGTCGGTGTTCGGGCTTTGGAAGCCTTCCGCGATATTCGATAACATCACCTCGGTGAGCGATTCCACCGTTCAGGCATACGGAGACTTGAAAAAATCCTTTGACGAGGTGCTATTGGGGCTGTTCCCGTCAAACGTCGTCGGGGATATCGCGAATAACAATATCGTCGCGATAATTATCATCGCAGCTGTGGTCGCGCTCGCATACATCGGCGTTGCTTCAAGCGAGGGCGAGGACAAGGTCGTTTCGTTCAAGAATTTCGTTGAGGCAACAAAAAAGATATTTTTCAAAATCCTGCGGCTGGTCGTCGACGTTACGCCTTACGCCGTGCTGTGCTTGATAGCTTCAAGCGCCGCCGCGATCTTCTCCGATATCGATACGATACTGCAATTGCTGCTTTTGGTGGGAATTATTTACGCGGTCGCGTTTTTCCACGCATACGTGTTCAACGGACTGCTGATAAAATTCGCGGCGAAATTGAATCCCATCAAATTCTTCAAGAAAATATTCCAAGCGCAGGCGACCGCGTTTACGACGCAAAGTAGCATCGGCACGCTGCCCGTAACTATTGACTGCCTTGAAAACGGGGTCGGCGTAAACGAGCGTATCGCGAATTTCACCGCGCCGCTCGGCACTACGATCGGAATGCCAGGCTGCACCTGCGTCTGGCCCGTGCTGCTCGTGATGTTCTTTGTGAACGCCGCGGGATTGGATTGGGGCGTAAGCAACTACATTCTGCTGGCGGCGGTAACGCTGGTGCTGTCGCTCGGAAGCGCGGGCGTTCCCGGGATCGCCATTGTATCGTCGGTGGCGGTATTCGGGGCGCTGAATTTGCCAATCGCGGCGGTCGTGCTGCTCATTCCGATAAATACGGTTTCGGATATGGCGCGAACGCTCAATAACGCGACCACGGCAGCCGTTGCCGCTGCTATCGTTGCCCGAAAAGAGGGTCAACTCGACGACGAGATATTCAACAAGGAGGAGGCAAAGTCATGGAGAACGACAAAATCAGCACAGCGGTAAAGCTCTCGATAACGTTTGCCGCTTTGGCGGCGGCGTTTCTGATATTAAGCATCGTTTCCGCGAACCTTTCCGTCAGCAGAACGGTAAACGCTATCGGCAATATCGGCGCGGTGGAATTTTCCGACGCGAGCAAGGAAAAAATAGACCTTGCGCTGACCTATTACGCGGAGCTCGACCCGAACCTCGCGCTGCAAAGCAAGATAACCAACGCGGACGAGCTGTCCGCCGCGAAATTCGAGTACGTTCGTCTCGGGATAAAAAAAGCCTACCTCGCCGACAAAAGCGGCGATGAAAAAGCCGCCGAATATACCGCCGATGCGCGGAAAATTTTCGATGAATACTGCTCGACGGGCGAATGTAAGGCGGTCAGCAACTACGGCGATCTGACCGCGCTGGAGGAAAAATATTCGGCGGGAACGAGCGATAATTCCACGGGAACGAACGCTCCCGCACCAACAGAGGAAATAGAACTCTGCTGATAATATTGGAGGTAATTTTATGGTAAAAACAAATTCAAAACGGCTTGCCGCGCGATTTGCGATATTTGCGGCAGTCGTAATATTGGCGCTGTCAAGCTCGTTTCTGAGCGTCTCGGCAGCGGCGGTCGGCTCGTCCGACATCGCATACGACGCGGGAAAAGCCTATTACAATTCGGATTACGGCAATTTGAATGACGAAAACTCGGTCTTTCAGAGCGTCACATGGGAACAGGCGGTGTACCTCTTCCAACAGGAGGGAAACTATCTGATACTGCTCGGCGGTTCGTGGTGCCCGAATACGACCGCGGTTATCGACTATATCAACGAAGCGGCGAAAGCGGCGGGAGTGGAGACGATATACAATCTCGATTTCCGTTTTGACGGCACAAGCGGCGATTCTCATATCCGCGAAACGAACGGCTCGGATAAGGCGGGGGCGGCCTACAATTACCTTTACGGCGAACTGGTGACGCGTTATTTGACGAACCTTAACGATTGGGTGGAATATACCGTTGACAGCGAAAGCGCGCTGACCTACACCAACTCCGAGGGCAAGGATATTACCGTTCCCAAAGCGCAGGTGCCGTTTTTGTTCCTTTACAATAAGGACAACGCCGAAAACCACGCGGGAGATACCGTTGCGGGCGAAAAATATCCCGTCGTTTACGGCTTTGAAAAAATGGTGTACCGCGACGTGAACGGCGGCAAAAAGCTGTTTACGAGCTCCAAAACGCAGGACGGCACAACGGAGGTCACGGATTACTCCGCGCAGCTGAACGACGCGATATTTGACCGCATCAAATCGGAGAACATCAAGCTTTCGTCCTTTACCGACGCGGATTATATCCGCCTTGCGTACAACGAAAAATCGGGCAAAAGCATCTTTGAAAAAGACGACAAAATAAACATACAAACCGTTACATACAAGCAGCTTGAATGGCTGCTCGCCCAAGACGGGAATTATCTGATTTTGTTCGGCGGCTCATGGTGCGGAAATACACAGGCGGTCATCGATATCATCAACGACTACGCGGTTGAGAACGGTCTGACCGTGTACAATTTCGATACCAAGCTCGACGGCGGCTACGCGAAGAAATTTTGGAGCTATTCCGGCGATCTGCATATTCGCGACAATGACAATGCTTTCGTAAAGCTGTATGTCGATCTTGTGCTGGAATATCTCAATAATATCGAAACCGAATACACCGTCGACAGCGGGAACTACATCTTCTATCAGACAGACCCCGCAGACGAAAGCATAAAGGTGATAGCCAACAAGCTTCAGGTTCCGTATCTTTTCGCGTACAATAAGGACGCCGTTGACGAAAACGGTCACGATATCCCTATTCTCGGCTACGTGGAGAAAATGTACGTGCTTGACGAGAGCCGCGAGGATTATATCGGAAACGAGAAAAATCTCGAGGATTATACCACGGCGGCTTTCGGCGTAATAAACGCTTATAAAACGGGAAGCGCAGCCGAAATAATCGACGAGAACACCCCTCAAGCGGCGAATGTCAACAGTTTCGATAATGCCAACGTCGACACCGCTGCCGAAAACGCAGAAATTGACGCTCAAACCGCAAACAACACTCCGAAAATCATAATCGCGGTAGTGGGCATTGCCGCGGTGATAGGCGTGGTGATATTCCTTGCGGTCGGAAAGAACAGGTCAAACAATAACGGCGGCGGGTGCTGCTGATCGGCATCTCGGTCAAATAACGTTATTGCAGAGCAGCACCGCATAAAATCGAAGAATTGCGGTGCTGCTCTTTTTATTTTTGAAAGGCGGTAAATTATGAAAAAGCATATAAAATACAAAACGCAGGGCGTATGTTCCCGCAAGATCGAATTTGACATTGTTGACGGAATCGTTTATAATGTCACCTTTCACGGCGGGTGCAAAGGAAATACGGCGGGGCTCGGCGCGCTTGCCGAGGGCATGAACGCCGCGGAATTGGTCAAAAGACTGAAAGGGACCCCGTGTAAAGGCGATAATTCCTGCCCGAATCAGCTTGCGATTGCAATTGAGCAGAATTTGTAAGATTGTCGAAAATCGGCAGTTATATGGCAAGACATTACATTGTCATTATTTCTCGACCGTTTTATTAAAGAATACTTTTGAGGGAAGGTCGAGGCGTTATTATACCGTTCCCGAAATGGGGACATTATGATAACGATAAAAATTCCGGAGCGCAGAAAGCCATTTAAACCAAATTTTATATTTGCCGCAGTTCGAAAAAGAACCGCGGCATTTTTTTATTCGACGAAATTCTATCATTCTCCCTATAAACACCGAAAAAGGGAAAAGATTTTTAATATAAAAACTAAAGGCGCGTTTGTCTCAAGGCAAACGCGCCTTATCTTTGTCAAAAAAAGAAGATATTTGACACATTATCCCTCACGCGCCCCTCCTTCTTCAATCTTGGAAAGAATTCAACAATTTTCAAGATGGAGGACTGTACAATGATTATTAAGTACAACTTTTTAAGCAAACTCTCAGGCGATATGCCCGATGTTGAGGTCGATGACGATCTCGGCAAGAAAATGGAGCAGATGGCGCTTGACGAGTATAATCTCGACCGCGCCGAAACCCGCCGTCACACTTATATGTCGCAGTTGGAGGAAAACGGGCATTACATAGTGGACGACCGCGACCCTCTGGACGATATTCTTGAGGCAGAACTGCATGAGGCACTTATGGCTGCGATTGAAAAATTGCAGCCGCAGCAAAAGGAGCTTCTGATCCGTGTCTATTGGAATAAGGAACTCCAAAAAGATATCGCCGCCGAGGAAGGCGTTTCCGAAATGGCAATATCAAGCCGCATGAAAAGAATTTTCAAAAAATTAAAAAAATTTTTGGAGTAGGGGAGCGCCCCGCCAAGACGTTCACTGGATCACAAAACCGAACAAGCACGGCACTTTGCCGAACGAGCTACGGCTCAACATATTCCGTAAGCTGATTTAAAACCGAGCGATAAAGAGCAGCTCCCGAAACTTGCGTGGCAGCAAGTGCGCGATGACCTGCACAGGGGGATAATGATACTTCCGTCCAGCCACAACTGCACGTAATGGGGGCGGCGGCATGAGAACCATGCCGAGGTGAGAGTCCTATGACGTAATGCCAATTACGGTCTGAAATATTCCCGAATGTCGGGGGTGCGGGGCAAATACGACAAAGTTTTTACAGGCAAACAAGCGGAGTGATCCGCTGTTAAAATACATGGGAACGGCTCTGTAATCGCGCAGAGCCGCGACCGTTTGCACACTGAAAAGTGTGCAAATTTCAGTTGAGTTTACGAACGAAATTGAAAATTGCACATTTAATATGGAGGAAAAACATGGACAACGAAGCGATCATCAAGTACAAATTCTATTTGTGCAGAAATTTTCTGGACAAGCTGTTGAGCGAAAACCTTATCACCGAAACGCAGCGCAGAAAGATAGAAAAGGCAGTCATAAAGCGGCTTGCCGAGGTTTGAACCCTCGTCCGCTTTTGTCGATTGTGGTACAATTCCCCGAAGATATTTCGGTGACATTGGTGATAGATAAACCCGAACCGTTTCGGTATACTGTGTTTGAAAGGATGTGATGAAATGGCTGAAATAACGATTATTCCCGCAAAAGACCGCTCCGACGAGATCGTCAGAACAGCGGCTTATGCCCGAGTTTCGAGCGACAGCGAGGATCAGCTGAATTCATTCGCAGCACAGATACGGTACTACACCGAGCTGCTCCAAAACAGTACCGACGCTGTGTTCGTGGATATGTACGCCGACAAAGGCATTTCGGGAACATCGGCAGAAAAGCGCACCGAATTCCAACGGATGATGAGCGACTGCCGAAAGGGAATAATCGACCGTATACTCGCGAAATCGATATCGAGATTTGCACGGAACACCAAAGACAGTCTTGAGGCGGTACGCGAATTAAAAACGCTCGGCATATCGGTGTACTTTGAAAAAGAGAATATCGACACAGCCGAGATAAGCTCGGAAATGATGCTGGCGATATACAGCCAATTCGCGCAGGAAGAATCAATGTCGATATCCAAAAACTGTCGGCTCGGAATTAAAAAGCGCATGGCAGAGGGCACCTATAAAAATCCGTCCGCCCCGTTCGGCTATGATTATGTTGACGGCAAGTTGCAAATCAATCCCGAAAAAGCCGAAATCGTAAAACAGATATTCGACTGGTATGTGAGCGGAATTGGGTTAAACGAAATAGTGATGCGGCTGAATTCACTCGGCGTTCGCAAAGAGGTCTGGCGGCACGGAACGATACGCTGCATTTTAACGAACGAGCGCTATATCGGTGACCAACTGCTGCAAAAGCGTTACACCACCGATACACTGCCGTTCAAAACCGCAATAAACCGCGGAGAAAAGCCGCAATATTATGTCAACGGCACTCATGAACCGATTATTGAAAAAACGGTTTTCGACGCCGCTCAAAAAATATTTTCCCAACGCGAAAAGCCAAGCGGATACGCGGCAGACAGCAGCCCGTTCAGAAGCAAAATACATTGCGGAAATTGCGGGGCGACATTCAGACTGAAAACGCGCACAAACGGCACGCGGTGGGTATGCAGAAATCATGACCAATCAGCGAGCAATTGCAATATTCGGCAAATACGGGAGGAAGAATTTCGCATAGCGTTTGTGAGATTGTGGAACAAGCTGCAAACGCATTATAAAGCAATCCTCTCCCCCATGCTTCGGCAACTTGAATCACTCTCCGAAAAGGAGAAATCGGGCAACGTTCAACTCGCCGAATTACGCAAAGAAATAGCGGAAATCAAGCAGCAGAGTTATTTACTAACAATGCTGAATTCACAAGGCACGCTCGACAGCGCGTACTTCAAGGAGCGCACTCAAGAACTCGATCGAAAGCTGATAACCGCGCAAAAGCAGCTCCACGCCAGTCTTGACGATAAAGACAGCGAACGCCTTGACGAGCTGCGAAAACTAATCGGGATATTCGACAGAACCGAACCGATTGCGGAATTTGATGAAATCAAGTTCGGACAAATAGTCGAGAAAATAACCGTGCTTTCGGAAACCGAAATACGATTTGACTTAATCGGCAGCATTGGCTTTACAGAGCGGATTGAGAGGTGATAAAATGCTGAAAAACAGGAGCATACCGTTCGGTTACTGCATGGTAAACGGGAAATTCGCCGTAAATGAAAGCGAAGCGGAAGCCGTGCGGAAGATATTCGAGGACTATATAAGCGGCAAATCGCTCAAAACCATAGCCGCCGAAATGCAGATACCTTATAATTCGGGCAAGGCGGTCTGGAACAAAAACATGGTCTGTCGAGTGCTTGAAAACAAAAAATATATCGGCGAGAACGGTTATCCGCAGATTGTCTCCGCGGACGATTTCAAGCAAGCGGCTTGCATAAAAGCAGAGCGCAACACCTACCGCAAACCCGCTCTGCAAGAGGAAGTACAGCAATTCCCAATCGCGATAACGGAATATGAGCCGACCAATGAAATTCAAAGAATGACCAATGAAATAAATCGGCTGCTCGATTCCGAAAATCCCGACAAAAATACCGTTGAGCGACTTATTATAGAGTGCGCTCAATTGAAATACACAACCATAAGAGAGGTGCGAACATGATAGCAACGACAACAGCTCCGAGCGAAATGAAAATCGTGATGATCCCCGCCAAATCCCAAGAGGAAATCAAAAAGGCGGCGAAATGCTTGAAAGTGGCGGCGTACTGCCGAGTCAGCACAGACGACAAGGAGCAAAAGACCAGTTACGAGGCGCAAATCCAATACTACACCAACAAGATCAACAAGAACCCCGAATGGCAGATGGCGGCATTTTTGCCGATGAGGGAATTACGGGAACGCAAGCCAAAAAGCGCCCCGAGTTCCTCAAAATGATAAGGCTGTGCAGACAGGGCAAAATTGATGTGATACTCACCAAATCATTGTCGAGATTTGCCCGAAACACAGTCGACAGCTTGAATTATATCCGAGAACTGCGTCTGCTCGGGATAGCGGTCATTTCTGAAAAAGAAAACATCAACACTTTAACCGCAGAAAGCGAAATGCTGATAACGATCATGAGCTGCTTCGCGCAAGCGGATTACACACCTTACCAATTAAATGCTAAACCTGATGTCAACACCATTTTCGTCCGACACGTAAATGACCTCAATCATAGTTGCAGCCACATCGTGCTTTTCCTGCATTGACAATTCGTTCCAACGGTTCAAAGGCTCTAGAAGCGGAGCGGTATCAACATCGTGTTCTTTGCGTTCACGCGCAAGAAGTTCGCGACTAAGCTCCCCTTTGCGCTTCGTAAGCTCCGTAACGCGCTTATTGATTTGCTCGACAAGTATATCATTAGCTTTCGGGAGCTTATCGATCAAACCGTTGATTTCCTCATCTATGCGCACTATCTCAGCCTTTGCCTTTTCAGCAGCCGTGTTGGGCTTGGTGCGCTTCTTCTTAGCTATCTCAAGCTGTTTAACACGCTTTTGCATTTCAGCAAACACCTCATCTTCAAGTTCAGCGGGGCGCATTGTAAGTGTACGTTTTACGCACCTATTAGGTTTAGTCCAACCGCCGTCGACAAGATACAAATAGCTTTTGCCGCTCTTTATGGTGTTTTCGTGCCAAATAATGCAGTAACCGCAATAGGCGCATTTTGTAAGTCCGACTAGCCACGAATTAACTGCCTCGTGATTTTGCCGCACCTTGTTGTGTCCGTCCAACTTATCTTGCACGGCAAGCCATAACGCGCTATCAACAATACCCTCGTGATACCCGACTTTTGCAAACGGAGTCTCGCTTCTCTTGCCGTGCAGAAAAACTCCGTGATTTCCGTCGTATGCGCTTATATCGTCATACATCTTAACGCCTTTTCCCGCAAGATACTTATAAACCTCGCTGTCGGCTTTAACGTAGAGTGGATTACGGAGCATATTTCTCAAATCGGAAATGCTCGACTTCTTGTTTTCCCTCAAAGCGTCAATTTCGTTATATGCCGTGCGGTATGACGTGTCTTTTTCGGCATAAATCTCAAATGCGCGTTTAACGTCTACTGCGTTCCCATTAGGGAATAACACCATTCCACTCCGCCCGTCGACAACACGCCTTTCGGCGCTGAAACCAAAATACCCTTTGCCGCCTTGAAAAAAGCCTGTCTCGTGAGCTTTGTAGGCATAATTGTCTTTAATGCGCCCCGCTATCGTTTCCCTTTCAAATTCCGCGAATACCGCCATCATAGAACGCATTGTACGCCCTGCGGGAGTTGACGTGTCGAAATCCTCTTGAATGGAAATAAGGTTCGCGCCGTGCGCTTCAAAGTCATTCACGACCCTTGTAAAGTCTTGCAGATTACGAGCAAAGCGGTCGTACTTTTTGACTATAACAGTTGAAATTACACCGTTGTGAACGTCCTCGACCATACGCATAAATTCGGGGCGGTGTTCGGTGTCCTTACCGCTTATGCCGTTATCGCAATAAACCTCATACTCTTCACCCTCTTTCAGTTTCGCCCTACATTCTGCAAGCTGCCCTTCAATCGACAACGACTTGTCATCGAATTTAGACCGCCGCAAGTAAATAGCCGCTTTTTTCATGGTACAATCTACCCCTTTCTTAATAGAAAAGCCGACTGCGCCATTCATCATCTAGATTATAGCACAGTCGGTTCAGATTTGCAAGTATTTTTTAATTTTTTTGTGTTATGCGTTCCCGTTATCCGCTTTAGGCGCTAAAAGGTCATAAAGTTGGTTGATTTTTTGTTGCCTGATATATTCGGGAACGTCCTCCTTGTCGGGAATATGTACGGTGACTTTTATTCCGTTCGCCGATGTATGCGTTTCAACCGTCATTGTATCACCTTCCTTGTGAAAACTTAAAAAAATGCTCGGCGATTTTTCGCGCCGAGCATACGATCAATCCTTATTCAATTTACTTTCAAGCTCTTCGATTTGTTTCATCAGTTCCAAATTTTCCGCTTCCATTTTTTGAATCGCAGTCATCAATTCTTGGACGCTCATTTTGCTGATTCGGATTTTGATGGTATCTGAATTGTCGTGTATAACACCACTCGGCAAGTAATTATTGCTTGATGAGCCACAGCCGCAGCCGTTATCATTGGTTGTACAGCAATTTGTACTATTTTGTGACGTGGCATAATTGGTCTTACAACTCTTGTTCGTAGTACATTTCTTTTTGTAACGCTTTTCCACGATAAGGGTTTTCTGCTCAACTACATAAGCGATAATAATACATCCCTGTTTGCCGCAACCGCCATATCTGCCTGTTTGCGCCTCGTAGTTACCGCAAGTAGCGCCGCCACCACCGCCGCAGCCATAGCCTACTGCGTCCGTACCCGCCGAGCGGTGCGCCTCGCCGCTGCCCGCGCCTTGTCCTGCCGAACCCAAAGCCGTTGCGTCTGTACCGCCGTTACAAGCTGCGCCGCCGCTGCCCGAAGAACCGACATAACAAGTGGTAACATTTTTCCCGTTTATCGTTTCCGTAACGGTACATGGTGTAGCAGTTCCGTCCTCTCCTCCCTTTTCACGTTGTACCAAATTTTTATTGATAACGTCCTCGCGACCGTTGGCAAACTCTTCCCATCCATTTGCCCTTGCTTCTTCGAGACTGGGCACCCAGCCGCCGTCACCGCTTTTTTTACAAAAACTGCCGCTATCGTTGCATTTATATGTAGCGCCCTCTATGTTAAGTGATGTACCTGTTTTATTGTTTCGCTCCGCAATAACGGCAGATAAATTAACGTTTGCGGGGATTTTGACGTTGTGCATTACAAGAACATAGCCGCCGTCACCGCCTTTGCCGCTTCTGCCGCCGGCAAGTTTTGTTCCTTTATTCGGGTCATCGTTATCCAAAATAGCGCCTTGGTCGCGGTCAGCCGTACACTGCTGACCGCTGTCGTTATTCCAATAGCCTTTTTCGCCGTCACATCCGCCGCCTACAAGTCAAACACTTGCTATGACCGAGTGGTCGAGAGAAAAGTCTCCGCTTTCATCAATCAAAAACCACCGTCCATATCGCGAGTCATTGCCCTTTAATTTTGGGGCAACACCCCTTACATTCACTTCTATATCTTTGTTATCAGCCATAAAAACACCTCTCATTCATCGCCGCAACCGCGACATTATCCACATAAATTCTTTTCATTTACCCTCCAATTATTTCAAATGATTTCCTTTCACGGTTTTCAAATACTCATTATGATCGTCCACTATCATAACGCGAGTGTTATGCTCCGTCCTTGTCTGCGTAAATTGTACATTTATTATATAGGGCATACCGTCTGTATCATATTCGACCTCGTAACCGTGAGCATCCAGAACTCCCGTCCAGACGTTGCCTTTTGGGTCTTTTATCATAACGGTTTTCTTTTCAAACACGCACTTTTTCCACAACTCGAACATGTATTGGTCGTCGTACACAAATCCCGAATTTTCAGCTTCCTCGCAGTCAAGATAACCAAACAGAAAACTCATAGGGAAACTGTCATAATCCGTTCCCTCATCCGTAACGGAAGGCATACGCGCATACATCGCGTTGATGTTCCGAGTAATATTGTGCGTTACCTCGCCGAGTTCCACGTCTCCCTCAATACGCCAAGTATGCCGCCTGTAAAACGACTTGTCATCGCGTTCAAGCGCAAGAGTGTGGTTATGCCGCCTTATCATACGGTAGTTGTTGTTTTTAGAGGTAACATACCGCCCCATAGGCTCAACAAGCGGAGTTTCATAATTCTCGTAATTCAGTTTGGTATCGCAAAGCACGTCCGCGTCATTTAGGAAGTATATGAAAAACTCCGTGAAATGCGGTTTAACATCCACCGTCGCGGTACATTCTATCATATCCAACGGATTATGCCGTGCTTTATACTCGGTTTCGTAGTTACAACCCGTGACGATATATTGATAGTCTTTATCCGACGCGGCAGTCCAGTCTACACAATACACCTGTTCGCCGCTGCCGCCTTCAAGCCCGCTAAGGTCTATCTCAAGTATAATACAACCCTGCATACCCTTACCGTTATCGGCGATAGTATAATTGCCGTCGGAAACGACCGCCCAATATCCGGCACCGCCGCCACCGCATCCATAACGAAAAGCGTTAGTGCCGTTCTCGCCGGGGTCGCCGCCGTTACCCGCACCAATGCCGCCGATACCGGGGTCGGGGCACGACACCTCATAGCTTTCTATTTTAAATATGATACAACCCGGTGCTCCTTTTCCGGGCTGCGAGTCCACCGAAGGCAAATCAAATCTATAATCAAATGTTGCCGCTGCTGCACCGCCACCGCCGCAGCCATATCCTATTGCATCCGTACCGTTTGTTACGGTTTTTGTGCCGACGTTAACACTGCCGCCCATACCCGCACCTTCGCCCGGTTTTCCCTTATACATATGGCGATAACTGTTATACGCATCGCCGCCGCTTCCGCTTGAACCCACATAACCAAATGGAGTTTTTGTGCCGTTCACACCGTTTTCCGCATCTTTGTAAGCAGACGATCCATTTCTATATTTTATAGCGGTCGCGTTTCGCGTATCGGCGGTTTTAGTACTTCCGTTGTCATTACAATTATAACTCGAACCGCCTATGGTAACGGATGTTCCGATCGTCTCATTGCGGTCGGCGATATTTGCGTGAACCACCGTTCGTCCGTTCACATCAATCTCTTTTTCAAGGATATATCCTCCTCCACCGCCGGCATATCCATCGGAGTGGCTGTTATCCCATCCCGGTATAGGATTATTTCCCCAAGTTGCGCCGTCACTGCCGCCGCCAACTAAAAACATTCTAACCCGTGACCCTTCGGGAACATCCAATGTAAAATCACCCGATTTACCACCCAAATCCTCACGGTCAATCAATATCCAGTTATCCTTCTTATGCTCTGACTTAACGGTCAATCCTATGACATTTATTTCTTTATCTGCTCCATCAACAACTGTCCTGTTATCGCCGCAAGCTGCTCCACCGCCACCGCTTGACGCAACATATCCGTAAGGTGTTTCAAAACCGTTCGCACCATTTTGAGCATTATCATTATATACGACCGATTTACCCGAACTTTGGGTCATAGTATTGCCCTTTACAGACCCTCTTTGAGAGTAGCCGCTGTCATTACATTTGTATGTATTGCCATTCACGCTTAAAGTGGTATCAGTGTTATCATTTCTTTGCGCTACTTTGGCACGGAATTTCAATTGCCCATCAGAAGAGGTAAGCGATTTCTTGATAAAGCAACCGCCTTGACCGCCGTTAGTAGGAGTTGCAAAACTCTGATTACTCGAATTGGGAGTAACTTTATAACTACCGCCGTCAGAACCGCCGCCCACAAGGTACATATTAACTTTTGCTCCCACAGGCGTTTTCAGCGAAAAATCACACGACTTGTCGATAAGATACCAGTTGCCGCCGCTTGCCGCAGGAGTAACGCCGCTGATACCGATAGGCGAACAGTCTACTTTTCCCAAGTATTTCAGTTTGTTTATCCGCTTTTCAAGCCGCCATACCTCAAATTGATTTGCTTTCCACAAAGAACCGCCGTCATACCAATAACTGTAATCCCAAGCAAGTTCAATACCGCCAAACCTGTTCTGAATAGCCCGCAGTTTAAACTTTTTATCATTCTCAATCGGAGATGAGGGCAGCGTATAACTTACCTCGTCGCTTAATGTAATGCCGTCTTGTGTTATAACGGTAATTCTTCCCGTATACGTATTGCCGAACGGCACAAAAAACTCACATTCCATTTCTTGGGAGTAAATTCGCTCCGTTTTCAACAACAGTTTTCCTGTCTTTTCGTTAAATATCTCCCAATAGAAATATTTGACCGCCGCGTGAGAATCGCCGATAAGTTCCGCCTTGAACAAAACGCCGTTGAACGTATTATCCAAGCAATTTATCGTATCGTCATAGTAATCTTGCTGCATACGTCTATGCTCGTGGAACTCTGCACTAAGCGTAAGTTTTGGCATATTGTGAACTCTGAAATAATAATGCGGAGTCGAAAAATGTGTGGTGTAAATACTGTAATGCGTTCCCGCAGGGTATTTATGATATACCTCGTCTCCGTTTTGACAAGTGATCGCGCCCGTAGCCTTATTATAAGAAAGAACCTTATAATAACTGTCGCTGATTTTTAAATAAACGCCGTCATTGCTGTTATCTCCGTCGTTCAATGCGGCTATATCCGCGTCAATAAAAAACGTGTTCGGATTACTTGACATGATTGTTGCGGGAGTACCGTAGTTTTTCTTTTTGTGAACAAGTACGCTTGTTCCGATAGCGGGGCGCAATAAAGCGTCCGTATCTTTTACGGTACTTGCAAACGTCGTAAGCCGTATAGCGGTAAATTGTTCACCGCTGTTGTTATCGGTACGCTGTTCGGCGTAAGTAATAGGAATATCATAAGCACCGCCGTTGTATTTACTGTCAAGGAAGTCCACATAATACGGAGGCTTGATACGGTTATGAATATCGGGAGTAAGCGGAAGATAATTGCTGTAATCGTGCCCTTGTATATTAGCGACGATAGCGCGTACCGTAGGCTCACCGACAAGCGAACCCTCATATACCATATTGTCGGGGAATAACCCATTAGCGGGGTCAACCTCCTGTACAAGTTCAGCACGCCAAGTATACTCGCCGTCTGCCTTAAATACACTTTCTGCGTTTTCAACGAAATCCTTGATATTAACACGAACACCGTTACCGACGCCGCCGCGCACGGTAAGATTTGTAAAAACAGACGGCGAATAAATTTTATGAACCTTGTCCGGCGTAGTGCCTATTATCTCTTCACCCGTATAATAGTCGTAAGCATGCAGTTTAAGGGTATCGATCCTGCTCCCGCAGAATATAAACGAAAACCACGCCTCGTTAGTGCTAAGGTCTATACACTCGTTATTGGGATGCGCGTCCATAATAGAAACACCCATAATTTAACACTTCCTTTCATAAATAAAATACATAGCAGAAAAAAACTACATTTCTGCACTTCCATACCACGAAAAATGCCGATTAAACCTATATTTTCTCAAAATTTAAAAAACAAGGCTTAATCGGCAACCCTTTCCGACAATATCAGTAATATTACCTTATCCTGTTACAATACTCAATAAGCAATTTGTTTGTGTAGTCGTGTATCATCTGTGCTATTTTTTCGGGGTCTGTTGCATCGTTTATAGTAATGTTATTTGTTAAATTCGGACTGTTATTGGTCGTGTTATTATTGTTTGTGGTGTTATTAATCATATTCTCCGTCATTTCCTTTGCCGCTTGCTTAAAGCCGTCAACGGCATTGTTATAAGCCGCTTGTTTAACATCGTCAAATATTGACAAGGGAATATCGTCCACTGTTTTAGTGGAACCCAGCTTTTCCAGAACGGAATCAAGCGTAACGGGAGAGTACATCGTATTATCTTTGTTGTCGAGGTTTTCTTTCTGCACCATGGCATCCGCCAGTTTGTTAATTAGGTCGTTCAAGGTGCTTTCGGGCAGCGAGAGCAAATCCTCGGGAGAGTTTAACCCCAGTGCTTTCAGTGCCTGTTCTACTGTGATAGCGTCGCTGATATTGCCCTCGACATCAGTATACTGCTTGGCATATTCTTCGAGCGCCTTTTGCAATTTCTCATTGGCTTCGATTTGCTTATCGATAGCGGCTACTTGAACGTCGGTTATAGCTTCACGATAATCCTCCTCCGCCTCACTGACTGCCTTTTCGTCACGAACTTGTTTAAATCCCTCACCCTCGGTATACACATATACCTTGCGCTTTTTGGCGTTTTCGAGGTTATTACGTGCTTCTATAAGGTCAAGCTCGCGCTGGCGCTCGTCGTTTGCGCCGGTGAGCGCGTCTTTCATATCGTTAAGCGCGTCATTCTCTTTGTCGAGAGCGTCCGAGTATTTGTCTGTCATTATTTTAACGGCGTCGGCTATGTTTTTATAGTAGTCGATTTGGTTTTGGAGTTCGTTGGAAATATCATTGTCGCTGTTATCGGGAGATTTGACATCGCCCATTAGTGCTTCGTATTTTTCAATTGTATCGAGTATATCCTTGATTTTCTTTTCAGCCGCCTCAAGGTCGACCTGAGCCATAAGCTGCTCTTCTGCCGTGCCGAATTTGTTCTGGATATTCAGTATTATCTCGGCGGCTTGTTTAGCGTCTTGGGCGGTTTGCAACTCTGCTTTAGCCTGCTCTATAAGCCCTTGGATATATTCGTTTCTAGCCTCAAAACTCTTTTTACGCCATTCGGTGAGTTTATCCGCTGAAATGGTGTAGCCGTCCTGCATTTCGGTAAAGAAGTCTTGCAGATCGGGCGCGAGTTCGACTATTTCAACCATTTCGTCATAGCTTAATGTATTGCCTTCGCTTAGCGTTTTGACTGCGTTATCAAACGCTTGCAGTTCTTTGTTAAGGTCGGAAATTTTGGATTTCGATTCCTCATAAAAATCAGCAATACTCTTATCGAACGCGCTTGTAAGCACGTCAAGATGTAGTTCGTCCTGTTTCAGGCTTTCTTGCAGCGTTTCCAGCCCTTTGCTTATCTCGCTCATTGACTGTACACCGAGACTTTCACGCAATTCCTCGGTAGCGTCCGAAAGCTGCATAAAATGGTCTATTAAGCCTTGGTCTTTACCGTAAGAGTTCTCGACATCGAGAGCGGCTTTTTCCAATGCGCCCAGCAAAGCTATTTGTGTTTTTGTCTCGGATATGCTCTTTTTCAGTTTATCCTTTTCGGTATCAATATTCTCACTGCTAAGAGCGTTGAACCCGTCCGC
Organism: Lachnospiraceae bacterium; assembly: GCA_023664705.1. Classification (GTDB taxonomy): domain Bacteria; phylum Bacillota; class Clostridia; order Oscillospirales; family Ruminococcaceae; genus CAG-115. Next base: position 9,509 of record JAMPFE010000020.1, on the reverse strand, counting down.
AGAGAGCGTATATCCGCCGTCCGATGTCGGTTCAAGGTATTTGAATATATTCGGCATTTCTTTGGAGAGTTCATACACTTCTTCAGCGGTTAATGAACTACCCAAACGGACTTTGTTAAACGTTTCCGCGAGTTTTTCCTGTTTGTCAATGATTTTGTCAAGTGTTTCGTAAAGTTTTTCGAGCTCCGTGGTAAAGTTGTCAATGGAATTTCCCGCTTTGGTTGCTTCTTTGTTGATTGATTCGCATACGCTTTCAAAAGTCGCGCCGTCAATGCTTTCCAGAGCCTTCTTAAAATCCTCAATACCCTCGATATCCTTGTCGGTAAACTCCGCAAATTTCTTGGTGCTAAGTTCTCCGTCTTTGGCGAGTTGTTCAAGCTGTGATTTTACATTGGCATATTTGGGATTGTTGTACAGCGTCTCAAACGTCGTATCGACTTTTTCCTGAAGAATATCCCACTCATTTATTGCCTTGTTTATAATGTCAAGGTATTTCTTCTCCGAACTTATATTGGGGTCGAGACCGTTTTGCAAAACGCTCCAGTAATTGGTGTAGTAGGTGTATATTTTGTCGCTTAGTTCTCCAAGCGTCTTCTCTTTCTTTTCAATTTCATCGTCAAATTTGTCGGGGTCTCCCTTATAGGCGTCCGACGATTTGATGTCGCCGATTTCTTTGACAATATTTTTGTATTCTTCTAGGTCTGACAACTGGTCGTCGAGACTAAGGTTTTTGATTTCCTTGTTCGCGCCAACGATAAGGTTGATAGCGCTTTTTATAGCGGGAAATGGAATCCAGTTCCACCACTTATCTGCCTGTAGATCGGTGGGAGTTGTCATCTCCTTAAGCATATTGGCGGCTTTTTCGTGCTTGTCGTTTATATCGTCAACAAGCTGACCTTTTTTCAGCCGTATTTGTCTCTCCAACTCGTCATTGGTCTGTATCAGCCTATCGAGTTCGTCCTGCTCCAAAAGTGTTAGTTTGGGCATTTGCTGTAGCTCGAATATACGCGTTTTTGTATCGGTCAATTGCTCGTTTAAGTCCTTGATTTCGGTTTCAACACCGCTTATCTCGCTGTCAAGGTCTTTGATCTCTTTAGCATAATTCTCTATTGAGTGGATGGCATTGTCTACCGCTTCTACAAATGCGCTTACAGCCCAGCTTAATCCCATTGAGAAAAGCATAGAACTAACTGTATTAAGCGCTTTCATTGCAATATTGAGACGTTTGGTTGCTTTTTCGGTTATTGCCATTTTCTTGCCAACAAGCCCCATTTCCGCTTGTAACTGCGCGTTGACCTTTTTGAAAGCGAGCGTTTGGTCTTTGCCTTGCATAACGGCACGACCGTACCGCTTGATATTATCGTTGCTGCTTTTCATAACGGCATTGTAAGTTTGCAAGGTCATGGAGTTATTTCTTATAGCGTTGTCAAACTCTTTTACGGCTTTGATTTCATTTTTAAGCAGTGCTTTTTCGCCGGTAGGGTCTGTTTTTTCGTTAAACCAAGACTTGATGCCATTGCTTGTATCTGCGCCCAAGAAAGTCAAATTACCATTTTTATTATATCCGAAAAATCCCTCGCCCTTTTTCTTAAAAGCTGTTATTGCACCCGCGGCGGTACCGATAACAACAGGCAGTGCGCCGAACGTTTTTACAAGATTGTCAATTACAGTCAACAATCCCGTGCCTGTTTTGATAAGCCCCTTTAGAAAATCACGGCTAACGCTATCCTGCGCCAATTCCGTGAATGTTTCCTTGAGTTCGTTTAAAGCATAAGCCGCACTCTCGCGAATGACTTCCATTTCCGCTTCGGCATTACCCGCGCTGTTCGCCATATTATTCATAGCTTCTTCTGCGGCTTCAAAGTTGGATATTGCTGCGGAAACCACTTGCAACTGTCTCTTGCCGCCGACAATTTCACCTAATCGGGCAGTCTGAACGTCCGTGAGACTATCCCAAACTTCCGATAATTCTTTGAAAATCTGGAAAGTAGATTTATATGTGGTTCTGCTTTCGTCGGTGAACAGGCTTATACCGCCGGGAGTTTTTGCAGTTTTTGTTGCTTCAGCGAATTTGCCTATCAGCTCCTCTACATCGCCGATAGTTTCACCCGTCTCTTCGTCAAGGTTACGCAAGCGGGCACTGATGGTTTTGAAGGCCGTGCCAGTTTCGGGAGCATTTCTAAGGATCTCAATTGCACTCGTCTCCAGTGCTATGGTCTGCTCTAATGTATTATTTCCCTCTCGCATCGCCGCAGAGGATTTCTGCAACATTTCCACAATTTCGCCGTTGCTAGTAGCGGCAGTATTACCGATAATATTGACCTTAGACAATATCCCGTCAAGCACGTTATCGGGGTCTATCTTAAACGCTTTCATAATCGAAACAAGTCCGTCTGTCGCCGTGCTCGTGTCCATATCCGGCGATATTGCCGCAAACATAGACGACATTTCAGTCATTTCCCGCATGGCGTCATTTGATGAATACCCAAGACGGCTCCACGCGGCAGCTTGCGAAATAATCTCTTGAGTAGTTACACCAAGCTGTTTAGCAAGTTTATTTGATTCGTTATAGAAATCATCAAGTTCTGCTGTACTGCCCTTAAAAGTCTTTTGCAAATCGACCAGAGCAGTGTCGAGTTCGTGAACTGTTGTGAATAACTTGTTGAAATATTGCCGTACTTTGGTGAGGATAAGCGTCATACCCATCCACTTTACGAATTTGAGAACGTTTACTCCCAAACTTTCAAAAGTTGTAGCGCCCTCTTTGCCAAGCGACTTTATGTTGGATTTCAGCGTTGCGAATTGGTTACTTAACTGCTGCACCGCGTTTAGGTCTTTTGCATTAGGCAAAGCCGCTCGCAATTGCTCCATTTCCGCGCCGAATGTCATTCCAGACAGAGGATTGACTGTCTTCATCGCCAGACTGTTTTTAGACATATAGTCGGATATTTGTCCGTTAAGTGCAGTCGCTTTCGAGATGACGTCATCTTTTATTTTCAATTGTGACAAAATGTTTTTCAGTTCTCGTGAAGAAACAACTACCGATTTAAGTTGTTTGTTAAGACTTGTTATTTCTGCTTTAACCCGCTTAACATTTTCGGGTGAACTGTCGTTTTTCAAACTGTTTTGCAGTGATACATAATCTGATTTCAGTGAATTTATAGTCCCTTGCAGAGCAACAACCTCTTCACGGCTGCTGTTTTTCAAAAATATGCCCTTGTTGCTTTCGGTCGACAGTCTTTTGAGCGAATTTTCAATCTGTCGGATTACCTTATCGGTTTGTGTAAGTTCGGCTGTTGCAGCTTTGGTTTCGGCTTTCAATGCGGAAAATTCGGACTTGGCAATGCTGAATTGATTCAGGTATTGCGTTAAACTGCCAGCGTCCTTGATATTCGCTACAGAACTGTTCAAGCCGTCAATCGTGGTCTGCATTTTCGCGATAGGTACATCGGATGCCTTGACTTGCGCAATAAACTCTCGCAGTTGATTCGCCGCAATGTCCTTTGACGTGCCAACATCCTTTGTACGCAACTGGTTAGGCGCATATTCCGCGCGTTGATACTCTGCTATAAGTTGGTGCAGAGCCTCTACACGGGCATTGATATTCGCTTTGAACAAAGCCGTGTTCTTGTTATCGGACTGCTCAAACTCGTTTATGAGCCGTGTTATTGTTTGATACTCTGTTTCAAGAGTGTTGAAATGAGTTGTGTCCTTTATCGCTTTGGGTGCGTTAGCGTCGGCATATTCCGCTTTGAGAGCGGCTAGAGCGTTCCTTGTTTCATTTATTGCCGCCGTTGCTTTGGCTTGCTCTGCCGCGATTTTGCTGTTGTCCGTAACTTTGGTTATAGAAGTCACTGTTCCGTTAGTCGCGCTTATAGTGGTATTCTCACCGCTTGTACCGTACTTTGTGGAAGTTTTCAGAACTCCCGTTCTCGTGTATAAAGTCTCACGCTCTCGGAGAAATTTATTATTGATTGAGAGTTGTCTTCCCTCTTGTTCAAGCGATTCGCGAACACCTGTAATCACCTTTTGAATTGATGTGCTGTTTGCGTTCGTTCCAACAGTTAAATTACCTGTCTGTGCTGAAACGCCCGCTATTTGCGCCTGTAACTGTTTGCCAAGCGACTTTATATCAAGTTTTGCACCTATTTTTATAGGCTTATTTGCCAGTGTTCCGCTTGCGTTTATATTGTCAATTGCAGAGCGAATGCTTTTGCGAAGATAAGATTCACTCGCGGTAAGGTTTATTGGCTTGGATTTAAGTTTGTCGGCGGCGTTTATCTCATCGATTACTTTGTGAATACTTGTCGATAATGCGTTAGCGTTTATCGACAGCTTGAGTTTTCTGAGTTTTCCGCCGTCGTTTATTTTGGAAAGAGCACTCTGAATGCTCTGTAATAAGTCCGTTACCGATACGGATAGTTTAATACCGTAATCATTTGCCATTTAATAATTACCCCCTTGATTTATATTATATAACACCATTTCGGTTTACAGCCGAAATGACAAAAAAATACGGTCGAACCGCCATTCGTCCGAAAAATTCTCGGATATGTCGTTTCGACCGTATATAAAAGCGGTTTTACGTTACCTTTCATTGTCATACTTTTCCATGATTATATGCAATTCCTCATCGGTCAGTTCATCACGATGATGGAATTGCTTTGCCATTCTTCGCACAGCGGCTATCAAAGCCTCTCGATGAGTGCGATCTTGCTTGTGCAGTTGGCAGGGTATCAGTTGGTTAAGCACTCGCCATTTTACTGTGCTGTACGTCATTCCAAACTCGGAATATAACGCGGCAATAGCATACTCCTGCGGAAAATATGGTCTTATGGAAAATAAATTACGATTGCGCCACCTTTGGTATTCCTCGTTGGCTTGCTTAACAAGGTCTTGGCACTTGCTCTTGATAGATTTTCTGATATTTTTCAGCAAGTATATTTCTTTCTTTATTTCCGATGACCGTCGAAAATCAACCTCGGAGAGATTTAGCAGCTGCTCGCAAACCGCTTTTGTAATGGAGGTAGGTCGCAGGAGAGTTGCCATTCGCAATACAGATCTCTTGGGGTATAGCCGAAAATCCCACTCGGACACATAATCTTCGGGCTTATATTTTTTGCTTGGCAAATTATTGGCATTTAATACTTCGATTCCTTCGTCCTCTAATATCGCTTGCACAAGAGTAGCGTCGGGAGGGGAGTTCTCATATGTGCCGTCCAACATAAAAGCCTCTTTGTGGTTTGTATATTGGTAATTTATTGTTGTCTCTGCAACATTATAGAAATCGGCTACCTCGGACGTTCGCATATATTCGTCCGGCTCCATTTCAAACAAGCACTTCATCTTTTTGCAAATCGACAGCCGCTCGTTTATATCCTCTTTCGAGAGAGAAAGCGGTTTGTCTAAGTTTATGGGTTTTTTAAATTTAATGAAAATCCCTCCCTTAGTTTTCCTTGGTGTCGGAGTCTTTATTTTCTGATAAAGATGAAACGGCAGCCTTTTTGAGCATAGCGCTCGTTACATCTTCGGTATTTACCTTTTGAGCAAATTCCGCGAAATCACTTATAAACTTCCGGAGAGTTCCCGGTTCAATGTTTTCAAAATCCTTGGTCAGTACGTTCAGTGCTCCGTTTATCTTGCCAACTGTTTCCGCCAAGGGATTTTGTGTTTTTGCCAAAAACGCTTCTCTGCGTATATCAAAGGCTTCGTTAACTATCCGAGACGACTTGGTTTTACTTATCGCGCGGATATATGTATCATATTCGCCGGCACAGCAACCACTAAAAAAATCCTCAAAAGTAGGCATTTTAGTAAATTCGTCCTTGAAAAAACGCGGCAGCTTGAGATATTCAATAATATAATACGAAAACGGCAGAAAGTAGTCCAAAATCTTGTTATCTTCGTTTTGGAAAATGGTGTTGTTAATATCGGTGATTAACCCCAAAACCTCACTTAAAGTGAGATTTTGCGCTTCAATTTCAGCTTCGGCGGTCGTAGACGCTCTCTTATATCTGTTTACATTCTCGTCCATATAATAAGATCCTCCATAAATATCAAAGTTAAATAATAAAAAACGGTATTGTGCCGTTGGTTCTCGCGGCAACGCGGTCACATAATAAAACGACTGCTAACCGCAGTGGCTTGACCGCTTGTCGCGACAAACAGCAGAACAATGTTGCTAAACCTACGCCCTGCCGAAAAGATGCTGTAGATTCGGCGGGGTTTTAGTTTAACAATGTATGCTGAATAATATGTATAATGCAAAGGGTAAGGAGTAATCCCTTTGCATCGTTACACTAATTTATTTTTTTTGAAAAAGACCGTCGGAGGTGGTGAGCCAAGCCGACGGTCTTTCCAAAAAATTGTACTGACGGGAAAATCTATGGAAACCCATCGGTACGCCGTTGATACCGCCACCAAAGAGGTAGAAAAGGCGGCGGTATCGGCATATGAAAGAAGAGCTAATCTATAACAAACGGGTTACCCCGTCTATTACCGCAAAAAAATAATGAGAAATGAAACCAAATGCTTCATTATTACTCATCGTCGTCGCAGAACGTTATTATATCGGGAATTTTTGTCGGTTTATAACGTGAAAGATCGAGTATGTTCTTGCATTTTTGCCGAAACCCATCCCAATTAAAATTCCTGTACCCGCTATAACACTTGAAATAGCGCATTATATGCTCCTTGTCATGGTCATGGATAATATCAACAAACTCTCGTCCGTCTTGTTTGTACCATATGACCGTCGAGTCCTCGATATAACTTTGCAATACCAATTCAGCAATGCTCTCGATATATCGGTTGATAATATCAATTTTGCCTGATTTATTCTTGCCCATAATAGCGGAATTGGTATACTCACGCAACTGATTAAGTTGCTTGGTTGTCTGTAAAAATTGTTGTGAGGTCATTTTTTGAGCCTCCTTTTATGTGTTAGAATAAAAAATATAGTTATTGTGCTTATGATAAAAATAAGGATTCTTCCAATCGCCATTTGTTACCCTCTTAAATTCACTAAAGCTCATAGGTTTATATTGGAAAGCAAGTTCGCAAAAAACATCACAGACCGACTGTTCATCAAATATCGCCGCTACCGTTAGATTTTCTTGCTTATCAACGCCGAAAAATTTATCCTTGAGAAAATTCTCCAAGTCCGAATCAAGGAGTAACCCACCATACCGATCTTGTTGATAATTTTTCAAGGCACGCGTTTCCCTTGCAAGAGCTTCCTCAAACTCTTTAATATTTAACAATATTTATCACGCTCCTTTTCATTCTACATCTGTTGACCTGACGCAACGGAGCAGGACGACAGGGCAATCGAGTGATTGACAAACAAAAACAGCACTGTCTATCAAAACAGTGCTGTTTTATTATTCTGTCTAATTCATTGTTTGTTCAGCAAACTTTTAATCCACCTAATTCTTCTTTCCATTGCTTCTGCTATAATGCTGCTTTCAAGTGCTGTTTCAAAACCGTGACACGCACCTTTCACTTCATATAGTTCTGTAATAACACCTTCCGACTGCAGTCTATCCGCAAATGCAATTCCCTCATCACGAAGGCAATCAAATTCAGCAACCTCAATATAAGTATTTGGGAAATGTTCCAAGGATTTTGCCTCTATGGGCGACGCATATTGAATTTGCTCCGGCTCTTTATCCCCTAAATATGCTCGCCAAAACATCTTCGTTAGCTTTGCATCCCAAATAGGAGTATCCGTGAACATCTTCATTGAGTTCGTTATCATACGCCTATCTGTGACTGGATATATAAGCATTGCCCCAAAAGGAGAGAGCCGATTTCTATCCCATAGCATTAAAGTAACGGCAGCAGCTAGATTTCCTCCCGCGCTATCACCTGCCACGATTATTTTATCCCTGTTTATTCCTAACATATCATCATTATCAAGCACCCATTTATAAGTGCAATAACAATCCTCAACAGCAACGGGGAATTTATTTTTAGGCAGTAATCTGTAATCGGTAAGCACTACTTTGCACTTTGCTTTCTCAGCATACCATTTCGCGATTTGGTAATGTGCTTTTGAAGCTTTTAATAAAAAACCTCCGCCGTGATAAAATATGATACACGGAAGAATACCACTATGCTCCCGTGGTTCAATAACAAGCGAAGAAAGCCTTGCATTTTTATATCCCGGAGTTACGTATTTATTAACGATAACCTTATCATCCGATTTGCACACAGATAGCTTCATCGCAATATTCACGATGGGATATAAATATATGTTTGACGGTGCTTTATTCCTTGCTATTTTCTTTAATTCCCTGTCTATTTTGTATTTCATCGTATCACCGCTTTTCAAAGTTTTATATAACATTCATCGGGTAACACCCAACAAAATAATTATACCATAACAAAATAGAAATGTCAATACACAATTCCGACATCAATCATCACCGTCATCATAGTAATCGTCACGAAAGAGCGCGTCCGCAAGCCTATCGGAGTTAGCAAGGCTTTTCATCGCGTCCACCGCTTGGTCGAGAATGAGCCTATAAACCGCGCTCCGCATTGCGCTCGAAATTCCCTCATCGGAACTCGAACCATATTCCGCGACAAATTCATCGGCGGATTTGTACCTATCCAGATAGCGGCAAACCGCGTTCAGAATACTGCCCTCGTAGCTGCCCTCAAGCTCGTAATCATCGGTTATGTCATCGTCCGCTTGCTCAAGGAGCATATTTATTATCCTCAGCCGTGCAACATTTTCTTCTTTCAGCCTTGCCAACATCATCACCGACTTGTCGGACAATCCAACCTTGTCGCACACGCTCTTGAGTTTCGGCTCTTTCGTCCGAGCGTCGGAGCGCCCTATCAGATAATCCGCGGTCACACCCAGCACCTCCGCCATTCTGCCCGCGATAACAATGTCGGGAACGCGGTCGCGGCTCTCGTAATAGCCGACGGTACTCTTTGAAATTCCGACAGCATTCGCGAATTGTTCAATGGTCATATTCCGTTCCCGACGCAGCTCCCTCACGCGCTTGCTGAATATCACGCCGTATTTATCCTGTACCATAACTTTACCTCCGTTTTATCACCATATTTGTGGAATTGCTTGACATTAGTTTTCGTCTGTGATATAATGCGATTACAACCACAGATGTTGCCGTTAATGATATTATATCACATCAATGGCGATTTGTCAAGCGCTTGAACAAAATTTTTTAGGAGGTAAACCCTATGAAGAAAAACATTGACGTGCGCTCCAAAGCGCGTGAGAACAGCGTCTATCTCTACTAGATAGCGGAGACGTTGGGAGTGAGCGAACAGACCTTTATCCGCAGGCTGCGGCACGAGTTGTCGGACGTGCAAAAGAGCGAAATTTATGCCGCGATTGAGATGATAGCGGAACAGAAAAAATCGCAAGGCTGAAAAAGAAAATGCCTTTGTGATTTCAGGTGACTATGCAAGGGCGCGAAGCGGGGATTGCAAAGGGGCGCAGCGCCCTTTGCCACACGACTTTACGGAACGAG